>DATFRO010000066.1:0-68608 GCA_035263105.1 Steroidobacteraceae bacterium | reverse complement strand
TCATTCGTGTCGGGACGCCGAGGTCATCCGGGCACACCCAGCCGACGACCTCAGCCGGACTGCTCTTACTCTCCCAGCCGACGACCCGACCGGACTGCTCTACGGGAGGCTGACGGGCAGGGCGGCCTGCCAGCCGGGCTTGCGATGCTCAGCGATCACGTTGGTGTAGATGCCGCCGCGCACGTTGAATCGCGCCGTGATGCGCATGAAGCGCGGGGCCACCGCGGCCACCAGGTGATCGAGGATCTCGTTCGTCACCGCTTCGTGAAACGCGCCGCGGTCGCGGAACGACCAGATGTAGAGCTTGAGCGCCTTGAGCTCGACGCAGGTCGCGTCGGGCACGTATTCGATCTCGAGCGTCGCGAAATCCGGCTGCCCGGTGCGCGGGCACAGGCACGTGAACTCCGGGATGGTCATCCGGATCGTGTAGTCACGCTCGCGCTCGGGATTGGGGAAGGTCTCGAGCGCCGTGCTCGGACGCGCACGGCTCGCCGGTGCGCTCATGAAGTGCCTGCAACGTATCGAACCAACAGTGAATTTACTTTACACTACGCCGCCAACATGAACCACGCCTGCGGAGTCAGCCCAGGGACATCATGCGGCTAACCCGAATCAAGCTCGCCGGCTTCAAATCCTTCGTCGACCCCACCTCGATCCACTTTCCCTCCAATCTCACGGGCATCATCGGCCCGAACGGCTGCGGCAAATCGAACGTCATCGATGCCGTGCGCTGGGTGATGGGTGAGATCTCGGCCACGCGCCTGCGCGGCGACTCGATGGCCGACGTGATCTTCAACGGCTCGAGTGCGCGCAAGCCGGTCGGCACCGCCTCGATCGAGCTGGTCTTCGACAACGCGGACGGGGCCATCGGCGGACAGTACGCGAACTACGCGGAGGTCTCGCTCAAGCGAGTCGTGTCGCGTGACGGAACGTCGGTCTACCTGATCAACGGGGCGCGCTGCCGGCGTAAGGACATCACGGCGCTGTTCCTCGGCACCGGGCTCGGCTCGCGCAGTTACGCGATCATCGAGCAAGGCATGATCTCCCGCCTCATCGAGGCCAAGCCTGAAGACCTGCGGGCGTTTCTCGAGGAGGCCGCCGGTATTTCGAAGTACAAGGAGCGGCGCCGCGAGACCGAGAATCGCATCGCGCACACGCGCGAAAACCTCGAGCGACTGAACGACCTGCGGGAAGAAGTGGAAAAGCAGATCCGGCACCTGCAGCGCCAGGCCGCGACCGCACGTCGCTACCAGGTGCTCAAGGAGGAGGAGCGCAAGCTCGGGGCCGAAGTGCTCGCCCTGAAGCTGCGCGACCTCGAGGCCGAGGCGGCGAATCGCGAGCAGGCGACCCGCGAGCGGGAGGTCGGCATGCAGGCCGCCATTGCGGACCTGCGGGCCATCGAGGCCGCGATCGAAAAATCGCGCTCACACCAGGCCGAGCAGAACGATCGCCTGAATGCAGTGCAGGCGAGCTACTACCAGCTGGGCGCCGATGCCACGCGCCTCGAACAGTCGATCCAGCATGCGCGTGAGCTGCGCCAGCGCCAGCGCACGGACCTGGAGCAGACAGAAAGCGGCAGCACCGAGCTCGCCGGGCAGCTGCAACGCGACGAGGCGCAGGCGCACGAACTGCTCTCGGCCTTGCGCGATCTCGAGCCGCGCCACGCGCTGGCTCACGAACGCGAACGCGCCTCTGCGCAGCAACTGCAAAGCCTCGAAGCCACGATGCAGGCGTGGCAGTCACGCTGGGAAGAGCACACCCGCGAGGCCGGAACGGCCGAACAGGGCGCACAAGTCGAGCGCGCACGCATTGAAGAAATCGAGAATCGGCTACGCCATCTGCGCGGTCAGCTCGATCGCGTGCAGGCCGAGCGCGGCCCGCTCGAGAAGAGTGAGACCGCAGTTCAGCTTGAATTGTTGAGCGATCGCGAGCTGGTGGCGCGCCAGGCGGGCGAGATGGCACGCCAGGAGCTCGAGACGGCACTGCAAGGGATGCAGGCCGCGCGCGAGCTGGAAACGCAGGTCGTGGCCCGCCTGGACGAGGCGCGTTCGCATAGCCAGGCGTTACACGGGCGTCTGGTCTCCCTCGAAGCCCTGCAACAGGCCGCGCTGGGGCAAGCCCAGGGCCGGGTTATGGAGTGGCTCGGGTCGCACTCGCTCGCCGATCGGCCGCGCCTAGCGCAGAAGATCCGCGTGCAGAAAGGCTGGGAGCGCGCCGTCGAGACGGTCCTCGGCGGGTACCTCGAAGCTGTGTGCGTCGACGGCTTCGATGCCGTGACCGCGGTTCTCGACCAGCTCGAATCCGGGCAGGTGACCTTCCTGCTGGGGCAGAGCGGCGCGCGCGGCGAACTGCCGGCGCAAAGCCTGCTCGCCAAGGTGGAGGGTCCCGCAGCGCTGCAGACACTGCTGGGCCATGTCTATGCCGTCGACAACCTGGCTGCGGCGCTGGTGCGTCGCGCGTTTCTGCACCCCGGGGAATCGATCATCACCCGCGACGGGATCTGGATCGGCGAGCATTGGCTGCGCGTGAGCCGGGATCGCGACACGCACGCCGGTGTCCTGGAGCGTGAGGAGGAGATGGAGGGCTTGCGGACCGAGGTGGCGCAAGCCGAACAGGCGGTTCGCACGCTGGAGGGCTCGCTCGCCCAAGCGCGGGCACGCGCCACTGACCTCGAGGCGCGTCGCGAGAACCTGCAGGCGGATGTGAATCGGCGCCACGCCGAGCAATCGGGCCTCAGCGCCCAGCTCGATGCATCACGTGAACGCGTCAGCGAGACCGCTGCACGCCTCGAAGGGCTGCTCAAGGAGCGGACGACACTCGAGCTGCAGGTCCGCGAGGCCGAAGCCGGTATGCAGGCCGCGCGCACGCGGCTCGGGCAGGCGGAGGCGGCGCTGCGAGTGCTGGATGAGCGGCGCCCCGACCTTGCGGCGGAGCGCGAACGGCTGCGCACCGACCTCGAGCAGGCTCGCGGGCAGGCGGAGCAGGAACGCGCGCATGCGCGCGAGGTGGAGATTCAGCTCGAATCACGCCGCGCGGCGCAAAGTGCCACGCTATCGGCGCTCGAGCGCATGCGCACGCAACTGGCGCAACTCAAAGCGCGACGCGAGGAGCTCGACGCGCAGATTCGCGGCGCGGTCACCCCACTCGCGGACATGGAGCGCTCGCTCGAGCAGGCGCTCTCGCGCAAGCTCACGGTGGAAGGAGAGCTGCGCACCGCGCGAGAGTCCCTGGAGGCTGCCGAGTCGGGGTTGCGGGGGCTGGAAGAGCAGCGGGTCGGCTGCGAAACGCGCGTCGACGAAGTGCGTGGCACCATGGAGCAGGCGCGGCTCGCCGCACAGGAGATCCGCGTGCGGCGCGAGTCACTCGCCGAGCAGTTCGCAGCGACACACTTCGATCTCGAAACGGTGCTCGGTGCGCTGACGGCCGAAGCGACGATTGCGGCATGGGAGCAGAACCTGGCGGAGACCACCGATCGCATCGTGCGTCTCGGGTCGGTCAACCTGGCGGCGATCGACGAATTCAAGGAGCAATCCGAGCGCAAGGAGTATCTGGATCGCCAGTTCACCGATCTCACCGAGGCGCTGGCTACGCTCGAGAACGCGATCCGCCGCATCGACAAGGAGACCCGGCAACGCTTCCAGGACACCTTCGATCGCGTGAACGCCGGCCTCAAGGAAAAGTTTCCGCGGCTGTTCGGCGGCGGGCATGCGTATCTCGAGATGACCGGCGAGGACGTGCTGAGCGCCGGCGTGGCTGTGATGGCACGTCCACCGGGCAAGCGCAACAGCACCATCCACCTGCTGTCGGGCGGCGAAAAGGCCCTGACCGCCGTCGCGCTGGTGTTCTCCATCTTCGATCTCAACCCCGCGCCGTTCTGCCTCCTCGACGAGGTCGATGCGCCGCTCGACGACCACAACGTCGGGCGGTTCTGCGACATCGTGCGCGAGATGTCGCAACGCGTGCAGTTCCTGTTCATCACGCACAACAAGACGACCATGGAGCTGGCGTCGCAGCTCATCGGCGTGACCATGAGCGAACCGGGCGTGTCGCGCCTCGTGGCGGTGGACGTCGACGAGGCCATGCGCATGGCGGCCATGTAGCCGCGGGTTGCCATGCCAGAACTGCGCTGGATTCTGCTCGGCCTCGGAGTCCTGTTCTGGATCGGGCTGTGGTGGTGGGAAACGCGTCGCCAGCACCAGGCGTCAGGCTCGGAGCACCGCCGACTTCCCGACCGTCTCGTTGAGCCGACCTTCGCGCCACCGCCGGAGCCGATGCCGGAGCCGCCGCCTGCCGAAGCCCCTCCCGAGCCTGCATCCGAACCCATGATCGATCCGGGCGACACCATCCCGGTGCTGACCGAGGCGCTGGCGCGCATCGAGCCGATCCTGGGCGACACCGAGATCGTGCGGCCCGAGCCGCGGCGCATCGAACCTCCGGAAGAGAAGATCATCACGCTGCGTCTGGCCGCACCGCCCCTGGAGCGTTTCGAAGGGCGTCAGCTGGTCGAAGCGCTGCAGGGCGCCGGGCTGCACCACGGCAAGTTCTCGATCTTCCATCGCACCACCGCTGAGGGTGCCACGGTGTTCAGCGTGGCCAGCCTGGTCGAGCCCGGGACCTTCGATCTCGAGCGCATCGACGGCCGACGCTTTCCGGGCGTGACGCTGTTTGCGGTTCTGCCGGGGCCCCTGGATGCTGCGGCGTTGGTGGAGGAGATGATCGGCGCGGGCAAACACCTGGCGGAAAAACTCCACGGCGTGCTCCAGGACGAACGCGGTGCCGCACTCAATGTTCAGCGCCTGAGCGACCTGCGCGCTGACGTCGCCGCGTGGCAGGCACGCACGCAATCTGCAGGACCTCCTCCAGGCTGAGGCCCGCCGATGTCCGCACCTTCCGAGGCCCGCGAGCGCGCGGCGCAGTTGCGCGCCGCGATCGAGCATCACAATTACCGCTACTACGCGCTCGACGACCCCGAGGTTTCCGACGCCGAATACGATCGCCTGCTGCGCGAGCTGCAAGCGCTCGAGCAGCGCTTCCCGGAGCTCGTCGACCCGCGCTCGCCGACGCAACGCGTCGGCACAGCGCCGGTCGCCGAGTTCGGCGAGGTCGAGCACCGCGTGCCGATGCTGTCGCTCGACAACGCGTTCACCGAGGAGGAGGTGCGCGACTTCGACCGCAGGGTGCGCGAGCGTCTGCCGGGGACGAGCACCGTGGACTACACGGCGGAGCCGAAGCTGGATGGACTGGCAGTGAGCCTGACCTACCAGGACGGCGAGTTCGTCCAGGGGGCGACTCGCGGAGATGGAACGCGGGGAGAGGATGTCAGTGCCAACCTCAAGGCGATTCGTGCGGTGCCGCTGCGCCTGCAGGGCGAGGGTGTCCCGCGTCTTTTCGAGGTGCGCGGCGAAGTATTCTTCCCCTTCGAAGGCTTCAAACGCTTCAACGCCGAGGCGCTGGCACGCGGTGAGAAGACCTTCGTCAACCCACGCAACGCAGCCGCGGGGAGCCTCCGCCAGCTCGATCCGCGACTGACCGCACAACGCCCACTCGACATCTTTTTCTATGCGGTGGGGTTCAGCGAGGGGGGCGTGCTGCCGAACCGGCAGCACGAGCTGTTGCAGACGCTGCGCCGCTGGGGTCTCAAGACCTCGGGTGAGGCACGACTGGTGCACGGTGTCGAAGGCTGCCTCGAGTATTACGCGAGTATCGGCGCGCGCCGCAATCAGCTCCGCTACCAGATCGACGGCGTCGTCTACAAGGTCGACGACATGACGTCCCAGAGGCGCCTCGGGTTCGTCTCGCGCGCACCGCGCTGGGCGATCGCTCACAAGTTCCCCGCCGAGGAAGAGACCACGGTGGTGCGCGAGGTGGAATTCAATGTCGGGCGCACCGGCGCGTTGACGCCCGTCGCCAAACTCGAGCCGGTGTTCGTCGGGGGCGTCACCGTGAGCAATGCGACGCTGCACAACATGGATGAAGTCGAGCGCAAGGATGTGCGCATCGGCGACACGGTGGTCATCCGGCGCGCGGGCGACGTGATTCCGGAGATCGTGAAGGTCGTGCTCGAGCGCCGCCCGAAGAATGCCCGGGTGGTGCAGCTGCCGAAGCGCTGCCCGATCTGCAACTCAGCCGTGGAGCGCCTGCCCGATCAGGCGGTCGCGAGATGTACGGGCGGACTCTTCTGTCCGGCACAGCGCAAGGAGGCGCTGCGGCACTTCGCGTCGCGTCATGCGATGGACATCGAGGGCCTGGGCACCAAGCTGATCGACCAGCTGGTCGATGCCGACGTCGTCAGGACGTCCGCGGATCTCTATGACCTGACGGCGGCACGGCTCGCGGATCTCGAGCGCATGGGTGAGAAGTCCGCGCAGAACCTGGTGCACGCCCTCGAGCGCAGCCGCAACACGACGTTTCCACGCTTCCTGCTGGCACTCGGGATTCCGGACGTCGGCGAAGCCACGGCACGCGCGCTTGCACAGCATTTCGGTGCGCTCGAGCCGCTAGGCAATGCGAGCGCGGAGCAGATCGAAGAGGTGCCGGACATCGGCCCAATCATCGCGGCCAGCGTGTACCGGTTCTTTCACGAACCGCACAACCGGCAGGTGATCGAAGCACTGGTCGACCCGAAGCGCGGTGCTGTTCAGTGGCCTGCCGTAGCGCGCGCGCGTCCGGCGGAGGGGCCTTTTGTGGGCAAGACGTTTGTGCTGACCGGGACGCTGGCCCGGATGACCCGCGAGGAAGCCCAGCATCTGATCCTGGGCCGCGGCGGCAAAGTGAGCGGCAGCGTCTCGAAGAAGACCGACTACGTCGTCGCCGGAGCCGAAGCCGGGTCGAAGCTCAAGAAGGCCTCTGATCTGGGCATCACTGTTCTCGACGAGGAGCAATTCCAGAAGCTTCTCGACGTCCAGGCGGACTGAAGGGATCGGGAAAATGCAGAGCCCGTCGACCCGCGGGGGCGACGGGCTCAGGTTCACGACAGCGACCTCAGATCTTCTTTTCGATCGTCGCGGTCTTCTTCAGCTCGTCGATGTAGGCCTGCAGCTTTTTCTGCTGCACGATGCGGCCGAGCTGCTCCTTGGCCTGCTCGAAGTCGGGCGGTACAACCTCACGCGTGTCTTCCAGCTGGATCACATGCCAGCCGTACTGAGTCTGCACCGGCTTCGCGGTGATCTCCCCCTTCTTCAGGGCGGCGACCGCGTCGGCAAACTGCGGCACCATGCCCTGCGGCTTGAACCAGCCGAGCTCCCCGCCCTCGTTCTTGGAATTGTCCATGGATTCCTTGCGTGCGATCTCGGCGAAGTCCGCACCCTTGTGGAGCTTCTCGATGATCGCCTGCGCGTAAGGCTCGGTAGCGACCAGGATGTGGCGCGCCTTGTACTCGGTCTTGGACATCGCCGCCACCTGCGTTTCGTACTCCGCGCGCAGTTCCTGCTCGGTCGGCGTCTTGCCCTTCATGTAGTTCTGCACGACGGCGTCAGCGAGCACGTTCTGGCGCGTCAGGTCGAGCCGATCGATGACGTCGGACTGCTTGTCCAGGCCCTCCTTGACGGCCTGCTGCGCGGTGAGCTCGACGCGGATCAGCTCATCGAGCAACTGCTGCTTCTGCTCCGCGGTGAGATCCGCGGTCGCCTTGTTGGCGCGATTCTTCACGTAGAAGTCGAAGGTCTCGGACGAGATCGGCTTGCCGTTGACGAGCGCCACCGGCGTGCCGGTGGTGGTCGCCGCGGCCGGTGCCGCCGCCTTCTGCTGGCACGCGGCGAGCGCGGTCAGGCTGAGTGCGAGTAACAAGGTCAGGAACTTCTTCATGGGTGCCTCGAGTGGATGGATAGCGTTTGAAATGCGGTGGCTGTGTTCTGCAGGCGCTCAACCCGCGCGGCGCGCGGTCTCTGTGGGCGCGAAGGCCTCGATGCTCAGTGCGTGAATGTCGTTCAGCATCATCTCCTCGAGCGCCTGGTACACCAGTCGATGCCGCTGCAGCGGATTGTGTCCCTCGAATGCGGACGCGACGATGCGCACTCGAAAGTGACCGCGACCGCTGCGGGCGCCGGCGTGACCTGCATGCAGGTGGCTTTGATCCTCCACGTGCAGCTCGGCGGGCGCCAAGGCCGTTTCGAGACGCGCGCGGATGCGCTCCAACCGGTTCGTGGTATTCACGTGCGATCCGCCATCAGCTCTTCGGCTCATCGAGCCGCGGGCTCTCATCGGGGGCGCGCAGTGGCAACCACAGCAGCTGCGCGAACATGAACAACACGCTCAGGCCCGGGACTCCGAGTCCTTTGAAGTACGGCCAGCGATCGGGGAACGTGCGCGCGATGTAGAGGTTGAGCGCACCGACGGCCAGAAAAAACAACACCCACGCGACATTGATCCAGATCCAGCGGCGCGCGCTCACCGGCCCCAGTTGCTCGGCGAGGCTGCTCTCCAGCAATCGTTGCGCGAACGGCTGACGTCCGATGAACTGGCTTCCCAGGAATGCGAGCGCGAGCAGCCACATCAGCACGGACACCTTCCACTGGATGAAGCGCGGGTCGTGGAGCAGGAGCGTGGCCGTGCCGAAGATGAGCGCAAGTACGGCCGTGATGCCATGGATCGGCTTGACGGTGCGCGTGCGCCACCAGTGCACGCCGATCTGCAGCGCGCACCCCACCATCAGCGCCGCCGTCGCCACGTAGATCCCACCCAGCACGTAGGCCACGAGGAAGGCGACCAGGGGGAGGAAGTCGATCAGGAGGTGCATGAATCTCAGGTGTTGCCGCCCCGGGGGGCCGCCGAAAGGCCGCGTATCATAGCAGGATGAGTCAGTTGTTCGAGATTCACCCCCTGAACCCGCAACTGCGGCTCATTCGGCGCGCCGCGGAGATCATTCGCGCCGGCGGTGTCATCGTGTACCCGACCGACTCCTGTTATGCCCTCGGCTGCCACATCGGGGACAAGGAGGCGATGGAGCGGATTCGCCGGATCCGCATGGCGGACAAGGACCACCATTTCACGTTGGTGTGCCGCGACCTCTCGGAGATCGCACGTTACGCACGTATCGACAACAGCCAGTACCGCTTGTTGCGCAAGTTCACGCCCGGGCCCTATACGTTCCTGTTGCGCGCCACGCGCGAGACGCCCAAGCGCCTGCAGAATCCCCGGCGGCGCACGATCGGGATCCGCGTTCCCGACCACCCGGTGCCGCGCTTGCTCCTGAAGGAGCTGGGCGAGCCGATCATGAGCTCAACCTTGCTGTTGCCTGGTGACGAGTTGCCGCTGACGGATGCGCTCGAGATCCGTGAGCGCCTGGAGCAGCAAGTGGACGTCGTGCTCGATGGAGGCAATTGCGGTCTCGAGCCGACCACGGTGATCGACCTCGTCGGCGAAGCGCCGGTCGTCGTGCGACGCGGGCGCGGCATCGTGGAGGCATTCGAGCGCTCCGCCGGGGCGGGCAGCGCTTCTCGCGTATAATCGCCGCCGGCTCGCGGGCGCTCGCCCAGCCTCGAGCCCGAGGGCGTAACTCGCCTGGGACATCTAGGCGAAACAACAGTTTATGCCGGAAAACCTGATCCACTTTCTCGTAGAAGTTTCAATCTGGGCGATCCCGATAGTGCTGGCCTTCACCGTGCACGAGGTGATGCACGGCTTCGTCGCGCGTCATTACGGCGACAACACGGCGGAGCGCATGGGACGACTGACGCTCAACCCGCTCAAGCACATCGATCCGATCGGCACCGTGGCGATTCCGAGCCTCGCGCTCCTGCTCAACATCCCCGTGATCGGCTGGGCCAGGCCCGTGCCGATCAATCCGCAAAACCTGCGTCATCCGCGCACCGACATGGCGAAGGTCGCCGCGGCCGGGCCGGCGTCGAACCTGGTGCAGGCACTGATCTGGGCCCTGCTGCTGGCAGGCCTGCAACGCTTGCGTGGAGTCGTGGGCGAGCCGCAGTGGCTGCTCACGATGTGCTCGGCAGGCATACTGGTGAACGTGCTGTTCGCCGTCCTGAATATGCTGCCGATCCCGCCGCTCGACGGCAGTCGCGTGCTGCGCAGTTTTGTCTCGCCGGGCTTCGCCCGGGTGCTGGACCGGCTCGACCCGTTCGGCTTCTTCATCCTGTTCGCATTGCTGTATGCCGGTGTCCTCAACGCGCTGATGGCCCCGCTCCTGACCGCGGTTCAGCGAATGATTGCCGCGCTGAGCGGCATCGAGACGGGCTGAAGGCGTGGCCTTGGCGGGAGCACCAGGCAACAAGCGCGTCGTCTCCGGCATGCGCCCCACGGGACGCCTGCACCTCGGCAACTATCACGGCGCGCTGCGCAACTGGATCGAGCTGCAGTACCAGTACGAGTGCTTCTTCTTCGTGGCCGACTGGCACGCACTCACCACGGGCTACGCCGACACCTCGCAGATCGAGGAGAACGTTCGCGATGTGGTGATCGACTGGCTGGGTGCCGGGCTGAACCCGGGAGTCGCGACTTTCTTCGTGCAGTCGCGCGTGCCCGAGCATGCGGAGCTGCATCTGCTGCTGTCGATGATCACGCCGCTCGGCTGGCTCGAGCGCGTGCCCACCTACAAGGACCAGATGGAGCAGCTCAAGGACCAGGATCTCACCACCTACGGGTTCCTCGGCTACCCGCTGCTGCAGAGCGCCGACATCCTGATCTACAAGCCCGCGTTCGTGCCCGTCGGCGAGGACCAGGTGGCGCACGTGGAGATCACGCGCGAGATCGCCCGGCGCTTCAACCACCTGTACGGCCGCGAGCCGGATTTCGAGCAGAAGGCCGAGAAGGCGATCAAGAGCCTCGGTGGCCGCAACAGCACGCTGTACCGGAACCTGCGGCGCAAGTTCCAGGAAGCGGGCGATGCCGAAGCCCTGGAAAAGGCGCGCGCCCTGGTCGAGTCGAACGCCCGTCTCACCATCGCCGATCGCGAGCGGCTCCTCGGTTTTCTCGAAGGCACCGGCGTCGCCATCCTGCCTGAACCGCAGGTGCTGCTCACCACGTCGCCCAAGGTGCCGGGGCTCGATGGTCGCAAGATGTCGAAGTCCTACGGCAACACCATCGGACTGCGCGAAGACCCCGAAGAGGTGACGAAGAAACTCAAGGCGATGACGACCGATCCGGCGCGCGTGCGGCGCACCGATCCGGGTGATCCCGACAAATGCCCGGTGTGGGACTTGCACAAGATCTACTCCTCCGAGGAGACGAAGGAGTGGGTGCAGAAGGGCTGCCGTTCAGCGGGCATCGGTTGTCTCGAGTGCAAGAAGCCGCTGATCGACAGAGTGGTGGAGGAGATCACCGCGATCCGCAAGCGCGCCCAGGAATACGAGGACAATCCCGACCTGGTTCGTGGCATCATTGACGAGGGTTGTGAGAAGGCGCGCGAAGCCGCGCGCCAGACGCTCAACGACGTGCGCGAGGCGATGGCCCTCAACTACCGCTGACAGCAGCGAGACGAGATGAAACCGGACCTCAGAGTCGTCGAGAACCACCCGCAGGCTCCACTGCCGGTCGAGCCGCCCCCCGAACAGGCCGAGATGCCGTTCGCCGTCATCGAGGGCGAGCCGCTCACCGCGTTACCGAAGGACCTGTACATCCCGCCGCAGGCGCTCGAAGTGTTCCTCGAAGCTTTCGAGGGGCCGCTCGACCTGCTGCTCTACCTGATCCGGCGCCAGAACCTCGACATCCTCGACATCCCGATCGCCGAGATCACGCGCCAGTACATGGAGTACATCGAGCTGATGCAGGAGCTCGAGCTCGAGCTCGCGGGCGAATACCTGCTGATGGCCGCGATGCTGGCCGAGATCAAGTCGCGGATGCTCCTGCCGCGTTCGATCTCGGCAGAAGAAGAAGAGGAGGACCCGCGCGCCGAGCTGGTGCGACGCCTGCAGGAATACGAGCGCTTCAAGAAGGCCGCGGAGGACATCGACGCGCTGGCGCGGCTCGAGCGCGATGCGTGGATCGCCACGGCGGAGTTGACCGAGCGCAAGGTGGTGCGCCTCGCGCCGCAGATCACGTTGCAGGAGATGCTGGTCGCGTTCAAGGAAGTGCTGGCGCGCTCGGCGATGTTTGCGCATCACCATGTGCAGCGCGAGCGGCTGTCCGTGCGCCAGCGCATGTCCGAGATCCTCGCGTCTCTCAGGGAATCGAGCTTCGTGGAGTTCATCCAGCTGTTTCGCCCGGAGGAGGGACGCATGGGCGTCACGGTGACCTTCGTCGCGATCCTGGAGCTGGCGCGCGAGGGGCTGCTGGAGATCGTGCAGGCGGATGCTTATGCGCCGATCCACGTTCGCCCGGGCAGTGGCATCCCGAACCTGAGCATCGTCGCGGACAACACCACCGCGGACCACTAGCGGAGGGGCTGATGCAAGAGCATTACCTCAAGAATGTCATCGAAGCGGCGTTGCTGGCCGCGGGCCGGCCGTTGTCGATCGCCGACCTGGCCGAAATATTCGATGAGCGCGAGCGTCCGGAGAGCGACGAGATCCGCGCAGCGCTCGCGGAGCTGCAGGCGGATTATGCCGAGCGAGGTATCGAGCTGCGCGAAGTGGCGACCGGGTTTCGCGTGCAGATCCGCCCCAGCATGACGGAGGCGGTGTCGCGCCTGTGGCAGGAACGTCCGCAGCGCTATTCGCGCGCGCTGCTCGAAACGCTGGCGCTGATCGCGTACCGCCAGCCGATCACGCGCGCCGAGATCGAGGAGGTCCGCGGCGTTACGGTCAATCCCAACATCGTGCGCACGCTGTTCGAGCGCAATTGGATCCGCGTGGTAGGGCACCGCGAGGTGCCGGGCCGGCCGGAGCTCCTCGGCACGACGCGCGAGTTTCTCGACTACTTCGGTCTCAAGAGCCTCGACGAGCTGCCGAGCCTCGCGGAACTGCGCGACATGGACAACCTGGGCGTGCAGCTCGAGTTGCCGGGCGAGGTGGGCGAGGTGCCGGCGGAGGACCTGCGCGATCAGGCCGAGGACACGAATCTGTCCGCGCCGGGTGAGGACGAGAACGTTGACAGCGAGGAAGCACAGCCGGACGAAGCGCAGGCTCCCGGCCTCGTGGCCCGCGGTCCAGACGAGAGCGCGTGAGTGAACGCATCCAGAAGGTGCTGGCGCGCGCCGGCGTCGCATCGCGTCGCCAGGTAGAAGACTGGATCCGGGCCGGTCGCCTGGCCATCAATGGTGTGCCCGCGACGTTGGGTGCACAGATTCATCCCCGCGACAGGATCACACTCGACGGGCGTGCGGTGCGACTGCGCGAGCCCGAGTCGGACACGCGCGTCGTGATCTACCACCGTTCCGCGGGCCGCTCTCTCCCGTCAGCCGCTGCTGGTGAGTCCGAGCAGTGGATCGAGCGTCTTCCCAAGCGCGCTGGTCGCCGCTGGGTGCCGGTGAGTCCGCTGCCGCCCAACGACAGCGGGCTCGAGCTCCTGACGAGCGACGGCGATCTCGCGCAGGCCCTGATGCGCCGCGTGGCGACGTTGCGCACCGTGTTCTCCGTGCGCGTGCGTGGGACGCTCAACGATGAGCAACTTGCGCGTCTGCGCGCGGGAATCGTCGATGACGAAACGACGCTCCAGGTCGAGGCGATCGAGGCGGCGGGCGGAGAGGGATTCAACCGCTGGTACACGTTCACCACTCTCGGTGGCCGCGCACGTGAGCTGCATCGCCTGCTGGAGGCCTCGGGGGTAGAGCTCAGTCGGCTGATGCGCATCGGTCTCGGTCCGGTGCGGATGGACCGAGACCTGGCACGCGAGCGCCATCGCGCGCTGACGCCGGCCGAGCAGGCGCAGCTCTACGAAACAGCGGGCCTGCAACCGGCCGGACGGCGTACGGAGAAACCTGCGCGGACGCGAGGGCGACCGCCTCGGAAGGCCGGCGCCGCGTCATCTCAGGCGCGTCGCAGCTCGAGGCCGACGCGACGTCGAGCGCCCTGAGCCAGACTTCAGAAGCAATCCAGGCTCTGGCCGGTGATTGCGCGGCTCGCCGGCCCAAGCAGGTAGAGATAAGGTCCGACCAGCGAGCCGGGCTCCGGCAAGGCGCTGCGATCTTCGGCGGGGTATGCCTCGAGGCGCATCGCGGTACGGGCACGCACCGGGTTGAGCGCATTCACGCGGATCTGCGTCGCGGAAGTCTCGTCCGCGAGCACTTGGGTGAGACCCTCGATCGCAAACTTGGAAACCGCGTACGCGCCCCAGAGCGCGCGGCCGCGCCGTCCGACGCTGCTGGACGTGAAGAGCACGCTGGCATCCGCTGACTTCCTCAGCAGCGGCAGACAGACCTGCGTGAGCGCAAACGCGGCGGTCACGTTGACGTGCAGCACCCGGACCCAGGTCGGCACATCGTAGTGATCGATCGGGCTGAGCTGCCCCAGGATGGCGGCGTTGTGCAGCAAGCCGTCGAGCCGTCCGTAGTTCGTCTCGAGCGCCGCCGCAAGCGCGTCGTAGTCGTTGGCCAGCGCGCGCTCCAGGTTGAGCGGCGCGATGCTCGGCTGAGGGCCTCCCGCGGCGCGGATCTCATCGTGCACGGCTTCGAGCTTGCGCACGGTGCGACCACTGAGGACCACCGTGGCGCCGTGGGCGGCGAGCGCCAGGGCCACAGCGCGGCCGATCCCGTCGCCGGCGCCGGTCACGAGGATCACGCGTTCACGCAACTCTCGAGGCGCCGGACGATAGTCCTTGAGATCAATGGCGCTCATCGGATGAACCGGCGTCAGGCGCCACATCGGGCGCATCGCTGCTCGGCGTCCTGGCCAGTTTTTCCACCGGGTCCAGGGTCTCGAGCGTCCGATCGGGCTTGAGGCCGAGATCGGTGAAGCGGCGTGCCGCGGGCAACACCTGGCGTTCGAGCGAACCAATCGCGCTGTTATAGGCCTCGACGCTCGAATCGAGGCTCTTGCCGACGCGGCCGAGATGCGCGCCGAACACACTCAGGCGCCGGTAGAGATCCTCACCGAGATCGCGGATGGTCTCGGCATTCTGCGCCAGCGCCAGTTGCCGCCAACCGTAGGCGATCGCCTTCAGCATCGCGATGAAGCTGGTCGGAGTCGCGAGGATCACGCTCTGACGGATCGCGTCATCGAGGAGACCCGGATTCTCGTTGAGCGCGGCCGCGAGAAACTGATCGCCGGGCACGAACAGGATCACGAAGTCCGGGCTCTTGGTGAATTGCGCCCAGTAGGACTTGGCGGCGAGCGCCCGCACGCGTTCGGCGATCAGCTGGCCGTGCCGGCGAAGCGCGCCCGCGCGCGCTTCATCAGAGGTCGCGTCCACGGCTTCGAGATACGCGCCGAGAGGCGTCTTCACGTCCACCACCAGGTCGCGCCCGTCGGGCATGTGAATAATGAGATCGGGACGCAGCGCCCCTTCTTCGCTCGCGGTGTGCACCTGCTCGGTGAAATCGCAGTGCGGCGTCATGCCCGCGAGCTCGACCAGCCGTCGCAGCGACATTTCACCCCATTGGCCGCGGACTTCCGGGCGGCGCAGCGCATTGACCAGGTTGCGCGTCTCGCGTTGCAGGGCGGACTGGCTCTGGTTCACCGACTCCAGGTACTGACGCATGGCGCCGAACGCCTCGTGGCGATCCTTCTCGATCGTCGCGATCTGCGCTTGCGTGCGGCCGAGCGCCTCCTGGATCGGCTTCAGCATGGTTTCGATGGCCTGTTCGCGTTCGCGCAGCGCATGCGTGGCCTGCAGCTGCTGCTGCCCGAGATTTTCGTGCGCGAGCTTCAGGAACAACTCGCTGTTGCTGCGCAGGGTCTCGCGTGCGAGGCCGTCAAAGGCCACCGAGAGCCGCTCCTGGGCGCGCTCCAGCATGCTGTTGCGCTCCTGGTCCAGCGTCTCCTGCGCCTTGAGACGCGCACGGGCGTTCTCGAGATCGAGTCCGATCTGTTGCTGGGAGCGAGACGCACGCAAGGCCATCAGCAGCCAGCCGAGAACGAAGCCCAGCACGCCGGCGAACAGGAGCCAGATCCACAGGCCGTTCATCGTCATGAATTCCCACCCGGGCCGTTCAACCAACCGATCAGCTCACCCGGCTGCTCGATCATCCCGTCCGCATTCCAGCTGTGCGGCCGATCGTCTTCACCGAGGTAACCAAAGAGTGCGACGACCGCGCGCATGCCCGCGGCGTGGGCGGCACGCACGTCGCGCTCCGCGTCGCCCACATACACGCAGTCGCCTGGATCGAGACCGAGCAGGGCGGCGGCGTGCAGGAGCGGCGCGGGATGCGGTTTGCGTTGCGCAAGCGTGTCGCCGCTCACGATGCACGCGGCACGTTCGGCAAGTCGGAGCGTCGCGAGCAACGGCTCGGTGAGAAATCCCGGCTTATTGGTGACGATACCCCAGCGCAGGCTCCGCGACTCGAGCTGCTGCAACACCTCTTCGAACCCCGGGAAGAGCGTCGTCTGCAGGGCCAGGTTGGCGCTGTACAACTCGAGGATGCGCGAGCGCAGCGCGGCGACGCGCTGCTCGTCCGCCTGCGGAAAGCCGAGGCGCACCAGCGCCAGGGCTCCGTGCGAAACATGAGGCCGGATGTGTCCGAACGGGATCGGCGGCTCGCCATGCTCGGCACGCAGCAGGTTCAGGGCGTGCGCCATATCGGGCGCCGTATCGAGCAGCGTTCCGTCGAGGTCGAAGAGCACTCCGTGGAGCAGGGGCGCTGCAGACATCACTGGCCGGCGCGCGTGAGATGCACGAGGTAGTTCACCGTCGCATCGTTACTGCGGAAGAACTGGCGCGTGATCGGGTTGTACTCGATGCCGGCGATGTCCCGGACCTCAAGGCCAGCCTGGCGCGCCCAGCCCGCGAGCTCCGAAGGGCGGATGAAGCGCTCGTAGTCGTGTGTGCCCCGCGGCAACAGCCGCAGCACGTACTCGGCGCCCACGATCGCCAGCAGGAAAGCCTTGAGATTGCGGTTGATGGTCGAGATGAACAGGTGCCCACCCGGTTTCAGCAGCGCGCTGAGCGCCGCCATCACCTGCTCCGGCTCCGGCACGTGCTCGAGCATTTCCATGCAGGTGACCACGTCAAAAGCTGCGGGTTGGGTGGCCGCGAGTTCTTCGGCCGCGACGAGACGATACTCGAGCTTGATGCCATGCTCGAGCGCATGCAGTTCGGCAACCTGCAACGCCGCCTGTGCCAGGTCGATTCCCAGGACGTGCGCGCCGTCGCGAGCCAGGGCTTCCGACAGGATCCCGCCGCCGCAACCGACATCCAGCACGCGGGCGTCGCGCAGTTGCACCCGCTCCTTGATGAAGGCGAGGCGCAGTGGATTGAGCTCGTGCAGCGGCCGGAACTCGCCCGCGGGGTCCCACCAGCGCTGCGCGAGCGCTTCGAACTTGGCGATCTCGCCCGCGTCGACGTTGCCACTGTGGTGCTGGCCTGCGGTGCTCAAGCGGCGCGCTCCAGGAGGCCCGCGATGCGTTCGCTCCAGCGCGCCGCGTGATGGCGCAGGCGATCGGGATCGACTCGTGTCAGTTTGCCGCCTCCGACGAGGTGCTTGCCCGCCACCCAGACATCGCTCACCTGGTCGCGGCTCGCGGCATACACGAGTTGAGACAGCGGGGAATACACGGGGAGCGTCGCAGGCGCATCCAGATCGACGCAGCACAAGTCGGCCCACTTCCCCGGCAGGAGCGACCCCGTCACCGCGTCGAGGCCCAGAGCCCGCGCGCCGTTCAGGGTCGCCATCCGCAAGGCGGTGCCTGCATCGAGGACAGTGGGATCACGGGTGATGCCCTTGGCCAGCAGCGCAGCGGTGCGCGTCTCTCCCAGCAGATCGAGATCGTTGTTGCTCGCCGCGCCATCGGTGCCCATGGCCACGTTGAGGCGCGCATTCAGCATCGCCGCAACCGGCGCGATTCCGTTGCCGAGCTTGAGGTTCGACTCCGGGCAGTGAATCACGGAGAGCGCCGTTTCGGCGGCCGTCTGGATGTCGGGCGCCGCCGCCTGGACGAAGTGCACGGCGATCAGGCGCGGCGACAGCAGGCCGAGCCGGCGCAGACGTTCGATCGGTCGCACGCCGTGAACAGACAGTGACTGCGCGATCTCCGCTTCGGTCTCGTGCAGGTGAATCATCAGCATCGCGTCGAGCTGGTCCGCATAGGTGCGGATACGCTCGAACGTGGCATCGCCGACGAGATAGGGGGAATGTGGACCGAGCGCGGTGCTGATCAGTGGATGGTCACGCCAGGCGTCATGCAGCGCGAGGGCCTGCGAGATGTACTCATCGGCGCCGCGCGCCCAGGGTGCCGGGGCATCCGCGATGGGTGCACCTATGCACGCACGCACGCGCATGTCCGCGGCCACCCGCGCACTCTCTTCAGGGAAGAAATACCAGTCCGCGAAACAGGTGGTGCCCGAGAGGAGCATCTCTGCGTAGGCGAGCTCGCTCCCGTCACGTACGAAGTCCGCGCTCACCCAGCGCTGCTCCAGCGGCCAGATGCGCTTGCCGAACCACGCCTCGAATGGCAGGTCGTCCGCGACACCACGCAGCAGGCTCATGGAGCCGTGTGTGTGCGCATTGACGAAGCCCGGCACGAGGACGTGGGTCGAGCGCTCGGTGCGTTCCCTGGGAAGAAAGCGCGAGCGTGCTTCGGCGGACGGCAGCAGCGCGACGATGCGCCCGCCATTGATGGCGAGCGCGTGATTTTCCAGCACTCGGCTGTCGGGCTCGACCGGGATGACCCAGCGTGCGTCGATGAGCAGATCGATGGATTCCATGCGTACCGCGGCGGGCGAATTTCCGGCGCCTAGTATAGCGATGGCGGTCCTGTGCCGACATGCTGCAAGGGTTCGGCGCAGGTGCTCGCTGTGATAAGATTCGGCGCTTGCCACGCAGCCCAGAACCGCACTGAAACTCACTCTCCCCGGCGCTCGCCGGAGCCCGAAAACGGACCCCTGAATGGCGGACATCGCGCGCGAAATTCTTTCCGTCAACCTCGAAGACGAAATGCGCCGGTCCTATCTCGATTACGCGATGAGCGTGATCGTGGGGCGCGCGCTGCCGGACGTTCGTGATGGTCTCAAGCCGGTGCATCGTCGCGTGCTGTACGCGATGCGCGAGCTCGGCAACGACTACAACAAGGCCTACAAGAAGTCCGCGCGCGTGGTGGGCGATGTCATCGGCAAGTACCACCCGCACGGCGACACGGCGGTCTACGACACGATCGTGCGCATGGCGCAGGCCTTCTCCATGCGTTACGTGCTGGTGGACGGGCAGGGCAATTTCGGCTCGGTCGATGGCGATATGCCGGCGGCCATGCGCTACACCGAAGTGCGCATGTCGCGCATCGCGCATGAGCTCCTCGCCGACATCGAGAAGGAAACCGTCGACTTCGTCCCGAACTACGACGAGTCGGAGAGCGAGCCGGCGGTCCTGCCGACGCGCATTCCGAACCTGCTGATCAACGGCCAGACCGGCATCGCGGTCGGCATGGCGACCAACATTCCGCCGCACAACCTCACCGAGGTGGTGAACGCCTGCGTCGCGCTGATCGACGATCCGGCGATTTCACTCGCCGGCCTGATGCAGCACATCCCGGGCCCGGATTTTCCGACGGCCGGGATCATCAACGGTTCGCAGGAGATCGTCGCCGGCTACAAGACGGGACGCGGCCGCCTGTCCGTGCGCGCCCGCACGCACATCGAAGATCTGGAGCGCGGCGGCCGGCATGCGATCGTCATCACCGAGCTCCCGTACCAGGTGAACAAGGCGCGTCTCATCGAGCGCATCGCCGAACTGGTCAAGGAGAAGCAGCTCGACGGGATCGCGAATGACGGCCTGCGCGATGAGTCCGACAAGGACGGGATGCGGGTGGTGATCGAACTGCGCAAGGGCGAAGTGCCCGACATCGTGCTCAACAACCTGTACGCGCAGACGCCGATGGAGACCGTGTTCGGCATCAACATGGTCGCGCTGGTCGACGGACAGCCGAAGCTCCTCTCGCTCAAGGAGCTCCTGGAGGCGTTCCTGCGCCACCGGCGCGAGGTCGTGACACGCCGTACGATCTACGACCTGCGCAAGGCACGCGAACGCGCCCACATCCTCGAAGGCCTGGCCGTGGCGCTCGCGAACATCGACGAGGTCATCGCGACTATCAAGCGTTCTCCCTCGCCGGCGGAAGCGCGCGCGGCGCTGCTGGCACGCACCTGGAGCGCAGGCGCGGTGCCGCAGATGCTGGAGCGGGCCGGCGGCGGCGCGCGGCCCGAAGGGCTCGGAGCCGACCTCGGGCTGGTGTCCGGGGGTTACAGACTCTCCGAAGCGCAGGCACAAGCCATTCTCGACATGCGCCTGCAGCGCCTGACCGGCCTGGAGCAGGACAAGATCGTCGCCGACTACCAGGAGCTCCTCAGCCAGATCCGCGATCTCGGCGACATCCTCGCGCGCCCGGAGCGACTGCTCGCGGTGATCCGCGGCGAGTTGCTCGAGATGCGCGACGCGTACGGCGACAAGCGTCGCACCGAGATCATTCACGACCATTCCGATCTCACCATCGAGGACCTGATCGAGCCGCAGGAAGTCGTGGTGACGCTCTCGCATTCGGGTTACGCCAAGTCGCAGCCGGTCTCCGCCTACCAGGCGCAACGGCGCGGCGGTCGTGGCAAAGCCGCCACCAGTGTCAAGGACGAGGACTTCATCGACAAGCTGTTCGTCGCCAACACGCACGACACGCTCTTGTGCTTCTCCAGCCAGGGCAAGGTTTACTGGCTGAAGGTGTACGAGCTGCCGCAGGCGGGGCGCGGCGCACGCGGCAAGCCGATGGTGAATCTCCTGCCGTTGCAGGAAGGCGAGCGCATCAACGCGGTCCTGCCGATCCGCGAATACGACGAGCATCACTACGTTTTCATGGCGACGGCGCTCGGCACGGTGAAGAAGACGCCGCTCGCAGCTTTTTCTCGACCCCGCAGCACCGGGATCATCGCGGTGGATCTCGCGGCCGAGGATCAGCTGGTCGGTGTGGCGCTCACGGACGGGCAGCGCGAGATCATGTTGTGCACCAGTGGCGGCAAGGCAATTCGCTTCCGTGAAGACGAAGTGCGGCCGATGGGTCGCGAAGCTGCCGGCGTGCGCGGCGTGAAATTGTCGATGGGCCAGCGGGTGATTGCGCTCATCGTGGTCGATGAAGGATTCATTCTCACGGCCGCCGAGTTCGGCTACGGCAAGCTCACGCCGGTCGACGAATTTCCCCAGCATGGGCGCGGCGGCCAGGGCGTCATCGCGCTGCAGACGACCGAGCGCAACGGCCAGATGGTCGGTGCGCTGCACGTGGTGCGCGAGCACGAGATCATGCTGATCAGTTCCACCGGCACCCTGGTCCGCACCCCCGTGGCGGAGATCTCGGTGGTCGGACGCAATACCCAGGGCGTGCGTTTGATCCGGCTGGAGGAGGGCGAACGCCTGGTGGGCCTCGAGCGCGTCGAGGTGCTCAACGGCGAGGCCGGGAGCGACGCGGAGGTCGGCGACCTGCCCGCTGAAACGCCGGACCCTGCCTGATACACTCGCCGGGCCTCGTGAATTAGTGCGCTCAGCACGGGAATTTCATGCGCGTTTTCAATTTCAGCGCCGGGCCGGCGGCGCTGCCTCTGGAAGTCCTCGAACAGGCTCGGGATGAGTTGATCGACTGGCAGGGTGGCGGGATGTCCGTGATGGAGATCAGCCACCGCAGCAAGGCCTTCGTCGCCGTGGCGGAGAAGGCCGAGGCGGACTTTCGCGAGCTGCTGTCGGTACCCTCGAACTACCAGGTGCTGTTCCTGCAGGGCGGCGCCACCGGGCAGTTCTCCGCGATTCCCATGAACCTCGCGACCGAGCAGTCGGTCGTCGACTACGTCAACACCGGCAGCTGGTCGAAGAAGGCGCTCGGCGATGCGCGGCGCTACTGCAAGGTGAACGTCGCTGCGGACGCGGCGGACTCAGGCTACAACACGATCCCTGCCGTCGCCGCGTGGAAACTGAGCAAGGACGCGGCGTACCTGCACTACACCCCGAACGAGACGATCGGCGGAGTGGAGTTCCACTTCGTGCCCGAAATTGGTGCAACACCGCTGGTCGCCGACATGTCTTCGACGTTGCTGTCGCGCCCGGTCGACGTCTCGAAGTTCGGGCTCATCTACGCCGGTGCGCAGAAGAACATCGGGCCCTCGGGAATCACGGTGGTCATCGTGCGCGATGACCTGATCGGCCGCGCGCGTCCCGCTACACCGCTGGTGTTCGACTACAAGGCGATGGCGGACGAAGGTTCGATGCTCAACACGCCGCCGACTTTTGGTTGGTACTTCGCCGGCCTCGTGTTCGAGTGGCTCAAGCGCCAGGGTGGGGTGGCGGCGATGGCCGAGATCAATCGCGCCAAGTCAGCGAAGCTCTATGCGGCCATCGATGGCTCGGGGTTCTACCGCAACCCGGTAGCCAGGGATTGTCGTTCGTGGATGAATGTGCCTTTCACGCTGGCTCGGCCGGAGCTCGACCAGCAGTTCCTGAGCGAAGCGAAGGCCGCTGGGCTCACGAATCTCGAAGGCCACCGTTCGGCAGGCGGCATGCGAGCCAGCCTGTACAACGCGTTGCCGCTTGCGGGCGTGAACGCGCTGGTGGAATTCATGCAGGAGTTTGCGAGGAAGAATGGTTAGCACGGCAGTTGACGTTCGACGACGCTCCATGACGTACAAGATACTCACCCTCAACAACATCTCGCTGCGGGGCCTCGAGCGCCTGCCGCGCGAACGCTTCGAGATCGCCTCCGAGATCGGGCATCCGGATGCGGTGCTGGTCCGCTCAGCGGACATGCACGACATGGTCATCCCGGATTCGGTCAAGGCGGTGGGGCGCGCCGGGGCTGGCGTCAACAACATTCCGGTGGCGGCGCTCAGCAAGCGTGGCATCCCGGTGTTCAATTCCCCCGGCGCGAATGCGAATGCCGTGAAGGAGCTCGTGATCGCCGGGATGTTCCTCGCGGCGCGCAACATCTGCCAGGCCTGGGGCTACGTGCGCGAGCTCGAGGGCGACGATGACGTGGTTGAAGAGGCCGTCGAGAAGGGCAAGAAGAAGTTCGTCGGCTTCGAGCTTCCGGGTCGCACGCTGGGGGTGGTGGGCCTTGGCGCGATCGGCGTTGAAGTCGCCAATGCCGCGCTCGGCTTGCGGATGAAGGCGCTCGGCTACGACCCGCAGATCACGGTGCAGCGTGCCTGGCAACTCTCCTCGGGCGTCGAGCAGGCGGTGAGTCTCGACGATCTCTTCGCGCGCTCCGACCTCATCACAGTCCACGTGCCGCTCAATGACCAGACGCGCAAGCTCGTGAACGCCAACCGCCTGCGCCTGATGCGCAAGGGCGGAGTGGTCCTCAATTTTGCGCGCGCGCCGATCGTTGACGAAGGCGCCATCGTCGAAGCGCTTGACCAGGGCCGCCTGCACGCCTACGTGTGCGACTTTCCGAGCAACGCGATCCGCAACCATCCGCGCGTCGTAGCCTTGCCGCACCTCGGCGCCTCGACCGACGAGGCCGAGGAGAACTGCGCCATCATGGTGGCCGACACCGTGCGCGACTTTCTCGAGCACGGCAACGTGCGCAACTCGGTCAATTTTCCCGAGGCCGTCCTGCCGCGCAGCAACGGCGGCCAGCGCATCGCCATCGCGAACGACAACGTTCCCAACATGGTGGGCCAGATCTCCACCTGCCTCGCCACCGCAGGACTCAACATCGCGGACCTGCTCAACAAGTCGCGCGGCGAGCTGGCCTACACGCTGATCGACACGGACGCACCGATTGCGGCCGAGGTGTACGAGCAGATTCGCCGGATCGAAGGCGTGCTGTCGGCGCGGATACTCTGATCCCATGGCGCGCAGATCCTCGAAGCGCGCGCGGACGGCGGGGCGCTCGCAGCCCCCGAAGCCCACGCCGGCGCTCGGTCTCGAGGAGCTACGCGGCAGCATCGATGCCGTCGACGCGCGGATCCACGAGCTGCTCAGCGAGCGGGCGCGTCTCGCGCGCGAAGCCGGCATCTCCAAGCACCAGGACGGGCACACCGTCGACTACTACCGGCCGGAGCGCGAGGCGCAGGTGCTGCGCTTGGCTCTGGAGCGCAACAAGGGGCCGCTGCGCAACGAGGAAGTGCTGCGCCTGTTTCGCGAGATCATGTCCGCGTGCCTCGCGCAGGAAGACCCGCTGAAGGTCGGGTTTCTCGGGCCCGAAGGCACCTTCACCCAGGCGGCGGTCCACAAGCATTTCGGTCACTCGGTGCGAGCGCTGGCCCTTGCGACCATCGACGAAGTGTTTCACGAAGTGGAAGCGGGCGTTGCCGACTTCGGAGTCGTGCCGATCGAGAATTCCACCGAGGGTACGGTCAACAATACGCTCGACCGCTTCCTGGCATCGCCTGCGCGGATCTGCGGCGAAGTCGAGTTGCGCATTCATCAATACCTGATGGGGCGCATGGATTCACTCGCGGACATCGAGCGCGTCTGCTCACATCAGCAATCCCTGGCGCAGTGCCGTGCCTGGCTCGCCGAGTACCTGCCGAACGCCGAGCGGGTCGCGGTATCCAGCAACGCCGAAGGTGCGCGCCGCGCGCGCGATGAGAAGGGCACGGCCGCGATTGCCGGGGAAGCCGCCGCGGAGGTCTACGACCTGAAAGTCCTGGTGGCACAGATCGAGGACCGGCCCGACAACACGACCCGGTTCCTGGTCGTCGGTCGCAAGGCGTTTCGCCCGAGTGGCAAGGACAAGACGACACTGCTGGTCTCGGCGGCGCACACGGAGCGCCCCGGTGCGCTCTACCGGCTGCTCGAGCCTCTCGCCAAAGCGGCGATCAACGTTACCCGCATCGAGTCGCGTCCCTCGCAGCGGCGCAAATGGGACTACGTCTTCTTCCTCGACGTCGAAGGTCACGCGGAAGACCGCAAGCTGGCGAAGGCGCTCACGCAGCTCAAGCGGCGCGCGTCGTTGTTTCGCGTGCTCGGCTCATATCCCCAGGCAGTCCTGTGAGCAAGGAGATCGCTATCGAGGACCTGGTTGCACCATCGGTGCGTGGGTTGCAGCCGTATGTCCCTGGCAAGCCGATCTCCGAGCTCGAGCGCGAGTATGGCGTGCACGACGTCGTCAAGCTCGCGTCGAATGAGAATCCGCTGGGTCCGGGACCGCGCGCGCGCGCGGCCATGAGCGAGGCGCTGGGAGAGATTGGTCTGTATCCGGACGGCAGCGGGTTCGACCTCAAGCGACAGCTGGCCGCCCATCACCACATTGCGCCGGAGTGCCTGACGCTGGGCAACGGCTCCAACGATGTGCTGGTCCTGCTCGCCGAAGCGTTTCTCACGCCCGCAACCGAGGCCGTGTATTCGCAATACTGCTTCGCGGTTTATCCCATCGTCGTCCAGGCATCGGGCGCCACCGCGCGCGTCATCAAGGCGCTGCCGGCTGACGCTGAGATGCCGCTCGGCCACGATCTCGACGCGATGGCGCAGGCGATTACCGCGAAAACACGGCTGGTTTTCATTGCGAATCCCAACAATCCCACCGGCACATGGATCGGCCCTGAGCGCTTGCTCACGTTCCTGAAGGCGTTGCCATCCGCCACGATTGCGGCCGTGGACGAAGCGTATTTCGAATACTCACGTGCTACCGATTGCCCGGACGCCACCGAGTGGCTGGAAGAGCTGCCGAATCTCGTCGTGCTGCGCACCTTCTCGAAAGCTTACGGGCTCGCCGGCCTGCGCGTGGGCTACGCGATTTCGCAACCCGCGGTCGCCGAGACGTTGAATCGTCTGCGACAGCCCTTCAACGTGAACACGGTGGCGCTCGCCGCAGCGACGGCGGCGCTCGCAGATCCGGCGCATTTGCGCAACTCGGTGGAACTGAACCGCGCCTCGCTCGAAGAACTGCGCGCCGGGCTCGGCAGACTTGGACTCAAGGTGCTTCCCTCGGCGGGCAACTTCGTGCTCGTGGATCTCGGACGCCCGGCGGGCCCGGTCTTCGAAGGACTGCTGCGCAGAGCGGTGATCGCGCGTCCAGTGGGCAACTACGGGTTGCCGAATCACCTGCGCATCACGAGCGGCACACTCGAGCAAACGCGCCGCGCCATCGAAGCCCTGGGCGCAGTCCTGCGGAATCCGTCGTGAACAGTGCTTCCACGCGCGACGACGCCGGCCATTCGCGGCAACTCGCCTACAGCGTGCAGCCGGTCAGCGCCGTTCGCGGCACTCACACTGTTCCGGGCGACAAATCGATCTCACATCGCGCACTGATGCTCGCGGGCATCGCGCAAGGACGTACGACCGTCCGGGGTTTCCTCGAAAGTGAGGATTGCCTGGCAACCCTCGGCGCGATGCGTGCGCTGGGAGTGCGGGTCAATCGGCCGGCAGCGCAGACGGTGGTCGTGGAGGGTGCCGGCTTGCACGGCCTGAAAGGCTCGGCGGGGCCGCTCGATTTGGGCAATTCGGGCACTGCCATGCGCCTTTTCACCGGTCTGCTCGCAGGCCAGGCGTTCGACTGCGAGCTCATCGGGGACTCCTCTTTGATGCGTCGGCCGATGGAGCGGGTGGCCGGCCCTCTGCGCCAGATGGGGGCACGGATCGAGACGAGTGCTGGGCGACCGCCGGTACGCATTTCCGGCGGTAGCGTCTTGCGGGCGATTCGGTACGAGCTCCCTATCGCGAGCGCACAGGTCAAGTCGGCGCTCCTGTTGGCGGGACTCTACGCGAGCGGCACCACGGTCCTTGCGGAGCCGGCCGTGACGCGCGATCACAGTGAGCGGATGCTGCAGAGCTTTGGCGTCCGGCTGCGGGTCGAGGCACGCACGCTGGAACTCGAACCACCGCAGCAGTTGCGAGCCTGCGACCTCGAGGTGCCCGGAGATTTTTCGTCGGCCGCATTCTTTATCGTGGCCGGGTGCCTGGCCGCGGACGGCGTACTCACCCTGCGCAATGTCGGCGTCAACTCCTCGCGCATCGGTTTGCTCCAGGCTCTGCGCCTGATGGGTGCGGAGATTCGCGTGGTCAATGAACGCTCGGCGGGCGCTGAGCCGGTAGCCGACCTGGAAATCGAGCGGCGCGAGTTGCGTGGCGCCATCATTCCGCCGGAACTGGTGCCGCTGGGCATCGATGAATTCCCGGTTCTCTTCGTGGCCGCCGCTTGCGCACGAGGTGAAACACTGGTGACCGGAGCCGGGGAACTCCGAGTCAAGGAGAGCGACCGGATCGCCACGATGGCCGAGGGCCTGCGAACGCTCGGCGTGCGTACGGAGGTGCTTGCGGACGGCATGCGCATCGAGGGTGGCGCGCTCGGCGGCGGACGTATCGACAGCCGGGGTGACCACCGCATTGCCATGGCGTTCTCGGTCGCGAGCGTACGCGCGCAGCAGCCGATCGAGATTGCGGACGTCGGGAATGTAGCCACGTCATTCCCGGGTTTCGTGGAAGTGGCGCGCGGCGCCGGTCTCGATATCCAGGTGCACGAGGTGTGACGACCTTGAGCGAGGAAGTGCCCGTCATCGCGATCGACGGTCCCAGTGGCTCGGGAAAAGGCACCGTGAGCCGTGCGGTGGCTCAGGCGCTCGGCTGGCATTTCCTCGATAGCGGGGCGCTGTATCGCCTGGTGGCCTTGCACGGCGTGGCGCAGGGGCTGGACCCCAGTGACGAACCAGCTCATGCGCGCCTCGCGGAGAACATGCGCATCCGCTTCGGCACTCGGCCGGACGGCAGCGAGCAGGTTTTCCTGGAAGGCGCCGATGTAACGCGGGAGCTGCGCAGTGAAGCAGCCGGTAGCGCTGCCTCCCGAGTGGCCGCCATGCCCGCTGTGCGCAACTCTCTCTTCAGCCGTCAGCAGCGCTTTGCCGAGGCTCCCGGTCTCGTGGCCGACGGGCGCGACATGGGGACGATCGTTTTCCCGCACGCGCGTCTCAAGATCTTCCTCACCGCGACCCCGGAAGAGCGGGCCCGCCGACGTCATAAGCAGTTGAAAGACAAGGGACTTGATGTTAGCCTTCCCGCCCTTTCGCGAGAGATCGCCGAGCGCGATGCCCGCGACGCCGGCCGAAAGGTCGCGCCGTTGAAGGCAGCAGCCGATGCGGTCGTTCTGGACTCAACCGGACTAGAGGTCGAAGAGGTCGTGGCGCGGGTTCTGCGCCTGGCTCGAGAACGGTTCGGTTAGAGGCTCTCGCAGGCGTTTTTTGTATTGAGGAGTCACAACGTGGGGCTCGCAGGGACGCGAGTCTCGTAACTGAAATTCCCCTCGCCGGGCGGGATCGCCCTGGAGGGCCATACCGGACGGTTCGCGAGAACCTTTATCAACCCCAATTTATGACTGAGAGTTTCGCCCAGCTTTTCGAACAGAGCATCGCCAGCCAACGCATCAAGCCTGGCACCATCCTGATGGGTCACGTGGTCGAAGTCGGCCAGGATTTCGTGATCGTCAACGTAGGCCTCAAGTCCGAGGCCGTCATCTCCATCGACCAGTTCAAGTCCGAGAAGGGCGACATCGAGGTCAAGGCGGGTGATGAAGTCGAAGTCGCGCTCGACACGGTCGAGGACGGCTCCGGCGAAACGCGCTTATCGCGCGAGAAGGCCAAGCGTGCGCGCACCTGGACACGCCTCGAGAAGGCGTTCGAGTCCAGCGAGATCGTCTCCGGCGTGATCACCGGACGCGTCAAGGGTGGCTTCACCGTCGAAATCGAAAATGTCCGCGCGTTCCTGCCCGGATCGCTCGTCGATGTGCGCCCGGTGCGCGATCCGAGCTATCTCGAAGGCAAGGCGCTCGAATTCAAGGTCATCAAGCTCGACCAGAAGCGCAACAACGTCGTCGTATCACGGCGCGCGGTTGTGGAGCAGGAATACAGCGCCGAGCGCAACGCGCTCCTCGACAACCTGCAGGAAGGCGCGGTGGTCAAGGGCGTGGTCAAGAACCTCACGGATTACGGTGCGTTCGTCGACCTCGGCGGCATCGACGGCCTGCTGCACATCACCGACATGGCGTGGAAGCGCGTCAAGCATCCGTCGGAAGTGGTGAAGGTGGGCGATGAGATCGAAGTGCGCATCCTCAAGTTCGACCGCGAGCGCTCGCGCGTATCGCTCGGCTTGAAGCAACTGGGTGCGGATCCCTGGCAGGCGATCGCGCGCCGCTACCCGCCGAACACCCGTCTCTTCGGCAAGGTCACGAACATCGCCGACTACGGCTGCTTCGTGGAGATCGAAGAGGGCGTCGAGGGCCTGGTGCACGTCTCGGAGATGGACTGGACCAACAAGAACGTGAACCCGGCGAAGGTGGTGCACGTCGGCCAGGAAGTCGAGGTGATGGTGCTCGACATCGACGAGGAGCGCCGCCGCATTTCGCTCGGTCTCAAGCAGTGCAAGACCAACCCGTGGAAGGAGTTCGCCGAGAACTACAACCGCGGCGACAAGGTGCAGGGCCAGATCAAGTCGATCACCGACTTCGGCATCTTCATCGGGCTGCCGGGCGGCATCGACGGCCTGGTGCACCTCTCGGACATTTCCTGGGACGTGCCGGGCGAAGAGGCGGTACGCAACTTCCAGAAGGGTCAGCAGATCGAGGCGATGGTGCTCACCATCGACCCGGATCGCGAGCGCATTTCGCTCGGCATCAAGCAGCTCGCCAAGGACCCGTTCTCGAGCTACCTCGCGGATCACCCGAAGGGCAGCATCGTCAAGGGCGTGGTGCGCGAAGTGGATGCCAAGGGCGCATTGATCGATCTCGGCAACGGTGTCGAGGGTCAGCTGCGTGCTTCCGAGCTGTCGCGCGATCGCGTGGAAGACGCGCGCACCATGCTCAAGGTGGGCGACGAGGTCGAGGCGAAGTTCACCGGTGTGGATCGCAAGGGCCGCGTCATCGCGTTGTCGATCAAGGCCAAGGAAGCACACGAAGAAGCCGAAGCGGTGCAGAACTACAAGACCGCCACCGACTCCTCTTCAGGCACGAGCCTCGGTGATCTGCTCAAGGAACACATCGGCGGCCAGGACTGAAGCGTTCGCACGGTAAAGGGCCCTGCGCATGACCAAGTCGGAACTGATCGAGATCATCACGGCCAAGCAGAAGCACCTGCCCGCGAAAGACGTGGAGCTGGCGCTCAAGCAGATCCTCGAGATCATGAGCGATGCGCTCGCCCAGGGTGAGCGCATCGAGATCCGCGGATTCGGCAGTTTCTCGCTGCATTTCCGCCCGCCGCGCCAGGGTCGCAACCCCAAGACTGGCGAAGCGGTGGCGCTCGCCGGCAAGTACGTGCCGCATTTCAAGCCGGGCAAAGACCTGCGCGAGCGAGTGAACAACGGCGCGGGCGAGCCGATCCACGACTGACCGACCATTCGCTTACTCGCCACTATCGCAAGTGAGAGGACGCCGTATCCGGGATGTCCTTTCAAGAACGCCGCAAGTACGTCCCTGTAGGCTCCGTGGCCAACGTCCATGTTGGCCACGGTCTTGAAAGGCCATCCCGGACACGGCGTCCCCTTGTTGCGCAAGCCCACGCGCGCTGGCGGCCTGCTTGAAAGGAGCTCCCAGTCAGGGCGGCCTCAAGGCAACGGCTTGTGACGATGGTGGTAGAGTGACGCCCGCTCGAGAGATCGACATGCCGCGCGTCCTCTTCATTCTTGTCTGCTTGGTCGTGTTCTTTGCCGGCGCGGCGCTCGTCGCCGCCAATGCCGGCACGCTCCATGTCGACTTGCTGGTGGCGCAGGTCGACCTGACCCAGGGGCAGCTCATGATCGCGGCGTTCGTTCTCGGCTGGCTGGCCGGTATCGCCTCGGCGTGGCGCTTCGTTCGCAAGCTGACGAGCGAGCGAGCGCAACTGCGCAGGAACCTCCGGCTCGCCGAGGCCGAGATCAAGAACCTGCGGCCGCTGCCGCAAGATCGTGGGTGAGTCCGCGTTCCTGATCGGGGTCGCCACCGTCATCGCCGGGTTCGTGGGCTGGCGGCTGGGCAAGCGCGTGCAGCGTGCCGCCGGGCGTGCCGCGCGGCGCCGTCTGCCGGCGGACTACCTGGCCGGGCTCAACTACGTCATCAACGAGCAGCCCGACCGCGCGCTCGAAGTCTTCACGCGCATGGTCGATGTGAATACCGAAACCGTCGAGATTCACTTCGCGCTCGGGAGCCTGTTTCGCCGCCGCGGCGAAGTGGATCGCGCCATCCGCATTCACCAGGGAATCCTCGACCGGCCCCAGCTCGAGCCCGTGCAACGTGAGCAGGCATTGCTCGAGCTGGCCGTCGACTATCTGCGCGCCGGACTCCTCGACCGGTCGGAAGAGCTGTACCTGAAGCTCACCGAAACGCGCCTGCATCGTCTGACGGCGCTGCGAGCCCTCATCGGCATCTACGAGCAGCAGCATGACTGGACGCAGGCGATCAGCGTCCACCGCGAGCTGCGCTCGAGCGGCGGATTCGTCCAGCCGTCGGCGATCGCACATTACCACTGTGAACTGGCCGAGATCGCGCGCAGTTCCGGACGGGGCGAGGAGGCGCGACGCTTCCTGCGCGAGGCGCGCCGCGAGCAACGCCGTTTCCCGCGCGCAGCCATTCTGCGCGCCGAGATTGCGCGCGATGCCGGTGAGGACACGCTCGCGTCGCGCTTGTTGCTGCTCGCGCTGGAGCGCGAACCGGCACTGCTCCTCGAGGTGCTACCGCGCCTGCAGGCCTGCGGTCAGCGAATGCAGACGCAGGAACCGCTGAACACGGCGATTCTTGCGCTTCAACGCGGGCGGCGCCCGGCGCACGAGGTGGCGAGCGCGCTGATATTGACCGATGTCTTCGAAGAGCCCAGCGCGTTGAGTGCAGTGCGCGAGTACGTGCTGAGCGATGGCCTGCTGCGTGAATTGGCGCAACCACTCGACGTCAGCACCGGGCTCGACGACGACACGTTGCGTCGCGTCGCACGGCTGCTGGGCCGGGTACTCGGGCGCAGCGCGCGTTACCGCTGTGATGAATGCGGTTTCGCGAGCCATGCGTGGTTCTGGCAATGCCCGGGTTGCAAGAGCTGGGACAGCATGCGACCGCAACTCGGCGCCGCCGGTGAACTGGCGGCCGGCGCGGCGGTGACGCACTAGGTACTGCGCCGGCGCCGCGAAACTCGACATTCACGTCTGATTGCCCGGTTCAACGGACGGGCGACCTGCAACACATTGGCGCTCGACTGACGCCGCGTGGCGCGGCGCCAGCTTGCAGCCACTGCACTCAAGGAGGAGTTCCATGAATACGATCATCCGGGCATTCGTGCTCGCCAGCCTGCTGTCAGCGGGTGCCTACGCCGATCCGGTCAACATCAACACTGCCGATGCGCACACCCTCGCCAAGGAACTGAACGGCATCGGGCTGTCACGCGCGCAGGCGATCGTGGAATATCGCGAGAAGAACGGGCCGTTCAAGAGCGTCGATGACCTGGCAAAGGTCAAGGGCATCGGCACCAAGGTCGTTGAGCAGAATCGCGCCAACATGCGCGTTGAAAAAACCGACAAGAGCAAGGCGGCAACGAAGCCAGCCGACAAGACAGCTTCGAGCGAGTAGCGCGCAGCTGCCAGGGCGCGTTCCAGCGCGCGTCAGCTGGAACGCGCCCCGCCGCGCGGTGCCGCGTCCTTCGGGTATCATCCGCGGCACGCTGATCACGGAGCGAGAGTCATGGCGCATTCCAACCCGATCCGCGCTGCGGTATTCCCCGTCGCCGGGCGTGGTACGCGCTTTCTGCCGGCGACCAAGGCCAGCCCCAAGGAAATGCTGCCGATCGTGGACAAGCCGCTGATCCAGTACGCGGCTGAGGAAGCGCTGTCGGCTGGAGCCAGCAACCTCGTCTTCATCACTGGCAGCGCCAAGCGCGCCATCGAGGATCATTTCGATTCGGATCGCGAACTCGAGGCAGCCCTGGAGGCCCAGGGCAAGCACGAGCTGTTGGAGTCGTTGCGCGGCATCCTTCCGTCCTGGGCCAGCTGCGTCTACATCCGCCAGCCGGCGCCGCTTGGCCTCGGGCATGCCGTGCTGTGCGCCAAGCCGGTCGTGGGCCGCGAGCCCTTCTTTGTGCACCTTGCCGACGACCTCATCGACGCCGAGGTGCCGTGCCTGCGGCAGATGGCGACGATCTACGAGGAGCGCAACGGCAGCGTGCTGGGTGTGCAGCAGGTGCCGCGTCACGAGACGGATCGTTACGGCATCGTGGCCAGCGATGCGCGGCAGGGTCGCGTGAGCCGGGTGCACAGCATCGTCGAAAAGCCCAAGCCCTCGGCGGCACCATCGACGCTGGCGGTCGTCGGACGCTACATCCTCACGCCGCGCATCTTCGACAAGCTGGAGGCGACGGGCCGTGGGGCAGGGGGCGAGATTCAGCTCACCGACGGGATCGCGGCACTGTTAGCCGAAGAGCCGGTGTTCGCTTATGAGTTCGAAGGGCACCGCTACGACTGCGGCAGCAAGCTCGGGTACCTGCAGGCGACGGTCGAGTATGCCCTCAACCACTCGAGCCTGGGGCCCGAGTTCGAGAAGTACCTGCTGGATCTGACCGCGTCGCGACGTCCGCGCGGCTGAGGGCGAGTCCGCAGGACGGGCGCCGGGCGCCCGGCCTGCGAACTGGAAGGAAGTTCGACTAGACCTTGCTCGTGACTGTATCCACGGCCGAACTCATCGCATCCGCGGAGTTCTCCACCGCCGTAGTTGCACCCGTTACGGCGCCGGTTGCGCCTTGCTCCATCGCCGCGGTCGCCTCGTTGATCGTCACTGCGGCTTTCTTGATGGCCTTGTGCGCCGTGCGTCGCACGCGACGCGCGGTACGCCGCGTGGCACGCGCGACCTTGCGCGCTGCCCTGCGTGTGCGGCGGGCGACTTTCCTCCCGACCCGGCGCGCAGTGCGGCCGAGCTTCCTGGCGGCGCGGCGCTGACGTCGCTTGGCGACCCTCGCGGTCTTGCGCGCGGTTCTCTTGGAACTACTCTTGCGACGGCGAGATGATTTCTTTGCTGCCATGTCTGACCCCTTTACTTGAATTGCGTAAGGCGGATCGTCCAAATGCGACCGCGGCTGAGGCCGCCGGTCGCGGAAGATGTTGCGAAGTTCGTCGGGCGTTGACGTGCCGGTTGGAATTCTGTGAGCACAGTATCCGCATTCCAGTGTGACTGCGCCAGCGGAAAAATACCGATGAGAGGATGGCTCCGCCGGGAGGACTCGAACCTCCGACCTGGGGATTAACAGTCCCTCGCTCTACCGGCTGAGCTACGGCGGAACCGGAAAGGCGGCGAATTCTCCTTGAGCGAACCGGGGCCGTCAACCGCGGCCCGGCCGCAGATTTACGCCGTCTTGACCCGGTTCACAGCGCCACCAGCGAGGCAACGTCGCATGCGCTCCAGCGCGTCTTCGAGCGTCGCCATGCTGCAGGCGAAGGACAGGCGTACGTGTCCGGGAGCCCCGAACCCGGTACCGGGCACGACTGCAACGCCGCCGTTCTGCAGCAGGTACTCGGCGAAAGCGCCGTCATCCTTGCAGTTGGTCGCAAGCATCGCCTTGCGCACGTCCGCGAACGCATAGAACGTGCCGGCACCCGGGAGGCAACTGACTCCCGGCAGGGTGTTGAGCCCCTGCACGATGAAATCATGGCGGGCCTTGAACTCCTTGTTCATCCGGGCGACGCCGCTCTGATCGCTGTTGAGCGCGACCGTTGCCGCCTTCTGGCTGATGCTCGAGGCGTTCGAGGTCGACTGGCCCTGGATGGTCGCCATGGCCGTGATGACCTCCTGCGGTCCGCCACAATAGCCAAGACGCCAACCGGTCATGGCGTAGGACTTCGAACAGCCGTTGATCGTCACCGTACGGTCATAGAGCTCGGGCACAGCCGTGAGCAGACTGCAGAAGGGCTCCGAGCCCCAGTAAATGTGCTCGTACATGTCGTCGGTGCCGATCACAACGCGTGGATGTGCCAGCAGCACCTTGCCGAGGGCGATGAGTTCCGCGCGGGTGTACGCGGCGCCGGTCGGATTGCACGGGCTGTTCAGCAGGAACAGGCGCGTTTTCGGCGTGATGGCGGCCGCGAGCTGAGCCGCAGTGATCTTGTAGCCCTGTTCCGCGCCCGCAAATACCGTGACCGGCGTGCCGTCGGAGAGCAACACCATGTCCGGGTACGAAACCCAGTACGGTGCCGGGATGATCGCCTCATCCTCGGGATCCAGGATGGCCGCGCAAAGGTTGTAGATCGTCTGCTTGGCACCGCTCGAGACCAGGACCTGCGCGCGCGAGTATTCGAGACCATTGTCGCGCTTGAACTTGCCGATGATGGCGTCCTTGAGCTCGTTGATCCCTTCGACCGCCGTGTAACGCGTGAAGCCCGAACGAATGGCTGCGACCCCGGCATCCTGGATGTGAGTCGGCGTATCGAAGTCGGGTTCGCCCGCGCCAAGACCGATGACGTCGTGCCCCTCGGCCTTGAGGCGCGCGGCGCGCGCAGTCACGGCCAGAGTCGGAGAGGGTTTGACACGCTGAACGCGTCGCGAGACTGGTACACTCACTTTTCACCACCGCGAGATTTGAAGCCGCGCGTATTTTAGGGCTTTCGCCCCGTCCGCGCATCGCGCACTCATGGAAAAGCAACCGCAATTCGAACTCATTGCAGGGTATCGCCCGGCCGGCGACCAGCCCAGCGCGATCGCGCAGCTCGTCGACGGTCTGACGAGCGGGCTGTCGCACCAGACCCTCCTGGGAGTGACGGGGTCGGGCAAGACTTTCACGATCGCCAACGTCATTGATGCCGTGCGGCGACCCACGCTGGTGCTGGCGCACAACAAGACGCTGGCGGCACAACTGTACGGCGAGTTCCGCGAGTTCTTTCCGCACAACGCGGTCGAGTACTTCGTTTCCTACTACGACTACTACCAGCCGGAGGCTTACGTCCCGTCCTCGGACACTTATATAGAGAAGGACGCCTCGATCAACGAGCACATCGAGCAGATGCGCCTGTCGGCGACCAAGGCGCTGCTGGAGCGGCCCGACTCGATCATCGTGGCGACGGTCTCGGCGATCTATGGCTTGGGCGATCCGCAGGCCTACCTCAGCATGGTGCTGCATCTGGTTCGCGGCGAACCGCTCGACCAGCGCAAGCTCCTGCGCCGCCTGGCGGACATGCAGTACACACGCAACGAGCTCGATCTCTCACAGGGCACCTACCGCGTTCGGGGCGATGTCATCGACATCTTTCCGGCGGAGGCTGAGCGCGAGGCGGTGCGGGTGGAGTTGTTCGACGACAAGGTCGAATCGCTGAGCTATTTCGATCCACTCACGGGCGAGGTGTCCCGCAAGGTGCCACGCCTGACCGTGTTCCCATCAACGCATTACGTAACGCCCAAGGAGCGTCTCACCGGAGCGCTCGACCACATCCGGGAGGAGTTACGCGGCCGCTTGCTGGAACTGCGCACGGCTGGAAAGCTCGTGGAAGCGCAGCGGCTCGAGCAGCGCACGCTCTTCGACCTCGAGATGATGAACGAGGTCGGCTATTGCGCGGGCATCGAGAACTATTCGCGCTATCTCTCGGGACGACAGGCGGGCGAGCCGCCTCCGTGCCTGTTCGACTACTTGCCCCGCAACGCGCTGCTCGTGATCGATGAGAGCCACCAGACGGTTCCGCAGTTGGGGGCAATGTACCGCGGCGACCGTTCACGCAAGGAAACGTTGGTGGAGTACGGCTTCCGGCTGCCTTCGGCGCTGGACAACCGGCCCTTGCGCTTCGATGAATTCGAGCAGCTGGCGCCGCAGGCGATCTTCGTATCCGCGACACCGGGTCCGTACGAGCGGCAGCGTTCAGGTCAGGTCGTCGAGCAGGTCGTGAGGCCGACCGGACTGGTCGATCCGCAGGTGGAGATTCGCCCGGTGCGCACGCAGGTCGACGATGTGCTGTCGGAGATCAGCGTGCGTGTGGCGTTGCAGGAGCGGGTGCTGATCACCACGCTGACCAAACGCATGGCCGAGGATCTGACCGAGTACCTGCACGAGCATGGCGTGAAGGTGCGCTACCTGCATTCGGACATTGAAACGGTGGAACGTACCGAACTCATCCGGGACCTGCGGCTCGGCAAGTTCGACGTGCTGGTCGGCATCAACCTGTTGCGCGAAGGGCTCGACATGCCTGAAGTGTCGCTGGTGGCGATCCTCGACGCGGACAAGGAGGGCTTCCTGCGTTCCGAGGGCTCGTTGATCCAGACCATCGGTCGCGCGGCGCGGAACCTGCGCGGCAGGGCGATCCTGTACGCGGATCAGGTCACCGGGTCGATCGAGCGTGCGGTTCAGGAAACGGAGCGTCGGCGGCGCAAGCAGATCGAGTACAACGAGCATCACGGCATCACGCCGCGTGGCATCGTGAAATCGGTGACCGACATCATGGAGGGCGCACGCGCGGAACCGGCGAGCCGCGAGCCGCGTGTTGCCGACGCCGGCACGCGCTACGAACGGATGGCGCCGGACCAGATCCTCAAGCGCATCAAGAAACTCGAGCAGGAGATGTTCCGCCTCGCGCGCAATCTCGAGTTCGAGCAGGCTGCGAAGATCCGCGACGAGATCGCCCGGCTGCGCAAGGCCGAACTGGGGCTGCCCGACAGCATGGCCGGCTAGTTGCTTGCGCCGCCCGGGGCCGTTCAGTATCTTTGGCGCCCCTTTTTTGACAGGACGGGCGCGTAGCTCAGCGGTAGAGCATCGCCTCGACAAGGCGAGGGTCGCTGGTTCGATCCCAGCCGCGCCCACCAGAAAGACGAAGGGCGGCTCTCGTGCGGGAGCGCCCTTTTTTTATTGCGAGTGATCCGCAGACGATGCCAGTCATCACCTTGCCCGATGGCAGTCAGAAGCACTTCGACCGACCGGTAACGGTGGATGAGGTCGCGGGCAGCATTGGCGCGGGCCTGCGGCGCGCGGCGCTCGCCGGCAAAGTCAATGGCAGGATCGTTGACACCTCGTTCGTGATCGCTGACGACGCGCAGCTCAACATCGTCACCGATCGGGACCCGGAAGGACTCGAGGTGATCCGCCATTCGACCGCACACCTGCTGGCGCAGGCCGTGAAGCAGTTGTTTCCGGATGCACAGGTGACGATCGGACCGGTGATCGAAGACGGTTTCTATTACGACTTCGCGTTCAAGCGGCCGTTTACGCCGGAGGATCTGGCCGCGATCGAGGCGCGGATGCGCGAGATCGCGCATGCGGACCTCAAGGTGAACCGCACCGTCATGGCACGCGACGCGGCGGTCGACTTCTTCCGCAAGCAAGGCGAGGTCTACAAGGCTGAGATCATCGCCTCGATTCCCGCGGACGAGGAAATCAGCCTGTATGGGCAAGGCGATTTCATCGACCTGTGCCGCGGGCCGCATGTTCCGAGTACCGGCAAGCTCAAGGCGTTCAAGCTGATGAAGGTCGCGGGCGCCTACTGGCGCGGTGATTCACGCAACGAGATGTTGCAGCGGATCTACGGCACCGCCTGGGCGGATGAGAAGTCGCTGAAGGAATACCTGCACCGGCTCGAGGAAGCGGAGAAGCGCGACCACCGTCGCATCGGCAAGGAACAGGACCTGTTCCATTTCCAGGAAGAGGCGCCGGGCGCCGTCTTCTGGCATCCGAAGGGCTGGACAGTGTTCCAGGCCCTCATCCGTTACATGCGCGAACGGCAGGCAGGGGCGGGCTTCACCGAGGTGAATGCGCCCGAGATGATGGACGTGAGCCTCTGGCAGCAGTCAGGCCATCTCGAGAAGTTCGGCGAGAACATGTATCTGACGCGCACGCCCGATGAGCGCGTGTATGCGATCAAGCCGATGAACTGCCCGGGCCACATTCAGATCTTCAAGCACGGATTGCGCAGCTACCGGGAGCTGCCGGTGCGCCTCGCCGAGTTCGGCAAGCTGCATCGTTACGAGCCCTCGGGTGCGCTGCACGGGCTGATGCGTGTGCGAGCGTTCACCCAGGACGACGCACACATTTTCTGCACAACCGAGCAGGTCGCCCCCGAATCGGCGGCGGTGATCAACCTGCTGATGTCGATCTACAGGGATTTCGGCTTCGATGAAGTCCGTGTGAAGTTCGCGGATCGGCCGCCGCAGCGCGTCGGCGACGACGCCACCTGGGACCGCGCTGAATCGGCGCTGCGCGCCGCGGCGCAGGCCGCGGGGATCACCTGCGAACTCAACCCGGGCGAGGGGGCCTTTTACGGACCGAAACTCGAATTCGTACTGCGCGATGCGATCGGCCGCGATTGGCAGTGCGGGACGCTGCAGGTGGACCTCAACATGCCCGGTCGACTGGGCGCAACCTACATCGGCGAGGACAGTCAGAAACACACGCCGATCATGTTGCATCAGGCCATTTTCGGATCGCTCGAGCGCTTCCTGGGGATCCTGATCGAACATCACGCGGGCCGATTGCCCAGTTGGCTCGCGCCGGTGCAGGCCGTCGTTCTCAATATCACGGAGAAACAGGCGCAATACGCGCGACACGCCACTGAAATCCTGAAAAATCAGGGGCTTCGGGTCGAAACAGATTTGCGAAACGAGAAGGTGGGCTTTAAAATCCGCGAGCACACGTTGCAGCGCATCCCGTACCTTCTGGTGGCGGGTGATAGGGAAGTCGAATCGAACTCTCTGGCCGTGCGCACGCGCAACGGGAAAGACCTCGGAACGATGCCGCTCGATGAGCTCGCTCAGCGTCTGTCCCGCGAAGTCGCGAGCCGCGGCCGAACTGTTTTGGAGGATTGAAGTATCGCGACAGCTAAGCGCGTCAGGCGCAATGAAGAGATCTCCGCTCCGTCGGTGCGCGTCATAGACGCTGATGGCGGTCAGGCCGGAGTGATGACCCGCAACGAGGCCCTGCAGATGGCCACTGCGGCGGAACTGGATCTGGTCGAAGTCTCGCCGACTGCCGAACCTCCGGTGTGCCGCATCATGGACTTCGGAAAATACTTGTTCGAGCAGAACAAGAAAGCCCATTCCGCGCGGCGCAAGCAGAAAACGATACACATCAAGGAAGTGAAGTTTCGACCGGGGACCGAGGAGGCTGACTACCAGGTCAAGCTGCGCAACCTCGTCAGGTTCCTGTCCGAAGGCGACAAGGCCAAGGTGACGTTACGTTTCCGCGGCCGAGAAATGGTGCATCAGGACATCGGACGCAAGCTCCTCGATCGCGTGCAGCAGGACCTGGCAGGACATGCCATGGTCGAGCAGCAGCCGCTGATGGAGGGCAAGCAGATGGTGATGCTGTTTGCACCGAAAAAGAAGTGAGCGATCGCCCGGTCCCCCGGCGGGACCGTTGATCGCACCGCCCGTAGCGGCGGCGCGCCGGTGATTCGGAGCGCCACTTGTGATCGGGCTATATGAAAGAGGTAAAGATCGATGCCCAAGTTGAAAACTCACCGGGCGGCGGCGAAGCGTTTTCGCAAGACGGCGAAAGGCTTCAAGCGCGGCCAGTCCCATCGACGTCACAAACTCACCAGCAAGTCCAGCAAGCGGAAGCGTCAGCTCGCCACCGGCATGATGGTCCACAAGACCGATGTCGATCGCGTGAAGCAGATGATGCCGCACAGCTGAGTCGTCCTTTTTTTTCGAGGAGAGTGAGTCATGGCGCGAGTCAAGCGCGGCGTCATTGCAGGACGCCGTCACAAGAAGATTCTCAAGAAGGCGAAGGGCTACTACAACGCCCGGCGCAAGGTCATCCGTGCCGCCAAGCAGGCGGTGATCAAGGCGGGCCAGTACGCCTACCGCGGCCGGCGGCTGAAGAAGCGCGACTTCCGCGCGCTGTGGATCGCCCGCATCAATGCGGCCGCGCGCATCCACGGCCTGTCGTACAGCCGCCTCATCAACGGCCTCGGCAAGGCCGGGATCGACATCGACCGCAAGATGCTGGCGGACATCGCCGTGAATGATTCCGCAGCGTTCGGCGCCATCGCCGAGAAGGCGAAGGCGGCACTGGAAGCGGCCTGAGTGGCCGAGCTGCCCGCCATCGTCGAGCGGACGCTGGGTGAGATCGCCCGGGCGGGCGACTTGCCGGCACTCGAACTGATCCGGGTTCGGGTGCTGGGCAAGACGGGCATCATCACCGAGCAGCTCAAGTCGCTCGGACGTCTGCCGGCGGAGCAACGTCCGGCCGCGGGCCAACGTATCAACGAGGCCAAGCAGGCGCTCAGCGATGCGATCGGCAAGCGCCGCAGCGAGCTCGAGTCGGCACAGATCGCCGCCCAGCTTGCCGCGGGGCGGATCGACGTCACGCTGCCGGGTCGCGGGCAGAGGATCGGTGGGCTGCATCCGGTCACGCGCGCGCGGTTGCGTGCGGAGGCGCTGTTCCGCGCGGCAGGTTTTCGCGTGGCCGAGGGACCGGAAGTCGAGGATGACTTCCATAACTTCGATGCACTGAATTTTCCGCTGAATCACCCGGCGCGCGCGATGCAGGACACGTTCTTCTTTCCGGACGGAAGGCTGCTGCGCACGCACACCTCGCCCGTGCAGATCCGCACGCTGCGCGAGTCGCCGCTGCCGTTGCGCATCATCGCGCCGGGGCGCGTGTATCGGTCGGATTCGGATATCACGCACACGCCGATGTTCCACCAGATCGAGGGATTGATGGTGGATGAGAACGTGAGCCTGGCGAATCTCAAGGCGCTGCTGCACGGCTTCATGGAGCATTTCTTCGAGCGCAAGCTCGGCATTCGCTTCCGGCCCTCGTACTTTCCCTTCACCGAGCCCTCGGCCGAGGTTGACATCGAGTGCCTGTTCTGCAACGGCGCCGGCTGCAGAGTGTGCAAGCAGACCGGCTGGCTCGAGGTCCTGGGCTGCGGCGTCGTTCACCCGAACGTCCTGCAGGCGGTCGGCGTCGACAGTGAACGCTGGACCGGATACGCGTTCGGCATGGGCATCGAGCGTCTCGCGATGCTGCGCTACGGTGTCAACGACATCCGGCTGTACTTCGAAAACGACTTGCGCTTCCTGGCGCAATTCGGCGCGGGCTGAGCCATGCAACTGAGCGAAGCCTGGCTGCGCGAGTGGGCGAATCCGCAGTGGGACTCGGCGAGCCTCGCCAGTCGCCTGACCATGGCGGGTTTCGAGGTCGAAGGACGCAGCCCCGCAGCGCCGCCGTTCTCCAATGTCGTGGTCGGCGAGATCGTCGAATGCACGCGCCACCCGCAGGCCGACAAACTGTCGGTGTGCAGCGTGACCACCGACGGCAAGAATCGCTTGCAGGTCGTATGCGGTGCGAGCAATGCGCGGGCGGGCCTGCGCTCGGCGGTGGCGTTGGTCGGTGCGCAGCTGCCGGGCGGAGTGATCATCAAGGCGACGCGACTGCGCGACGTCGAATCGAACGGCATGCTGTGCAGCGCGCGTGAGCTCGGACTCGGCGACGAGCAGGAGGGAATCCTCGAGCTTCCGGGTGTCACGCCGCTCGGCCGTGACCTGCGCGAAGTCCTGGACCTCGATGATCCGATCCTGCAGATCAACGTGACGCCGAACCGCGGCGATGCGATGAGCGTGCGCGGCCTGGCGCGTGAAGTCGCAGCGCTCATGGGCACGCGGCTCGCCGCGCCAGCGCGGCAACACGCCGCCGCGCGGATCGACGCGCACGTCCACATCAAGCTATCGACACCCAAAGCGTGCGCCAAGTTCGTCGCACGCGTGATTCGAGGTGTGGATGCACGCGCGCACTCGCCATTGTGGCTGCGCGAGCGGCTGCGGCGCGGCGGCCTGCGCGCCATCAATCCGATCGTGGATGTCACCAATTACGTGATGCTCGAGCTGGGCACGCCAATGCATGCCTACGATCTCGCGCAGTTGCAGGGCGGCATCGACGTGCGACTGGCGCATCGGGGAGAAAAGCTGACGCTGCTCGACGGCGAGGAAATCTCGCTCCACTCCGAGGACCTGGTGATTGCGGACGGTGCTGGTGCCGTGGGCCTCGCAGGCGTGATGGGGGGCGCACGCACGGCTGTCACCGAGAGTACGCGCGAAGTGCTGTTCGAAATTGCATTCTTCACGCCTCCGGTGATCAGCGCCTGTGCCCGGCGACATGGGCTCATGAGCGATGCCGCTCAGCGCTTCGAACGCGGCGTCGATCCGCGCGCCCAGGAAGAATCCGTGGAGCGCGCCACCGAACTCTTGTTGCAGATCGCTGGTGGTCAGGCAGGGCCGGTCACCGTTGCCGCGGAGAAGTCCTTCCTGCCGGCATCTCCCACGCTCGCGTTGCGGCGCAGCCACCTGGCGCGCCTGCTCGGCGCGCAGGTTCCCGACGAGGAGGCCGGCCGCATACTCGATTCGCTGGGGATGCAGGTGCGCACGACGTCCGATGGGTGGCAGGTGGTTCCTCCGTCGCACCGCTTCGACATCGCGATCGAAGCGGATCTGGTCGAGGAAGTCGGCCGTATCTACGGCTTTGACCGGATCGCGGAAGTCGATGCGCAGATCCGTCAGCGATTCGAGGCGCTCGCCGAGAGTCGCGTGAGCGTCGATCGCGCGCTGACGCTGCTCACAGACCGCGGTTACTTCGAGGCGATCACCTACAGCTTCGTCGACCCGGAGCTGCAACGACGACTGTTCCCCGACATTGCTCCGCTGATGCTGAGCAACCCGATTGCGGCCGACCTCGCGGCGATGCGCGTATCTCTCTGGCCGGGGCTGATCGTGGCGCTGCGCGAGAACCTGCGGCGCCAGCACGATCGCGTGCGATTGTTCGAGTCCGGTCGCAGGTTCCTGCAGCAGGCCGGCGTGCTGACGGAGATTCCAACACTGGCGGGACTCGCGGCCGGTTCGGCACTGCCCGAGCAATGGGGCGAGAAACGCCGCGCGGTGGACTTCTTCGATGTGAGAGCCGATGTGGAAGCGTTGCTGGAACTCGCAGGCTCAGCGCACGAATTCTCGTTCGCGTCCGATGCGCTCGGCTGTCTGCACCCCGGGCGCAGCGCGAGCATTCGGCACGCCGGTCGCATCGTTGGTTGGGTGGGCGAGTTGCATCCCGAACTCGTGCGCGCGCTCGACTTGACATATGTGCCCGTGCTGTTCGAACTCGAACTCGCGGCAGCAATTGAGGGCAAGTTAGCTGTTTTCAGGGAGATTTCGCGCTTCCCCTCGATCCGGCGCGACCTGGCCGTGGTGGTCGATGAAGGCGTCACGCTGGCGGCGATTCGTGAACATGTTAGTGTTGGCGCCCGAAGCCTTTTACGCGACCTGCGTGTCTTCGACGTCTACCGGGGGGCGGGCGTAGATTCTGGACGAAAAAGTGTCGCTTTAGGCTTGATATTACAAGAATCTTCCCGCACGCTTACCGACCAGGACGCAGACCAGATTGTGGTCGCGGTGGTGGATCGGCTGCGGCGTGAGCTGAACGCCTCGATAAGAGATCAATAAAGCATGGCACTCACAAAAGCGGAGATGGCGGAGGCTCTGTTCAACCAGCTGGGATTGAACAAGCGCGAAGCCCGTGAACTCGTCGACATGTTCTTCGAGGAAGTGCGGGCGGCGCTTGCGACTGGCGAACAGGTCAAGCTTTCGGGGTTCGGCAATTTCGACCTGCGCGACAAGAACCAGCGCCCCGGCCGCAATCCCAAGACAGGCGAGGAGATCCCGATCAGCGCACGGCGCGTGGTGACGTTCCGTCCGGGCCAGAAGCTCAAAGCGCGGGTCGAGGCCTATGCTGGAAGCAAGCAATAACGATGAGCTTCCGCCGATCCCGGGCAAGCGCTACTTCACGATCGGCGAAGTAAGCGATCTGTGCGGTGTGAAGCCGCACGTGCTGCGCTACTGGGAACAGGAATTCCCGCAACTCAAGCCGGTCAAGCGACGTGGCAACCGCCGTTACTACCAGCGCCAGGACGTCATCGTCATCCGCCAGATCCGCAGTTTGCTCTATGAACAGGGCTTCACCATCGGTGGCGCGCGCAACCGGCTCACGGGAGATGAGGCGCGCGAAGACCTGAGCATGAGCGTGCAGATCGTGCGGCAGCTGCGCACCGAGCTCGAAGAGATCCTGCGCATCCTGCGCCGCTGACTTCGCTGAGATTCTCCGTCGCCGCTGCGCGACGCACCTGAAAAACCTTCAACGATGTTTGATTTCGACTCGGGCTTCGGCTGCGTCGACGCGGTGCGCGCAATCCAGGTGATCGCAGGCTTCTAGCGCTACCAGCGCCTGCCATCGGAACCCGCTGTGCAAACCACCGCGGGTTCTTTTTTGCGCCGGTGACGGCTATCATTCGCGCCGCGGTTTCAAAGCGACCTTTCTCCGGTTCGGGGCGTGGCGCAGCCTGGTAGCGCATCTGCATGGGGTGCAGAGGGTCGCAGGTTCAAATCCTGTCGCCCCGACCATCTAGAACAACTCGAGGAGATGTTCATGAAGGCATTTCTGTGGGCATCGATTGCCCTGACGCTGTCGATGGGGACGGCCGCCGCCGCTGAACAGTTCGACGGTTCCCAGCCGATGTCCTGCAAGCCGCTCAAGGGTCATGACTGCCTGCCGACCGAGGATAGCTGCAAGCCGCTCAAGCCGGAGTCCGAGGACAAGAACGCCGAGCTCGGCATCGACGTGGCGAAGCTCGCGATCCGCTCACCCTTCAGGACCTCGCTGTTGCCGATCCAGCATGCGACGCAAAATCGCGAGTCACTCGTGCTGCAGGGAGCCGACCTGCAGTTTGCATGGAGCACGGTGGTCAATCGCACGACCGGAGCAATGACCCTCACGATCGCGGATCGCAAGGGTGCCTATGTCGTGTTCGGCCAGTGCCGCATCGTTCCACGCAAGTAGCGCGCGCGAGGTCTCCTGCCTCAACCCGGCGCGACCGGAACGAAGATCTGCGTATCGCCGCGCTGAACCAGCAACGCGATGTGTTTGCCGGATTGCTTGACGATCTTGCGCAGCTCCTCCGCGCTGCTCACATCCTTGCCATTCGCTGAAAGGATCACATCGCCTTCCTGGATTCCCGCTTCCGCGGCGGCCCCGGTCGCGGACTCCACGACCAGTCCCTTGTGAATGTCGGATTCGCGTTGCTCCTCGGGTGTCAACGGGCGTACCGCGAGGCCGAGCTTCCCGCCGCCCGAGTCTGACTCGTCCGAATTCGCAGCGACCTGCGTCTCGGAGAGTTTTCCGATGCGCACGCTGACGTCCTGGGGCTTCTTGTCGCGCCAGACTTCGAGCTTGGCCTGCGATCCGGGTTCGAGCGCGGCGACGCGAGCCGGGAGCTCGGTGGAACTTTCGATTTTCTGGCCGTCGACACCGAGGATCACATCACCGGGCTTGATGCCTGCAGCCGCGGCGGGGCTGCCGTCCTCCACCTTGGCGACCAGCGCGCCGCGTGGACGCTCGAGTCCGAACGTGTCGGCGAGCTGCTGGTTGACCTCCTGAATCAGCACACCGAGCTTGCCGCGCGTCACGTGACCGTGGGCCTGCAGCTGCTGGCTCACGTTCATGGCGACGTCGACCGGGATGGCGAATGAAACGCCTTCGTAGCCGCCGGAGTTCGAGTAGATCTGCGAATTGATGCCGATCACTTCACCGTTGAGATCGAAGAGCGGACCACCGGAATTGCCTGGATTGACCGCGACATCAGTTTGCAGAAACGGCACATAGCCGCCCCCCGGCAACGTACGCCCCTTGGCGCTGACGATGCCTGCCGTCACGGTGTTCTCGAAGCCGAAGGGCGAGCCAATGGCCACCACCCATTGCCCGACTTTGATATCGGAGCTCTTGCCAAGTCGCACCGTCGGCAGATTGTGGGCGTCGATCTTGAGCACCGCGATGTCGCTCGCAGTGTCCTTGCCGAGCACCCGTGCCGTGTACTCGCGGCGATCGGTCAGCTTCACGGTCACTTCCTTCGCGTCATTCACGACGTGCGCGTTGGTGAGCACGATGCCATTCGGATCCACGATGAACCCGGAGCCCTCACCGCGCATCGGCACTTCGCGAGGCTGCCGCGGCATGCCGCGGAAGAACTGGCGAAACGGATCATCGGGACCGAAGCCGGGAAAATCGGGGAAGGGTGCGCCGGCCGTCTTGACGGTCCCGGTCACACTGATGTTCACGACCGCGGGGCCAAAGCGCTCAACCAGCCCGGTGAAGTCCGGAAGCAAGCCACGCACCAGGGGCTGACCGTCGCTTGCAGGCGCGGCGGGGGAGGGCGTCGCCTGCGACAGATGGATCTGCGCCGGGCTCGACACGCCAGCGGTCGCGGCATTCTCCTTCGCAAACGTCCAGCCTCCAGCCAGCACGATCAGGCCCAGGACGGCCGCGAGCGCGCCAACGACCCACGGATTCGGGCGCCTGGATGGCCGGTGAGCCAATTCGTCATTCATTTTGAACTCCTCGAACAGATTCAGGTTCGGGCATCGCAATCGGTGCCCCAGATGAGCACCGACGATAAATGAGGAGTCTTAAGAGAGGCTTAAGTTCGCCAGCTGTTCAGGTGCACCCGGAGGGAATTCAACGGTGACCTGCAATCCGCGGCCCGCCGGGCCCGAATCCAGGCTCACCCTGGCATCGTGCTGAGTGGCAATCGTTTTCACGATGGCGAGGCCAAGGCCGCTTCCGACGCCTTGAGTGCCCGGAACCCGGTAGAAACGATCGAAGACCCGCGTGCGCTCATGCGGCGAAATGCCGGGCCCCGAGTCCGTGATGCGAAGGCGCGCCCGTCCGCCGCTGCTGTCCAACGCGACGTCCACGGTGGCGCCCGGCGCGGTGTGGCGGATGGCGTTGTCGATGAGGTTTCGCACCAGGACGGCGAGCGCGCCCCGATCTCCGCGGACGATGGCGGGGTCGAGCACGCTGAAACCGAGATCGATATGCCGCGCATCCGCCTGCGCCAGCGCATCGACGACCACCTCACGCACCACTTCCTCCATTGGCACAGCGACGAAGGGCGCCCGCTCTGCGGGCTCGATTCCAGCGAGCGTCAGCAGTTGCTCGACGAGGCGAGCGGCGCGTTTGAGGCCCTCGGATAGCCGCGCACGCGCCTCGCCGCGTTCGGTTTCGCCATGAGCTGCATCAAGAGCATCGAGTTGCAGGTTGAGTGCGGTGAGCGGTGTGCGCAATTCGTGCGCGGCATCGGCCACGAAGGCGCGATCCCGTTCGAGCACGTGCATCAGCCGCGCGAGCAGTCCGTTGAGTGCATCGACCAGCGGACGCACATCGGAGGGCAGCCCCGCGACCGGCAGCGGATCGAGGGCCGTCGGCGCGCGCGCGCGCACCGTTCGGGCAAGTCGCTCGAGGGGGTCGAGAGACTGACGCACGACGATCGCGACAATGACGGCGAGCACCGGCAGCAGCAGCGCGAACGGCAACAGCGTACGCAACGCCAGGCGCGCAGCCTGTTCCTTGCGCACCCGCATCAGCTGCGCCACCTGGATCACGCCGCCCCGGGCGCGAATGCCGAACACGCGCCAATCGCCCTCACGCGAAGTCACCGTGGAGAGTCCGAGCGGCGTCAGCCCGGGCAGGCTCGCGTGCGGTTGCGAGAGATAGATCCGCACTCCTTCGAAACTCCAGACCTGGACCACGAAATCGAAGCCGGCCTCTTCCGGCGTCAGCGTCGGCGCAGCAGCGTACTCGAACGCCTGGTCGCGCAACGTGAGTGCGGTCTGGCGCAGCTGGTAGTCGAAGAACGCATCCGCTTCGGCCAGCGAATTCCTGTAGATCAGCCATGCGCCAATCGCGCCCGTGATGGCCACGGCGGCCAGCAGCCAGATCATCAGGCGCGTGCGAATCGAGTTCAGCGGCTGCATGCGCTCAGACTTGCGTGCGGATGCGATAACCGAGACCGCGAACGGTCTGGATGAAATTCGTGCTCAGCTTGCGACGCAGGGCGTGGATATGCACCTCGATCGCATTGCTCTCGATCTCCTCGTTCCAGCCGTAGAGCCGCTCTTCGAGTTGCTGTCGCGACAGGATGCTGCCGGGCCGCTCCATCAGGGCGGCGAGGATCGCATACTCGCGTGCCGAGAGCGCAACGTCGCGCGACTCGAATATCACACGATGCGCCGCCGGGTCGAGTGTCACGCCGAGATGCTCGATCAACGGCTGCGCCCGGCCGCTGCGCCGGCGCAGCAGCGCGCGCGCCCGTGCGGCGAGCTCCGCGAGATCGAACGGCTTGACCAGGTAGTCGTCTGCGCCGGCATCGAGCCCTGCGACCTTGTCGGATACCTCACCGCGGGCGGTGAGGATCAGGACCGGCAGCGAGATTGCGGCGCCTCGCACCTCACGCAGGATGTCGAGGCCGTTGCGGCCGGGAAGCCCCAGGTCCAATACCAGCAGGTCGTACTCGGTTTGCCGCAGGGCGGGCAGCGCGTTCTCGCCTTCGCGAATCCAATCAACCGTGAAAGCGAGCGTGCGCAGGCCACGTTGCACGGCCTCACCGATCATCGCGTCATCCTCGACGAGGAGCAGTCTCATGTCGTGAGTGCCTGCGCGCGGGAATTCGCCGACGAAATATAATCAGCGTCGCCCCGACTGTCGTGGCGCCGGCCCTGGAGAGACTCGTGCAGGACATCAGTGGCAAGGTTGCATTCATAACGGGCGGCGCGAGTGGCGTCGGTTTCGGTCAGGCGCGCGTCTTTTCCGCCGCCGGCGCCAGGATCGTGATCGCCGACATCCGGCAGGACCATATCGACCAGGCTCTCGCCTGGTTTCGCGAGCGCAACGCACCGGTGCATGCGATCCGGCTCGATATCACCGATCGCGTTGCCTGCGCGCGGGCCGCGGATGAAGCGGAACGGGTGTTCGGTCCCGTGCAACTGCTGTTCAACACGGCGGGTGTGTCGATCTTCGGACCGCTGGAGAAATCGACGTACGCCGACTACGACTGGATGATGGGCGTGAACTTCGGCGGGGTCGTCAACAGCATCCAGACATTTGTGCCGCGGATCATCGCGCATGGCCAGGGTGGTCACATCGTGAATACCGCCTCGATGAGCGCTTTCATAGCGGGTGGACCGGCAGGAATCTACAGTGCCTCGAAGTTCGCCGTGCGCGGGCTCTCCGAGGCCCTGCGCGTCGAGCTCGCCAAATACGACATTGGCGTCTCGGTTTTGTGCCCGGCGAATGTCAACACCAACATCGCCGAATCCGTCATGACGCGCCCGCCACAGTACGACGAGAGCGGCTACCGGGTGGACGGCGAGGTGATCGCGTCCTTGAAGACGCTGTATGCGGCAGGGATGGATCCGGTAGAGCTCGCGCAGCATGTCTTGACCGCTGTGCGCAGCAACGAGCTCTACATCATTCCGTATCCGGAGGTCCGGGAGCGACTGCAGAATCACTTCGCCACGGTGTTGGCAGCGGTGCCTTCCGCCGATTCGGACCCCGAAGGCGTGGCAAAACGGCAGGCGGCGATGGCGAAGTGGGTGCAGGAACGGCAGGCCCAATTCAACGCGCGTTAACCGCTTCCTTGACAGGCACTGACTGTTCTTTGACAAAAGTACGAAAAACTTTCCACTTGCCCCCGGAGCAGGTATCCTCCGCGCTCGTTTTTGTCCCAGATCCGTCCCGGAGGAATCATGCGTTCGGTGTTGAATTTCGTTGCCGGCGTGGCCCTGCTGTGCGCCTCGCAAATCTCGTTTGCCCAGACCCAGCCCGCCGCCGATGACACGACACCGGCGGCGTCGACCAAGACAGCGTCCGAGTCCGTAGCCGCGGCGACCAGCACCGAAGCAGCCCCTGTGGCCGAGAGCAACAAGGAAACGACCGCGCAGCCGCAAAGCGCCACGGCAGAGAGCGCCGAGGCCACGGCGAGCGAAGCCGCGAAATCCGAGGAACCCGAGGAACAGGGCAAGCCCGAGCCGATCGCCGGTTACAACATGATCGAAAAGGACGGCCGCTGGCTCTATTGCCACAAGGTGAAGGCCGCCGCGGGCACCGGCAGTCGCCTCTCCCCGGTGACTGAGTGCCACACCGCCGACCAGGTCGCGGTCGAGCAGAAAGCCCTCAAGAAATAAATCCAGATCAACCGGTACGGCTGCTCAGGCCGAGAGCTTGAGCAGCCGCGCCGCGTTCTCCTTCAGGATCAGCGGCCGCACTTCCGGTCGGAAGCCCGCGGTCTCGAAATCCTTCATCCAGCGATCCGGCGTAATCAGCGGGAAGTCCGAGCCGAAGAGCATCTTGCGCTTCAGCTGGGTGTTCGCGTACTGCACCAGCGACGGCGAGAAATATTTCGGCGACCAGCCTGACAGGTCGATGTAGACGTTCGGCTTGTGCAGACAGACGGACAGAGCTTCGTCCTGCCACGGCCAGGAAGGGTGGGCGATGATGATCGGCATGTCCGGGAAGTCGACCGCGACATCGTCGAGGTGAATCGGATTCGAGAACTTCAGACGCAGGCCGCCGCCGCCGCGTAACCCGGTCCCGATGCCCGAATGGCCGCTGTGAAAGATCGCCGGCAGACCCGCAGCAGCGATCAACTCGTACATCGGGTACGCCATGCGATCGTTCGGAAAAAAACCCTGCGCTGTCGGGTGAAACTTGAACCCGCGCACCAGGCCGGCGTCGATCAGCTTGCGCACCTCGCGCAGCCCGAGCTTCCCCTTGTGCGGATCGACACTCGCGAATGCCAGCATGATGTCCGGGTTCTGGGCCGCGGCCTCCAGCACCTCGTCGTTGCTGATGCGGCGCCGGCCCATCTCGAACTCGGCGTCGACCGTGAACATGACCAGGCCGATGCGCCGCTCGCGGTAGTAGGCGACGGTTTCGGCAATCGTCGGCCGCCGTTCGATCTTGAAGTAGCGCGCGGCGGCTTCGTCGAATTCCTTGCCGTACTCGTCCTGCGGATCCCGGCAGGAGACTTCCGCATGCGTGTGGACGTCGATGGCGATGAGATCAGCGATGTTCACGCCCGCCTCCAGATGGTTGTAGAGTATAACTATCTGGACAACCGCTGTCAGCGGCGCTGCGGGGGCCGAGTCGGCAATGAATTCCATCGTTTCAGTCGAGCGACGTGCCGCCCTGGCGCTCGTGACGATCGACAATCCGCCGGTCAACGCCCTCTCTGCACGGGTGCGCGCCGGCCTGCTCGAGACATTCGCCGGGCTGACGGCTGACCCTGGCGTGCAGGGTGTGCTGATCGCGTGCCGCGGCCGCACGTTCGCCGCGGGCGCCGATATCAGCGAGTTCGGCGCCGTCCCGCCGCCGACGTTTCGCGAACTGTTCGCGACGATTGAGAGTTTCCCGCGCCCCGTGCTGGTGGCGTTGCACGGCACGGCGCTCGGCGCTGGCGTGGAACTCGCGCTTGCCTGCCATTACCGTTGCGCCAACCGCGACGCCAGGCTCGGTCTGCCGGAACTGACGCTCGGCCTGATCCCGGGCGCAGGCGGAACGCAACGACTGCCGCGACTCGTCGGTGCGAAAGCCGCGCTCGAAATGATCCTGAGCGCAGCACCGATCGGCGCCGGAGCTGCACTCGAGCTGGGCCTGATCGACCGAGTCATCGAAGGAGACCTCCTGCCAGCGGCGCTCGCCTATCTAGAAGAACTGGTCGCAACCCGCGCCGGGCCTCGGCCGACGCGTGCTCGCGCCGTCGACGCGCGCGGCTTCGACCCCGACTTCGTGACGAAGAGCCTGGCGGGAGCGGCGAAGCGCATGCGTGGACAAGAAGCGCCGCGCTGGGCCGCGGATGCAATCAGTGCGGCCGTGCAACTGCCGTTTGACGACGGTCTGCGCAAGGAAGGGGAGATCGCGCATCACTCAGAGTTCTCGGCCGAGTCCAAGGCGCTGCGCCATCTCTTCTTCGCCGAGCGCGCGGTCAGCCGCGTGCCCGGACTGGGCGACAACGTGGTGGCGCGCCCGATCAATCGTGTCGGAGTGATCGGCGCGGGCACGATGGGCGGCGGTATCGCGGTTGCCTTCGCCGATGCCGGCATTGGTGTTCAGCTGGTCGAGTCCGCTCCCGAACTGCTGGAGCGCGGACTCGCGCGTATCCGCGCCACGATCGAGAGTTCGATGACGCGCGGGCGAATCACCCGGGAGCAGGCGCAGGAACGCATCGGCTCGATCGAGGGGAGCCTGGATCTGGAGCGGCTCGCCTCAGCGGACCTCATCGTCGAAGCGGTGTTCGAGGATCTGGCGCTCAAGAAGCGCATCTTCCGTGACCTCGGTCGAATCGCGCGGCGCGATGCCGTGCTTGCGAGCAACACCTCGACTCTCGACCTGAACGAGATTGCCGACGAGTCAGGACGCCCACAGGACGTTGTCGGACTGCACTTCTTCAGCCCCGCAAACGTAATGCGCCTGCTCGAGATCGTGCGCGGCGCGAAGACAGCGCCCGAAATACTTACCACGGCCATTGCGGTGGGCAAGAAGCTGCGCAAGGTGGGCGTGGTGGTGGGCGTCTGTTACGGCTTCGCCGGCAATCGCATGATGATGGAGGGGTACCTGCGCGAGGCGGATCAGCTGTTGCTCGAAGGGGCGACCCCCGAGCAGGTTGATCGCGTGATCGAAAGCTTCGGCTTTGCGATGGGACCGTTCGTGATGAGCGACATGGCCGGTAACGACGTCGGCTTCAAGGCACGGGAAACCGTCGGCATCCGCGCGCAGCGCCCGGCCCCGTACCACGAAGTTACGGATGAGCTCGCACGGCTCGGCAAGCTGGGGCAAAAAAGTGGCTCGGGCTTCTATCGCTACGAGGCGGGCGATCGCACGCCGCACCCCGATCCGGACGTGACCGCACTAACGGAGCGCTTGGCGCGCAAGTTCGGCGTGCAGCGGCGCTCGGCGATTCCCGATGACGAGGTGGCGCTCCGCTGCGTCTATCCACTCATCAACGAGGGGGCACGTATCCTGGAGGAGGGCATCGTGGCGCGCGCGAGCGATCTCGATGTCATCTGGACCACGGGCTATGGGTTCCCGCGCTTTCGCGGCGGACCCATGTTCTATGCGGACGCGACCGGGCTGAGCGATGTGTACGCGCAGATCGTGCGGCTCCATAGCCTGCATGAACACTACTGGGAGCCAGCGCCGCTTCTGCGGCGGTTGGCTGAGCAGAACAGCAGCTTCGCCGCGTGGGATGCGGTCAAGGCGAAGCGCGACTGAATCAGGGCCGGATCAGAAAGCGAACGTCACGAAAACGATGGCACCGCCGTAACCGAACTTCAGTTTTCCGTCGAAACCGCTCTTGCTGACGTCCACGCGGGTCTTGAACGAATTCCAACCCACACCGAAGCCGATGTTTTGCCAGGGCATCCAGGTCAATGTGACCTTCCCATCGGTGATGCTGCCATCGAACTCGTCGAAGCTGATGTAGAAGAACTGCACCAGGCCGTCGAGATAGAGGTTATGACCCATATCCCACAACGCATGGAACCCGAGGACCGGCAGCGGACCGGTCACGCTCGCGTCGGAGGTCTGGAACGTGCCAGTGTTTGGGCCTGAGGTGAGGGTCGCGCTCAGTTTCGGCTCGAACTTGAGCGTGTGAAGACCCGCTGACCCGGACAGTTCCAGCGTGTCAGTCTTGTAGAAGGCGTACTCGTACGCGAGCTCGATGATTTTCTCATCGAGGCTGGCCGTGACGCTGCTGTTGACCGGGTAGACATCACCGTTAAAGGTGATCTCGCGGTCGGTCACCTTGGTGTTGCTGCGATTGTTCTGGAAGTACATCAGGCGAATCTTGTGTCGCTCGGCAAAGCGCCAGAAGGCGTCCAGCCGGATCTGATCCTTGTCCCCGAGATCGAATTCGTTATCCCAGTCCACCTCGTTGCCCTCAATGGCTTCGCCGTTCACCGTGACCTTGGTGTCATTGGTGACAAAAAAGCCGCCGACGCTGAACTGCCAGTCCTGATTGATCGGGCCGCGGCCTTTCTCGCCCACGGCCTGCACCTGTTGCGCCTGAGCGAGTCCCCATCCGGAGCATGCGGTCAGGACCAGAATCTGCGCGATACGGAGTGAGCGGATCATCTTGAGGTGACCTCACACGCGACGCCGATCCCAAATGAACGGCGAGGGCATCATAGCTCAGGGGGTGCACTGGGGCACAAGCCCGCAAATCTACTTACGCGCTCCCGCGTAGATTTACGTGGTACGGATCAGGGCGGGGGCGGGGATTGAACGCGCACGGCGTTCAAGCGGCCGAGCAGGACATTGGCCCAGGTAGCCATCGCATTGCGGGCTTCCTGCGAATTGGACACGCTTGTGGTCAGCCTCAGGACCACATCCTGGGGCGCGTCGCGCCGATCGTAGATGCGTCCGAGAAGTTCGCCGGACTGCGAGTCGCGCAGCTCCGCAACCAGCGTCATGTGACCGGCGCTCCTTGTGTACTGGGAGGAGCGGCCGGCAGTCTGGACGTCGGGAGCGTTGATGTACACGTCCGTGAGCTTGGGAGTGACACGCAGAACATTCGTGCCGGGCTCGGTGACTACCGGGTAGCCACCTTTTTCGAGAACCTCGGCGAATGTCCGACCGAAAAGCTCACTCAGGTCCCCGCTGATCCTGTTGCGATCCTCATCGCTGAGCGGGCGGTGCGAGCCGGGCTCCTCGGGCTTCCACTCCTTGCTGAATGCGACCTCGGCAGGGTCGACCTGAATGCGGCTATACGACGCGAGCGTCGAACCCGGACGCAGGTAGGCTGCATCGACGCCTTTCACGTCGACGCGAGTGAGACCGTCTTCGGTCTCGGCGGGTCCCGCACCGGTTCCGAACGTCCCGCACGCTGCGAGCATGCAGGCCACAAGTGCGGCGATGGTGAGGGTCGGGGAAGGCGGATGCACGGTAACCACGGGATTCCTGGGGGCGGGGGTCGCGCGCTGGCACTCGGCCATTTCGCCGCGGCGCGGCGAGCCTAGCGCGGTCGCTTCGTCGGACGCAATCGGGCACGGGGCTATTGGACGAGCGTGCGAGCGGCGAGTTGCCTCAAATGGCAATTTTACGTCCTGCACGGCTGTGCTAGGTTCGCGGCACAACCTCAACGAGCGGCCTTCGATTCACGACGCCGTCTACACGGATCATCACAAGGGAAGTCCTTATGCAATATCTCCGCAGTGCCGGATCTGCCGTCGTCCTTGCTGGCGTGCTGGGTCTCGCGAGTTGTGCAACAGGGCCCGACATCCGCGTGGACAAGGACCCGTCAGCGGACATGGCGTCATACAAGACGTTCGGCTTCTTCGATGCCCTGGCGACCGATCGGGCTCAGTACTCGACGATCATCACCAGTCGCCTCAAGCAGGCGACGCGCACGCAGCTCGAGGCGAAGGGGTATCGCTACGAAGAGTCGAATCCCGACCTCAAGGTGAACTTCTACGTCAAGGTGCAGGAGAAGCAGGAGATCCAGTCGACTCCCGCAGCTCCGGTTGGCTTCTACGGGTATCGCGCGGGTTACTACGGCGCATGGGCCGGCTATCCGCAGGACATCCAGACGTACAACTACCGCGAAGGCACGCTCAGCATCGATCTGGTTGACGCGAAGAAGGACCAGCTCGCATGGCAGGGTGTAGCCAATGGGCGGATCAGCGACGAAATGCGTAAGAACCCCGGGCCAGCCATCGATGCGGTGGTGGCGCAGATCTTCAGCAACTTCCCCAATCCACCCGCGAAGTGATGTGGGGTTAGCGGCGGCCCTCCAACCTTGCGAGGTGAGCACATGAAGCTCGCACGCTCGTTCGTGACGAAGGTGACACGATGCTTGTGGCTTTGCGCAGCCATGAGCCTCTCGGTTCTGGCGCAGGACACGCAGCAACAGCAGCCGCCGGCGCCTACGTTCAAGCCCGAAGAGCTCGACCAGATCGTCGCGCCCATCGCGCTCTTCCCCGATTCGTTGCTGGCGCAGATCTTCATGGCGTCCACGTACCCACTGGAGATCGTCGAGGCGGCGCGCTGGTCGAAGGAAAATCCGAAGGTGACCGGTGATGCGCTCTCCGCGGCCATGGAGAAGCAGAGCTGGGATCCGGCCGTCAAGTCGCTTACCGCCTTCCCGGACGTGATTACGATGATGAGCGACAAACTCGACTGGACGCAGAAGCTGGGCGATGCCTTCCTGGCGCAGCAGAAGGACGTCATGGACGCTGTGCAGCGCCTGCGTGCCAAGGCGCAGAAGGAAGGAAACCTCAAGAGTTCCAAGGAGCAGACGGTCAAGACTGAACCGGCGCCGGCCGGGTCGACGGCGGCCAGCACGACGATCATCACGATCGAGCCGTCCGATCCACAAGTGGTCTACGTTCCGCAGTACAACCCCACCGTGGTCTACGGCGCGTGGCCATATCCGGCCTATCCGCCGTATCCGGTGTATCCGCCGGGCGCGGCTTTTTTCTCTTTCAGCGTGGGCGTTGCCGTCGGATCCGCGCTCTGGGGCGGCTGCAATTGGGGTCACAGCGACGTCGACATCAACGTCAACAACTACAACAACTTCAACCGCACGGACATCAACAACCGCAACACCAACATCAATAACCGCAATACCAACGTGCGGAACAACTCGCAGACGTGGCAACACAACCCCGATCATCGCAAGGGTGTGCAGTATCGCGATAACGCCACGCAGCAGAAGTTCAACCGGGGCAGCAACCAGCAGGCGGTGCAGTCGCGCGACGAGTTCCGCGGCCGGGCCGAGCAGGGTCGCGAGCAGATCAACCGTGAAGGCGCCGGCAACATGCGGGATACGCAGGGTAACCAGCTTGGCGGCCAGACGCGCGATGCTGGCAATCGCGATCTCGGGGGACAGAGCCGTGATGTCGGCGGCCAAAGCCGGGACCTCGGGGGACAGAGCCGCGATCGAAGCGGCGGTGGCTCCAGCTTCAACGACCGCAGCAGGTCGTCCGATGCGTTTCGCGGGATGAACAGCGGCAGCGGCACGCGGGCGGCCAGCAGTCGTGGCATGTCGAGCCGGTCAGCCGGAGGCATGTCTCGCGGCGGCGGCGGCCGGCGGCGTTGAAGGAGGGCATGCGAATGAAACTGCAAGTCGTGCTCACACGGATCCTCCTTCCGGCCAGCGCCATGCTGCTGCTCGTCAGCGCCTGTGATCTCGTCGGGAAACAGAGAACGTACGCTTCGCCGCAGGAGGCGGTAGATGCGCTCATGGCAGCGGTGAAGTCCGGAAACACCAATCAGCTGCTGCGGGTGCTCGGAAAAGAGGCGAAACCGCTTTTCGACTCCGGCGATCCGGTACAGGACCGCAACACCGGGCAGCGCTTCGTGGATCTCTACACGCAGTCGCACAAGCTCGCGACGCGCGATGACGGCGCGCAGATCCTGGAAGTCGGTTCGGATGAGTGGCCGTTTCCGTTCCCGCTGGTCCAGGAGAGTGGCAAGTGGCGCTTCGACGATGGCGAAGGCGTCGAGGAGATCGTCGATCGACGCGTGGGACGCAACGAGCTGTCGGCCATCCAGGCCTGCCTCGCCTACGTAGATGCGCAGCGCGAGTACTACGCGCGCGACCCGGACGACGACCCGCTGTTGCACTACGCACAACTGCTGATCAGCACGCCGGGAAAGCGCGATGGCCTCTACTGGGAAGCAGGCGTTGCAGAGGTGCCGAGCCCGCTCGGCCCGGCGTACGCAAATGCGCGCGCCGCCGGCTACGGGAAACAGGAGTCCGGAAAGCCTCAACCGTTCTACGGCTACTACTACCGGATCCTCAAGGGTCAGGGCTCCAACGCCAAGGGCGGCGCCTACGACTACATCGTGCACGACCGCATGATTGGCGGCTTTGGTCTGATCGCGTACCCGGCGGACTACGGCAACAGCGGTGTGATGACGTTCGTCGTCAATCACGACGGCGTCGTGTTCTCCAAGGATCTGGGTAAGGACACGGAGAAGCTCGCCGGAGAAATGAACGTGTTCGATCCGGACGGAACCTGGAAGCGCGAGGGTGATGCGAACGCGGCTCCGGCCGGTTGACTGAAACAGGAGTAACGACCATGAGCACGTGGATGCGCAGGACAATGGCGGTGCTGCTGGGAATCTCGCTGCTGGGCGCGGCCGGGGTGGCGGCGGCGCAGGACGCACAGACTCAAGCACTCCTCGAGAAGTATCGCGCCGACTTCAACAGCGCGAAGAAGCAGACCATCGAGGAGGTGATGAAGCTGAGCGACGGCGAGGCGCAGAAGTTCTGGCCCATTTATGAGGAGTACGAGAAGAAGCTCAACGCCTTCAGCGACAAGCGCCTCAAGTTCGCCAACGATTTCACCATCGCGCAGAGCGCGACCAAGTTCGACCCCGACCAGGCCAAGCAGCTCACGCAGCGCTGGCTCAAGATGCAGCACGAGCGGATCAGCCTGTGGGAGACCTACGCGGGCAAGATCGGGCGCGCGGTTTCACCGGTGCGCGCGGCGCAGTTCCTGCAGATCGAAAACGAGATCGCGACCGTCCTCGATCTCAACGTGCTCTCGAACGCGCCTCTCGTCGGCCAGCCCTGACCTCCCGCGCGGGGGACGCGCCCGACGGGTTCGTCCCCCTTCGACCCTCAGCCCCACCGTCCTACAAGCGGCGGTAAAACCGCGGTGATGGTGGACTTGCAATGATTGCAATGTAAACATTGCGTCAAAGGCGCGCAGGCTGGTTTCGCAATAGCGAAAACAATACAGAGAGGCCGGAACCTGCGGTTGCATTGGAGGGACGGTGAGGGAAGGAGCCATCAAACGCACTCGGACCCTGAGTTCTTGCGTGTTGGCGAGTGCTGTTTGCCTGCTTGGTCCGGCGCCTTCCGACGCCGCTGGCGGGTCAAGCGCCCCGGGCGTCGTGCACCAGGTGCTGATCCTGCATGGCGGCGAGCTCTTCGAGCCGTCGATGGTGGAGCAGGACCAGGCGATTCGTTCCGCGCTGCGCGCTGAATGGGGCCCCGGCGTCGAATTCGCTTCCGAGACCCTGGATTCCCTACGCGGCCGTCCCGCGGACGGAGCCCGCGACGAGCGCGTCATACCCCGGCAGAACACGCCGAAGGTACCGAACGTGGTTATCGCGGTGCGCGGCGGGGCGCTCGAGTTCGTGCGGCGACACCATGCGCAGCTGTGGCCCGATACACCCGTGGTGTTCAGCGGTGTCCCCGAAGAGGACCTGTCGCTGCGTGTCGATCCGGGGATCGTCGGCGTGCCGATGCGTTTCGACATCATCGGTACCGTCGAGCTCGCACTGCACCTGCGGCCAGGCACGCGCCATGTTGTCATCATCAGCGGGACGTCAGATTACGACCAGGACTGGCTCGGCCGCGCCGAGCGCCAGCTGCGCAACCTGCGCGGCGGTGTCGACGTGCAACAGATCTCTAGTCAGACCGTGGCGCAGATGCTCGACAGCGTGGCGGCGCTGTCCGATGACAGCGTCGTGCTCTTCACAAGCGTATTCAACGATGCTTCCGGACAGCGCTACCTGCCTCGTGACGTGCTCGAACAGCTCACCAAGGCCTCGCACGTGCCGATCTTCAGTGTCTTCGACACGTACCTGGGGCACGGAATTCTCGGCGGTTCGGTGTCGAGCTGGGAAGAGCAAGGGCGGATCGCCGGGACGGTGGCGTCCCGCATCCTGGAAGGACGTGATCCACAGTCCGCGACGCTGCCACCGACGCCAGTGCCCGCCTGCACAGTCGATGCCCGCGAGCTCGCGCGCTGGTCGATCCCGGGAAGCCGGTTGCCGCCGGGCTGTGACGTGCGCTTCCAGACGCCCACGTTCTGGCAGTTGAATCGTTGGACGATCGTTGCGGGCGCCGGCGCGGCCATCCTGACGTGCCTGTTTCTGACCCTCCTCTTACTGCAGGGCCGGCGGCGGCACCGAATGGAGCTCGAGCTCAATCATCAGCGCAGCGAGCTGATGCATGCAGCGCGACTGGCGATGGTCGGCGAGTTGACGGCAGGTATCGCACACGAGATCAATCAACCGCTGGGCGCGATCCTGAGCAACGCGGACACCGCCGAACTGCTGCTCGATCGCGATCCGACGCAGCTGGGCGAGGTGCGCCAGATCCTGGCCGACATCCGGCGGGACGACCTGCGTGCCAGCGAAGTGATCCGCCACATGCGGACCCTGCTGCGCAAGCGAGAACTCGAGATTCAGCCGCTCGATCTCAACCGGACCATCAGCGATGTCGTGCGCCTGCTCCTCGAGAATGCGCGGCGGCGCGGCATCAGCCTCGGCACCGACCTCGAGGAAGGGCTCCCGGTAGTTGCCGCGGATCGTGTGCACATCGAACAAGTGCTGCTCAACCTGTTGCTCAATGGCATGGATGCAATGGCGGAGATGCCGGAGGGCACACGCACTATCAAGGTCAAGAGCCGCAGGAGAGAAGGTGGCGTCGAGGTGGCGGTCGTCGATAGCGGGACCGGCATTTCGCCGCAGCTGCACGCGCACCTGTTCGATTCCTTCTACTCGACCAAGGAGAGCGGGCTCGGTCTCGGTCTTTCGATCGCGCGCTCCATCATCATGGCCCACGAAGGCAGGATCTGGGGCGAGAACAACCTGCAGGGAGGCGCCACGTTCTACTTCACGCTGCCCGCCGCGCCGGTCGAAGAGCGGCGCCGCGTCGCAAGCGCGGCGCCGCGGATCGTTACCGGGGTGAGGGCGGCCGTATGAGCGAGCTGGCGCCTGTTGTCCACGTCGTAGATGACGACGACTCGATGCGTACCGCGCTCGCACGCCTGCTCACCGCCGCCGGCTACGCGGTGCGCGGCTATCCTTCGGCTGGCGCGATGCTGTTGGCGCCGCCATGCGATGACCCCGGATGCATCGTGCTCGATATCCGCATGCCCGGACCGAGCGGACTGGAGCTCCAGGAGGCGCTGCGCAAGCGTGAGGACCAGCTCCCGATCGTCTTCCTCACCGGACACGGCGATGTGCCGACCAGCGTGCGCGCGATGAAGGCGGGCGCGGTCGACTTCCTCACCAAGCCGGTCCAGCGTGACGCGCTGCTCAGCGCGGTTGCGAGCGCCGTGCAACGCGATGCCGCCCGCCGCGAGATCCATCACAGTCGCGATGCGCTGCGCAAGCGCTATGCGGCCTTGACGGCCCGTGAGCGGGATGTGTTCGCACGCATCGTGGTCGGACGCCTCAACAAGCAGATCGCGGCGGAACTGGGCACGGCCGAGCGCACGGTGAAGGCGCACCGCGCGCACGTGATGCAAAAAATGCAAGCCGCCTCGGTGGCCGAGCTGGTGCATTTCGCCGATGAATTGCGCGGGGTTGCGGGCTCCCAGCCTGCCGACGGCACCTGCTGAGTCGCGCCAGTCCGCGCACCAAGGGACTTGCACCAACGGACAATGCCGCACTGGCCCACAGTGCAATTCTCGAACGGGCCCGACACAGGCAAGCTGCGCGGATGCCGGATCCCGTCCAGTCCAGCCGCGCGACGGCTGGGGACTTCAACCACGCGAGCCGCACGATCGTCGTCGTGGACGACGACACCGCCATGCGTGAGGCGATCACGCGCACGCTCGACAACGCCGGTTTTCACGCACGTCCCTTTGCCAGCGCTGCGGAGTTACTCCAGGACGGCGCCGCATCATCAGCAGCCTGTCTCATTCTCGATGTGCACCTGCCGGATCAATCAGGATTCGACCTGCAGCGACAGCTCACGGATGCAGGCATCCACTCGCCGGTGATCTTCATCACGGCCTTCGACGGTCCCGAGGCACGCAAGCAGGCGCAGCTCGCGGGTGCCGCGGACTTTCTCCCCAAACCCTTCGGAGGCCGTCAGCTCCTCGCGGCCGTGAGTGGTGCACTCCGGACGCACTAGGCGTGTGTCCCCGACGTTCCGACCTGTCCTTTAGTGCAATTGTTTGTACGGTCGGCTCACGGGCAGCATGCGGTCGTTGCCATGTCCGCATGATGGCTGCGTTCGCGTGGCCGCACGCGACCCATCTCAGGGAGGTTTCATGAAATCCGTAGAAATCGTGGTGCGACGGCGTGGACATTGCAAGCTGGTGGCAGCACTCGCTGTCGCAGGCGTGCTCGGTTCAAGCGCCGCGCTTGCCCAGAACAAGCCGAACATCCTGGTGATCTTCGGTGACGACGTCGGGCAGTCGAACATCAGCGCGTACACACACGGCCTGGTCGGCTACAAGACCCCCAATATCGACCGCATCGCCGGCGAAGGCATGATGTTCACGGACTACTACGCCGAGAACAGCTGCACGGCGGGGCGCTCGAGCTTCATCACGGGGCAATCGCCCTTCCGTACCGGCCTGTCGAAAGTCGGATTGCCCGGCGCGCCCACCGGTCTGCAGGACCGGGACATCACGATCGCCCAGGCCCTGAAACCACTCGGCTATGCGACGGCGCAGTTCGGCAAGAATCACCTGGGCGACCAGGACCGTTTCCTGCCGACCAAGCACGGGTTCGACGAGTTCTTCGGCAACCTCTACCACTTGAACGCGGAAGAGGAGCCGGAGCGCCCGTATTGGTTTAAGGACAGTCCCGATTTCCTCAAGTTCTACAACCCGCGCGGCGTGCTGCATACCTTCGCCGACGGCAAGATCGAGGACACGGGGCCACTGACTCGCAAGCGGATGGAAACCGTCGACGACGAGACGACGGGTGCGGCCATTGCCTACATTCAGAAGCAGGCGCAGGCGAAGACACCGTTCTTCGTCTGGATGAACTTCACGCGCATGCACATCTTCACGCACGTCCGGCCGGAATACGAAGGCAAAGCCGGACTCGGCAAAGGCCACGAGTACGCCGACGGCATGTGGGAGATGGACCAGAACGTCGGCAAGCTGCTGAAGACCGTCGATGACGCCGGCATCAAGGACAACACCATTGTCATTTTCACCACGGACAACGGCCCGAACTTCTTTACGTGGCCTGATGCGGCGAATACGCCGTTCCGGAGCGAGAAGGACTCGAACTGGGAAGGAGCCTTCCGCGTTCCAGCGATGGTGCGCTGGCCCGGAAAGATCAAGGCGGGTGAGATCAACAACGGCCTGATCTCCGGCCTGGACTGGTTCCCGACATTGCTGGCCGCCGCCGGAGACACCAGCGTCAGGGAGCGGTTGCTCAAGGGCTCGGCGTTCGGGGGCAAGACCTTCAAAGTGCATCTCGATGGGTTCAACCAGCTGCCGATGTTGACGGGGCAGACCGACAAGAGTGCACGCGACGAGTTTTTCTACTTCGATGACGACGGTGATCTGGTGGCGATGCGCTTCGATATCCTCTCCGAAGGCGCGCGCGTGCCGAATGCATGGAAGGAAGTCTTCTGCGAACAGCGCGCGCAGGGAGGGCTGATGATCTGGGCGGAACCGTTTACCTGCATGCGGTTGCCCAAGCTTTATAACCTGCGCATGGATCCGTATGAGCGCGGGGATGTCGGCCCGACGAACTCGTATTTTGAGTGGATGGCCGAGAATCCGTATGTCGTCAACGAAGGTGTCCGCCGGGCGGCCCTGTTCCTGCAGACCTTTGTCGAGTACCCGCCGAGCCAGGTGCCGGCGAGTTTCTCGATCGACCAGGTGGTCGACAAGGTGAAGCGGCAGGTCGAGCAAAAGATGGAGCAGGAGCAGGCGAAGCCGAAGAAGTAGCGGACAGTGGCGTCGGGCATCGAGAAGTCGCCTGCCGCGACTGCGGCGGCAGGCGATCTCATTGCGGCGCTGCTCCTGCTGGTGTCGGGTGCGGCCGGGCTCATCTACCAGCTGCTCTGGATCAAGCAGCTGTCGCTCATCGTCGGCGTCGATGTGCATGCGATCGCCGTGGCGGTCAGTGCCTTCTTTGCCGGGTTGGCCGTCGGCAGCGCCTGGATCGGACGCCACGCCGATGCTCACGAACGACCGGTTCGCCTCTACGCCGCGCTGGAACTCGGTATCGCCGTGCTTGGCGTCACTGCGACGCTCGCACTGGCGCACAGCGCGGGGCTGTTTGCCAGCCTCGAAGCGCGGGCAGGCCTGTTCGCGTGGCTTCTGCCCTTCGCGTTGGTGGGGATTCCTGCCGTGCTGATGGGCGGAACGATACCCGTGATGATGCGCGTGCTGCAGCCTGCATCTGGCGACCTCGGGCGGACGGGCGGCGTGCTGTACGCGGCCAATACCTGCGGAGCGATTGCAGGGTCCTTGTTGTGTGTATTTGCCCTGGTGCCGGCGCTGGGCGTGCGAGGTGCGGCAATCTTCGCCGGAGCCTTGAACGTCGTGGCGTCAGCAGGCGCCCTCATCCTGCTGCAGCGAAAAGTGCGACCGCCCAGACAGCATGCGGGCCAGTCCGAATCTGCGCGCCCCGCAGGCGCTCATCTCGCAGTAGTCCTGTACACGATCGCGGGTGCCGTGGCGCTCGGCTATGAAGTGGCCTGGTCGCAAGCCATCGTGCAGTGGACCAGCACACGGACGTTCGCGTTCGCGATCGTGCTCGCCACATATCTCGGCGGGCTTGCGCTCGGTGGTGTCCTGGCGGCGCGTCGCGTCGATCGCGCTCGCGATCCGTGGGGCACTTTTGCGCTGTTGATCTCCGGTGCCGGACTTGTTGCCCTGCTCGAGCTGGTGGCACTGGGTGCGTGGCTGGAGCCCTTGCAGGTCCGGGTCGCCACGCTGGGGTTCCAGTTGACTGGTAGCGAAGCCATCGCCATGTCGTCGCGCTTCGTGACGGCGGCGCTGTGTGTCGTCTTCGTTCCCACGGTGCTTCTCGGCGCTGCATTTCCGTTTGCGCTGCGCCTGTACACCGATGCCCGTGGGGCTGGCGCCGACACTGGGCTCGTGCTCGCCGTGAACACGGCGGGCGGCGTTGCGGGCACGTTACTTGCGGGATTCGCGCTGATTCCTGTGCTCGGCGTCGAGCGCACGCTCGGCGTCCTCGCCGTAGTCGCCAGTACCGTCGGACTGGCGGCCGTGCTGCGTGGCTCGAACGTGCAACCGGCCACCCGCGCGGTCGCAGCGGGACTCGCAACGATTGCAGTGATCGCTGCCGTGACCATTTCGCCGGCGCACCTGGCAGGTCAACTGGCGCATGCCCGGGGAGGCGAGCTCCGATTTCATGAAGCGAGCGCGGGTGGCACGGTGGCCGTGATCGAGCAGGGCCGGGCGCCCAATCAGTTCCGGCGACTCTACATCCAGGGAGTGTCCAATTCCGGCGACTCGCTTGCTTCAAGGCGCTACATGCGCCTGCAGGCGCTGTTGCCACTCATCATCCATGCAGGCGAGCCGCGCAGCGCACTCGTGATCGGGCTCGGAACCGGCATCACGGCGGGAAGCCTGCTGCGCTATCCCGGTCTTACGACACGCGTGTGCGCGGAGCTGCTGCCCGCCGTGACACACGCTGCGCAGCTGTTCAACGGGAACTACGGAGTGATGGGCGACCCGCGCCTGACACTTCGTCTGCGCGACGGGCGGCGTGAGCTGCTGCGCGACGGCGCGAGCTATGACCTCATTACGCTCGAGCCGCCGCCGCCCTCGGCGGCCGGAGTCGTGAACCTGTACTCGCGCGAGTTCTACGAGCTCGCAGCCGCGCGACTCAATGCGCAGGGGCTGCTCGCGCAATGGCTACCATTGCCGACGCAGACGACCGACGCGACGCGTTCGCTGGTGAGGAGTTTTCTCGATGTGTTTCCGCACGCAACGCTCTGGTCCACGGAGCTTCACGAAGGACTGCTGGTCGGATCACTCGCGCCCATCGAGCTCGACACGGCGAAGATCATCACGCGCTTCGAGCAACCTGACGTCGCCTCCACGCTGCGCGAGGTCGGTATCGCGTCGCCCGCGGCCCTGCTCGCCACCTGGGTGACGGACCGGGCAGGGCTCGAGACGTTTGCCGCTGCCGCACCGTCAGTCACCGACGATCGGCCGCGCATCGAGTACTCGGCCTGGGTGCTGCCCGGCGAGTTTGCGCGCGTGCTGCCAGAGCTGTTCTCGCTCCAGACACACGCGCCGTTGCAGCGTGCATCGGATTCCTTCAGATCCGAGGTCGGGGTGGAGCACGAGCGATTGCTGAGATTCTATGAAGCCGGCCTCTACGCCTACGCAGATCAGCGCGAGCTCTGGGAGCGCACGCTCGCTTCCGTGCTCGCCGAGGACGGTAACAATCCCTACTACCGCTGGATCGCGGGTGGCGGGACTTAGGCGGCGGCAACAAGGAGAAGATCCAATGAGTTCTCGCGACGGCATTCTCGGGCTCAAGAAGCAGATGGGCGAATCGATCATCGGGCAGGAGTACCTGATCGATCGCCTGCTGCTGGGACTCCTGGCGGACGGCAACCTCCTGGTCGAGGGCCTGCCGGGTCTTGCCAAGACGCGCGCCATCAAGAGTCTGTCGAAGCATCTCGATGCAGAGTTCTCGCGCATTCAGTTCACGCCCGACCTGTTGCCCTCGGACGTCACCGGGTCGCAGGTTTACTTCAGCGAGGGTGGCAAGGGTCAGTTCAAGTTCCAGCAGGGCCCGGTGTTCGCAAACCTGGTACTGGCCGATGAAGTGAACCGGGCGCCAGCAAAGGTGCAGGCAGCGCTGCTCGAAGCGATGGAGGAACGACAGGTCACGGTCGGCGGGGAGACTCACCCGCTGCCGGAGCTCTTCCTGGTAATGGCGACGCAGAACCCGATCGAACAGGAAGGCACGTATGCGTTGCCCGAGGCGCAGATGGATCGCTTCCTCATGCACGTGAGCGTCGGCTACCCGGATGAGAAAGCGGAAGGCGAGATCGTGAAGCTCAACCGGAGCGAAGAGAGCGAGACCGGGAAAAAAGCGGCCGCCAAGGAGAAGAAACTCGACCAGAAAGTGATCTTCGAGGCGCGCGCCGAGATCAACGACGTCAAGGTGTCCGAGGCGGTCGCCAACTACATCGTCGCGTTGGTGTTCGCGACGCGCAATCCAGCGAAGTACGACGAGGAGCTCGCCAAGTGGATCCAGGTCGGCGTCAGTCCGCGTGCTTCGATCGGTCTGGATCGCGTCGCGCGCGCGATGGCGTGGCTTTCCAACCGCGACTATGTCACTCCCGATGATGTGCAGGCCGTGGTGCGCGACGTATTCCGGCATCGACTCATCCTGTCCTACGAAGCTCACGCCGGCGGCAAGACGGCCGACGAAGTGATCGACGCGATCGTGAAGAAGGTCGCAGTGGCCTGAGGCCGCAATGGGATTCTCACTATCAGCACTGGGCCGCGCGAAGGGCGTGCGCAAGGCTCCCGTCGCGGACAAAGCCGCGCAGCAGGGCGCTTACGTCAGCATCGAGGACCTGAGTGCGCTGGAAGTGGCGGCGCGAGACTTTACCTTCCTCTCGCGTCAGCCCGTGCAGAGTATTCTCGCGGGCCGCCACGGGTCGCGGGTGCGCGGACGCGGCCTGGCCTTCGAGGAACTGCGACCCTACCTGCCAGGCGACGACATCCGCACCATGGACTGGCGCGCCACGGCTCGCATGCGCAAGCCCTTCGTGCGGGTCTATACCGAGGAAAAGGATCGTCCCTCGCTCCTGGTCGTCGATCAGCGCATCAACATGTTCTTCGGCACCCGTCGCGCGATGAAATCGGTGACGGCCGCCGAAGTCGCGGCGCTATGCGCCTGGCGTCTGCTGGGCGAGGGCGATCGCGTCGGCGGCTGGGTGTTCAACGACGCAGAGCTCGCGGAAGTGCGGCCGGCGCGCAGCCGCCCGGCCGTGACACACCTGCTCGAGACCGTCGTGAAGCAGAATCAGCAATTGCAGGCGGACTCGGCTGCCAAGCGCGCGCCGCAGCAGCTCAACGGCGCATTGGAAGCAGTGGCGCGCGTAGCCCGGCACGACCACGTGATCGTCGTGATCAGCGACTTCGACGGGCACGACGATCACACGCGCGACTTGCTGCTCAACCTCTCGACGCACAACGATGTCATCGCCGTGCTGGTCTACGACCCGTTTCTGTTCGAG
>DATFRO010000065.1:0-10207 GCA_035263105.1 Steroidobacteraceae bacterium | reverse complement strand
AAACAGGGCCCGTGGCAAGAGTATCCGGACCGCATGTTCAAGATGCGTGCGCGGTCGTGGGCGGCGCACGATGCCTTCCCTGACGTGTTGCGGGGCATCGCCTCGCGCGAAGAGGTGCGCGACGGTGCGCTCGTCGAGACGGCCGAACCGGCACCGGCGCCGAAGATCGTGCGCCGCATCTCCGAGACGCCGGCCCCAGCCGACACGCCGGCGCCGGCGGCCGCCGAGACGGTCACGATCGGGCCGGTGGGCGTGACGACGATCGACCAGTACCTCGGCGGCTACACGATCACCGTCGCCAGCGGGCAGCAGTTCGACGTCGAGGATGACCTCGTCGCGGTCGAGGTCGAGAAGTTCCTCGGCACCGACCACGCGCTCACGTTCACTTGCACCAAAGACGGCAAGCGGCTGCTGCTGCAGTCGCTTGAACTCGCGGAGTAGAACGATGGGCCTCGACTTCGACAAGGACACGCACATCTACACGTTGGACGGCGACCGCGTCCCATCGGTGACGGGCATCCTGAAGGCGTCGGGGCTGATTGACTTCTCGCGCATCCCGCCCTCGATTCTCGAGGACGCGCGCGAGCGGGGCGCCGCAGTCCACGCCGCGATTCACTACTACAACGAGCAGGACCTCGACGTCGCGCGCTTCCGCCACGACTTCCCACAGTACGCCGGCTATCTCAATGCGTGGCTGGCGTTCTGTGAGCAGCGGCACTTCGTCGCGGTCCTGAACGAGCATCGCGTGGCCTCGCGGCACATGCGCCTGGCTGGGACGCTCGACTGCCTCGGCCTGCTTGATGGTGATCCCGTACTCGTTGACTTCAAGACGGGCTCACCGCAGGACGTCGCCGCGAACCTGCAGACTGCGGCGTATCTGGTGATGGCGCACGAATGGGCGAAGGACGATGCGGAACTCGCGGCGTTCTTTCGGCTCCATCTCGTCGTCAAGCGCTACGCCGTCCGGCTGAAGAAGGACGGCACGTTCGCTGTCGAATCGTACTCGGCGCCCACTGATGCGCGGCAGTTCAAGACGCTCGTCGAAGCGCAGCAGATTGTCGCGCAGCACAAGGGATCGTGGATCGCGCTCGCGGAGGTGGCGTAGTGGACGAGGTCACCCGTGAGGCGCTCGCCCGGCTCGTCGCCGACAGCCGGGTCCATTTCCGCGCGCAAGGCTATCGGTTCATGCAGGCGGTGTTTGGCTGGTGTGTCTCGCTCGCCGATGCGCTCGGCGATCTCAGTTATCGCGAAATTCGACAGGCGCTTCGTCAACAGGTGCTCGAGGAATTCGAGCGCCATTTCCCCGATCAGGATGCCGACTCATGAGCAGAACCGCGACCGCTCCCAACGTGCTCGACTTCAACCGGCCCGACACCGTCAAGGCGGCCGGCGGTGAACTTGAACAGACCACCGTCGACCTCGTCCAGCGCTTGATCGTATGCGAGGTCACCGACGTCGCCTCTTGCGAGCAGGCGGTGCTCGACCGCCAGGCCCTCGGCGAGGCGCACAAGCGCGTCGAGGCGTGGTTCGCGCCGGTTAAGAAGGCCGCACACGACGTCTGGAAGATGATCTGCGCGCGCGAGGCGGCCGTGCTCGCGCCGATCGATACGCTCGACCGACAGAAGCAGGCCGCCATTCGCCTCTGGAAAGCGGAGCAGGATCGCCTGCGCGAACAGCGCGAACGCGAGCTCGCCGAAGAGCAGCGCACACTCGACGAGGCGCGCGTGGCCGCGGAAGCCGCCGCGCTCGAGGCGAGCGGCGACCATGAGATGGCGGTCGCTGTACTCGAGGAGCAACTCGCGGCGCCGCTGCCGGTCGTGGCGTTGCCGACTGTGAAGCAACAGGTCACCGGCCTGAAGACGGTGCGCCGCTGGCTCTGGCGCTACACCGGCGGCCCGAATGATCTGAAGCAGACTGCGCCGATGATCGTCGCGCGCTCGATGAAACTCGTCCCGCGCGAGTACCTCAAACTCGACGAAACCAAAATCAGTGCGACCGTGCGCGCGATGAAAGGGTCGATCAAGATCCCTGGCATCGAGGTGTACTACGTCGACGACCCGGTGCGCTAATGGGTCACCCCAGCATCTCGATCGCGCTCTATCGCGGCTACGACGAGGAACCCGGCCCCGTGATTGCCGACGTCCTCACGATTCCTGACGGCCGCCACTTCATCACGTTGCGGCTCGACGCCCATACCCTAGTCACGCTCGACGGCCTCGAGGAGGAGGCCGCCGAGTCCGCCCGCCGGATCGCTCATGCGCTCTTGTGTGCGGCCGACATGATCCCGACACGAAAGGACAGCGAGCAACAACCGACACCGTAGGACGGAGGCGGAACGTGCCGAGGGCACGCTTACTCAAACCGGGTTTTTTCAAGAACGAGGATCTCGCGCGCCTGCCGTTTGCCACGCGCCTCTGTTACGCCGGCCTCTGGACCTTGGCCGACCGTGAAGGACGCCTCGAGGACCGCCCTGACCGGATTAAGGTCGAGCTCTTCCCCTACGACAGGACCATCTCGACCCGCGACGTCCGACGCATGTTGGCGAAGCTGACGAGTGTGGCTTTTTTGACACGGTATGGGGACGGCAACGGACACCACTTTCTCGCCATTCCGACCTTCCTTCAGCACCAAACCCCCCACCACCGTGAGCCGCTAAGTCGCATCCCTGCACCACCTACAGGAAGCCTCGGGCCCAGCCTCAGGCCAGCCCAGGGCCAGCCTACTTCCGGCCGTGCGGTAACCGGTGATCCGGTACCAGTACAACCCCCCTACCCCCCTTCGGCGAAGGGGGGTCGCCGGGGAGGTCGCAACAACATCCCAGGAGCGGGGGGCAAATGCCCCCATCTCGACCGCCCCTGCCAGACGACGAGCGAATGCATCAATCGCACGATCGCCGAGAACCGGCAGCAGCAGAAGGGCCGGGCCTGATGCAGACCTGGACGCGCGCGGCGTGGGCCTGCCGGTGCGGGCGCTGCGGAGAGGTCATCAAGACTGGCGAGGCTCTGCTCGAGATCCAGATCCCGAAAGTCAAAGCGCGCCTGCGCCGCTGCGAGGCCTGCGAAGGGCCGGCGCCGCCGGACCTCCCAGACCACGTCGAGGTCGGCCATGCGCGCCTCGACCTCACGCGCCTCGGCCTTCTCCCGCTTGAGTGGCCGGCGCTCACGATTCGCGAACCAGGGGAGGAGGGCTGACCGTTTGGGGCCGATCCGAATCTGCTTACATTGCCGGCGGCCCTTCGTGGTGCTGACCCATCGGATACGCCGGCATCGGCAGTTGTGTTCGGAGAGTTGTAAGACGAAAGCGTATCGAGCGAGGAGACGTAGTTCGATGGTTCGCATCAACCAGAAACTGGGCCTGCGGCCCGCCGGCAAGCGGTCGATGATGAAGCTCCCGCACGACCGCGCGCTACGAAACAAAGTCACGTCGGCGACGTGCCCCAACTGTCTGCGCCAGGGCGTGGCCCGCCTGTCGCGAATCCACACCGACACCCTGCGTTGCGATGTCTGCGACCAGGAGTGGCCGCTGCCTGCGGAGTGAGTGATGCCGACCGCGGTCGCGAAGGGCCAGTACTGGAAAAGCCGCACGAAGCAGTGGCTCGAGGCGCGCGGGTATCAGGTCGCGTTCCTCGAGCGCGTGCTCTGGATTCAAGGCCCGCACGGGCGCGTGCCGGTGAAGCGCGACCAGTTCGGCTCGGACCTCCTCGCCGTCAACGTCACCGAGGTCGTGTTCGTGCAAGTGAAGGGCGGGATCGCGCGCCGCGACCATCTCGCCGATGCCCGGCGCGAGTTCGCGAAGTATGTCTTCCCAGCCGGCACGAAGCAGTGGATCGTGTGCTGGGCACCCTTGGCGCGGAAGCCTGAGGTGATCGTGGTGAGTGAAGGCCCGTGCGGTGTGCTCGAGCGCGAACTCGCGCCGGCCCCACGCCGGCGGCGCGCGGCGCTGCCGCTCTTTGAGGCGCGGTCGTGACCATTCTCGAGCACCCCGACTGGTTGGTGCTCTTACCGTATCTCTACATCCGGCGTGGCGGCCTCGGTGTGAACGGCGCGCGGCATCGCATCGAGGTCCGGCGGGATGCACCAGCCCGCCTGCTCGACATCCGCACGGCGTGCGCGTACTGCGGGGCGGCGATCCAGAACATCCGCATCGATGCGCGCGGGGCTTGGACGTTCAATGCCAGTTGTCCACTGAGTGTCAATGTGAAGTGTGCGCGCATGCCGCCGACGACCGCCATCTGCGCGAAGGTCCGCAAGGCAATCCTGCACCAACCGGCAAAAGTGGGGTTATTTGAGTGAGACGCAAGGCGAGGTGATGCATGGCTTGGCTCTTTGTGCCGGGGTTGGTGGACTGGAGCTCGGACTGCAGCTTGTCCTGCCCAAGTACCGCACCGTCTGTTACGTCGAGAGGGAAGCCTATGCCGCCGCGACTCTGGTCGCGCGCATGGCAGAGGGTGCCCTGGATGCGGCGCCTGTCTGGGACGACCTGTACACCTTCGATGGCCGATGCTGGCGTGGCAATGTTTCGATCATCTCTGCCGGCTTCCCCTGTCAGCCGTGGAGTGCCGCCGGCAGCGGCGCTGGATTCGACGATGAGCGCTGGCTCTGGCCTGAGCCTGGCCTCGTCCGCATCATTCGCGAAGTGGAGCCCGAGTTCGTCTGGCTGGAAAACGTCGCTCCCCTTGTTTCCCGAGGCGGACTGGCCGCCGTGCTCGGCGATCTGGCCGACCTCGGGTTCGATGCGGAATGGGATTGTCTGCGCGCAGCCGACGTCGGCGCCTCGCACCGACGGGAACGCATCTTTATTCTGGCCTACCGCCGTGGTGCAGGATGCGGGATCAGCCGCGCGGCACACGACGACGACGGGTGTGATGCATGGGGGCACGTATCTGACGGACGCGATCCGGCAGTGGCCGACACCGATAGCGCGCGACTGGAAGGACGGGATCGCGAACACCGATCGCTTCGGGAAGACGGGCGGCGGCGGCGGCGAATTCGCGAAGCAGGCGATGGCGTGGCCGACACCGACCGCAGAGCCGTACGGCTCGAGTCAGAACGGGATCAACGGGATCGGCGGCGCGAACGAGCGGCCCAGTGCGAACACGCCGAGCCTCGAGCGGATGTCCCGCTCTTTCCTCCCGCACCTAGCGACCTCGACGCCTGGCAACGACTGCTCGCCGTCCGACCCGACCTCGCGCCGGCCGTCCACGGCGAAGCTCAATCCGCTGTTCGTGGAGTGGTTGATGGGGCTTCCAGTCGCGTGGACCGACTCCGCGCCTGCGGCAACGCCGTGGTCCCATTACAGGCAGCGTATGCGTTCTGCGCTCTGGCGGCTCGTGCGGGCCTCTGGCGATGAGGATTGACCCTGACCTCGCGGCGATGGACCTCTCGCCGGCGGCGCGCGAGCAACTCCAGGCGCAGCGTGACCGCTGCCGGCGGGCCGGGCGCACGATGCACTTGCGCCGGCGGCTGTCGATGTGGGTCGTGATGACCGAGCGCGAGTGTCGCGCGTTCGCCGCCGGCGTGGTGCCCCGTCGGTTCCGTCGCCTGTTCGCGCAGTTCTTACAGCCTCCACGAAAGCGAGGACGTGATGCCACTCAAACGCGGCAAAAGTCAGAAGGTAATCAGTCAGAATATCCGCGAGCTCGAACACTCACGCACGAAGCGCGGCCGGCAGCGGACGCACAAGCAGAACGTCGCGATTGCGATGAAGCAGGCGCGGCGCTCGCGCTGAGTAAATAACCTGAGATCTATGGCTCGACCGAGGGGCGCGCTGAACAAGAAGACGATCGAAGCGAAGGCCCTCTGCAATCGGATCGTCGATGACCCAAGGTATTACCGCGCGCTGCACAAGCGGATGATTAAAGGCACCGCCGGCGCGATGGAACCGATCGTGTGGTACTACGCGAAGGGCAAGCCGAAGGAGCGCGTCGAGCTCGGCGCCGACAAGTCACTCGCGTATCTCATCGCCGAGGCCGCCGGCGTCTTGCCGAAGGAGGGCGAGTGAAGCACATCGTCGGGTTCTCGGGCGGCATCGACTCCCAGGCCTGCGCCCGCTGGGTTCTGAACCGTTATCCGAAAGACGACGTGATCCTCACCAACACCAACGCGGGCCGGAACGAGTCGCCGCTCACTGATGCCTTCGTCGCGGAGTACTCGCGCACCGTGCATCCGGTCACCGTCATCACCGCCAGGATGAAGGACATCTGGGAGACGGAGGGCTACGCCGAGATTCGCGGGTTCGATAGCGAGGAGGAGCTCACCTTCGGTCGGATGATTGCGATCAAGGGGCGGCCGCCGTCGCGCAAGGCGCAGTTCTGTACCTCGATCCTCAAACTCCGGCCGCAGCGTCGGTGGATGCGCGAGCAGTTCGGGCCAGGCGGGCCACTTGAGGGCGAGGCGTACACGCGCTACGCCGGCGTCCGACGCGATGAATCGGCGGCCCGCGCCCATGCGCCGTTCGTGCAGTGGGACGAGTTCTACGACTGCGAGTTGCACTACCCGATCACCGACTGGAGCAAGGCCATGTGCTTCGCCTACGTCGAGGCCCACGGCGAGGCGTACAACCCGCTTTACAAGCTGGGGTTTTCACGGGTCGGGTGCGCGCCCTGCATCAACTCTGGCAAGGACGACATCCTGCTCTGGCGGGACCGCTTCCCCGACATGATCGAGAAGGTGCGTGGCTACGAGCGAGACAGTGGGCGCACGTTCTTCCCGCCGTGCGTGCCTGGGCTGGCAATGAACACGATCGACGAGGTGATTGCGTGGGCGGAAACCTCGCGCGGCGGGTATCAGCCGAACATGCTCCGCATGTTCAACGAACGACCCGCCTGCGAGTCGAAGTACGGGTTGTGCGAGTGACGGGCTTACGGTCGGCGGCGCTCTGCGATGAAGCGCTCGAGCGCATCGCTGTCACTGACGTAACGCTCAAGCAGGAACAGGATCAGGCCGCGGATGGTGCGGCCCTCAGCCTCGGCTTTCGCGGTCACGCGCTTCCAGAGTTTGCGGTCGATGTTGCGAAGCAGGTAGTGCATGGGTCACCTCTAGCTGCGGTGCCAGCGGCACTCGCACCACGCCGGGCGACCCTCGGCGTCCCGCACTTCTGGTGTCGTCAGCAGATGAACGAGTTCAGGGACGTGAAACGCGGTCACGTCGATCGTCTCTCCGAACTGCCAGTACTGGATCGTGAAGTCTTCCTGCCCCCGCGCGTGCGGATGGATGTAGGCCTCGATCGGATTCTCCGGTTCGGACGCATCCGGCATCATCACGCTGATGTAGTCGTCCTTGTCTCCCTTCATCAGTTCAGCGTCGAACCCGTGCTCCTGAATTTTGGTGAAAAGCTCGTTGAGTGTCATCGGTTACTTCCCTCCTGCGGTCTTGTTCATCTTGCGGACGATGCGCTTCACTTCGGCCCGGTGCTCGACCGGGTCAAAGACTTCGGCGTCCACGACCGCGCGCATCGCGCGGAGGTCGAGGTCGTCGTAGGCGCCGGCGAAGCGGTAGACGCGCCCGGCGTAGCGGATGCGGAGACTGTCGGCGGCGATGTTGCGGCGGCGCGCGTCGCGCCATCGCTCGAGCGTCGTGCCGTAGGCGAGGATGATGGTGTCGGCGCCGTCGCGGCGCACGAACCGATACGCGGTGTCTTTCAAATCAGCAATAGTCATGCGCCTGAGATTATCTGGTGATAATCACCACGTCAAGCGCGAAGTGGCGGCGCCCGAAGATTCTGCGACGAAGTGAGCAATGAGTGACGATGGCCGGTTGACCTCGCTCGACTATCTGTTCCTGGCGCTCGCCGGCCTCGTCGTCGTCGTCGCGCTCGCGGTCGTGAAGCGGTTCTTGCTATGAGCCTCGACGATGTCGCGCGGTCGGTCCTGCGCCGCTGGAAGGCGCAACCCGTCGACATGGTGCGCGAGCTCTTTCACGTCGAGCCCGATGCGTGGCAGCTTGAGGCGCTCGACGCCTTCCCGAAAGTCAATCGCCTCGCGATGAAGGCGTGCAAGGGTCCAGGGAAGACCGCCGTGCTCGCGTGGCTGATCTGGAACTTCCTGCTCACGCGCCCGTTCCCGAAGGTCGGCGCGACCTCGATCAGCGAGGACAACCTCGACAACAACCTCTGGCCGGAGCTCGCCAAGTGGCAGCACATGTCGCCGCTCCTGACGCAGGCCTTCAGTTGGACGAAGACGCGCATCGAGTCGCGCGAACATCCGGAGCGCTGGTTCTGCGCCGCGCGCACCTGGCCGCGGACCGCTGACCCGCAGCGGCAGGCGCAAACGCTCGCCGGCTTCCACGGCGAGTACTGCCTCTACGTCCTCGACGAGAGCGGCTCGATGCCGCAGGCGATCATGACGACGGCCGAGGCCGTGCTCGCGAGCGGGCTCGAGACGAAGGTGCTGCAGGCGGGCAACCCTGAAATGCTCGAGGGCCCGCTCTACCGCGCCTGCACCGAGGACCGCGCGCTCTGGCACATCGTCGAGATCACCGGCGACCCCGAGGACCCGAAGCGCTCGCCGCGCATCAGCCTTGAGTGGGCGAACCAGGAGATCGCGAAGTGGGGCCGCGAGAACCCGTGGGTCATGGTCAACGTGCTCGGCAAGTTCCCGCCCTCGAGCCTCAACGCGCTGCTCGGCGTCGAGGAGGTCATGGCGGCCATGCACCGGCACCTCGACGACTCGCGCTTCAACTGGGCGCAGAAGCGGCTCGGCGTCGACGTCGCGCGGTTCGGCGATGACCTGACCGTGCTCTTCCCACGGCAGGGGCGCGCGGCGTTCCGGCCGAAGGCCATGCGCCACAAGCGCAACAGCGCAGCGTCGGTCGATATCGCAACCGCGGTGATGAAGGCGAAGACGACGTGGGGCAGCGAGATGGAGTTCATCGACGCGACCGGCGGGTGGGCGGCCGGCGCGCGCGACATCCTGGTCGACAGCGGCTACGCGATTCAGGAGGTCCAGTTCGCGGCGCCGGCGCTCGACCCGCGCTACGAGAACCGGCGCGCCGAGATGTGGTTCAACATGGCGACGTGGGTGCAGGAGGGCGGCGCGCTGCCGCATCTGCCCGAGGTCGTGCGCGAGTTCACGACGCCGACCTACACGTTCCGCAAGGGCAAGTTCGTGCTCGAGCCGAAGGACCAGATCAAGGCGCGGCTCGGCTGGTCACCGAACTACGCCGATGCGCTCGCGACCACGTTCTGCATGCCCGAGATGCCGGCGGCGATGCTGGCGCTCGCGCGCAAGGCGCAGGAGCTCGCGCGGGAGGAGCGCAGTCCACTGGAGCACCGATGAGACTTATCCGCGTCTTCCCTCGGCGCACGCGCGCGACCCCGACCGATGCGCTCGCCTACTGCGGCCCGCCGGACCTGTTCGCTGAAGCGGACGAAGTGCATGTGTCGGTGACGTTCACCTACGACAAGCCGCGCGCCGAGCACCTCGCCGAGCAGTGGCGGCACGTCACGTCGAACGTGAAGATTGGCGGCGTGGCGTACGGCGACCGCGGCGACGACTTCATCGTGGGTAAGTACATCAAGCTGGGCTACGTGTTCACCAGCCGAGGCTGTCCGCGGCGCTGCTGGTTCTGCTCGGTCTGGAAGCGCGATCCCGAACCGCGCCTGCTGCCGATTCAGGACGGCTGGAACATCCTCGACGACAACCTGCTCGCGTGCCCAGAGGATCACGTTCGCGCGGTGTTCGCGATGCTCCGGCGGCAGCAGCGGCCGGTCGAGTTCACGGGCGGCCTTGAGGCGCTCTCGCTGCAGGACTACCAGGTCGAGCTCCTCGCGAGCCTCCGACCGCAACCGACGATGTTCTGGGCGTACGACCCTGGTGATGCCTTCGAGACGCTCGAGTCCGCGGCGCGCCGGCTGATTGCGGCGGGCCTGTCGACGCGCGGACACCGCCTGCGCTGCTACGTGCTGATCGGGTATCCGCTCGACACCTTCGAGGCCGCGGAGGCGCGGTTGCGGCAAATGCTCTCGATCGGGTTCACGCCGATGGCGATGTTGTGGCGGCCTGAGCTTCCGTCGCAGCAGAAGCACGCGCCCAATGCGCGCTGGCGCGCGTTTCAGCGTGAGTGGGCGAGGCCGGCGATCATCCACACCACCACGCCGGCGCCGGCACGCCGGTGGACCTTGCGGCCAATTGCGTGATGATGGAGGACGACATGACAGAGACGGTCGTAGTGTCGCTGATTCTCGAGCGCGTCGACGAGGGAACGTGGAC
>DATFRO010000064.1:0-113933 GCA_035263105.1 Steroidobacteraceae bacterium | reverse complement strand
GTTCGATGCTGCGGATCGCATCCATCACCTGGATGAGGCTGTCGTACTTGACCTCCGCTTCCAGCAGCACGGATGCGCTGTCGACGTCGGGATGGTCACGCTTCAACGACAACGCCAGATCGGACAGCGTCTTCAGGTCGTACTCGCCATTCACCGTGGGGATGGCGGCGATCCGCGTGCTGCCGTTGGTGAGCTCGAGCCCCTCCTGGCGCACGATCACCTCGAGCCTGAAGGTCGGCTCGCTGGGCGAGCCGCCCGCGGCGCTCGGCAAGTCGAGCTGCAGGATGGTGATGCGCGCAAACACGGCCGTCATCAGCAGGAACGTGACCAGCACCGTGAAGATGTCGATCATCGGCACCAGCAGGAGGCCGGCCGGTTTGCGCAGGCTGCGTGCGTGAGTTTCGTACATGAGGGTTCCTTACGCGTTGGCGACCCGCGCCAGCTCGAGGTGCGCGCGCGTCGACTGGCGTGTCGTGAGCACCGTCAGGAACTTGATCGAGACCGCCTCGAGGTTCTCGATCAGCTGCGCGGTCTTCGACTGCAGCAGCGCATGCAGAACCAGGAACGGCACCGCCGTGACCAGGCCGAAGGCCGTGCAGTTCATGGCCTCGGAGATACTCGCGGAGAGCAGGTTCGCCTTCTCCGCCGGGTTCACGGTCGCCACCGCCGAGAAGGCGTGGATCAGGCCGCTGACCGTGCCGAGCAGGCCGAGGAGCGTCGCGACATTCGCGAGCGTCGCGAGGTAGTGCGTGCGCTTCTCGAGGCGCGGCATGATCTGCGTCATGGTCTCCTGCATCGCGACCTTGACGTCGTCACGACGTCGCACCGCGCCCTGCAGCGCGAGACCCACGCTCAGCAGCCGCGAGATGATCGAGTCATCCTTGGTGAGCTCGCGCGCCTTGTCGAAGTCGCCGCTGGTGAGCGCCGGCTCGACCTGTGCCCAGACGCTGCGGTTCTTCACGCCGATCCGCGTGAGCGTGACGTAGCGTTCGACGGCGATCGCGGTCCCGATCGCGCCTGCGATCAGGATCGGGATCATGAAGGCGCCGCCTTCGACGAAGATCTTCACGATTGCGTAAAAGATGTCCACGGTATGAACCTCCCGCTGTGGCCAATCACTTCGAACTGGAACGGATCTGGTAGTAGGCGAGCTCGCGCATGAACACTTCCTTGTCCACGGGCTGCGTCGAATCGTCGAGCAGCCGCGAGATCGCGGGCGTGTCCCCGAGCTCCGAGCCCTTCCAGGGAACGATCACCAGCGACTTCGGAGCCTCGTCATTGCCGAGGATCGACATGCCCGACATCTTCACGTCACCTTCGGGCTTCTCTGCCGCCTTCTTGTCGCTGGCCGCAGTCTTCGTGTCCTTCTCCTGCTTCGCGCTCGCCTTGGCGGGCGCTTCAGGCTTGCGCGCGTCCGGGCGCGGCGCGGCCGTACTCGCGACACGCGGCACGGCTGTGCTCGCGACGTCATCGGCGGCGGCCGTGGCCGAGAGCGCAAGCAGTGACAGGCAGAACAATCGGCTGACCATGAGCTCCTCCTAGCGACCCGCCCGGGTGCGTACGTCGGCAATCCACTTCGCCGCCTTGTCGTCGCCCGGCACCGCCTGCTGGTAGGCGAGGTAGTTGTCGAGCGCGCAGCCGGGATCCGCGAGGTAGATGTCACAGAGAATGGCGAGATTGAGCCGCGCGAAATGAAACTCGGGCGCGAGCTCGAGCGCCTTCTGATAGCTCGCGCGTGCCGCCGCGAAATCGCCCTTGCGTCGGTAGAGCATGCCGAGCTCGTTGTAGGCGACCGGGTGGCGCGGATTGAGCTCGAGCGCGTGCTTCAGGCTCTCGATGCCCTTGTCGAGATCACCCGACCGGCCATAGGCGATACCGAGATCGATGTGCGGCGCGGTCACGTTCGGCGCGGCCTCGGTCACCTTGAGGAGGAGGGCGATGCCCTGCTCGTATTGCTGCTGCTCGAGCAGGCGGATGGCGTTCTCGTACTGGGTGCGGACATCCACCGCGACGCGCACTTCCTCGGCGATCGTGAAGCCGCCCTCGTCCTGCTGGATCTGCGACTTCGGCGCCGCCACCTGCCGGCTCGCGGGAGTGGTGGAGACCGCGCAGCCGATCAGCATCAGCGCCGTCGTGAGCACCGACACAGCGCGGCACGTCGAGGTGACTGATCGAACCTGGGTGCGTGGCGACACGGGCTACTCCTGTGGGCTCACGCGCTCGAAAGGCGCGGTCTGGCTGGTGTTCGCGGTCGGCACGAGCGCCGACGCGGGCGGCGTTTCGCTCGGCGGCGTGGTGCCGTCGAGCGGCACGGCGGGCGGTGCCGGCTGGCGATACACGTAGCGATCGATCGAGCCCAGGAATCCGCTGCTGATCTCGGATTTCGCGTAACGCCCCGGCTTCAGCACCGCGAGGCGCGCGAGGCTCTTCTCGGTCCACGCGTTATAGATGCCCTTGCCCATCAGCTCGAGGTTCTTCTCGTGAACGCCGATCGCCTTTTCCTCGAGCGGGAATGCCTCCTCTTCGATGGCGTCCTCGTACTTCTGCAAGGCGGCGCCGGTGAGATTTGCCGGTCGCTCCGATTCGGTCAGCGAACGGCCGAAGTTCGAATAGATCTCGGCCATGTAGAAAGTGGCGGCCGCGGTGACTTCACCCACCTGGTAACCGACGAGGTTGTTGAAGGCCTCGGTCGCGGCGTCCATGGCATGCCGCTTCGCCTGCAGGCTCTGCTCGAACGGTTGCACGAGCTTGAGGACGGCGAAGCGCTGGTAGAGCTCCTCGGCCAGCACCAGCCCCGAGCGGGCAGCGAGATTGCGTGTGCGATCGGTGCGCTCGCTCCCCGCCGCAGCGTCGATGCGCACGATCTCGCCGAGCTGTTCGTGGTAGTGCGCCGTGTCGTTCCTGGCCTTGTAGATATCGGCGATCTTCGAGCGCGTCTCGACCGCCGTCTCGACCGGCTTCGGAAACTGCTCGACATAGCGTGAATAGACATCGAGCGCGCGGTCGGCGTTGGTCGCCTTCTGGTAGAGGTCGCCCGCGAGCAGCAACGCCTCCGCGCGCAGCTCCGGCTTGTCCGCCTCCGTCGCCACGCGCTCATACTCGGCCGCGGCTTGCGTCAGCTGACCCGCCTCGCGATGCACGAAGGCGAGCTGCTGGGTCGCTTGCTTCTCCAGCTCGTGACCCGGATAGGTGCGGCGGAAGTTGTCGAGGACTTCGGCCGCCGCGCTCCAGTCCTGCAGGCGAATCAGTGCGGCGCCCGCATCGTACTGCGCGTTGGCGCAGATCTTCGAAGTCGGGGCTGCCTTGCTCACGCGCAGGAAATGATCGGCCGCCGCGCGGAACTCGCCGCGCTCGTTCGCCTGCTCACCCTGCTTGTAGATCGAGGCCGCGAGGTTTTCGACCAGCGCCGGGCGGCCCTGGTCGTCCTGCGGTGTGACCTCGAGCACGCGCGTATAGGCCTGCTCGGCCGGCTGGTATTCCGCGAGGTCGAAGGAGGAGTGCGCCACCACGACCCAGGCCGTGCGCCGCACCGCAGGCGCCGCGCCGGGGAAATTGTCGATCAGTTTCTGAGCGGAGGTGCGCGCGAGCACGAAGTCCTTCATGTCGTAGAGGTCCTCGGCGGCGGCACCGAGCACGACCGCGGCGTTCTCGTGCTGCGGAAAGGTGTCCGCGAACTTGAGCGAGCTCGTGACCGTGTCGCGCCGTGCTGCGTCCTTCGCGTCCGCGCTCACCACCTTGAGGTATTCGCGATGCGCATAGATGGCCGCATAGCCCGCAGCAGCAGCCTTCTCGTGCGCCGGATACTCGTAGGCGGTGCGTTCGTACTCGCGGGCCGCGCCCGCCTGGTCGGCGTTCTCGCGCAGCAGGTCGGCGAGCTGATAGTTGAGGGCGGGTGCCTGCGCGTCGTCGTGGAACGAATCGAGGAACTCGCGGTACCAGCGCGTCGCTTCCGCGTAGTTGGCGGGCTTGTCATTGACCTGGCGCGCGTCCTGGTACTGCGCGTGGTAGTGATTCGCGAGGTCCTTCAGGTTGCTCTTGAGGTAGCCGAGCACCTGCGGCGACTTGCCGATCTCGAAGTGGCGCCAGTACTCGGAGTTGAGGCCGTAGTGGCTCGCGAACTCCTTCTTCGAGTCGAGCACCAGTTTCGGGAAGCCGCCCGCCTCGTAGATCTCGATTACGCGCATGCTGAAATGCGGCGCATTGACGTGCAGCGGGTAGAGGTCGACGAACGACTTGTAGACCGTTGCGGCGTCCTGGTAGCGGAGCTTGGTGAGATAGAACTCGCCGAAGTAGCGATACACGCGGTCTTCGTACGGGCGATGGCCGTTCGCCGCGAAGTACTGGCCGACCACTTCCGGCCCGCCGAGGTTCGAGAGACTCAAGCTCACGACCTGGAAGGTGTCCTCGACGCGCCGCTCTTCCTCCTCCTCGTGCGTCGAATCGAAGTCGTAGCCACTCGCGACCTTGAAGTCGAGCAGCGCGAAGTAGCTGTGCAGCGCTTCTTCGTAGAATTCCTGCTTGTAGAGCGTCCAGCCGAGCTTGTAGAGCGCGAGCTCGTAATACTCGGAGCCCGGTCCCGCGGTGACGATCGCCTGGTAGGCACCCTCGGCATCGCGATACTTGCGGCGCGTGAAGAAGTGCTCGGCGCGGCGGAACTGCACTTCGTCGAGGTAGCGCGAGCGCGGATGCTCGGCGATGAGCTGCGCCATCACTTTCATGGCGTCGTCGGTGCGGCCGAGCTCATCGCAGGCGCGCGCCTTCTGGTAGAGCACCTGGTCGCGATACGCGTAGGCGGGATACTTCTCGAGCAGCTCGTCGTAGAGCTTGATGGCCTCGGCGGGACCGGCGCGTTCGAGATCGCGATTCGCGCCCTCGGGCAATGGCAGTTCGGACAGTGCGTCGCTCGAGGCGATGGTCGACTCACCGGTGATGCGCCGCTCGAGCTCGCGCTCGGAGACCGCCGGCATTTCCGTCGCGATCGTCTTGGGGCGCGTGGCGCTCGGCGTGTCGATCTTCGCGGCGGCCGCCGGTGTCGGCAGCTGGCCTGAGTCGCGCTTGGCGGTGCGCGCGGTATTGGAGCTGGCGCCCGACGTTGCGGCCTTGCCGGCGCCGGCCGTTGCCGGCTTGCTGTCGCCGAGCATTCCGTACTCTTTGTCGATCTTGATATCCGCAAGGCGGCGCATGGCCTCGGGCGTCAGCGCACTTTCCGGCGTGTCGTCGAGGAAGCGCTGATAGCTCTGCGCGGCCTTGTCGAGACCTTCGCTCACCTGCACCGGCACGTCGGTCGTGTCCGCCGCCACCTTGTGCAGACTCGCGAGCGTCCCCTTGTCCGGGCTCCCGGCGCAGGCCGCGAGCAGCAGGCTGGAGGCAACGATCGGGATCAGGCGTGAGGGGCGCATCTAGAACCCTCCTCCCGCCTCGGCCTTGGTGGCGCGATCGTAGCTATCCGCGACCGCATAACGCGCCTGGGTCTGATAGACCTCGAGCCGCTGGCCGCGCGCCTTCAGCTCGGCGATGGCCACGGTCTCGATCAGCTGGCCTTGCCGTGCGACGAGCGTGTCCACCTGCGTCAGTGCTTCGCGCACGCGCGTGCGCAGGCGGCTGATGGGGAGGTCGTAGCCCACGTAACTGTGCACCGCCGCCTGGCGGGTCCTGACGAAGGAGTCATAGCGAGCCTTCAGCACCGCGATGTCCTGGTTCAACGCGAGCAGGTGCTTGTGCGCCTGCGTCAGTCGTTCCGGGTACTCCGTGCGCAGCGTCCACGTGAGCACGCCTTTCAGGCGCTGCACGCGCACCCGCAGCGCTTCCGCGCGCGGGTCGGTGCTTTTCGCGAGCGCCGCCTCGATCGCGTGGATGCGTTCCAGCGCGATGCGCTCATCGGCCGTGGCCAGGAGCTCCGGTCGCGGCGCAGTCAGGATCGCCTGCAGGCGCTTGTCGAGGTTGGCGCGCTGCTCCATGCGCAGGCGGATCTGCGAGTCGAGCTCCCGGAACTCGGAATCGATCGTCGGCAGCAACGGCTCGTAGTTCGCGCGGCGCAGGCGAATGATGTCGTCGAAGGCGTCGAAGCTCGCCTGCCAGGCGAGGAGTTTCTTGTGCAGCTCCTCCATGTCGAGGTAGTTCTGCAGTGCCGTCTGGAAATCGTGCGAGGCCATCAGGTCCGTGAGGTAGAAGGTCTCGGGCGTATCCGGCAGGGCGCGCAGGCGCACGACCCATTCCTTGTCCTGCTTGATCTCTTCGCGCACCAGCGCCTTGAGGAACCTGCCTTCGCGAATGCTGCGGATCGAGGCGTCGACCTTCTGCAGCTCCGCGCCGAAGGAGACGAGCGCGTTGTCGTAGAGCACTGCCGCGCGCCCATACACGTTCAACTTGCCGTACGCGTAAGGCAGCGCGAGCTTCGCTTCCTGCACGGCGCTGTCGGTCACATCGCGCTGGATCAGGATGTTCCAGGGCACGAGGGCGCGTTCGTAATTCTCGGCCGAGGCGTAGGCCCAGCCGGCACTGAGCAGTGCCTGGTTGGAGTAGGGGCCTTCGAGGTGCACGCGATCGAACGAATGCTGCGCACGCTCGAAATTCGCCGACTCGAGCATCAGGCGACCGAGCACCATGTTGGACTTGTCTTCGATCGCGGCGACCGCCGGGTCGTCGCCCTTCAGCTGTCCGGCTTTGTCGAGCTGCTGCAGCGCTTCCGCCGCATGTCCGGACTGCAGCAACGCGATCGCGAGGTTGTAGGCGGAGAATCCACCCAAAGCGCCGGAGCCTTGCAAGCGCTTGAGAACCTCAACCGCATCCGCAGGCCGTCCCAGCGCCAGGTAGACGTTGGCGCGCAGGAATTCGCTGTCATTGCGGATCCCTTCCGGAATCTTGCCGTGGATGCGCTCGAGCGCCTCGAGCGCGTCGTCGGGCTGACCCTTCTGGAAGTGGATGCGCGCCAGGCGGAACGCGGCCTCGTTGCGCACGCTCTCGTCCACGTTGCCTTCGAGCACTGCGCGGATGGCGCGGCCGGCGCGCAGGTGCATGCGGTAGTTGAGCTCGAAATCGCCGACCGAAAACTCGGCCTGGCCGATGTGGTACTGGAGCGAGTCGCGCTCCGGTTCGTCGACGCGGCGATGTTGCGCGAGTTCTGCATCGAGCCGCTCGAGCGCTGCGAAGAAATCCCCCTGGTAGGCCTGGTACAGCGCCTCACCGAAGTAGAGGTCCTTCAGGCTCCGTGCGGGCGGCGCGGCAGCCGCTGACGCGCCGCCGGCGATGAGTGCCACCAGCAGAAGGTTTGGAATCGCGTGCCGCAGGCGATTCACGGGCGCCAGCCTCTGGCTAGTGCCAGTCTCCGACGTCGATCGCGGGCTTGCCCGAGTTCGGGCCGGCCAGCGTCACGCCGATGAGCTTGGGCCCGACGCTCTTGTCGAACGGGAAGCGCTCGGTGTGTTCGTAGTCCTGCCCGCTCGCGAGCTTGCCGTTCAAGGAAACCTGGATCTCGTGCTGTCCGGTCGCGACGTTCCCGGTGTAGATGCGCTGCACGCCGCCCTTCTGCAGGGCTTCGAGTTCCTTGAAGCTGTAGATGTAGTGCGCGGCGAGCTGCCCGTCGATCTGCACCTGCACGGCGTCGAGCCGGAATGACTCGCCCGGCGCCAGCGCCACGAACACGGCGAGATGCGTGTCGGACGGGTAGAGGAGCTTCTCCTCCAGCTGGTTGAGCTCAGCAGCGATGCTGAGCACATCGGTCTTGACCTCCTGCACCTGCTCGTCGAGGCCTTTCATCTGCTCGCGATAGTTGTCGCCGGCCCAGCCCGGGCTCACGCCGATGCAGATCAGAAAGCCGAGCACCAAACTCCGGATCGCGTGTGACATTGGTTGGCAACCTCCCAATGCTGAACAGCTGTCGATCTCGCGGAGGGTCGATTCGGCGTCACTGGTCGGCGGACGCCACGGGCGCGGACTGCGCGGCTAGAGCCGCGATCGATTTCCCCGTGGCTCGCAGATCGCATCAGTGAGGTGGAGAAAAACCGCGGCGGTGAACACCCGCTGTCTCTTCACCCCGACATCGCGCTGCCCTGTCGCCGATGATGCACACATGCTCATCAAGTGTGACGGACTTACCGTTTCCCCCTGCGATTCGCGCGACAAGGTACGCATACACGGGGGGTGCAACTGTGAACCACGTCTAGTAACCGGTCGCAATGCGCCGACGGTGAACATAATCGCGTCTCCGGTTGGAGACGACGCGCGTTATCGCGCTGCGATGTTTGTTGGATTTATTCCACTCGCGGAGCGCTGTGGAGTTTCGAAGGAGAGGCAGTTTGCTGGCGCGACTTCGGGACCGCCGGCAATGCAGATGGCGGTGGAAATTGAGAACGCGGGAGCGTCGCGGTCCTTGAAGGTCGCCTCGGAATAGAGCGCGCTGTAGCGGTCGTGACTCAGCGCGGCGTTGCACGTGTAGCCGTTCGCCGAGCGCTTGCAGCGTCCCTGCGACCAGCGGGCCGTGCGGAAATCCCGCGTCGCGCTGCTCGCCGTCCAGGCGATGAGCTCGCGCGGTTTGCGATCCGCCTGCACGCTCAGCTGCAGGGATTTCGCGTCCGGCGTCTGCCACGACCACGAGAGCTCGGGCAGCGCTTCACCACGCGCCGAATAACGGAACAGCGCGCTCAGGCTGCCGATCAGGCGGTCCACGTCGCGCAGCCCGTGTCCCTGGTTCGGCATGTAGAGCACGCGCTTCGGTTCGCTCAGGTCGTTCCAGTACACCTTGAGCGCATCGAGCGGCCAGTAGCGGTCGTTGGTGCCGAGCAGGATCAGCTTCGGCTGCGCGAGGCTCGCCCGATAGCTGTAAGGATCGACCATCGCGAGCAGATTGCGGCCGAGATCCGAATCGATGCGCCCGGGCAGGTTGATGTCCGAGTAGTCGCGGATCTGCTCGGACAGCTCGCCGAACGTAGCGCGCTGCAGCTTGATCTGCTCGGGCATGTTGAGCATGTCGATGACCATCGGCGCGACGCTCGCCACGCGCGGATCGCAGGCCGCCGTGAGCCACGAGGTCCAGCCGCGCTTGGAAGCACCGCTGATCGTGAAGCGCTCGATGGGGATCTGCCAGCGCTCGCGCGCGATTTCCTGCACGGCGTCCATGGCGCGCGCCGCGCTCTTCACCATCGGCAGGAGCAACGGCCAGTCGGGCTCGCCGGTCTTGAGATACGAGTCGAAGGTGTAGGCGATCAACGCATCTTCGCGGCGCTCGAACAGCGGCTGAAACGGCACCTCTCGCACCACGGCGACGGGCGCATGGATCGAGTCGGCGAGGCGCGTGAAGATCTGCGCTTCGCGCGGCAGATCGGCCTGCTGGAGACTCTCGTACTCCGGCTTCCAGCGTCCGCCGTCGATGAAGAGCAATGCCTGCCGTGACGCATCGACCTTCGCCGGCCGGAACACGATGAGCTGATGCTTCCAGGGGATGTCGCGCCACGTCTGGGACGTGAGGATCGCCTGCACGTAGTCGGCGCCACCGAGCCGACCCGAGCCGATCTCGTGCCACGAGTAGCTGGCATCCGGTTTCGCGAGGTACTGCGCGAGCTCGCCATCGGCATGAGCACGCGGCGTGAGACCTGCCGCGAGCAGGCAAGCCGCTAGCACGCGCCAGGGACGGCGCTGTCGCTCAGGAGATCGCAAAGTAACCGGGTCCGACATGCATGCGATGAGTGACGTCAAAGGGCAGCGCGCACGCGATCACGAACGAGATCGCCGCATGCGCGAGGCCGAGCGCGAGCACATTGGGCGCGCGCCGATACAAGGTGCAGGAAACGATGCCGGCCGCCAGGGTCACGCTCAGCAACAGCGGGTTCGGCACGTGGAAGACGGCGAATAGTGTCGCGGCGCCCAGCGTTGCGGCGCGCGGGCCCTGCAGGATTTCGAGCAGGCGCTGGTAGAAAAAACACAGCAGGCCGTACTGCTGCGCCGTGCCCCACGCGACCATCCACGGCGCCGCGGTCATCACCTGGCGCACCGACGGGAAATGCCAGGTGTCCAAAACGGCGCCGAGGACCAGGAAGAAGCAGGCGGCGATGCCGACGGCGATGAACGCCCCGCGGAAAGCGGTCGACCAGTTATCCAACCTGAACCCGATCTGCCGGGCGGACTCACCGCGTCGCAGGTGACTGGCAATGCCGATTCCAAAGTACAAGACCACGATGAGCAGGCCGCTGCCGCGGAAGGCACCTTGCCAGCCCCAGATATAGGAAAGCAGCAGCCCCGTGAGCGCTGCCACCTCGACGACCGCAACTGAACGGCTCCGAGCCTCCATCGCCCGCTCCCCACTCTCTACTCAGTGACCCAGCCGCGGTCGCGTTAGTTCACTGGTTGGACGGCGCGGCGGAGCTCGATCGATCTGGTGTGCGCGGCCGTCGTTCCGGATCGAGCCACGCCGAGCGCATCGGGATCTCCGCCTCGCCGGAGCGGTCGCGAGGCTACTGGGTCGGGGGTGGCGTCGAGCCCTCGGGATGGCCGCCCTGGTGGTAGCCCTGGGCGTGCGAGCGCCGCTGTTGCTGCATCTGCTGGTACTTCTGCATCTGCTCATCTGTGAGGATCGGCTTGAGCTGGGCCTGCACCTCCTGGTCCATCGCATCACGCTGCTTGCGCATCTCATCGCGTGACGGACGCTGCCCGGAGGACTGTGCCTGCTCGCGCATGGACTGCATCTTGGTACGCTGGTCGTCGAGGACCTTCTGGACCTTTTCCTTCTGATCGGGCGTGAGGTTGAGCTCGGTGGTGAGCCGATCGATCGGCGCCTGGTGCTGGCCTTGCATCGCATGGTGGCCCTGCGGCGCACCCTCCGGCGGGTCAGCGAGGGCGACGCCGGCCGCCAGCACGCTGGCAGCGACGGCGAGGGTCGTGAGTCTCATTCGGTACTCCTGGTATGAAAAAATGGCATGACAGGAGACTGGAGGAACCGTCGGGCGGTTCCGTGAGGAAGTGTCAGCAACTGTCAAGGATCGAGGCGGCGCCGCGGACCGGGCAGATCAGTAACTGCGTTCGACGGCAAACGCGGCTAGCGAGCGCAGCGCCTGCGCAAACTGCGAATCCGGAACTTTCGCGAGCGCATTGAGCGCCGCTTCCACTTCGGAGCGCGCGAGGCGCGCCGTGTACTCGAGTCCGCCGGTGGCCTCGATCGCCTCGTTGATGTGCGCGAGCTCGGCGAGGCCGCCTTGCTCGATCGCGAGTCGGATCAGCGCACGCTGCTCGGCGTTGCCGTTTCGCAGCGCATGAATCAGGGGCAACGTCGGCTTGCCTTCGGCGAGATCCTCGCCGAGGTTCTTGCCGCGCTCCTCGGCGCTGCCCCGGTAGTCGAGTACATCGTCGATGAGCTGGAAGGCGGTGCCGACCCGCCGGCCATACTCGGCCAGCGCGGCACGCACGACCGCACCCGACTCCGCGAGCACGGCCGCGATCTCGGCGCCCGCCTCGAACAGTTTCGCCGTCTTGCGATAGATCACGTTGAGGTAGCGCTGCTCGGTCGTCTCGGGGTCGTGCGCGTTGAGGAGCTGCAGCACCTCGCCCTCGGCAATGGTGTTGGTGGCATCGGCCATGATCTGCATGATCGCGAGCGAGCCCATCTCGGACATCATCTGGAAGGCGCGCGAGTACAGGAAATCGCCGACCAGCACGCTGGTTTCGTTGCCCCAGATCTCGTTCGCGGTGTCCTGGCCGCGGCGCATGGAGGAGCCGTCCACCACGTCGTCGTGCAGGAGCGTCGCGGTATGAATGAATTCGATCAGCGCTGCCGCGTCGATGTGCTGGCGTCCGCGATAGCCCGCCGCACGGGCGGCGAGCAGCACGAGCAGTGGACGCAGCCGCTTGCCGCCGCCGGCGATGATGTAGGTCGACACCTGGTCGACGAGCGCGACCTCGCTGTGCAGACGCTCGCGGATGCGGTGGTCCACGGCCTTGAGGTCATCGCTCACCAGCGCGCGTATGTCTTCTATTTTCATTGAGTTACGGGACCTGCGGGACGTGGCATGGTAACGGCAAAGCGTTTGACCCGCCAGCGTCCAACCATTAGAATTCGCAGCCTTTTTTGACCAGCCCGGACCTCACCGGGTGCTCTGCGGAGAATGAAAATGTTTGCGGTGATTGCGACCGGCGGCAAGCAGTACCGGGTGCAGGAAGGCAGTGTCCTGCGCATCGAGAAGTTGCCCGGCTCCGAAGGAGCCAAAGTGGAGTTCGACCAGGTGCTGCTCGTGGGCGAGGGCACCAACATCAAGGTCGGGAAGCCCTTCCTCGACGGCGGCAAGGTGACCGCGACCATCCAGTCCCATGGCAAGGGCGACAAGGTGCGGATCGTGAAATTCCGCCGCCGCAAGCACTACAAGCGCGAGAAGACGCACCGTCAGCCGTACACGGAAATCAAAGTCACTGGAATCGTTGGATAGGCCTCAGGCTTCAGGCAGGTTTCTCATGGCACACAAGAAAGCAGGCGGCAGTACCCGTAACGGCCGCGACTCACAGAGCAAGCGCCTCGGCGTGAAGAAGTTCGGCGGCGAGAAAGTGCTCGCCGGCAACATCCTGGTGCGCCAGCGTGGCACCACCTGGCACGCGGGCGTGAATGTCGGCATGGGGACGGACCACACGCTGTTCGCCAAGGCGAACGGTCGCGTGGCGTTCAAGAAGCGCGGCAAGACGGGCGACACCTTCGTGGATGTCGTCACCGAGTAACGCGCACCAGGAATCGTTGTGTTCAGACCCCGGCTGCGGCCGGGGTTTTTGTTTTACCTTCTTGCTCTCTGCCTGAGGCCCGGAGCCTGAGGCCCGAGGCCCCTCTCATGAAATTCGTCGACGAAGCCACCGTCAAAGTTCAGGCCGGCAACGGCGGGCGCGGCTGCGTGAGCTTTCGTCGTGAGAAGTTCGTGCCGTTCGGCGGTCCGGACGGGGGCGACGGCGGCGACGGGGGCAGTGTCTACCTGCGAGCCGAGGCGGGCATCAACACGCTCGCGGACTTTCGCATCCTGCGCACCTATCGCGCCGCGCACGGCGAAGCGGGCAGCAGCCGCGACTGCACGGGCCGCGGTGGCGCCGACCTCGCGATCCCGGTGCCCGTCGGCACGGTGGTGCAGGACCTCGACACCCAGGAAGTGATCGGCGACCTCACCCGGTCCGGCGACAGCGTGCTGGTCGCGCAGGGCGGCAGGGGCGGCTGGGGCAACCAGCGGTTCAAGAGCAGTACCAATCGCTCGCCGCGCCAGCACGGCTCCGGCATCCCCGGCGAGAAACGCACGTTACAGCTCGAGCTCAAGCTCATCGCGGACGTGGGGCTGCTGGGGCTTCCCAACGCGGGAAAGTCGACGCTGATTCGCGCAGTGTCGGCCGCGAAACCCAAGGTCGCGGACTACCCGTTCACGACGCTGCATCCGAATCTCGGCGTTGTGTCGGTGGGCGAGCATCGCAGCTTCGTCATGGCGGACATTCCCGGCCTGATCGAGGGCGCTGCCGAAGGGGCTGGCCTCGGAATTCGCTTTCTAAAGCACCTGCAGCGCACGCGCCTGCTGCTGCACCTGGTCGATATCGCGCCGCTCGACCCGAACGCGGATCCGGTGAAGGACGCACGCGCGATCGTCGCCGAGCTCAAGAAGTTCAGCCCGGAGCTCGCGAAGAAGGATCGCTGGCTGATCCTCAACAAGATCGATCTGCTCGATCCCGAGGGCGCGCAGCAGCGCGGCGATGAAATCGTGCGCCGGCTGCGCTGGAAGGGCCCCGTGCACCGCATCTCGGGCGCGACGGGGCAGGGAACGCGCGAGCTTTGCCAGGCGGTGATGGCGCACCTCGAACAATAGCCGGGGAATTCCCCGCACCCCGCAAAACTGTGAACCGGTTCGCACTCGGGCCTGTGAACCACTCAACAGAAGCTGAATGCCGTCCTGCCGCTGTAACGCCGCGGCGCTAGCATCGACTCCAAAGTCACCTCCCGCAGCGCGCAAGCCCTGCGCGCGAAGGATTGCGATGCAGATCCGTCCGCCGTCTGCTCCCGGTACGCGCCCCAAGGATGCGGCGACCAGCCCGAGCGCGCGCCCGGTCCGCAAGGAAACCTGGCACGCAGTGTCGATCGTCACGCCGACCTCGACGTGCGAAGCGGCGAACAACCTGCGCAACCACCGCTTTCTCTCCAAGGACGCGCCGCGCCTGCCGCTGGCGGGTTGTTCGTCGCCGCAAACCTGTCGTTGCATCTATCGGCACCACGCCGATCGGCGCGGCAAGCCGCGGCGTGGCGCAGATCGCGGCGATCCGCCCAAGGGCGGAAACCCCGAGCAGGAGCGCCGCGGCAAGCGCGGCCGGCGCGCCAGCGACAACTTCGAAGAATGAGCCCCGAGCACGTATACCTCGAGTCGGACGTCAGCGAGGTGCCCGACCTGCAGTCGGTGCGCAATGTCCAGACGAGCCTCAACCTGCACAGCCGCTGGCGTGGCTGCTTCACGGTGCTGGATATCTTCGAGAAGCGCTTTCTCGCCGTGCGCCTGAAGCGCCCCCGGGCGAGCCCGATCAACTACGCGATCGATCTGCGTTTCGTCGACCCGATCCCCAAGCGCAGCCGCCACATCCCGTGGCGCTGCCTGCAGGCGACCGCCGGGTTCGCGCTGCTGGCGTTGGCGCTCACGTGGTGGATCCGGCGCTCGCCACTGCCACTCAATGAGAATCCCTGGCTGCCGGCGTGGATATTGATGATGTCCGCGCTCATCTGCGCGGGGCTCCTGTCCTTCTACCGCATGAGCGAGACGCTCACCTTCTTCAGCGTCCACGGGAAGGCGCCCCTGTTCGATATCGTCGGCGGCCTCGGCGTCGCGCGCTCCGCGCACCCGTTTGGCAAGGAACTCGCGGTCTACGTGCGCAAGGCGTCCGAAGGTCGTCGCCCCGCACGCGACAAGCACCTGCGCGATGAGATGCGTGAACACTATCGCCTGCAGCAGCATGGAGTGATCTCCATGGCGGAGTACGAGGCGAGCAAGGCGCGGATCCTGCAGCAGCACGACTGAAACTCCCCTACCATTCGCTTCGCAGTCCATCACCGCAGCGAGGCGGATCGGTCGTGAAGAACCCCGGGCTCCTGTTGACGCTTGTCGCGCTCTGCGCAGCGCCGCTGCATGCCGCGCATTCCAGCGACACCGTCGTCCTGCGCGGCGCGAAGGTCTACACCGCGCCGGATGCTGCGCCGATCGACAACGGCGTGATCGTGATGCGCGACGGGCGCATCACGCAGGTCGGCGCGAAGGAGGCCACGCAGGTTCCGCCAGGGAGCGTCGAAGCGAACTGCAGTGGCGGCATCATCACCGCGGGTTTCCAGAACAGCCACGTCCACTTCACCGAGAGCAAGTGGCAACAGGCGGCGGACCAGGACGCGGCCAGGCTCGCGACGCAACTCAGCGCGATGCTGACCCGCTATGGTTTCACGACTGTGGTGGACGCGGCCTCGGATGTGGACAACACCGTCGCCCTGCGCAAGCGCATCGAGCGCGGCGAGATCCCCGGCCCGCGCATCATCACCGCCGGCTGGGCGCTCTACCCGCCGAACGGCATTCCCTTTTATCTGAAATCGCTTCCACCGCAGGTGCTGAAGCAGTTGCGCCAGCCCGCTTCGCCCGAGGAAGCGGTGTCGATCATCCGCGAGAATCTCAAGCGCGGCGCGGACATCACCAAGCTCTTCATCGCGACGCCGCAGGGCGACAACACCGTCAAGTACATCCCGCCGGCGGTCGCGAAGGCGGCGGTCGCCGAGAGTCACCGGCGCAGCCGGCTGGTGTTCGCGCATCCCACCAACATCGAAGGGATCCGCGCGGCGATGGCCGCGGGTGTGGACGTGCTCGCGCACACGACGCTCGGCAACCAGAAACTCCTGTGGGAGCCGGACCTGGTGCAGGAGATGATCACGCACGATCTCGCGGTGATCCCGACGCTCAAGCTCTGGGGCTACGAGATGACGAAGGGACACGTTCCCGAGCGCATCATCACGCGCGCCGTCGGCGATACGCTGCAACAGTTGGAGGCGTTCAGTGCGGCGGGCGGCCAGGTGTTGTTCGGCACCGATGTCGGCTACATTACCGACTACGATCCGACCGAGGAGTACGTGTTGATGCTCAAGGCCGGACTCACGTCGAGGCAGATCCTGGCGTCGCTGACCACCGCGCCGGCGGCGCGCTTCAAGGAAGACGGGCGGCGCGGGCGCATCGCGCCGGGCATGGATGCCGATCTGGTGGTGCTGGACGCGGACCCTGCGGAGGACATCCGCAACTTCGCGAAGGCGCGCTGCGTGTTTCGCCGCGGCCTGGTGATCTACACCGCACCCGCGAGCGGCGCCGGCAAGTCAGCCCGGCGCTGAGCCGAGCGCACGCCGCAGCGCCGCGCGCGCCAGGAGCCGCGTCGAATCGAGCGTCGGGAGCGCCGCATGGGACGGCTCGACGATGAGCGGCAGCTCGGTGCAGCCGAGGACGATGCCGTCGCAACCCTGAGCGCGCAAGCCGTCGATTACCGCGAGCAGCTGTTCGCGCGAAGCGTCGAGCACGTGCCCGTTCACGAGCTCCTCGAAGATGACACGATTGATCATGGCGCGATCTTCCGGCCCCGGAACGCTCATCCGGATGTCGGCTGCTGCTAGCGCCTCGCGGTACACCGGCCCCTCCATCAGGTAGCGTGTGCCCATGACGCCAAGGTGACGCAGCCGCTGCGTGCGAGCCTGCTGCGCCACGACCTCCGCGATGTGCAGCCAGGGAATCGGCGATGCGTCGCGCACGTAGGGCAGTGCCTGGTGAAACGTGTTGTCCGGGCAGATCGCGAAGTCGGCGCCAGCGGCCTGCAAGCGGCGCACCGATTCGAGCATCAGATTGCCCACGGCGCGCCAGTCGTCGCGATAGACATGGCTCATGTACTCGCCGAGCGTCACGCTGCCATCGAGCGTCACCGGCGGATGCTGGTACTCGCCGAGAAGCTCCGGCCCCTCGAGGCACAGGGTCCGGTAGCAGAGCGCGGCGCCTTCCGAGCTCCCCGCGACGATGCCGATGTGTTGCATGAGTGCCTAGAGCGTCTTGCGCATGATCACGAAATGCGACGGCTGCTGCAGGCGCGGATCCTCGAAGGGACGCTGCCCCACGACGTGATAACCCATGCCGCCGTAGAAGCCGAAGAGCTCCTGGCGATGATTCACCACGTCGATCTCGACTTCACCACAGGAGCGCGACTTGAAATACGACTCGGCGGCGGCGACGAGCTTGCGCCCGAGCCCGTGATGCTGGCGATCGGTGGAGACGGCGAGCAGGCCGAAGTAACCGGTCTCCCCCTTGACCTCGACGTACACGCACCCGTCGAGTGCGCCGATCGAATTGGGCTTGAGCAGGAAGGCGCCGGACGCGAGCTTGGCGCGCACCTCGGCCGTGTCGATCCGCGGGCCCTCGTAGAGGAAACCCTCGGCCGGCAGGTACGCCTCGTTGATCAACGCCACGATCTTCGCGACGTCTTTCGTCGTGGCTTCGCGCAGATCCTTGTTGCCCATCCCTTCATCCTCCGGACGGGGCCGCTTCGAGTTGTACTCAGCGTGCGGTGCCGTTGCGCACCCGTTCGAGATAACGGTCGCGCAACTCGGTTTGCCGCGATCGATCCGACTGGAGCTTGCCCGCGATGAACACGCGGTCCGGGAGACTCGTGACGTCGAGCGGATCACCGCTCCACAGCACCAGGTCCGCCGCCCGCCCGCGCTCGATGGTACCGAATCGGTCCGCCACCCCAAAAATCTCCGCGGGCACGCGCGTCAGCCCGGCGAGTCCTGCATCCCAGGGCAGGCCGTGCGCCACGGCAACGCCCGCGGTCTGGCGGAGCTTGCGGATGTTGTGCGGCTCGGTGCTGTCCAGGGTGAATGCGACTCGCACGCCGGCCTTGTTGAGTCGCGCGGCGTTCTCGAGCGTCGCACCCACCGCATCGAAGGTGCCGGGCAGATCCGCGAGCGCATTGATGATCACGGGCACCTTGGCGGCGGCGAGCTGCCCCGACACGCGCCAGGCTTCGGCGCCGCCGCTGATCGCGATGCGCAGCTTCTCTTTCTGCGCAAAGGCGAGCACCTGCAGGATGTCCGATGCGCGATCGACGTTGAAGACGAAGACGCCCGCACCGCCGATGAACTCGCCGAGCGCCTGGCGGCCCGCCGGCGTCAGCACGCGCTGATCGTCCGGCAGCAACGACTTCGGCGAGCGCACTTCCGTGAAGGCCTGCTTGAGCAGCATGAACTCCGCGGCGCGCGTGCCGCCCGCGAGGCCGCTCGCATCACCGCCGAAATCGAGAAACAGCGCGCGCGAGTAGGTCGTCGGAGCGCCGTCGAGCGCCACGACGCTCCCCTGGCCCGCGATGATCGTGCCGCCCGGCTGGTTGCCGCGGCCTTCCTCGGCCGAGGGCGTCAGCATCGCGAAAGTGACACCGGCGACACGGCCCACGCCGACGACCGCAGAAGCCGGGTCGAAGGCGAGCGTGACGTCGAACTCGGGCCGCATGTTGCCGAGCTTGAGCGCGTAGTCATCGACACTCGGCTCGAGCCCGATCTCCTCGAGCCCGAGGTGGGTGAGGCCGCCGAAGAGTCCGGGCGTCACCGGGTGTCCGTTCGCATCGATGACCTGCGCACCCGCGGGCGCCTGCACACCTCGGCCGATCGCGGCGATGCGGCCGTCGGTGATGAGTATGTCGGCGCCTTCCTGCGTCCCGGCCGCGGACATCGTGTGCACGGTGGCGTTCTTGATCAGGAAACTGTCGGCGCTGGCCGAGCCGATCACGCCGACGGCGAGCAGCAACGAGAGGAGCTGTCTCATGGCGCGACTCCCGGACCGGAGGGCTGTCCCAGCATGAAGTCGGACACCGGTGCTGTCGGGTGCTCGCGGTCGTACTGCACGACCCCGTCGACGAACACGAGATCCGTGAGTGCGTAGACGCTGAAGGGATCGTGGTTCCAGACCACGACGTCGGCCATCTTGCCGGCCTCGAGCGTGCCGGTCTTGTCGAGAATGCCGAGCGACTTGGCGGGATTGGCGGTGAGCCAGGTGATCGCGTGCTCCGGCGTGATGGTGAGGCCGGCGCGCCGGCCCACGGTCATCGCTTTGCCGGCTTCCTGGTTCAGGCGCTGGATCCCTTCTTCCGAGTCCGAATGCACGATCGCGCAGCCGCCCGACGCCGCGTCGACGAGCGCGATGTTCTCGGGAATGCCGTCGTAGGACTCCATCTTGAAGCCCCACCAGTCGGCCCACATCGCGCCGCAGATGTGATTCTCGGCCAGGAGGTTCGAGATCTTGTACGCCTCGCTCGCGTGATGGAACGCGGAGACGTGGTAGTTGAACTCCTTCGACATGTCGATGATCGTCGCCATCTCATCGGCGCGATAGCAGTGCTGGTGCACGAGGATTTCGCCGCGCAATACGCCGGCGAGCGTGTCGAGCCGCAGGTCGCGCTTCACCGGCTTCGGATCCTTGTCCCCCGCCGCGAGCTTGCGCTGGTACTCGTCCTGGTCGCGGATGTATTCCTGCGCTTCGATCCACTGCGCGCGGTAGCCGGCGACATTGCCCATGCGCGTCTCGGGGAATTTCTTCTCGCTGCCGTAGACACGCTTCGGATTCTCGCCACACGCCATCTTCAAGCCGTACGGCGCGCCCGGGAACTTCATGCCCTGGTAGGTGACCGACGGGACGTTCTTGAGCACCACCGAGCGGCCGCCGATCAGGTTCGCGGAGCCGGGCAGGATCTGCATCGCGGTGATGCCGCCGATGCGCGCCGTGGTGAAGCCCGGGTCCTGCGGCCACACCGAGTGCTCGGCCCAGACGTTCGCCGTCACCGGGTTGCTGGCCTCGTTCCCATCGCTGTTGCCACGCACGCCGGGGCTCGGGTAGACGCCGAGGTGCGAATGTACGTCGATGAGTCCCGGCGTCACCCAGCGGCCGTGGCCGTCGACGACTTGCGCGTCGGCCGGCGCCTGCAGCGCGCGCCCCACGGCCTGGATGCGGTTGTCGACGATGAGCACGTCAGCGTCGTCGAGCCGTTCTCCTGTCCCGGTCAGCACCGTCGCGCCGCGGATCAGCGTCGGGGCGACCTTGCGCGGCCGATACGTGGAAGGGTAGGGATTCGAGGACACCGGAATCGGTGCGGCATGCGCCTTCTCAGCGGGCTTCGCGGCGGGCGTCGACGCGCAACCCGTCACGATTGCCGCACTCAGCAACGCCAGGATCACTCGGGCCATCGGTTCACTCCGTGTTTTTTTTGAACGGCCGAACCCCTTCCCACACGTGTCGCTATGGCGGGAGGGGATGGCACCAGGTCTGAGGAAATTCGGTCGGCGGGGATCGCCGGCCAGCGCGGCTCATGCCATGGAGCGGATGCGCTGTACGAGGCGGCTCTTGTGGCGCGCGGCCTTGTTCCGGTGGATCTGGTTCTTGTTGACCATCGAGTCGATCACCGGGACCGCTGCCTTGTACTGTTCCTCGGCATCGGACTTGTTGCCGGTGCTGATGGCCTGCGTCACGTCGCGGATCGCGGTGCGCAACTTGGAACGCGCGGCGACGTTGTTGGCGCGGCGCTTGATCGCCTGGTGGGCGGCTTTCTCGGCGGACTTGGTGTTGGCCAAAACTCTTGACTCCAGGTTGACTTGAAGGCCACTTCGGGCCGGCAAGCGAAAAGGCCGCGTAGTCTGCGCAGCGCGCCCGAGAAAGTCAATGCTTCAGGCGGCCCCTGTCGTGTCGTAAGTCCGCAGAGCCTATGGATTTTTCCGCTATAGTGCGGCCACCGTGAAGGAGCCTCAAACCGCTTGAGCATTCTCAAGAACACCACCGTCGTCAGTGCGATGACGCTGCTCTCGCGCGTGACCGGAATGCTGCGCGACATGATGTACTCGCAGGTGTTCGGAGCGGGGCCGCTCATGGACGCGTTCTTCATCGCGTTCAAGATTCCGAACTTCCTGCGGCGCCTGTCGGGCGAGGGAGCCTTCTCGCAGGCGTTCGTGCCGGTGGTTTCCGAGTACCGGATCCGCCGAACGCAGCCCGAGGTGAAGGAACTGGTCGACGGCGTCGCGGGCACCTTTGGCGTGGCGCTCTTCGTGATCACGCTGATCGGGGTGATCGCGGCGCCGGTGATCATCTTCATGTTCGCGCCGGGCTTTCGCTCGGGCGGCGGCCGCTTCGACCTCGCGGTCGACATGCTGCGCTGGACCTTCCCGTACCTGTTCTTCATTTCGCTGGTGTCGCTCGCGAGCGGCGTGCTCAACAGCTACGGGCGCTTCGGCTCGGCCGCGTTCGCACCGGTGCTGCTCAACGTGATCATGATCATCACCGCGTACCTGATTGCACCGAGCACACCCAACCCGGGTGTGGTTCTTGCCGTCGGTGTATTCGTCGCGGGTGTCATCCAACTCGCGTTCATCTGGCCCTTCATGGTGCGTCTCGGCGTCGCGGGCTGGCCGCATTGGGGCTGGGCGCACGAAGGCGTGCGTCGCGTCGCGCGCCTGATGCTGCCCGGGATTTTCGGCTCTTCGGTGGCGCAGGTGAGCCTGCTGCTCGACTCGCTGGTCGCGTCGTTCCTCCTCACCGGCAGCATCTCGTGGCTCTATTACGCCGATCGGCTGGTCGAGTTCCCGATGGGCATGTTCACGATCGCGCTCGCGACCGTCGTGCTGCCCGCGCTTTCGGCGCACCACGCGAGCCAGTCACCCGAGCGCTTCTCCTCGACTCTCGACTGGTCGGTGCGACTCGTGTTCCTGTTCGTGACGCCGGCCGCAGTGGGGCTGCTCGCGCTCGCCGGCCCGCTGATCGCGACGATCTACGGCTACGGCAAGTTCGATGCGCGCGACGTGCAGATGGCGACCTACGCGCTGATGGCGTACTCGCTCGGGCTGATCGGGTTCAGCATGGTGAAAGTGCTCGCGCCCGGCTACTTCGCGCGGCAGGACACCAGGACGCCGGTGCGTGTCGGCATCATCTCGCTGGCCGTGAACATGGTGTGCAACGTCGGCATCGTGCTGCCGCTCGGCAAGGCCGGTTTCCCGGCGCCGCACGCGCTCCTGGCGATTTCGACCGGCTTGTCTGCGTTCGTGAATTCGGGACTGCTGTTCCGCGGCCTGAAGCGCGCCGGCGTCTACCGCGCGGCGCCGGGTTGGGCGCGATTCGCGGGCCAGGTCCTGGTTGCGAATCTCGCCATGGCGCTCCTGCTGTGGTGGATCGGCGGCGATGTGCAGGGCTGGCTCGATGCCCATGCCGCGCGCCGGGCAGTGCGCCTGCTGGGTTGCGTGTTCGCCGGCGCTACCGTGTACTTCGCGGTGCTCTGGCTCTGCGGCTTGCGACTGCGCGACCTGCGCAGAGCCTGATTTCCCTTATAATCCCGGCCTCTGTGAGGCTTGCGCAGCGCCGGAGCTGGGATTGATGGAACTCGTGCGCGGGCTGCACAACCTGCGCGCCCGACATCGCGGGTGCGCAGTCACGATCGGCAATTTCGACGGGGTGCATCTCGGCCACCGCGCGATGCTCGAGCGGTTGTGCGCGCATGCCCGCCGCCTCGGCGTGCCGGCGACGGTGCTGACTTTCGAGCCGGCGCCGCGCGAGTACTTCGCCCCGGCTCGCGCTCCCGCGCGCCTGACGCGTCTGCGGGAGAAGCTGGAGCTGTTTGCGGCCGCGGGCGTGGAGCGCTGCATCGTGCTGCGCTTCGAGAAACGGTTGCAGGGCATGACCGGGCCCGCGTTCGCGCAGGAGTTGCTGGGCGAACGGCTGCAGGCAAAACAGGTCGTGGTGGGCACGGATTTCAAGTTTGGCGCGGGCGGGGCCGCGGATGTGGCACTGTTGCAGAAGCTCTCGCCGGCGATTGGTTTCGGTGTGGAGGTGGTCGAGCCGGTGCTGATCGATGGCGAGCGCGTGAGCTCGAGCGCCATCCGTGAGGCGCTGGCGGAAGGCGATCTGCGGCACGCCGCACGGATGCTCGGCCGGCCGTACGCGATGCACGGCAAGGTGATCCGCGGTGAGGGCCTGGGGCGCAAGCTCGGCTTCCCGACCGCGAACATGCGGGTGCACCGGCGCGTGAGCCCGCTCGATGGAATATTCGCCGTGCGGGTGCGCGGCATCGCGCGGCAACCTCTGCCCGGGGTCGCAAGCCTGGGCACGCGGCCGACGGTGGGCGGGCGCGAAGTGCTGCTGGAAGCGCACGTGTTCGATTTCGATGCCGACCTGTATGGACGCTGGCTGGCGGTGGAGTTCGTCGCGCGGCTGCGCGAGGAGCGCAAGTTCGAGAGCCTGGAGGCGATGGTCGTGCAAATGCATGTCGACTCGCGCCAGGCAAGAGTGGCTTTAGGTATGACTACATGAATCTTGTTGTTGCTTCTTCAGCCCGAGGCCCGAGGCCCGAGGCCCGAGGCCTTCTCCCGTGACCGACTACAAGCCGACGATCCACCTGCCGCAGACCGACTTCCCGATGAAGGCGGATCTCGCACGCCGCGAACCCGAGATGCTGCGCTGGTGGGAAGAGCAGGATGTCTACGGCAAGTTGCGCACGCTCGCGGCCGGGCGGCCGAAGTTCATCCTGGTGGACGGCCCGCCGTACGCCAACGGCGCGATCCACATCGGTCACGCGCTCAACAAGATCCTCAAGGACATCGTCGTCAAGTCGCGCTCGCTCGACGGCTACGATGCGCCATATGTGCCCGGCTGGGATTGCCACGGGCTGCCGATCGAGTTGCAGATCGAGAAGAAGCACGGACGCGTGGGCCAGAAGCTCAACGCGCGCGAATTCCGCGCGGCCTGCCGCAAGTTCGCCGAGGAACAGATCGACGCGCAGCGCACCGACTTCATCCGTCTCGGTGTGCTGGGCGACTGGGCCAATCCCTATCTCACCATGGCGCCGCGCTACGAAGCGGAGCAGCTGCGCGCCTTCAGCCAGGTCCTGCGCAACGGGCACGTCTACAAGGGCTACAAGCCGGTCTACTGGTGCCTCGACTGCCGCTCGGCGCTGGCCGAAGCGGAAGTGGAGTACGAGGAGAAGACCTCGCCGGCGATCGATGTCCGCTTCCCGGTGCGCGACATCAGCGATCTCGCACGACGCTTCGGACTGCCGCCGGGAGCGCTCGGGAGCAGGCCCGCGGCGATCGCGATCTGGACCACCACGCCCTGGACGCTGCCGGCGAACCAGGCCGTCGCTGTGCATCACGACTACCTGTACTCGCTCCTCGAGTCGCGCTCGAGCGAACGCGAGGAGTACCTGATCGTCGCGAGCGAGCTCGCGGGCGCCGTCGTGCAGCGGATCGGCGGGGGCGAGTGGCGTGAGGTGAAGCAAGTTGGTGGCGGCGCGCTCGCAGGCCTGAAGCTCAATCATCCGTTCTACGAGCGCGTGGTCCCGATAGTGCTCGCGACTCACGTGACGCTGGATGCCGGCACCGGCGCCGTGCACACGGCTCCGGGCCACGGTCACGAAGACTTCGCGCTCGGTGTCCAATACCAGCTGCCGCTCGACAACCCGGTCGGCCCCGATGGGCGGTTCCTGCCGGGGACCGAACTCTTCGCGGGCGAAACGGTGTGGGATGCGAACGCGCATATCATCCAGGTGCTCACCGAGCGCGGCATGCTGCTCAAGCACGAGCCGTTCCGTCACAGCTATCCGCATTGCTGGCGACATCGCTCGCCGGTGATCTTCCGCGCGACGCCGCAGTGGTTCATCAGCATGGAACAGGCGGGGCTGCGCGCCACCGCGCTCGAAGAGATCGGCAAGGTCAAATGGACCCCTTCCTGGGGCGAGCAGCGCATCCACGGCATGATCGCGAGCCGCCCCGACTGGTGCATCTCGCGCCAGCGCACCTGGGGCGTGCCGCTCGCGCTCTTCGTCGATCGCGAGTCGGGAACGCTGCATCCGCGCTCCGAGGAGTTGCTGGAAAAGGTGGCGCAGATCGTGGAGCGGCAGGGGATCGACGGCTGGTTCGACCTCGATCCCAGGGAACTGCTGGGCGATGACGCCGCGCGCTACGAGAAAGTGCCCGACGTGATGGACGTGTGGGTCGACTCGGGGTGCGTGCATCATTGCGTGCCGCGCCTCTTCCCGCAGATCCGGATTCCGGCCGACCTCTATCTCGAAGGCTCGGACCAGCATCGCGGCTGGTTCCACAGCTCGCTCCTGATCTCGGTCGCGCAGAGCGGTCGCGCGCCCTACAAGGGCGTGCTCACGCACGGCTTCACCGTGGACGAGAAGGGACGCAAGCAGTCGAAGTCACTCGGCAACGTCATCGCGCCGCAGAAAGTCGTCGGCAGTCTCGGCGCGGATGTGCTGCGCTTGTGGGTCGCGGCGACGGACTACAGCAACGAGATGAGCGTCTCCGACGAGATCCTGCGGCGCATGGCCGATTCCTATCGGCGCATGCGCAACACGGTACGCTTCCTCCTCGGCAACGTGCACGACTTCGACCCGGCGAAGGATGCGCTGCCGATGCAGGATCTGCTCGCGCTGGATCGCTGGGCACTGGCGCGCACGGCCACGCTGCAGAACGAAATCGTTGCGGCTTATCGCGAGTACCAGTACCACCTGATCTACCAGAAGGTGCACAACTTCTGCGTGGTCGACATGGGCGGCTTCTATCTCGACGTGCTGAAGGATCGGCTCTACACGCTCCCCAGGGCGAGCCGCGCGCGCCGCTCGGCGCAAACGGCGCTGGCCTGGATCGCCGAGGCGATGGTGCGTTGGCTCGCGCCCATTCTCAGTTTCACCGCCGAGGAGATCTGGCGTTTCCTGCCGGGCAAGCGCGAGCTGTCCGTGATGCATTCGACGTGGGCGAAGGTTCCCGAGGTCGCGGCGGACGACATCGACTGGCCGGCGCTCATCAACCTGCGCGCCGACGTGACGCGCCAGCTCGAGGGACTGCGCGAGCAAGGCGCGATCGGGGCGCCGCTCGATGCGGAAGTCGATGTCTATTGCACCGCCGAGCAATATCCGCGCTTCAACGCACTGGGGGAGGAATTGCGGTTTCTATTCATCACCTCGGCGGCTCGCGTCCACACGGTAACCGCACCTCCCGAGGGTGCGGTTGCGGCGCTCAGCGCCGTCACCGCGACCAGTGCAGCAACGGACGCTGGGGTTGTCAGTGTGTGGACCAGCGTCAAGGCCTCGAATTCGACCAAGTGCGTGCGCTGCTGGCACCATCGGCCTGACGTCGGGTCCAACGCTCAGCACCCCGAGCTGTGCAGCCGCTGTGCGGGCAATCTCGAGGGTCCGGGCGAAACGAGGCGCTTCGTGTGATGGAGACCGCCGCAACACCTGCCACCACCAAGTGGTACCTGAAGTTCGGCGCGCTGCGCTGGGGCTCGTTGACGCTCCTCGTCATCCTGGTCGACCAGATGACCAAGGCGTTCGTCGAGTCGCGCTTCGACCTGTTCGATGCCGTGCGCGTGCTGCCATTCCTCGAGTTCACGCTCCTGTACAACACCGGCGCGGCGTTTAGCTTCCTCGCGGACGCGTCCGGCTGGCAGCGCTGGTTCTTCATCGCACTCGGCGTCGTCGTGAGCGTCGCGATCCTGCTGTGGCTGCGCCAGCTCGACCCGCGCCGCCATCGGCTGCTGGCCGCGGGCCTCGCGCTCATCATGGGGGGCGCGCTCGGCAACGTGATCGACCGCGTGTGGCACGGCCACGTGATCGACTTCATCCACTTTCACTGGAAACAATGGGAGTTCCCGGCATTCAACATGGCGGACACCTCGATCACCATCGGCGCGGCCCTGCTGATTCTCGATGCGATCCTCGAGGGACGGCGCGCGCGCTCGGCCGTCACCACTCGCTGAAGTCTCCGTGACCATGCGCCTGCTGCTCGCCAATCCGCGTGGCTTCTGTGCCGGGGTCGATCGCGCCATCGACATCGTGGAACGCGCGCTCGCGCTGTTCGGCGCGCCGATCTACGTGCGCCACGAGGTGGTGCACAACCGTTACGTGGTCGAACGCCTGCGCAATCTCGGCGCGGTGTTCGTCGAGGAGCTGGGCGAGGTGCCGGACGACGCCACGGTGGTGTTCAGCGCTCACGGCGTCTCGCGCGCCGTGCAGGACGAAGCGGCGCGCCGCAAGCTCACCGTGTTCGACGCCACCTGCCCGCTCGTGACCAAGGTGCACATGGAAGTGACGCGCTACGCGCGCGACGGGCGCGAGGTCGTGCTCATCGGCCATGCCGGGCACCCGGAGGTCGAGGGCACCATGGGCCAGTTCGATGCGGCGTTCGGCGGCCGGATCTTCCTGGTCGAGACGCCCGAGGACGTGGCGCAACTCACTGTGCGCGATCCGCAGCGGCTCGCGTTCGTGTCACAGACCACCCTCTCGGTCGACGATACCGCGCGCGTGGTCGATGCGCTGCGCGCCCGGTTCCCGGCCCTCAGCGGCCCGCGCCGCGAAGACATCTGCTACGCGACACAGAATCGCCAGGACGCCGTGAAGAAGCTCCTCGAGCAGTGCGAGGTGCTGGTGGTGGTGGGTTCGCCGGCGAGTTCCAACTCGAACCGCCTGCGCGAGATCGCCGAGAAGCGCGGCATCCCGGGATATCTCGTCGATGGTCCCGACGACCTGCAACGCGAGTGGTTCGAGTGCAAGCGCGTGGTCGGCGTGACCGCCGGCGCCTCGGCGCCGGAGATCCTGGTGCAGACGGTGATCGCGCGGCTGCAGGAGTGGGGCGGCGCCGGCGTCGAAGAGGTTCAGGGCCGGCCGGAAAGCGTCGTCTTCAGCCTGCCGAAGGCGCTGCGCGTTACCTCCAGCACGTAGCCACCGGTTCGGGGGCCGAGCCCTTGTCGCTCAGGTCGTTCACCGTGAACGTCGCGCACGCCGAGTCGGCGGCCTGCGGTGTTCCCGCGGTTGCGGTAGCGGTCAGCACGAAGCCCGGCAAGCCGGGACGCGCGGGATCAGGCGAGGCAATCGCAATGGTGTAGTACCCGTGCTCACTCGCGTCCAGCCCCGCCGCCGTGAGGTCGGCAGCGTTCATGTAGCGACGGTTCTGCAGGAAGAACCTTTCCTGTGCGCTGCTGGCGCGCAGTAGTGCGGTGGTGGCATCGGTGCGCTGCGCGCGCATCACGTAGCGCCGGTAGCTCGAGACCGAGATCGAGGCGGCGATCGCGACGATCACCACCACGATCATCAGTTCGATCAGCGTCACGCCGCGTTGCCGGCGCATGCTCGCGCTCACTTGGCGCCGAGCTGACGCCAGTATGTGCGCACCGGCGAGCCGGCGTTGGCGCACAGTCCCTGCACCACTTCGACGCCGACCAGGCAGGTGAGGGCGCGGCCGCCGAGCGGGCCGCCCTGGCCGCCGCCGGCCTGCGTCTGGCGTGTCATCAACAGGCTGAACTCCGGCGCGATGCCGGTCGTCGCGAGCGGCGCGTAGCGATCCTCGGTGGTGGTCTGCCCGTCGCGATTGCGGTCGATCACCGGTCGTCCGTCGTCGATCGCAATCGCGTATGCGCGGTTCGTTCCGGCCGGGGCGCAGGGATCGGCACCTGCTCCTGCTCCGCGCGGCAGATACGTCGGGAAGAAGATGATGTTGTCGAAGGTCCGCGATTCGGCGAGCACCTTTTCACCGTCGAAGCCGCCAGGCAGGCGCAGTTCCAGCTTCCAGCCCTTGGAGCCATCCGGCACCAGCGGATTCACGGAATCCGTGATGTCCACCAGGTCGCCGTCGGCGATCGCCGTGAACGCGTTGAAGTCCGCCTGGGCGAGCGTGCTGAACGGCTGGTAGTCGCGCACCGCGTAGAAGCGATCCTGCGTGTCGGTGTTGAGCGGATGACCGCGCCAGCCCGAGCCCACCGCGATGTTGAGGTACGCCTGTGCGCCGCGCCGGCGCACCAACGAGACGTCCGGGGTCTGGTAGAAGCGACGCGCCGAGGTGTTGGGATGGGTGCCGAGATCCGCATTGCCGAGCGAAGCGAGCACGCCACCCGCGACCAGGTTCGAGGCGTTCGGAATCTGCTGACCGGCGGTTGCCGGGTCGGCATCCGTGACGATGTCGAAGCGCCAGATGCGCCCGCCCATGTCGCCGGCGTACATCCGGTCGGCGAAGCCGTCCGCATCCAGATCCAGCACGCGAATCGGCGCCGGGATCGAATTGTTCATCTTGGTAAGCGTCAGGTCTGGTGTGACCGCGCCGCCCGGGCCGCCGGCAAACCACAGCAGCGCACCGCTCTCGGCATCCACCATGTAGATGCGGTTGCCGAGCGTGTCCGGGTGATAGAAGTTGGCGAGCTGATCGTTGTCCTGCGTCGGGTCGTAGCCGCCGCCCATCACCAGCACCAGGTTGAGCGAGTTCTGCGTGGTGCCGCTGATCTTCACGCGCGCGAGCGTCGGCGTCGACCAGGTCTGGCCGACTCCCGGAAGCTCGGCCGGCCCGAGGGTCCACAGGCGCCGCGGCGTATTCTTGTCGGTCACGTCGATCGCGTAGTAGTGATCGCCGCCACGGCCCATGCCGAAGAAGAGCCACACCTTGTCGCCGTTGCCGGGCTCGACCACGCCGTTCTGGTTGATGTCGAGCTTGAAGGCGCGCACGTCGCCGTCGAGGCCGTAGTGCTTGGAGTTGGTGGGGTCGTCCTGGTACAGGTTCACGAGGTTGTTGAGCAGCTCCGGCGGAATGAACGACCAGAGCTCCGCGCCGGTCTTCGCATTGATCGCATGCAGGTAGCCGTCGTTGGTCGGCGCATAGACCACCGCATCATCGACATCCGGCGTGGCCGCGGTGCCACCGTAGATCACGACCGCGGGCTTGCCGTGCACCGGGTCGCCCATCTGGCGCCGCGCGTCGGTGGTCTGCCCGTCGCCGTTGATGTCACGCAGGTCGAAGCCGTTGGTCCAATCCAGGAGCTGGGCGCGTGTCGGCAGGTCCGGCGTGCCGGTGCCGAGGACGGCATCCGTGAGCGCCGCATTGGTCGACACCACACGATTGGCGACCGCCGTGAGATCGTTGTCGCCGAGGAAGGTGTAGATCTTGCGCTGCGACGAGTCGGCGGGCTGCTCGTTCGCGGCGCCGCCCTTGGTGACATCCGCGCCATCGACGGACGGCGACCAGAAGCTCTTCGAGCCCGTGCTGAAGAAGCCGGTTATCGGGTCGATGGCCGGATCCGGGTTGCCGTCCGCGGTGGTGTCGGCGCCGACCACGACGCTGTTCTCGACGCGGTATTTCTTGAGGTTCCCCGGCCAGTGGAAGGTCTCGGTCGGCTGGAACACGGAGATGTAGAGGTCGGCCAGTGACTCGGTGCGGTTGAACGCGTTCACCGCGACCGCCGGCGCGACGAAGGTCGTCGAGCCGTTGACGATCTTGTTCACGATGTTGGTGAGCACCGTCGTGAGTGATTCGGTGTCGCCGGCGAAGAAATTCTCGCCGCCGCCCGCCGCCGCGACCTCGTTGAGGAAGGTCGTGCCCTCGACGTCATCGCCGAACCCGATGGTGTAGGTCGTGACGTTCTGGTCGCCCTGGATCGTGGTGCGCAGATCGTTGTCGTGCATGTAGCCGGCGAGGTCATCCAGGCAGCGCCCCGGGCCCGTGCCGGTGCACTGCTTGCCGAGCAGCGTCTCGATCTTGCCGTCGGCGCTGTTGTCTTCGGTCGGCTCACCGTCCGTGAGATAGACGATGTAGTTCTTCTGGCAGGACTGCTGCGACGGGCTGTGGTAGCGCGCCGGGTTGCCGGGTTCGAGCGACCCGGGGACGCTCGGCAGCGCTACGCCGGGCTCAATCTGTGAGCAAGGCACGGCGCCCGTGGCGCAGTCGCGGCCGTAGAACACATCACCGCCCGAGAAGTACTGGTTCGCCTCGTAGAGTGTTTCCGACAGCGGCGTGAAGCCGGCGGCGGTGTTCTGGCTGATGCTGGTGATCAGGCCGGCGCGGTCGCTTTCCACCGGCACGACTTCGTGCGTCACCATGCCGCCCTCGGCACGCGCATCACCGCTCCCGTCGTTGTTGCTGTAACGCATGAGGCCGATGTTGACGCCGGAGATCGAGGACACGAGCGCCTCGGCGACGTCCTGCACGATCTCGAGGCGCGAACGCGTCACGAAGTTGCCCGTGTCGTTGCGCCAGTTGATCCAGTTGCCGCTGAAGAAGGTGTAGCTGTTGTTGAGCGGGCTGTTGTCCCAGTCGACCTGCTGGGCCGGGTTGGCGGTCCAGCGATTGTTCGCGATGCCGCTGTTGAACGCGTACACCTTGGGATCGCCCGCGGTCTCACCGTGCACTCCGGCGTCCGCGCTGCACTCGACCGGCTGGTCCCGGGTGTTGTTGTCGACCTGGTCCCAGCGGTTGTTGTTCTCATCCCATTGACCGGCACGCTGTGCCAGGTAGCGGCCGGCGGAACTGATGCCTTGCACCGCCGCGTCGCACGCGAGCTCGTTGGCATTGAACCAGTTGTTGGTGTTGGAGCAGTCCGGCGGATTGTTGCCACCGCGATTCCAGTAGACGTGGTTGACGTCGCAGGTTCCGTTGTAGGTGGTCGCAGGGTTGTACGGCGGCTGCGTGCTCACCTGCGAGTCCATGCTGCCCGAGGTGTCGAGGATGAAGAGGATGTTCGGCCGCGCACCGCTCTGCTGGCCGACGAAGATCTCGGTGTCGTCGGCCAGCGCGGGGCTGCCGCAGAACACGGCGAGCGCGATACCGCCGGCCAGTGCCGCAAGACGTGGATGTCTGCAATACATGGTTCAGTCCTTGCGCTGCGGCTGCACGGCCGGTGCCGGTCGTTGTCCCGCGACGACGAGCCGCGTGATCTCGCGACCCTTCACCTGGTAGTAGATGTTGAGCTGGCGCGACGCTCCGCCGCGCGACAGCGACCTGATCTCCGCGTATGTCACCTCGCTCTTGCCGATGAAGTAGCGCGAGGCGGGCGAGAGACGCAGCACCATGGGCTTGCAGGTGGTGCAGCTGGTGACCGCGATGGAGCCCGAGATGTCGTCCGGGAGGCTGACGCTGAGCGTCGAGGTCTCGATGCCCAGCTCGACCACGCGCAGCGTCGCGGCTGCGGTGCCGGCCGCCAGTAGCGCGGTGAGTGCAAGAGCGGCAATGGATGTACGCATACGCTTCCTTCCGGCTAGTTGGCCTTGGGCACGATCAGGAACAGGCCCTGGACGTGCGTGTCCGTCGCGCCACGCACCGACGTGCCCAGGCTCTCGATCTCGAAATTCTCCGCGTTGAACTGATCCAGGCTGTACCCGGGCGGCGGCGGGCTCGAGCCGCGCGGCCGCACGGTGGCCGTGTAGGTCGGGCAGCGCTGCGTATTCGCCGGATCGGCGAGGCAACCACGGTCCGCGCTCGGCAACGTGATCTGTGCGCCGGGAACTTCAGCCACGGCATTGAAATTGCCAGTCGTGATGGTGCGCTCGATGCCGGTCTCCGCGGCCTGGAACGCGTTCTCCTGGAACTGTTCGTTGCCGGCCATCACCAGCTCCGTGGTCGAGGTGCTCATGCCGGAGATCGCGAGGAGGGTGAGGATCAGCAACAGGATCATGCCGACCACCAGCGCGGCGCCGCGCTGCGCGGTGCGCGCTGACTGCTGCAGGCGGTGGATGCGATTGCGCGTGTTCATGTCTGCGTGTTCCGGATCTGGATCGTGCGTGAGACCAGCAGGCGTCGGAAATTGTCGTTGGGCGTGAAGTTCACGACGCTGCCGTAGCTGTAGGTGCGGGTGTCCTGGTAGCCGACTTCGGGTTGCTCGGCGCGCACGCGCAGCCAGATGCGCACCGTGCACACGACCGCTTCGCCGTTCGCGGGGTTGCCGTCGACCAGCGGGTCGCCGGGGCTCACGTAGCGCGTCGCCACGCCCGTGTAGAAATCCGGCTGACCGTTCCCATCGCTGTCGTCGGGCACGCCGTCGCCGTTGAGATCGGCGCCGGTGTCGAGGCCGAACTCGACCTGCATGTCCTCGATGCCCGGCATGATTTCCTCATCGTCGAAGTGCGGTCCGAGCGCCGCGCCGCCCTCGAGCGTCTTGCGGCGCAGAGCCGGGACCGTCGGGCCGAGGCTCGACTGCCGCGTCACGTAGTACGCGCGGACGATCAGGTTGCGCACTTCGGCACTCGGGCCGTAGAGCGGATCGTTGACGATCGGTCCGGGTGCGGCAGCACCCTGGAACACGCGGCTCGAGCCGCCTTGCCGCGTCGTGTAGATCTGCAGGCGAGTGTCATCCGCGGCCACGGCGTCCGTGCTGGCGCGCCGCAGGATCAGCGTGTCGGAGTTGGCTTGCGCGGCCACACCCGTGGCATCGACCGGGCACCCGAGCGCGTACGCACCGTTCTCGCCGTCGACCGGCAGCCGCAGGTCGATCGCAAAATTCGCGCCGCAGCTCTGCGCGCCGGCCGGAACGGCCAGCGGCGTGTTGCCCACCGTGCCCGCGATCAGCAATGGATCGCTCATCAACCCCCAGTGATTCGCGAGGCGGATGTCCGGCTCCATCATGCTCAACGCGTAGCGCGCGTTTTCCTGCATCCGCGAGACGGTCTCGTTGATCCGGTAGGTCGTGCGGCTCTGCGTGTAGACCGTGACCGCACCGATGATGAGCAATGATCCGATGGTCAGGGCGACCATCAACTCGATGAGGCTGACGCCGCGGGCGAGGCGCTCGTTGTTCTTGTTCTTCATGTTTGCATCGTCAGGATGTAGGTGGAGCCTGCCGGATCACCGCCTGGCTCGAACCAGGTGACCGTGATCTGGTACTGCGGTGGCGAAGCGAGCGCGTCGACCGCGATCGTTCCCGTGGCGGTCACTGCGCCGTTGCCGGGCAGCTCATCGCGAATCGAATCGAGCCAGCTGCGCTGATCGCCCTCCGCCAGGACGTCGGGCGTGCAGCTCGCGTTCCCGCCGGGAGAGCACTCCGGATGGGCAGTCGGGTTGGCGCCCTGGAGCAACTCCCAATTCCCGGCGGAGCGATTGGCACGGATCCGGTCGGCCATGTCGGCGGCGAGATTCACCGCCTGCGTGCGATACACCGCGGTGCGTCCGGCGCGCAGGCTCTCGACGTAGAGCGCAGCGATGCCGAGCATGCCCACGGACAACACCACGAGCGCGACCAGCGCCTCGACGATGCTGAAGCCTCGGATTCGCACTCGTCGATGCACGTTCACGCCCGCCTCCTCTAAGGACAAGTTCCGACCGCGCCGGGTAGGAGCAACGCGAATTCACCGGTGTCTCGCAGCACGGACCCGCGGCCCGAGGCGCTGAGAACGACCGCTCGCTTGCTGCGGTACGTCGTGTTTACGGGTGGCAGTTCGCCGCGCTCGTCGCAGATCAGCACGTGCGTGGTCGTGGGTGTGCCGGCGATGTCAGTCTGCGCAAAGCCGTTCGACTGGTAGGAGATGAATCCGCCGCCGTCCGAGATCAGCCGCAGTTCCGCCGGCAGCACGTCGTGACGTCCGACGATCTGCTCGGCCGCGCCGACGACGCCGTCATTGTTGGTATCCACCCAGACGACCCAGCCGCGGAAGGTGACATCGCACGGCGGCACCGCGGCCGTTGGATCGGGCGTGGCGCACATCGCGACGGTCCGCTGGCGCTTGATGGCTTCGGTGCGCGCGAGCTGGATGGAAGCGAGGAGATCGTTCGATGCGCCGGTGAGACGGCTGTTCTGGATGAACTCGCGGAAATTGGGAACCGCCAGCCCGACGATGACCGCGATCACGGTCAACGTGAGCATGAGCTCGAGCAGCGTGAATCCCGATGTGCTCCGGCCCCCCATGGCGCGGAATATAGCCGCGCCGCCACCGACGGGGTGGCAGTCCCGATCGGCGGATCGATCCGGCAGACGAACGGCGCGGCCACGGTGCGCGATTCAACTTAATTCGGGCCTCAGGTGCCGCATTTCAGCGGCTTGTTCGCTGAGTCGCGCTCGGAAACGCGCGGGCGCCCCGTGTTGCTGATGATGATGGCGCGCGCTCCGCGAGTCCCGCGTGAGTCGCAAAAGCTAAAGGTGGCCGTCGTGCCTGCGAGCGCCACTGGCCAATAGGTGACCGCGCTTCGCGAGCTGTCGACCGCAAGGTTCTCGATGCGCGGTTGCACGAGCAGGATCTCCTCGCCGGCGTCGACGATCGGTGGCGAGTCGTGATCGGTGTTGACGAACACGATCCAGCCGTCGCTCCAGCTTCTTGAACCCGGTGTGCATTGGCGCTGATCGGCGCTCTTGCAGATGACGGTCGGTTGTCCGCGCAGGATCGCGGCACTGCGCGCAGCGTGCAGCGCGTGCAGGAGATTGTTGACCTGCGTCGTGCGACGCGCGTCGAGCATGAGCTGGCGAAAGTCCGGAACCGTCACTGAGGTAACGATCGCGATCAGGAACAGCGTGATCAGCAGCTCGATGAGCGTGACGCCGCAGCAGTGATGCGCCGCGCCCGCTCGCGGGTGGTGAAGCCGGCCGTCCATGGCGCGCTCCCGAGGCGAGAGGGGCGATCATGAACGCAGCGTGCGCTCGCTCCGAGGCGTATTACGAGCGCATTGATCGAGATAGGCGGGCGCGTTAAGCCACTGATTCACAAGTGAACGCAAGTCCGTATAATGCGGCGCCATGTCGAACCCCATGCATCCCACTGCCACGCGCGAGAGCGTCGCCCGGCTCCTGGAAGCACATGGCGTCACGCCCACGGAGCAGCGTCTGCGGGTGGGTGAGCTCATGTTCGCGACCGCACAGCATCTCTCGGCCGAGCAGGTGCTGGACGGGCTGCGCAGCTCCGGCGCCCGCATTTCCAAGGCCACGGTCTACAACACGCTGAATCTGTTCGCCGAGCGCGGCCTGCTGCGCCAGATCAACATCGATTCGACGCGCGCCTGTTTCGATTCCAACACGGGCCTGCACTATCACTTCCACAACCTCGACACCGGTGAGCTGACCGATGTAGGCGTTCCGGAAGTGGAATTCCGGCGCCTGCCGGAGTTGCCCGCGGGCACGGAACTGGCGGGCGTCGACGTCGTGATCCGGGTACGCCGCAAGGCCTGAAAAAACAGGGCCGGCGCGTTGCCGCGCCGGGGGTCGTTTCTTTAGAATCCGCGCCCTCACGCCGGGATAGCTCAGTTGGTAGAGCAGCGCATTCGTAATGCGCGGGTCGGAGGTTCGAGTCCTCTTCCCGGCACCATGTTTCCCTTGGGCTTTTCTACCTTCGGCGCCATCGCGATTTCCAGCGCTGTGCCAGCGAATGTGCCCACGGCATCTGCCCACGGGCGTAGCTCTTCGCTCCTCAGGTGGCTGTAGCGGTACGCCATGCGCGGGTCCGCCCATCCCATCACGGCCTGCAGAACTCGGTCGGATGCGCCCTTGGTTGCCAGGAAAGACGCCGCCGCATGTCGCAGGTCGTGCCAGCGGAAGTGCGCGAGCCCGGCACGCTTGCGCGCTTCGCGGAAGGCGCGCGTGTTGAACGTGCCGGCGATCTTCTTTCCTCGGTACGTGAACACATAGCGACCTTCCCTCGGCAAGGACTGCAGGAGCGTCACGATCGGCGCGGCGAGCGCCATGCCGTGCGCGCGCTTGCCCTTGTAGTGCGAGCTCGGTATCCACGCGTGCCGGCGCGCGAGGTCGACGCGCGTCCACTCCAGGTCGCGCACGTTCGCCATGCGCGGACCCTGCAGGAGCGTGAAGAGCGCGGGCGCCCGGGTGTGCGGCGGGACTTCCTCCAGCAGCCGCTCGATGTCGAGCCAGGTCGCCGGCTCGATTTCGTGCTCCTCGATGTACGCCATCGGGACGAGGGGCGCGTGCGTCAGCCATTCCCACTTCACGCAGGCACGCGGCACTTGGCGGAAGACCGCCATGATCCGGTTCCCGCTCGCCGGCCCTTGTGTCCGCTCGACGCAGGTACGCGCCGCTCGCGCCACGTCGGCATTGACCGCCGACACCGGGATCGGATTCAAGCGCGCGAAGAACGTGAGTTGCGCGTGCGCGTCGAAGGCCGCCATCCCGCCTCGCGCTTCAACCTGGTCACTGCTTCGCGCCATGTGTGGACCGACTCGCCTAGCTGGACTTGTCGCCAGATACGATCGCGAAGGGCCGTCTCGTACTCTTCGGCCTTGTCGCGATCGGCGGTGAAGCAGGAGCGTCGAATAGGCGCGCCGCGTATCTGGAATCGGCACCACCAGGGACCGCCGGGCGTTCTTTTGTAGAGAGCTATTCACCCCTCACGTACGCGCGCAGTTGGTCGGGATCGAAAACCCCAAAGCCGAAACCGGTGAACACGAGCGTCGCGAAGACCGCTAGTGCGGCGATGAAGGCGAGGAGTTCGTCTCGGTCCACGAGTGGAAAAACGCGCGGGCCATGCCGCCCGCGCGAGGTTCGGCTATGCACCGCAGAACATGTACTTGGTCGAATCCGAGGTCCACTGAGATAGACCGCCGGTCAGGTACTGGATGTTGAACGTGGCATGGATGTGAACGAACCCCTCGGGGCAGCAGGTCGACCAGTTCCGTTGCCACACGATCTTCACGCCGATGAAGTCGCTGTGGTAGTAGATGAAGTCGCCTGATTGGAAGATGAATTCTCCAAACTCATCGACCTGGTAGTTGGTCCATCCATAGTCCACGTTGAGGTAGTCACCGGGATCGGTGGTGTACATCTTCGCGTGCAGCGCCTGATTGTGGTTCTGGTAGGTGCCGTCGGCCCACGTGAAGCCGCCGATTGATGCGTTCGCGGCGGCGCTCAGTGCAAGCAGGGCTGTCAGAAGCAGCCCGGTGAGTAGAGTTTTCATTGCGCACCCCCGCAGGCCCTCGCCTTCACCACGTCGGCCTTGAGCGCACCTGACCGAATCAAGTCCTCGGGCTTTGGCGCGCTCGTATCCAGATGAATGTTGAACCCGGCGGTCCACGCATGAAACGCCGCGAGGTCCTTTTCGCCGAGCACCTTCGCAAGGCCGCCCACTGTCTCGGCGCGACGCGCCTGATAAGCGCGACCGTTGTCGACAACCTTGTCTGCGAGCGCGGCTGACTTGGCCTCGACCGCGCACAGCTCGACTGCCTGCGTATGCGCAAGACCATTCAGTGCAGCAACCTCCTTGCCTGCGTAAGCGATCAGCGCCTTGGCGCCGGCGTCCGATAGACCGATCGCCCTCATCGCGGCGTCAGGGTCCTGGTCGACGGCCAGAATTCCTGCGAAGTCCCGCTCGTACTGGCTGACGTCATCTGCCAGCAGCGCAGCGGGGAGTAGCAGGGCCATCAAAACAAGTATCGTTCTCATGGTTGCTACACCTCCCTGGGTGTGTTGGATATTACTCTCGACCTGAACGAGCAGCTCGCCCGTTCAACGATCTGCGCTCGGCTTTCGAAGCCCGCTGTTCAGCTACGGCTGCATTTCTCCTGCGGGAACTTCCAAAGCCCGCAACACTTGCACTGCTTCTGCCGGAGCCCAGCCTGGTGCTGAATACGCGCCCACTCGTGCCACGCGACATACCCGCTTGGTCTGCCACTCCTCGCCGTCAATTCGGTACGAGAAATCGCCCGGATTCTTGATTTCGTGATACATGCCACGCCCGAGGTAGTTCATTTTCATCTGGCTTCCTTCGGCTCAGCAGGCGTCCTGATGCTCTGTCCGCTGTGCCAGTGTTTGTGCTTCGCTTATGCCGTTTCAACGCGGTTCGGCGCGCCTCACTTGAGAGTAAGTGCTTGATGCGACTACGCTGCGCGGGTGGCTCTTCGCTTTCGTAATGCGCGGGTCGGAGGTTCGAGTCCTCTTCCCGGCACCATCTCCTCACCGCCACGCACTTCTCTCTGGCATTTCGCGGGCCCGAAGTTCTGGCCGAGCTGGCTGGGTGTCGGGCTGATCCGCGCGTTGAGCCTGCTGCCGTTTCGCGTGCAGATGGGAGTTGGCGCGGCGTTCGGCGCCGTCGCGTATTGCTTTGCCTGGCGCGAGCGACATGTCTCTAACGTGAACATCCACCTGTGCCTGACGGAGCTCGATGCGCGTGCGCGCCGGCGACTGGTACGCCGGCACTTCGCTTCACTGGGACGTTCGCTCTTCGAGACGGCGCTCGTGTGGTGGGCGAGCGATCGCCGGCTCGGAAGGCTGGTGCGCGTCGAGGGCCTGGAGCACTTGAGCGAGGCGCTTGGCGACGGGAGAGGCGCATTGCTCCTGTCCGCGCATTTCACGACGCTGGAGATGGGCGCCAGGGCGCTGTGCCTCAAAGGCCGTACGGCGATCATGTACCAGACGCCGAAGAACGCCTTGATCGCGGAGTTGTCGTTGCGCGGTCGAACCGCACACGCGGAGCGTGCCGTCTCGAGCACCAACGTGCGCGACCTGCTCAACAGTCTGAAAGCCAACCTGCCGGTCTGGTATGCGCCGGATCAACGCGACCTCGGCAAGGCTGGCGCCGTCGTGCCCTTCTTCGGCGTTCCCGCCGCGACCAACGTGGCGACGTCGCGCATTGCGCGCATCTCGGGAGCGCCGGTGCTTCCCTATTTTCCGGAGCGCCTGAGCGACGGATCCGGGTACCTGATGAGGATCCTGCCGCGCCTGGAGGGTTTTCCGTCGGAAGATCCCGTCGCCGATGCGACGCGCTTTCACCAGTTGATCGAAGCGCACATCCGCCGCTGCCCCGAGCAGTACCTCTGGAGCTACAAGCGCTTCAAGTTGCCGGGTCCGGATGGCGACCCGTATCGTCGCTGACGATGTCCTCGCGACTCTCCCTGTTTGCGCCCCGCTATTGGCCGACGGCCATCGGGCTCACGCTCCTGCGCGTGCTGGAACCCCTGCCGTTCCCGGTGCTGATCGGGCTGGGAGTCGTGCTCGGCACAATCCTCAACTGGCTGCCGCTGGAATTCGTGCGCATCGCGCGGCGCAATCTCGAGCTCTGCCTGCCGGAGCTCGATTCCCGGGAACGCGAGCGCGTGTTGCGCGCACACTTCCGCAGCCTCGGGATCTCCATGTTCGAAACCGCGATGGCGTGGTGGAGCAGCGATGCGCGCATCCGGCGCCTGGGGCAGGTCGATGGACTCGAGCATCTGCGGCAGGCGCTCGAGCAGGGCAAGGGCGCCATCCTGCTCTCCGCGCATTTCACGACGCTCGAGATCGGCGCGCGCGCCCTCACGGTCGCGCATCCGGTCAGCATCATGTATCGGCCGACGAAGAACGCACTGCTCGGCCGCTTTCTCGCACACAACCGTGCGCGCCATACGCGCCGCGCCATTCCGCGCGATGACATCCGCACACTGGTGGCGACCCTCGGTGCCAGCGAGGCCGTCTGGTACGCACCGGACCAGGCTTTCAGGAAAAAGGGCGCGGAGATGGTGCCATTCTTCGGCATTCCCGCGGCGACGAACACCGCGACTTCGCGGCTCGCGAAGATGACCGGCGCCGCTGTGCTGCCTTATTTTCCAGAACGTCTGCCGCGCGCGCGCGGCTACCGGATGCACATTCTGCCGCCGCTCGAAGGTTTTCCGAGCGGCGATCGCGTGGCGGATGCCGCGCGCTTCAATGCCCTGATCGAGGCGCATATTCGCAGCCTGCCCGAGCAGTACCTGTGGATTCACCGCCGCTTCAAGGGCCTCACGCCGGACTATCCGCACTACTATGCCGCCCGGGACTCAGGATGAGGAGCCCAGGCGTGCAGCGCGAAGATGACAATGCAGCGGTCGGGCCGCAGGCAGCGCAAGAGGACGCATCGATCGCGGGCGAGGATGCGACGGTCGAAGACGGCTCCTCGCCACGCGCGCGGCGCGGCAGCCGCTCACAGCGCCGCATGACGTGGGGCCGGCGCTTCACCTACTGGATCGGCGTGCCGCTCGGCATCTTTCTCATCCGTGTGTTCTGGCACACCTGCCGCATCGTGCAGGTTGAAGGCCGCCTCAACATCGAGGGGCGGTTGCTCAAGGGCCAGCCCGCGGTGCTCTGCTACTGGCATCGTCACCAGCTCTTCTGCTGGCGCTACCTGCGACAGCTGATCCATCGCGGCGCGCGCATCGGCTGGCTGATCAGCGCTTCGGTCGATGGGCACGGCCCGAGCGAGATCGCGCGCCGGATCGGCGGCGGCATCGTGTTTCGCGGTTCGACCACCAGCCGCGGGACGGACGCGCTGCGTTCGATGTGCAAGGCGATCGCGCGTGATCACGTGTCGCCGGCGACGACACCGGATGGTCCCTACGGGCCGCACTCGGTGTTCAAGCCCGGCATCGTGAAGCTCGCGCAGCTCGCACACGTGCCGCTCATCCCGCTCAGCTACTACGCCGAGCACGCCTGGGTGCTCAGGACCTGGGATCGCTTCGTGATTCCGCGCCCCTTCTGCCGCATCGTCATGGCGGTCGGAGAGCCCGTGCCCGTGCCGCGCCGCGTCGACGAAGCGGAGCTGGAGCGCATCCGCCAGCACATGGAGCGGGAACTGCAGCGTCTGTTCGAGCTCGCGCGCTCGCGCCTTCAGTGATCGGCGCAGTCGGCCGCCTCGAGCTGTATCGTCGAGTGCTCGAGCGCGTAGCGCCGTGACAGGAACACCTTGATATCCGCGAGCACGACGGCGGATTCGGCGCCCGGGTCCACGCGCGCATGCAGCGTCAGGAGTGGATGACGCGACGTCAGCGACCACACGTGCACGTGATGCACATCGATGACACCCGCAACTGCGTCCCTGAGCTCGCGCTCGAGCTCCGCGATGTCGAGCCACTCGGGCGATCCTTCCAGCAGGATGTGCGCCGACTTCATCAGCAGGCTCCCGGCCGAGAACACGATGAGCCCCGCGACCAGCAACGCAAGCAGCGGGTCCACGCGCATCCAGCCTGTGAAGACGATGACGAGCGCCGCCATGAGCGCGCCGACCGAACCCAGCAGGTCGCTGAGCACGTGCAGCACCGCGGCGCGCAGGTTCAGATTGTGCGCATCGCCCCGGCGCAGCAGGAGCAAGGCAGCGACATTGATGAGCAGGCCGCCGCCGGCGACCGCGAACATGAGCGGGCCCGCGACGTTCGACGGGTTGCGCAGGCGGACGATCGCCTCGTAGACGATCCATGCCGTCGCCAGCAGCAGCAGGATGCTGTTGACGAAGGCGGCGAGGACCTGCAGTCGCTGGTAACCATAGGTGCGACGGCGATCCGAGGGGAGCGAGGCGAAACGCAGCGCCACCCAGGCGAGCGCGAGCGAGGCGGCGTCGGTGAGCATGTGGCCGGCATCGGCCAGCAGCGTCAGGGAATGGGCGAAAAACCCGCCGACGATCTCCACCACGGCGAAGCTGCCGGTGAGCACGAGGGCCCACAGCAGGCGGTTACCATCATCGGCGTGGGCATGCGAGTGGCCGTGGTGATCGTGCCCGCGATCACGCCCGGCCTCGACATCCGGCGTCGCGCAATCCATCGGATGAGCATACCGGTATACTACGCGGCCTCACAATGAACGCGACCGGCACACCATCGGGCATGCAACCTGAAGTTTCGGTCGTCATTCCCGTCTGCAACGAAGCGGAGAACATCGAGCCGCTGGCACGCGAGATCGACGCGGCGCTGCGCGGGCGCGTGCCGTTCGAAATCATCTACGTCGATGACGGCAGCACCGATGCGACGGCCGACATCGCGCGGCGCCTGCGCGAGCGTGAGCTGCCGAACCTGCGGCTGCTGCGCCATTCGTTTCGCAGTGGCCAGAGTGCGGCGGTGCGCTCCGGTGTCGCCGCGGCGCGCGCGCCCTGGGTCGCGACGCTCGACGGCGACGGACAGAACGACCCTGCCGACCTGCCGAAGTTTCTCGACGCGCGGCGCGAGCCCGCGAACGCGGACGTGCTCCTGATCATGGGCAACCGCGTCACGCGCCGCGACACGTGGTTGCGACGCCTGTCCTCGCGCATCGCCAACGGCGTGCGCAGTTCACTGCTCGGCGATGGCACGCCGGACACCGGCTGCGGCATCAAGATCTTTCACCGCGACACCTTCCTGTCGCTGCCGGCGTTCGATCACATGCACCGCTTCCTGCCCGCGCTGTTCATGCGCGCCGGGAGCCAGGTGGTCTCGATCCCGGTGAATCACCGGCCGCGCACGCGCGGCAAGTCGAAATACGGACTGCACAATCGCCTGTGGGTCGGCATCGTCGACCTGTTTGGCGTGATGTGGCTCAGGGCGCGCTATCGCGCCGGTCTCAAGGTCACCGAAGGCTGAAGGCCGAGCGCCGCTCGATGCACCCTTCGCCGCCACCTGATGTAGCTGCCGCGCGCGTGCGGCGCGATCTTCTCCTCATCATCGGCCTCGGGCTGCTGCTGGTCGCGACCGGCATCGGCCTGCGACATCCCTGGCCTGCCGACGAGCCGCGCTTCGCGCTGATCGCACGCGACATGGTGACGAGCGGCAACTGGCTGTTCCCGAAGGCGGGCGGCGATCTCTATGCCGACAAGCCGCCGCTGTTCTTCTGGCTGATCGCAGTGTTCTACGTGGCCACGGGCTCACTGCGCGTGAGTTTCCTGCTGCCCTCGCTCCTCGCGGGATTGGGAACGCTCCTGCTCGTGTATGACCTTGGCCGCAGGCTCTGGAATCGCGAAGCGGGGCTCTGGGCGGCGTTGATCCTGCTCTTCACCGTGCAGTTCACCCTGCAGGCGCGCTCGGCCCAGATCGATGCGACGCTCTGCTTCTGGGTCACACTCTCTTTATATGCGTTCCTGCGGCACCTCCTGCTGCGGGACGGCTGGGGCTGGTACGCACTCGGCGGTTTCGCCGCCGGGCTCGGCGTGATCACCAAGGGCGTCGGCTTCCTGCCGTTCCTCGTGTTCCTGCCCTATGCCTGGGCACGCTGGCGCAAGTGGCCGGTGCGCGCGGTGTCAGGCAACGCTGCGCGTTGGAGCTGGGCGCCGCTCGCATTCTTCGCGGCCATTGCGCTGTGGCTGGTGCCGATGCTGATCGCCGTCGCCATGAGCGGTGACCCGGCGCTGCGCGCCTATCGCGATGAAATCCTGTTTCACCAGACCGTGACGCGCTACGCCGCCGCGTGGCATCACCAGCAGCCGTTCTACTACTACCTCACGGTCATCCTGCCGATGTGGCTGCCGTTCGTGCTGCTCTTCCCGTGGCTGGTTCCACGCTGGGCCCGGCAGTTCCGCGAGCGTGATGTGCGCATCCTGCTGCTGCTCGGGTGGGCCGTGCTGGTGTTGCTCTTCTTCAGTGCGAGCCCGGGCAAGCGCGGACTCTATATTCTTCCCGCATTGCCGGCGGTCGCACTCGCCTCGGGCGAGTGGTTGCGAGGGCTCTGGCAGCGACCGGATGTGCAGCGGCTCGGCTCGGTGTTCGCACTGCTGCTCATCGCAGCGGCCGCGGGTGCGTTCGTGTACCTGCAATGGATCGCGCCGGAGCGTGCGGCGGAACTGCGCGACGACTCGGGACTCCGGTACATCGCGCCGCTCGCAATTTATGCAGTCGCAGCGGGCATCGCCTGGCTCGCGAGTGGAGTGGGGCGTGGCGTTGTCGCTAGCGCGTGGGCGCTGGGGCTCCTCTGGATCGTCGGCAGTTACGCGATCATTCCGCAGATGGATGCCACGCGTTCCGCGCGCAGCTTCGTCGCGCAGCTCGAGCGCCTCGCCGATCCGGCACGCGAGCTCGGGCTCATGGCGTACAAGGAGCAGTTCCTGCTCAATCTCGAGCGGCCGAGCGTCAACTTCGGGCACAGCCGCTGGCGTGAAGGACCCGCCGAATCGTATGACGCCGCACGCTGGCTCAACGGCGCGCCAGGACGTCAGCTGTTGGTTCCCGGCTCGCAGCTGAGCCCGTGTTTTGCGCCGGCCGCGAATAAAAAACAGGTCGCCGAGGCCAGCCGAGAACTCTGGTATCTCATTGACGGGCCAGCGGATAGCGGCTGTGCGAGCCAGGGGCACGATGAGCGTGTCGTCATTTACAGACCGATTTACCGTTGACTCCGACCACATGTGGGATATTTTGTCCCACATATGGAATCCGGTGGCCTGAAAGCCCTCATCCTGACGAGCTGCCGCACGCTGCTCGTACCCATCGCGCGCCTGCTGCTCAAGAGCGGCGTGACGTGGAAGGAATTCTGCGAGGTCGCGCGGCGCACGTTCGTGCACGTCGCGACCGCCGAGTTCGGCATTCGCGGACGCCCCACCAACGTGTCGCGGGTCGCGATCCTGACCGGGATGACACGCCGCGAAGTGCGGCGGCAACGCGACCTGCTCGAGTCCGATCCGCAGCCCGAAGCGGGCTACATGAGCAAGGCCTCGCGCGTGCTCTCGGGTTGGCACCAGGATCGAGATTTCATCGATGCCAACAGCGAACCCCGTGCGCTCGAGATCGACGCCGGCGGCCTGAGCTTCGCCGAGCTCGCGCGGCGCTACGGCGGTGACATTCCGCCCGGCGCGCTGCTCAAGGAATTGCAGAGCGGTGACGCCATCGAGCGGCTGCCCGACGGGCGGATCCGTGCCACCAAGCGAGTGTTCCTGCCGCGGCAGATGGAGCCGGCACAGGTGCGCCTGTGGGCGAGCGCGTTACTCGATATGGGCACGACCCTCGAGCACAACCTGACACGCGACAAAGTAAACGCGCCGCGCTTCGAGCGCCGTGCGCTCAGCCTGCGCGTCGATCGGCGCGCACTGCCGGCGTTCCGGCAGTTCCTCGAGAACGAGGGGCAGGCGTTCCTGGAACGCATCGATGAATGGCTTACGCAGCACCAGGCGGGAGCGGAGGACGCGGAGAGCGCGATCCGCCTCGGCGCCGGTGTCTATCACATTGAAGAGATCCCACTGAGAGGTAGAACGAAATGAGCGCGATGGACAGAGCGCGGGCCGCACTGGTTGCGGTGCTGCTGCTGGCATTGACCGCCTGCGGCGGTAGCGGGTCGAACAACCTCGCCGGGATCGAGGGTACCGGCTTTGCGCAGGGAACCATCACTGGTTTCGGCAGCATCTTCGTCAACGGCATCGAGTTCTCGACCAGCGGTGCGAGCATCACCATCGACGGCCATGCCGCGACGGAATCGGACCTGCGCGTCGGCCAGGTGGTGACGATCGCGGGGCAGATCAGCTCCGATGGCCGCACCGGCACCGCGACCAGCGTCACGGTGAACGACGAGCTGGAAGGGCCGATCTCGTCCATCGATCTCGCGGCCGGCACCCTGGTCGCGATGGGGCGCACGGTGCACGTCGACGGCGGCACCTCGTTCGCCGGCGGCATCGGCTCGCTGGCGGATCTGCACCTGCACGACGTCGTCGAAGTGAGCGGCTTCGTGGACGCCTCGGGCGATATTCGCGCCACACGCATCGAGCTCAATGGGCCGGGCGGCGAGTATGAGGTGACGGGCACCATCACCGCCGTCGACAACACGCTCAAGATTCTTCAGATCGGCACCCTGTCCGTGGATTTCAGCGCCGCGGCGCTGAACGATCTGCCGGGCGGCGCGCCTGCAGTCGGCCAGCTGGTCGAGGTCAAGGGAACGACCTTCAGTGCTGCGGGCGTGCTGCTCGGTACCAGCGTGGAGCTCGCGCACGAAGGCCAGCCCGAGAATGGCGCGACCACGCGTATCGAAGGCCTGGTGACGCGGTTCGTCTCGAGCTCGGACTTCGACGTCGACGGCCAGCATGTGCAGACCGCTATCGGCACCGTGTTCGAGAACGGCACCGCCGCGAACCTCGCCCTCAACGTGAAGGTCGAGGTGGACGGCATGTTCAACGGTGGCGTACTGACCGCCACCAAGGTTTCGTTCCGCAGCAGCACCGAGATCCGGCTCACGGCGCCGATCACCGCGCTCGACGCGGGAAGCGCTTCCTTCACGGCGCTCGGCGTCGTCGTGCAGACCAGCATGCTGACCCGCTTCGAAGATAAGCAGTCTCAGCCCGTGAGCCCGTTCGGCTTCGCACAGCTACGCGTCGGCGACTACGTCGAGGTGCGCGGCAGCGGCGGTTCGCTGGCGAACTCCATCGCGGCCGCCATCGTGGAGCGCGACGACCCGCGCAACCGCATCGAGTTGCGTGGCCTGGTGCAAGGCGTCGCGGATCCGGCCTTCACCATCCTCGGCGTCGTCATTCAGACCGATGCCGGCACCCAGTTCCAGGGCGACAACGGCCCGATCAGCGCCGCGGAATTCTTCGCGCAGGCGAATGGGCGCCTGGTGTCGGTGGACGGAACACTGGCCGGCGGCATATTCGTCGCCGACGAAGTCGAATTCGAGGACTAACAAACTGAAACAGGCGAAGGAACGCCACCTGCAGGCCGGGAAAGTTGCAATAGCCTGGAGGTAACGAAGATGAAGACCTGGAACCAGACGCGCCGCCTGTTGGCAATCGCGGCGCTCCTGTTGCTCGGCGCCTGTAGTGGCTCGGGCGGCATGGACAGCACCACGAACAGCGTGACCACGTCGCAGCCCATCGTGGCGATGGGGACGATCAGCGGCTTCGGAAGCGTGTTCGTCAACGGTGTCGAGTTCTCGACCGCAAGCGCCAACATCACGATCGACGGCCGCAGAGGCTCGGAATCGGAGCTGCGCGTCGGTCAGGTCGTGCGTGTTTCCGGCCGCATCGATGCGGACGGGCGGCACGGCACTGCGACCTCGATCGACTTCGATGATGCGGTGGAAGGACCGGTGGCGTCGATCGATGCCGCGGCCGGCACGCTGGTGGTGCTCGGACAGACGGTCAAGGTCGATGCGACCACGTCGTTCGATGACAACCTGCAGCCGGCCTCACTCGCTGGCATTGCCGTCGGCATGGTCATCGAAGTCAGCGGCATGCGCGATGCGCAGGGGGTGATTCACGCCACGCGCATCGAGGCCAAGGCCGCCAACGCGCAGGTGGAGGTGACGGGCGAGGTGGCGAATCTCGATGAGGCTGCGAAGCGCTTCGACATCGGCACGCTCACCGTCGACTACAGCGCCGCGCAGCTCGACGACTTGCCGGGCGGAGTCCCTGCGAATGGCCTGACGGTAGAGGCGAAGGGCACGCTCGATGCGAACGGCGTGCTGCTGGCGACGCGTATCGAAGGCAAGCAGCAGGACATGCCGGGCGACGACGACGACCAGGCGAAACTCGAAGGCCTGATCACCCGCTTCGTGTCGGCGACGGATTTCGACGTCAACGGCCAGGCGGTGACCACGAGCGCGAACACCGAGTTCGAGCGCGGCACCAGTGCCGATCTCGCACTCAACGTACGAGTCGAGGTCGAGGGCGAACTGCTCAACGGTGTCGTGCAGGCCACCAAGGTCGAGTTCGAGAACGAAGCCGACGTGAGGCTCTCGGGCCAGGTGGCGAGCGTCGATGCCACTGCCGGCACCTTCATGGTGATGGGCATCAGTGTGCAGACCAACGCCCAGACCCGCTTCGAGGACAAGACCGACGCGCGCCTGCGGCCCTTCAATGTGGGGTCGCTCCAGGTAGGCGACTTCGTGGAAGTCCGAGGCAGCGCCGGTACCGGCAACGGCATTCTCGCGCAGCGAGTGGAGCGTGAGGATGCGGATCAGCGCAACGACCAGGTGCGAGTGCGGTTGCGCGGCGTCGCAGCGGACGTGGCGCAGCCTCAGTTCACGATCCTGGGCGTGACGGTGCTCACCAACGCCGACACCGAGTTCGAGAATGAGGCCGAGGCTTCAATCGACGCTGCGACGTTCTTTGCGCAAGCGGCGGGTCGCAGCGTGCAGGCCGATGGCACGTTCGATGGCACCACGTTGGTGGCGCACGAGGTGGAGTTGGAAGGCGAAGACGAGATGGACGACTGAGGCGGTAAAGTTCCCGGCCTTGGCGGGCAACATCCGTGTTGCCCGCCCATTTTTTTCCTGTGTCAGTTGGTCGCGGTCAGCACCACGTCCACATGGTTGGCGGTGAGAGTGCTGGAGGCGTCGTCGAACTTGCCCACCGCGTGCATGGCCAGTGCCTTGGCACCCGCGGCAAACTTCTCGTTCAAGCGCGCGGTGAAGTCACCGAAGTCGCTGAACACCTCGACCCGCCGCGGCTGGCCGATCGCGTACAGCCCGTTACCGTCGACGGGTTTGATGATCGGTGCCGTCGGCAGAGTCTCGATGTCGATCAGGCGCGGCCCGATGGCGATGAAGTGCCTCAGGCCGAGGCTCGCGTTGGCGTTGTCGATCACGATCGACTGCGCATCCATGCTGAGGAACGGCGTGGCCGTGCCGGTGAGACCCCAACCGATCCCGAGTACCGCGCGCACATCCTGGAAGTCGACCAGCGTGCGGGCGGTGAAGTCCGGTGGCGCGGCGCCGAACGGCGTAACGAATCCGAAGGCGCGCGCGGGCTGACCGTTGAGGAGCCGGCTGAGATCCAGGTTGCCGGTGACGATCTCGTAGTTGGTGGGATCGGCATTGGTGTCCGACGCCGAGCCCGTGCCGCTAAAGTCGAAGATGCTCACGCGCCGGCCGTCGATGCTGTCGAGGTCGAGCGCGAGATTGCCCGGGCTCGTCGACTTCACCGTGCCGAGGAGGCGCGTGATCTCGAGGCGCACGCGGCCCTGCTGCGCATCGAGCGTCACCGCGCCGGTGCTGCTCTCGCTCGCGGTGCCGAACGCTCGGATGCGCTGGCCGACAGAAATCGCCTCCACGCCGAGCGTGTTGCCCATGTCGCCGTCACGGATCACCTTGGTGTCCGAGCCCACCAGCAGGGTGATGTCGTCCCGAATGAACGTCACGCTGCCGGAGCGGCGAATCATGGTGCCGCCGCGCACCGTCAGCGTGTCGCCGTTGCGTGCTGTGACATTGCCCGCCAGCACGTCGAACTGCGAGCCCGCGACGCTGGTGCCCGCGTGCACGCGCTCGGCGGTAAAGGTGCGGTTCGGAACATCGAGCGTGCCGAACGCGACCGTGGCGGTGCCGACGCCATCCTGCGCCAGCGCATCGAGACCCGCCTGGCCGGTGAAGGTCTGTCCGTCGACTTCGAAATCCGTGGTCGCGGTCGTGTGCACCGTGAACTGGCCGAGGCGTGCGTCGCGCAGATTGAACGGCCGCACGTCGACGAGGTAGCTGCCGCCTGCCGAGTCGACGCTCACGAGCGGCCCGCGCACGCGCAGATCCTTCTGATCCACCGGATCGAGCGAAGCCACGATGAAGGGCTGAGCGGTCGCCGTCACCGGCGTCGTGGTGATATCGACGGTGTGCGAGGCCGCGAGGTCGAAGTCGAGCTGCAGCAGGGCAGGGCGCCCCGGCGCGATCGTCACATGGTTGCGGTTGTCGAGCATGATGTCGACATCGACGACGCCGAGCGGCTGACCGTTCTGGTCCACCACTCTCGCGGCGACCGGCTGACCGTTGACCTCGACGGTGACATCCGCATTCGTGTAGTCGAGGCGCATCGTTCCCTGGACGTAGGTGCCATTGGGAATCGTCGCCGCGGTCACGAACTCGGTGAGATCGACGAGCTGCGCGAAATCGACGCGTGTGGTGACCGGTAGTGTTTCCACCACGGCGCCGCTCGCCTTTTTCAAGGTCAACGACAGCACGTCGACGCTGTAGCTGAGGAAATCACCATCCGCGTCGGTGATCGCTACGAAGAGTGGACCGCAATCCGAGCCGCTGCTGCACGCTTGTGAGGTCGGCGTGCTCGTCGAATCCATTCCACCGCCGCCGCAACCGGCGAGCACGAGCGCGATCGTGACCAGTGCGAACTGCACGCCCAGGTGACGCAAAGCGGCCGACAACCCGGTGCGGCCGTGACCGAGAAAAGCTGCAAAAAGCATGGGTAAACCTCCCGTGAACCGTCCTTGTCGGAGAAAACGCCGGGCGCCGTGATCGGTTGACGGGCCGGACATGGAGCCTTCCATATCAACCGGTTGCCTTGCTTTCCTAAAAATTCATGACAGAATGCAGCGCAACTCATCAAAAGAAGCCGGGGAGAAAGTGTGTGGCAGGTCCGCCAACCGGACCCGCCAAGCTGACAGACTTCACCGGCGTTGGGGGAGACAGAGCGCGAATGGCCATGGGAACAGTGCCGCCTGGACCGATCAGTGATCTGACGGCCTCTGACATCCTCTCTCCCCAGCTCTGGGCTCGTTCCAACTCCCGTCCTTCGCTCGGCCTCGACGTCACCTGCACCAAGATCGCCGTCGACTTTCAGAGCATGACCGAGGCGACCGCCGAGGCGTGCATTCGACAGAATCTCGACGCGCTGCGCGAAGCCACGCATACCGACGCGACCTTCATCGCCTTGTTCGATGAAGAGAGCGCCTACATCGAATCGCTCTCGGTCTCCAAGAGCATGTTCACCCAGTGCACCCCCGAAGTGCTCAAGGGCGACCTGCTGGAAGCGCTGCCGTGGTTGCGCAGCCGCCTCGAGCACACGCGCATCCTGGAGGTTCGCGATACCGCCAACGTGCGCCGCGAGCAGGCCGCGGAAGGCGCGCGACTGCAGCAGCTCAACATCGGGGCACTGCTGCTCGTGGGATTCGCCGTGCAGGGCAAGGTCTGCGGCTTCCTCGGCCTGTGCGCCGCGCAGGCCCGTGAAGGCTGGGACGTCAACCTGCACCTGCTCCTCAAGCTGATCGGCACCAGCTTCGCCTCGGGCCTCGAGCGCATGCGCGTGCAGAAGCACCTCAAGAGCCTGCAGGAGCGCACCGACCTGGCGATGTTCACCGGCAACGACGGCCTGTGGGACTTCGACGCGGAGAACAACCGCGTGTACTTCTCGCCGCGCTGGAAGAACATGCTCGGCTACGCCGACGACGAGATGAACAACGCCCCGGACTGGCGCCAGCTGGTCCACCCGGACGACATGCCGCGGGTGCAGGCGGCGATCCGCGACCACGTGGCGGGCAAGACCCCGATCTTCGAGAGCATCCATCGCATGCGCCACCGCAGTGGCGAGTGGCGCTGGGTCGTGAGCCGCGCCAAGGCGCGCGTCGACAAGGGCGGCCGGCTGTTGCGATTGGTCGGCACCGAGCTCGACATCACCGAACGCAAGCTCTACGAGGATGCGCTGTTCCGCGAGAAGGAGAGCGCGCAGATCACGCTGCAGTCGATCGGTGACGGTGTGATCACCACCGACCAGCACTCCAACGTCGAGTACATCAACCCGGTCGCCGAGGAGCTGACCGGCTGGAAGCTTGAGGACGCGCAGGGCCGGTCGATCGACGAGATCTTCCGCGCATTCCACGAAGAGACCTGCGAGCCGCTCGAGAACCCGATGACGGTGGCGATCCGCCGCACGCGCTCGATCAAGTCCGTGCGCCCGATGCTCCTGATCCGCCGCGACGGCAACGAGCTCTACGTCGAGAGCACCGCCGCGCCCATCCGGGACGGGCAGGGCGGCATGTGCGGCGGCGTGCTCGTGTTCCATGACGTGAGTGAATCGCGCGAGCTCAACCGGCGCCTCAGCTACCACGCGAGTCACGACGTGCTCACCGGCCTCGTGAACCGGCGCGAGTTCGAGAATCGCCTGGAGCGCGCGTTGAAGAGCGCCAAGGCGCGCGAGACTTCCTACGCCGTCTGCTACATCGATCTCGACCAGTTCAAGATCATCAACGACACCTGCGGTCACAGCGCGGGCGATGCCTTGCTCGGCCAGGTGGGCGCGCTGCTCAAGTCGAAGATCCGCTGGCGTGACACGCTGGCGCGCCTCGGCGGCGACGAATTCGGCCTGCTGCTCGAGAGCTGCTCGCTGGATGAAGCGTTGCGAACCGCCGAGTCGCTGCGCGAAGCGGTGCGCAATTTCCGCTTCGTGTGGGAGGAGCGGACCTTCCGCCTCGGCGCCAGCATCGGTGTGGTGCCGATTGCCGCCGAGAACGAGGATGTCGCCTCGATCCTGAGCGCGGCTGACAGTGCGTGCGCGGCGGCCAAGGAAGCGGGCCGCAATCGCGTGCACAGCTTCGAAGAGAACGACATCGACCTCATGCGCCGCCGCCGCGAGATGCAGTGGGCCGCGCGCATCAACAATGCGCTCGAGGAATCCCGCTTCGAGCTGTTCCGCCAGACGATCCAGCCGCTGCAGCGCCAGGACACCGGCGCGCACTACGAGCTGCTGCTGCGCATGCGCGATGAGAACGGCAAGATCGTCTCGCCCGACAACTTCATCGCCGCCGCCGAGCGCTACGGCATCACGCCGAACATCGATCGCTGGGTGATCGAGAACGCGTTTCGCTGGCTGGTGTCGGAAGCCGATGAGCGCGAGCGCCTCGCGCTGTGCTCGATCAACCTGTCGGGGCAGTCCCTCGGTGACGACAAGTTCCTGCCGTTCGTGATCGACCAGTTCCATCGCAGCGGCATCGACGCCACCAAGATCTGCTTCGAGATCACCGAGACCGCCGCCGTCGCTAGCTTCTCGCAGGCCAACCGCTTCATCCAGGCCCTGAAAGAGCTCGGCTGCAAGTTCGCGCTGGATGACTTCGGCACCGGGCTGTCGTCGTTCGGCTACCTCAAGCACTTCCCCGTGGACTTCCTCAAGATCGACGGCAGCTTCGTGAAGGAGATCCTGCACGACCCGATCGACCGCGAGATGGTGCGCTCGATCAACGAGATCGGGCATCTCACCGGCAAGCAGACGATCGCCGAGTTCGCCGAGAACCAGGAAATCATCCAGATGCTGCGCGGGCTCGGGGTCGACTACGCGCAGGGCTACGGCGTTTCCCAGCCACAGCGCGTCCTGAAAGCCGCCAACGGCTGATTCTCTTCGCGACAGGGCAGGGCAGGGTGCCCGGACTTCGCTGCCCCTTGCACCCGCGATCATCCGTGTGGTTGAATATCAACCACTCAGTTGATGATCAGCCCGATGCCACAGGCCCGCCTCCGACTCGTCACACCCGCTACCTCGCCCGCGAGTCTCGATGACGAGATGCTGAACGCGGTGTTCGCCGCGCTCTCCGATCCGGTGCGGCGCGCGATCCTGGTGCGCCTCGGCGAGGGCGAGCAGCTCGTGTCGCGGCTCGCGGAGCCCTTCGAGATTTCGCTGCAGGCCGTCTCCAAGCACATCCAGGTGCTCGTCCTCGCGGGCCTCGTGCGCCAGGAGCGCACCGGGCGGGTGAGCCTGTGCCGGCTCGACGCCGGTCCGATCTTTGCCGCTGCCGTCTGGCTGAACCGCTATAGCAGGCATTGGCAGGCACAGTTCGACAAGCTGGCCTACTGGCTCGACCAGATACAGCGTGAACGAGACGCCCGCCCGCCGGTCGTAGCTGCGCGGGGCAAGCGGGCGCGTCGCACCAAGGGAGCGACGCGCCGTAAACGCACGGGAAGACCGACATGAACTATCGCGACGCCAGCGAGTTTCACCCGCTCAGGCGCGTATGCGCATCGAAAGGTCGACCGCCTGGATGTGCTTGGTGAGTGAGCCGACCGAGATGAAGTCGACGCCGGTGGCGGCGATCTCCCGCACATTGCCGAGGTGAATGCCGCCGGACGCTTCCAGCTTGACGGCGCCTCCGGCCGCTCGACTCAGCGCCACCGCGGCGCGCAAGTCATCGAGAGTGAAATCGTCGAGCAGCACAATGTCCGGGTGTGCAGCGAGCGCCTGCTTCAGCTCCTCGAGGCTTTCCACTTCCACCTCGACCGTGACCTTGGTCGTCCTGCGGGCCGCGGCAATCGCAGCGGCGATCGACCCGGCGGCCGCGATGTGATTCTCCTTGATGAGCACGGCGTCGTAGAGGCCCATGCGATGGTTGCGCGCCCCGCCCACTGCGGTCGCGTATTTCTGTGCCGTGCGCAATCCCGGGATCGTCTTGCGCGTATCGAGAATTTCGCAGCCGGTGCCTGCAACCGCGTCCACGAAGCGGCGCGCCGCAGTCGCGGTGGCTGACAGGAGCTGTAGAAAGTTGAGCGCGGTGCGCTCGCCGGTGAGTACCGCACGCGCCTCGCCCTGCAGAGTGCACAGCGTGGTGCCGGCGGCCACGCGCTCGCCTTCACGCACCATCCACGCGACAGTGACGCCACCCAGTTGCGTGAACGTCGCATCGAACCACGGCTGGCCGCAGATCACCGCCGGCTCGCGCGTGACGACCGTGGCTTCGGCATTGCGCCCGGCCGGAACGAGGTTCGCGGTCGCATCGCCGCCCCCGACATCCTCGCGCAGTGCGCGCGCGACCTGCTCCTGCAGGTCAGCGGGGAGTCTGGGTGTTGAGCGAGTCTCAGCCATGTGATCGTGCAAAAGCAGAAACCCGGCTCGCGCCGGGTTTCCGGTTCGTGGCACTGCCGCGTGCGCTCAGAACGGCATGCCGTGACTGGCGGAACCCATGCACAACAGCAGCGGAATCGAGAGCACGAAATTGACGCGCGAAGCGGTGCCCGCAATTTTGCGCGCCTTCGCCTTCTGTTCGTCGGTCGCCGGCACGATGCCGAGAATCTTCTTCTGGTTCGGCCAGATGAAGACCCAGACGTTGAACGCCATGATCGTCCCGAGCCAGGCGCCGATGCCGATGGTCAGCTGGTACACGTTCACGGCGTCGCCGCCGAGGCCAAGACTGAAGGCGCCCCCGAGGTTGTGGCTCTTGGCGAGGTACCAGACGCCCGTCAGCCAGGTGGAAACCGCTCCCCAGCGGAACCAGAGGAGGGCACGCGGTGCGACGTACTTGGTGATGCCGGCGCCGCCAGGGCCGCCCTTGTCCGCCGCGGCGGCCGCGAGGGCCGGGGTCTGTGCGACATTGAAGTAATAGAGGAGTCCGATCCACATCACGCCCGAGAGGATGTGAATCCAGCGGGCCAGTGAGAGTTCGTTGAAGCCCGCGCCCGGGACCACCACGAAGGCGATGATCGCCAGCACGATGCCCGTGATGATTGCGCCGGGAACTGAATTGAGTGGATTCATGTAGGCTCCCCTTCGGTTCGTTGTTGGTGGTGCCGGGCACCAGCGCGGGTTTGAAGAATAGGCGACGACCCCTGATAATTCAATCATCGGGCGACGACTTTTCATCGGCAATTCAATGGCCTCTGGCGCTCCCGCGGATCATCTTGAACCGGCCTCACCGTGTATCAATATCTGCCGCCTCGATGAGCGCGGATACTGCACGGGCTGCCTGCGCAGCGTGGCGGAAATTGCCTGCTGGTCGTCACTGAGCCGCGCCGAGCGCTGGCAGGTGCTCGAGGCCGTCGAGGAGCGGCGCCAGGCGCTGCGCCGTACAACAGTCGGTTGAACTGAAATCGGAGGCGATGAATCGTGGAAGTGGTGGAACGCATCAAGCAGCAAATCAATGCCAGGCCGGTGGTGCTCTTCATGAAGGGCACGCCGGACTTTCCCCAGTGCGGATTCTCCGCGCAGACCGTGGCGGCGCTGCGCGCCTGCGGCGCGGAGTTCGCACACGTCAACATCTTCGAGGATCCGGAGCTGCGCGAAGCGCTCAAGGCGTATTCGAACTGGCCCACCTATCCGCAGCTGTACGTCAACGGCGAGCTGCTCGGCGGTTGCGACATCGCGCTGGAGATGTACCGGAGCGGTGAACTGAAGAAGCTGCTCCAGGACGCCGGCGCCGCGAGCGCCGGCTGAGACATCACTCGGCGGGCGTCGCCTCGAAGGGCGGCGCCCCCTCGATCTGGCTGAGATCGATGTTGAGCGCGGCGAGGCGCCGCGTCGTCTGGTCGTAGATCGGCTTGAACTGGTTGCAGATCAGGCAGAACAGGTCCGCCGTTCGCTCCGCGTCGTAAGCCGCCGAGTGCGCGGATGCGGGATCCCACTCCAGGCCCGCCGCCACCAAGGCTCGTGACAGCACCGTCTGGCCGAACGCCACGCCGGCGAGCGTGGCGGTGTCGAAGCAGGAGAACGGATGCAGCGGGCTGCGCTTGACGTCGGCGCGCGTGATGGCCGCGTTGATGAAGCTGAGATCGAAGAAGGCGTTGTGCCCGACGAGGATCGCGCGCTTGCAGCCGCTCGCCGACATGGCGTGGCGGATCTCGCGGAAGATTCTCTGCAACGCGTCCTTCTCCGGAATCGCGGGCCGCAGCGGATGGTGCGGATCGATCCCGATCACTTCGAGCGAGGCGGGCTCGAGGTTCGAGCCGGCGAAAGGTTGCACGTGGTAGCGGTGAGTGGCGCCACGCTGCAGGGTCTCATCCGGCGCGATCTCGATCATCACCGCCGCGATTTCCAGCAAGGCGTCGCGCGCCGGATTGAAACCGCCGGTCTCGCAGTCGATGACGACCGGGAGAAATCCGCGGAAGCGCCCGGCCATCAGCAATGGGGAAGTCTCAGGCATTGCTCGAACCGGCCGCGCCAAAGCGCCACGCCACGCTCTCGCCGGCGCGAAACGGCACCAGTTGCCCGCGACCGAAGCTCAACGCCTGCGGCACGCGCCATTCACCACGGCTCAGGGTGATCGTGGTGCGGTTGCGCGGCAGTCCATAGAAATCGGCGCCGAACTCGCTCGCGAACCCCTGCAGCCGTTCGAGCGCACCGGCCGCTTCGAACGCCTCGGCATAGAGCTCGATGGCAGCGTGCGCCGAGAAGATCCCCGCGCAGCCGCACGCCGTTTCCTTCGCGGAGCGCGCATGCGGAGCACTATCGGTCCCGAGAAAGAACTTGGGCTCACCGCTGGTCGCGGCCGCGAGCACGGCTTCGCGATCGCTCTCGGTCTTGAGCACCGGCAGGCAGTAATGGTGCGGACGGATACCGCCGGCGAACAAGGCATTGCGGTTCAACAACAGGTGTTGCGGCGTGATCGTGGCGCCCACACCGGCGCGTGCACCACGCACGAACTGCACGGCGGCCCGTGTCGTGATGTGTTCGAACACGATCTTGAGTTGCGCGAAGCGACGCACCAGTGGCTCCAGCACCCGTTCGATGAAGCGCTCTTCGCGATCGAAGATATCGACCGCGGGATCGGTGACTTCGCCGTGCACCAGGAGCGGCAAACCGACCGACTGCAGGCGCTCGAGCACGTCATACACGCGCTCCACTGTGCGCACGCCCGCCTGCGAGTGAGTCGTCGCGCCCGCCGGGTAGAGCTTCACGCCGTGGATGAAGCCGCTGGCGCGCGCGGCGTCGATTTCAGCGGGTTGGGTCTCATCGGTGAGATAGAGCGTCATCAGCGGCTCGAACTGCGAGCCCGATCCCGCGGCATCGAGAATCCGTTGCCGGTAGGAGCGCGCCGCATCCACCGTGGTGATGGGCGGCTGCAGGTTCGGCATCACGATGGCGCGTGCGAACCGCTGCACCGTGAACCCGATCACCGCGCGCAGCTCCTCACCGTCGCGCAGGTGCAGGTGCCAGTCGTCGGGGCGAAGCAACGTGAGGCTGCGGCTCATGACGCGCGCCGCGCCTCGCCGAGCAGGTCCTGTTCCATCAGCAGGTTCACCGCGTAGCGCACGCCGAAGCCGGTGATCTCGGTGTTGATGTGCGCGAGTCCGCCGGTGCGCGTCGCTGCGGCGAGATCGACGTGCGCCCATGGAATCGCCGGCGGCACGAAGCGGCTCAGAAAGCGCGCAGCGTAGATGTGATCGCCCTTGTTGTCCGGCAGACATTGCACGATGTCCGCGTTCGCGCTCTCGAGGTCCGCATCGAAATCCGCGTCCATCGGGAAACACCACACGCGTTCGCCGCTCGCGCTCCCGGCACGCTCCAGCACCTCGCGCCACTCGGGTCGGTTGGTGAAGACGCCGCTGTAGCGCTCGGTCAGCGCATTGACGCAGGCACCGGTGAGCGTGGCGAAGTCCAGGACCAGCGCGGGCTTCTCCCGCGCGGCGAAGGCCAGGGCGTCCGCGAGCACCATGCGTCCTTCGGCGTCGGTGTGAATCACCTGGATGCTGGTGCCGTTGCTCGCCTTGACGACATCCTGCGGCTTGTACGCCTTCGGGCCGATGCGGTTCTCGGCGAGCGCCAGCCAGCAGTCGACCCGGTAAGGCACGCGCAGGCGCGTGAGCGCGAGCAAGGTCGCGAGTGCGACTGCGCTGCCGCCCATGTCGATGTGCATGTCGAGCATGCTTCGATGCGCCTTCAGGTTCGTGCCACCCGTGTCGAAGCAAATGCCCTTGCCGACGAGTCCCAGGCGCGGGGAGGAACCATTGCCGGTGCCGCGATACTGAACGTGCAGGATGCCCGAGCCATCGTCCTCGCTCCCTTGCGTGACCGCGAGAAAGGCACCGGCACCGCGCCGGGCGAGCTTGGCGCGATCGAAGAACTCGACACGCCAGCCCTCGCGTCGTGCGAGCGTCGTGGCCATTTCACGGTAGGAGGCCGGCGTCAGCTCATTACCGGGCAAGGCGGTCAGCCAGCGCGCCAGGTTGTTGCCCTCGCTGCTGGCGAGCGTCGCCGCAAAATCATTGCGACCGGGATCGAAAATCGTGATTTCGCGCGGCGCTGCCCCGTTGCCTTGCCGCGACTTGAAACTGGGCAATTCGAATGCAGCGGCGAGGGACCCCGCCAGCAACGCCTCGAGCGCATTGCGCGCGGCGCTGCCGTCGAGACCGACCGTTGCCAGCGCGATCCTGCCGGGTTGCAGAGCGCGAGTTTCCTTCAGCATCCGGCCGGCGAGATGCAGCGTCTCGAACGCGCTCGCCGTATCGGCCCGCAGGCCGACGATGACAAGTCCGTGACGCTTGCCATCGAGTCGCGCGCTGAGCGTCGCGCCCGCGCGGCACTTTCTCCTCAGGTACTCGGAGCGCAACCACGCGCCGCGCGGCAGGGATTTCCATTTCGCAGGCGCAAGATCGGCGGGAATCATGACGAGCAGCGCGTCGCACCGGGCGAGCGCACCGAGGCGCAGCGCGTGTGGGCGATGTGTGATACGCGGCTGCGATTGCTCGGGAACCAGGCGGGCCGTCACTTCTTGCCTTGACCGAAAAGAACCAAGCCCGGATCATACCGGGGCTGCGCCGGGACCCCAACGAAATGGCTCAAGAGCCCAAGCACGACGACCTCGACCCCACCGAAACCCAGGAATGGATTGAATCCATCGATTCGGTCCTGAGAACTCATGGAGCGGAGCGGGCTCACTACCTGCTGGAGCGCGTCATCGATCACACGCGTCGCTCCGGCGCGTATCTGCCGTTCCGTCCGAACACCGCCTACGTCAATACGATTGCGCCGGGACAGGAGCGTGAGTACCCGGGCAACCGCGCGCTCGAGCGTCGCATCGAGGCGTACATCCGCTGGAATGCGATCGCCATGGTGGTGCTCGCCAACCGCACCAGCAGCGAGTATGGCGGTCACCTCTCGAGTTATGCCTCGTCGGCGACCCTGTACGAGGTGGGCTTCAATCATTTCTGGCGTGCACCTTCCGACAATCATCCGGGGGACATGCTCTTCATCCAGGGACACTCGAGTCCCGGCATCTATGCGCGCGCCTACCTCGAAGGACGGCTGACCGAGGAACAGCTGCGCCATTTCCGCCAGGAAGTCTCGGGCAAGGGACTCTCTTCTTATCCTCACCCGTGGCTGATGCCGGACTTCTGGCAGTTCCCGACCGTGTCGATGGGCCTCGGGCCGATGATGGCGATCTTCCAGGCGCGCTTCATTCGCTATCTCGAGCACCGCGGGATGGTGAAGCCGTCGGATCGCAAGGTGTGGTGCTTCCTCGGCGACGGCGAGATGGACGAGCCCGAATCGATGGGCGCGCTGACGATGCCGGTGCGCGAGGGGCTCGACAACCTGATCTTCGTGATCAATTGCAACCTGCAGCGCCTCGATGGACCGGTGCGCGGCAACGGCAAGATCATCCAGGAACTCGAAGCGGCCTTTCTCGGCGCCGGCTGGAACGTGCTCAAGGTGATCTGGGGCTCGCGCTGGGACCCGCTGCTGGCCAAGGACACCAAAGGGCTCCTGCGGCGCGTGATGGAAGAGTGCGTCGACGGCGAGTACCAGAATTTCAAGGCCAAGGGCGGCGCCTACACGCGCGAGCATTTCTTCGGCAAGTATCCCGAGCTCAAGGCGATGGTCGCCAACATGTCCGATGAGGAGATCTGGCACCTCAATCGCGGCGGTCACGATGCGCGCAAGGTGTTCAGCGCCTACGCGGCGGCGGTTGCGCACAAGGGTCAACCCACGGTGATCCTCGCCAAGACCGTGAAGGGATACGGTCTGGGCAAGGCCGGCGAAGGCCAGATGATCGCGCACCAGCAGAAGAAGCTGGATGAAGAGGCGTTGAAGGCGTTCCGCGACCGGTTCCATATCCCGGTGTCGGACGCCGATATCGGGAACCTGCCATTCGCCAAACCGGCGGCCGACAGCGAAGAACTGAAATATCTGCGCGAGCGGCGTATCACGCTCGGCGGCTACATGCCGGTGCGTCGTAGCAAGGCGCAGCCGCTGATCGTCCCGCCGCTGGAAACCTTCGCGAATCTGCTGGAGGGCACCGGGGACCGCGAGATTTCCACGACGATGGCGCTGGTGCGCATCCTCCAGGCGCTGGTCAAGGACAAGAACGTGGGCAAGCACATCGTGCCCATCGTCCCGGACGAGGCGCGCACCTTCGGCATGGAGGGCATGTTCCGCCAGATCGGCATTTATTCATCCGTCGGGCAGCTGTACACGCCGCAGGACGTGGAGCAGCTGACCTACTACCGCGAAGACAAGAAGGGCCAGGTGCTCGAGGAAGGCATCAACGAGGCGGGCTCGCTCTGCTCGTGGATCGCCGCGGGCACGGCCTACACGAATCACGACCTCAACATGGTGCCGTTCTACATCTTCTATTCGATGTTCGGCTTCCAGCGCGTCGGCGATTTCGCCTGGGCCGCAGGTGACATGCAGGCGCGCGGTTTTCTCGTCGGCGGCACCGCGGGCCGCACGACATTGGCGGGCGAGGGGTTGCAGCACCAGGACGGTCACAGTCATCTCGCGGCGAGCACGATTCCGAACTGCGTGGCCTACGATCCGACGTTCGCCTACGAGCTGGCGGTCATCGTCCAGGACGGACTGCGCCGCATGTATGCCGAGCAGGAGAACATCTTCTATTACGTCACCTGCATGAACGAGAACTACGCGCACCCGGCGATGCCACCGGGCGTACAGCAGGGGATCCTCAACGGCATGTACCTGCTGCAGATCGGCGGGCGCGGCAAAGTTCGCGTGAGCCTGATGGGCTCCGGCACCATCCTGCGCGAGGTGCTCGCCGCGGCCGAGATCCTCGAGAAGGACTACGGCGTGCCGGCCGATGTCTTCTCCGTCACGAGCTTCAACCAGCTGCGGCGTAACGCGCTCGAGATCGAGCGCTGGAACATGCTGCACCCCACTGATGCGCCGCGCGCCAATCACGTGCAGCAGTGTCTCGGCGAACGCAGCGGCCCGTTTGTCGCGGCGACCGACTACATCAGGACTGTGCCCGACCAGATCCGCCAATGGGTCCCTGGCCGCTATGTCGCGCTCGGGACGGATGGCTATGGGCGCAGCGATGGACGCGCAGCGTTGCGCCACTTCTTCGAGGTCGATCGCCACTACATCGCGGTTGCGGCCCTCAAGGCGCTCTCCGATGACGGCAAGCTCGATCGCTCCACGGTGACGAAGGCGATGAAGGACTTCGGTATCGATCCCGCGAAGCCGAATCCACTGACGGTGTAGGCCCGGCACCGCAATGGCCAATTCCACCGAAGTCCGCGTCCCCGACCTGGGCGATTTCAAGGACGTGACCGTGGTCGACGTGCTCGTCAAGGAAGGCGAGAGTGTCGACGTCGACACGCCGCTCATCACACTCGAGACCGAGAAGGCGACCATGGATGTGCCCTCGCCACTCGCCGGGCGCGTCAGCGCACTCAAGATCCAGAAAGGCGGCAAGGTTTCGAAAGGCAGCCTGATCGCACTGGTGGAAGCCTCTGCGGCGGCGGTGAAAGAGCCTGCGCCGGCGGAGCGCGCACCTGCAGGCGGCGCTTCGAGCAAGGCCGAGGAGACGGTGCGTCATCCAGCCCTCGCGGCGCGCACTGCGCCGCCCGTGGCGAGCGCGCCACCGGCCGCATCGCCCGCGTCCGCGCCCGCTCTTGAACGCGCGCCAGTGATCCTCGCGGACTTCTCCTCAGCTTATGCCGGCCCGTCGGTGCGCAAGTTTGCGCGCGAGCTCGGTGTCGATCTCGCGCGCGTCGTGGGCTCCGGACCCAAGGGCCGGATCACGCACGAGGACGTCAAGGCTTTCGTCAAGAAGGTGCTGACCGAGGGCGCCGCCGCGTCGGGTGTGAGCGCACTCCCCAAGGTTCCGGAAGTCGATTTCTCGAAGTTCGGGCCGGTGCAGACGCAGCCGCTCGGACGCATCCAGAGAATTTCCGGACCGCGCCTGCACGCGAGCTGGGTGAACATTCCGCATGTCACGCAGTTCGACACGGCCGATATCACCGACCTCGAAGCAGTGCGCACGCAGCTCAAGGGGAAGGCGGTCAAGGAGGGCATCAAGCTGACGCCGCTGGCGTTCGTGCTCAAGGCCTGCGTCAAGGCGCTGCAGGAATTCCCGCTCTTCAACTCGTCGCTGGATGCGCGCGGCGAGAACCTGGTGCTCAAGAAATACCTGCACCTCGGGTTCGCCGCCGACACGCCCAACGGACTCGTCGTGCCGGTGATCCGCGATGCCGATCGCAAGGATATCTACGAGCTGGCGCGCGAGCTCGGCGAGCTCAGCGAGCGCGCGCGCGAAGGCAAGCTCACGCCGGCCCAGATGCAGGGCGGGTGCTTTACCGTCTCCAGCCTCGGCGGCATTGGTGGCACGGCGTTCACACCGATCATCAATGCACCGGAGGTCGCGATCCTCGGCGTCTCGCGCTCGAGCTACCAGCCGGTTTACCGCGACGGCAGCTTCGTGCCGCGCCTGATGTTGCCGTTGTCGCTCTCTTATGATCATCGCGTGATCGACGGCGCGCTGGCGGTGCGCTTCACCACCTATCTTTCCCGTGTGCTCGCCGAGCCGCGGGGTCTCCTCGAGGCCATTCCATGAGCGTAGTCGAGTTGCGCGTGCCGGATCTGGGGGATTTCAAGGACGTCACCGTCGTCGATGTGCTCGCGCGCGCCGGAGAGCGAGTGAGCGTCGACGACGCGCTGATCACGCTCGAGACCGACAAGGCTTCGATGGACGTCCCGGCGACCGTGAACGGCGTCATCGAGCGCATGCATGTCGGCAAGGGCGACAAGGTTTCCAAGGGCACTCTGATCGCGACCGTGCGCACCGAGGAGATCGAGAAGACCACGGTCGTCGCGGTACCCGAATCCGCCAGCGATCGCGAGCAACCGTACGTCGAGACCGTCACGCTCGCCGATCAGGTGCGTGCCGGCCAGTCCGCAGCACGGCCGAGCGCGTCACGACCGCCCGCATCCGCGCCCGCTACCAAGCCTGCCGGCGCCGCACCTGCCGCGCCCGAGCCGCCGGCACGCGCCGCACCTGCTGCAGCGGCCCCTGCGGCTGCAGCCGCGCCCAGCGAGTCGGCCAACCAACCCGCGCGCGCTGCCGCACCCGCGTACACCTTCGACGTCGTCGTGCTCGGTGCCGGGCCCGGCGGATACACCGCGGCATTCAGGGCTGCGGATCTCGGCCAGCGCGTGGCGCTGATCGAGCGCTCACCGACTCTCGGCGGCGTATGCCTAAACGTGGGATGCATTCCATCCAAGGCGTTGCTGCACGCGGCGCGCGTCGTCGAGGAAGCGCACTCGCTCAGCGAGCACGGCCTGGGCTTCGACTCGCCGAGCATCGATCGCGGCAAGCTCCGCAAATGGAAGGAACAGGTCGTCACCCGGCTCACCAACGGGCTCACGGTGCTGGCCCGGCAACGCAAGGTGGAAGTGATCCAGGGCATCGGCAGCTTCACCGACGCCAACCATCTCGAAGTGCTGCAAGGTACCAAGCGACGCGTCGTCGATTTCAAGCATTGCATCATCGCCACCGGATCCGAGTCCGCGCGCTTGCCGGGTCTGTCGGACGAGCCACGCATCATGGACTCGACCGGCGCCCTCGAGCTGCCCGAGAAAGTGAAGCGCCTGCTCGTCGTCGGGGGCGGCATCATCGGCCTCGAGATGGCATGCGTCTACGACGGGCTGGGCGCGAAAGTCACGGTGGTCGAGCTCACGGACGGCCTCATGCCCGGCTGCGACCGGGACCTGGTGCGTCCGCTCGAGAAGCGCATTCGCGGCCGCTATGAGCAGATCCTGCTGGGCACGCGGGTGTCAGCGGTCGAGCCGCTGCGCAATGGGCTGCGTGTGAGCTTCGCGGGCGACAAGGCACCGGAGCCGCATCTCTACGATCGCGTACTGGTGGCCGTGGGCCGCGTTCCCAACGGCCGGAACATCGGCGCGGAGCGCGCCGGCGTCAATGTCGACGACCGCGGCTTCATCCGCGTGGATGCGCAGCAGCGCACGAACGTCGAGCACATCTTCGCCATCGGCGACGTCGTCGGTCCGCCGATGCTGGCGCACAAGGCCTCGCACGAGGGCAAGGTCGCCGCGGAAGTGGCCGCGGGGCTCAAGCGACGTTTCGAGGCGCGCGTCATTCCGTCGGTGGCGTACACCGATCCCGAAGTGGCATGGGTCGGCTTGACCGAGCTCGAGGCCAAGGAGAAGAAGATCGAGTACGGCAAGGGGATGTTCCCGTGGATGGCGAGTGGGCGATCGCTCGCGCTCAACCGCGACGACGGGTTCACGAAGATCCTGTTCGACAAGAACTCGCATCGCGTGCTCGGCGCGGGCATCGTCGGCACCAATGCCGGCGACCTGATTTCCGAGGTGGCGCTCGCCATCGAAATGGGTTGCGATGCGGCCGACATCGGTCTCACCATTCATCCGCATCCGACGCTCTCGGAGACCGTGGCCTTTGCCGCCGAGGCGTACGAAGGCACGCTCACGGACCTGTACGTGCCGAAGAAATAGGAGAGCCCGATGGACAAGCGTCTCCTCGACATCCTGGTGTGTCCGGTCACCAAGGCGCCACTCTTCTACAACGAAGAGACGCAGGAACTCATCTGCCGGGCGAGCCGGCTCGCGTACCCGATCCGCGACGGCATTCCGGTGATGCTGGAGGAGGAAGCGCGCCAGCTCTCCTCCGACGACCCTCTGCTGCAGCGCTGAAGCATGTTCCGCGTCGTCATTCCCGCGCGGTATGGCTCGACGCGACTGCCGGGCAAGCCGCTGCGCGCGCTCGCCGGCCGGCCGATGCTGGCGCACGTGCACGAGCGCGCCACGCGCAGTGGCGCGAGCGAAGTGTGGATTGCCACCGACGATGCGCGCATCGAGCGCGCGTGCCAGGGATTTGGCGCGCGGGTGGTGATGACGGACCCGGCGCATCGCAGCGGCACCGACCGGATCGCTGAAGTCGCCCGCCGGCTGCGCTGGGCGGACGCCGATATCGTGGTGAACGTGCAGGGCGACGAACCGCTGATACCGCCCGCCATCATCACGCAGGTCGCGGAGCTCCTCGAGCACTCGAGCTGGGCCGGGATCGCGACGCTCGCCACGCCGATCGAGTCCGCGGACGAATTTCACGACGTGAACGTCGTCAAGGTCGTCGCGACCGCGCAAGGCCGTGCGCTCTATTTCAGCCGCGCGCCGATTCCGTGGCCGCGCGATGCGGCCGCCACCGGCGGTTCAGGCGGCGCTGCCAGTTACCAGGGCGCGCGTCGCCACCTCGGCCTCTACGCATATCGCGTCAAGGTTCTCACGCAACTGGCGGCGCTGGCGCCCACCTCGCTCGAAGAGCTCGAAAAGCTCGAGCAGCTGCGTGCCCTGGAAAATGGGCTGCAGATTGCGGTGGCGACGGCAAGCGAACCTCCGGGACGCGGCGTCGACACCGAGACGGACCTCGAAGCGGTCGCGCGCCTGCTGGCGACCTGAGCGCGAACCGATGGCGACGACCCGGATCCTCTTTGTCTGTCTCGGCAACATCTGTCGCAGTCCCACGGCCGAGGCGGTGCTGCGTGACCTGCTGAGCCGCGAGGCGCCGGAACTGGCCGTGGAGGTGGATTCCGCAGGCCTTGGCAGCTGGCACATCGGCGAGCCGCCGGACGAGCGCGCCTTGGCGGCGGCGCGCCGGCGCGGTCTCGACATGAGCCGGCTGCGGGCGCGCCAGGTCGCAAGTGAAGATTTCGCGCGCTTCGATTTCATCCTTGCGATGGACCGCACGAACCTCGCCGACCTGCGACGACGCGCTCCCGCGCAGTACCGCGAGCGCGTGCGCCTGTTCCTGGAGTTTGCGCCGGACCTCGACGTGGACGAAGTGCCCGATCCTTATTACGGGAGTGAGGCGGGCTTCGAGGAAGTGCTGGATCTGGCTGAGCAGGCGGCGCGCGGCCTGCTCAGCTTCATACGTCAGTCGAGTTGAGCGCGCCTCATTCGTCGCGTCCCGGCCCGTGCGAACTGTCGGACGGCGAGGACGTCCACACCACGTACTTCTGAGAATTCGCGTGTGCGGACTCGGTCCCGGTCGCCTGGGGCGCCGGCCGTTCCACCGGCTCGCGCGGCTCCCGCGATTCGCGCGGCTCATCGTTCCCGCTGCGCATCGGCTCACCCCGCTCGCTCGATGCAGCGAATGGCAGCTCGGCCGTATGGCCTGCGTCGGCACGCGGCTGAGGCCGGTCGTCGCCGGCTCCGTGATGGGATTGCGGCTCGGGACGATTCGGCTGCGCATTCTCGGCGCCGGCGGCATTTGCGCCGCCCTCGCGAGCATCGCCGCGATCGCGGCCCCCGCGTCGACGGCGACCGCGACGTCCGCGACCCCCACGCTCGCCACGCTCACCGCGCTCGGCACGCTCACCCCGTTCCGGCCGATCGGGCCGACCGGGCTTGTCCGTGCGCGGCGCCTCGGCACGCGGTTCGGGTGCCTGCCGCTCGTGTGATGATTGCGCTTCACCGCTTGCCGCGGCGACTGGCGCCGGCTTCGCATCGCGACGCGGGTGCGATTCCGAACGCCGGTGACCCGACTCGCTGCGCCGATGGCCCTGCGCTCCGCGATGCTCATGACGCGAGTCCCGATCGCGATCACGGTCGCGACCGCCACGACGTCCGTCCCGGTGTCGATGGTCGCGCCGCTCCTCGCGATGCTCGCGGTGCTGCCGCGACGGCGTCGGGCGCTCGGGGGCCGCGGCCGGGCCGGTGCCGAACAACCAGCGCCACAGACGCACGAAGATTCCGGGCCGTTGCGGGACCGGTTCCCCCGTCCACAGATTCGGCGGCGGGACGCTCGAGACCGGCGCCGGTGCGGTCGGCAATACCGTAGGCACCGCCGGAGCCTCGCTCGTCGGCTTCTTGTCGCGGGCCAGCGCGGCCTCGGGCAGGAGCTCTTCCTGCTCGACCATCTGGTAGCTGATGCCCGTATTCTCGGCGAGCTGCGTCTCGTCGTCGCGCACGCGCTTGATCGAGTAGTTGGGGGTCTGCAGGTTCTCGTTCGGGATCACCACCAGGTTGACGTTGCTGCGCTCGCTGATGGTGTTGAGCCAATCGCGCTTCTCGTTCATGAGGTAGGTCGCGACATCCACCGGGACCTGCACGATGATTCGCGCCGAGCGCTCCTTGCGTGCTTCCTCGCCGATCAGGCGCAGGATCGCGAGCGCAAGCGATTCGACACTGCGGATCGTGCCCATGCCGGTGCAGCGCGGGCAGGCAATATGAGTCGATTCGCCAAGGCTCGGGCGCAGGCGCTGCCGGGACATTTCCAGGAGGCCAAAGCGCGAGAGTCGCCCGATCTGGATGCGGGCCTTGTCCTGCTTGACCGCGTTGCGCAGCCGGTCCTCGACGTCGCGCTGGTTCTTCTGCGACTCCATGTCGATGAAGTCGATGACGATCAGGCCGCCGATATCACGCAGGCGCAGCTGACGCGCGATCTCCTCCGCAGCCTCGAGGTTGGTGTTGCAGGCCGTCGTCTCGATGTCGCCACCGCGCGTCGAGCGCGCCGAGTTGATGTCGATCGAGACCAGGGCCTCGGTGTGGTCGATCACCAGGCTCCCGCCGGAGGGCAGCGTCACCTTGTGGGAATACGCGGACTCGATCTGGCTCTCGATCTGGAAACGCGTGAACAGCGGCACTTCGTCCTGGTAGAGCTTGAGCTTGCGCTGGTACTCCGGCGGCATGAAGCGCTGCATGTATTCCTGCGCCTTGGTGAACGCGCCCTGGTCGTCGATCAGGATCTCGCCGATGTCGTCCGACAGGTAATCGCGGAGCGAGCGCGTGACGGCGTCGCCTTCCTGGTAGATGAGGAAGGGCGCGGTGCGGCCTTTCGAGGCCGTGTCGATCTGCTCCCACGCGCTGCGCAGGTTGTTCAGGTCCCACTGCAGCTCTTCGCTCGAGCGGCCGACGCCGGCGGTGCGCACGATCGCGCCCATGCCGTCCGGGATCTGCAGGTCCTGCATCGCCTCACGCAGTTGATCGCGTTCCTCGCCCTCGATACGGCGCGAGACGCCCCCCGCGCGCGGGTTGTTGGGCATCAGCACCAGGAACCGGCCTGCGAGACTGATGAACGTGGTGAGCGCGGCACCCTTGTTGCCGCGCTCTTCCTTTTCCACCTGAACGACGAGCTCCTGGCCTTCCTGCAGGAGCTCCTTGATGTTCATCCGGCCGCCGGGTTGGGCGTCATTGCGGAAGTATTCGCGGGAGACTTCCTTCAGCGGCAGGAAGCCGTGGCGCTGCGCGCCGTAGTCGACGAACGCCGCCTCGAGACTCGGCTCGACGCGCGTGATGCGACCCTTGTAGACGTTGGCTTTCTTCTGTTCCCGGGAGGGAATCTCAATCGACAGATCGTAAAGTTTCTGGCCGTCGACCAAGGCGACGCGCAACTCCTCTGCCTGAGTTGCGTTGACAAGCATTCTCTTCATTGGCCCCTGCTGGAGTGTGATGAGGGGCCCCGGAGCGGGGAGTGGGCAATGCCGGTGCGCGGTGGAGGGGTGTTACGACCGTAGTCATCTTTTGAAGACCAGCGGCGAGTGCCTTGCACTCGCAAACGCTCATCAATTCCCGCCTGTGCATTTGGTGGCGCCGCCCGGCTTGACCGGCAACGCCGCATGGCACGCCTGAAACTCTTGGCTTTATGCCGAGCGCCTTGTGCGCTCCGCTCTCAGGACCCAAGCGATGGCCCGGTTACCCGGGACCAACTAACATGCGGCGCGAAAAGCGCATGGCCTTCGCGCCACTGATTCGGCTCGCGCAATCTGACCTTGAGGGCGTTCCTTCGGGGGTCGAGCGGCGAGGTCGGCGCGCACTATAGCAACGCAGTACCGTCAAATCAATGTGTTACGTGAGAATGAGCGCGTGAGTAGCGAGCACGATCCTGAGCCACGCAGCGAGCGCTCCCAGGTGCGGGTGCTCGAAATTGCGGCTGACGACGAGGGTCAGCGGGTCGACAACTTCCTGCTGCGCGAGCTCAAGTCCGTTCCGCGCAGCCGCGTGTACCGGATCCTGCGTCGTGGCGAAGTGCGCGTGAACGGCAAGCGCGTCAAACCTGAATACCGGCTGGCGACCGGCGACCGGTTGCGCGTCCCGCCGGTGCGGATCGATGTAGCGCCGCCGGCGCGCAAGGTCGCGGGCAGCGTCATCGAGACGGTGCGTAATGCGATCGTTCACGAGGATCGCGAGCTCCTCGTCGTCAACAAGCCCGCAGGATTGGCAGTGCACGGCGGCAGCGGCGTCGACTTCGGCGTCATCGAGGCGCTGCGCGCGGATCGGCCGGAAGAGTCGCTCGAGCTCGTGCATCGCCTCGATCGCGAGACCAGCGGTCTGTTGCTCGTCGCCCGGCGTCGCTCCAGCTTGCGTGCGCTGCACACCCTGATGCGCGAAGGCCGGGTTGAGAAGCGCTACCTCGCGCTCCTTGCCGGCCAGTGGGCGCACGGCAAGGCAACGATCGACGTACCGCTCAAGACCCGTCAGCTGCAGGGCGGCGAGCGCATCGTGCGCGCGCAGGCGGGTGGCAAGGACGCCGTGAGTCAATTCGCGCCGGTCGAGTTCTACGGCAAGAGAGCCACGCTGGTCGAGGTCGACATCGAGACGGGCCGCACGCACCAGATTCGCGTGCACGCGCTGCATGCCGGTCACCCGGTGGCGGGAGATGAGAAGTACGGCGATCGTGCTTTCAACCAGGAGATGCGCGAGCTCGGCCTGCACCGCATGTTCCTGCACGCCACGGCGGTGTCGTTCACCTGGCCGGAAACCGAACGGGAGTTCAACCTGAGCGTGCCGCTGGACGATGAGCTGAAGGTTGTTCTCGATCGCCTGGCTACGGCACGTCCAGGCCCGCGCGGCGCAGCGCGCCGGCGAGCCAGATGAGCGGCAGTCCGACGAGCGCCGTCGGGTCGCGCGATTCGATGCTCGCGAAGAGCGATATGCCGAGACCCTCCGACTTGAAGCTGCCGGCGCAGTCGTAGGGTTTTTCCAGCTCGACGTAGCGGGCGATCTCGGCCGGGCTCAAGGTCCGGAAGTGCACACGTGTTTCGTCGACGTGTTCGTCACTGCGCCTGCCGCCATCGCTCAACACGCAAACGGCGGTCAGAAACGTGACCGTCCGCCCACTGGCGAGGTGCAGCTGCTCGATGGCCTTCGCCGCGGAGCCCGGTTTGCCGAGGATCTCGTGATCGTGAACCGCAACCTGGTCCGAGCCGATCACCCAGGCGTCCTGGTGACGGCTGGCTACGCGAGCCGCCTTCTGCCGTGCCAGGCGGACCACCAGGTCGCGCGGGCTTTCGCCCCGCCGGTGCGTTTCGTCGATGTCGGCGGCATCGGTTTCGAACGCAATACGCAGCCGCGCGAGGAGTTCGCGCCGATAGGGCGACGAGGAAGCGAGCACGAGGTGCGCGGTCATCCGTTTAGTTCTGCAAAAACAATGGTTTGCAGCAGAGAAATCTTTGACAGGGGAGAACCTCATCACTATGATACCGCGCCCATGTCGCCGGACCCGGGGCAACAGCACGAGGTCGCAGCGCTCGCCGCGAGCAATGCGGTGATCGAGACAGAGGTTGCGCTGGCGGACCTGGAACGCATCCGCCCGCTCCTCAGGCGCGACGCGGGAACGGCTCGCGGACAATTCCGCTTCCATCGAGAGAATGCGGCTGCGGTCGCCGAAGGGCATGTGAGCGCTACGCTGACGCTGACCTGTCAGCGGTGTCTCGGTGAAATGCAGTGGCCGATCGACACGGACAGCAGGCTGGCCTTCGTGGCCGGGGCGGGCGCTGAGGCGCCGCAGGCGCGTGAGCCGGTGATCACACCTGATGGCCAGGTGTCATTGGCGGACTTGATTGAAGAGGAACTGTTGCTGGCGCTGCCGCTGGCGCCGATGCACGGCGAAAAGTCCGCGTGTCGCGCGCGCACCGAGCCGCACGAGGACGAATCGCGACAGCGGCCCTTCGCGGGGTTGCGCGAGCTGATGAAGGATTGAATTCGACTGGAGATTGCCATGGCTGTTCAAAAAAGCAGAAAGACACCTTCGAAGCGCGGCATGCATCGCTCGCACGATGGGCTGCGCCGCCCGGCGTTGTCGGTTGATCCGCAATCGGGCGAGACGCACCTGCGTCACCGGATCACACCGGACGGCTACTACCGCGGGAAGAAAGTCATCGACGTCCCGGGCGATCAGGAACAGAACTGATCGCGGCGGTACTCCCGCAGCGTCCCTCACGACCCACCTGATCGCCTCGCACGTTGCTTGGCAGCGGCGGCCACAATCGCAGTTGACGCGATGAGCGGCGACCGCGGCGCACCGGTGTGTGTGCCTGCGGCGGTCGAGCTCGCACGCGAACGCGACGATCTGCGCCTGGTGCTCGTCGGAGCTCCCGCGGTCATCGAACCTCTGCTGCACGAGCTGCGCGCCGATGCCGAGGCGCGGATCGAGGTCGCGCCCGCCTCGGAAGTCGTCGGCATGGACGAGTCGCCGCGCGAAGCCCTGAGGCGCAAGAAGGATTCCTCGCTTCGCCGCGCCATCGACCTGGTGAAGGAAGGGCGCGCCCAGGCCTGCGTGAGCGCCGGCAACACCGGCGCGTTGATGGCTACGGCCCACTTCGTGCTCAGGTCCATCCCCGGCATCGACCGTCCCGCGATCATGTCCGCAGTGCCCGCCGTCGGTGGACACACGCACATGCTGGATCTCGGCGCGAACACTTCATGCACCCCCGAGCAGCTGTGCCAGTTCGGCTTGATGGGCTCGATCGTGGCCGCCGATCTGCACGCGCTCGAGCGACCGCGCGTCGGCCTGCTCAACATCGGGGAGGAAGACATCAAGGGGCACACTCTGGTGCAGGAGGCACACCGGCTGCTCTCGGCGACCACGCTCAACTACCTGGGATTCGTTGAAGGCGATGACATCTTCACGGGCGAAGTCGACGTGGTGGTCACCGACGGATTCACCGGCAACGTCGCCCTCAAGACCATGGAAGGGCTCGCGCGCATGATCGGCAGTGCCACGCGCGAGGAGTTCTCGCGCGGCGCGGTGCGCAAGGTCATGGCGGCTGCGGCCTGGCCCGCACTCCAGGCGCTCAGGACACGGCTCGATCCGCGTCGCTACAATGGCGCCAGCATGGTTGGCTTGAACGGGATCGTCATCAAGAGTCACGGCGGCGCCGATCAGTTCGCGTTCCGGCACGCGATTCTCACCGCTGCCACCGAAGTGGAGCGCGATGTCCCGGCGCAGATCGCGGCCGAGCTTGCGAGGCAGAGCCATTGATCTACTCACGAATTGAAGGCACCGGGCGCTACCTTCCTGAGAAGGTGCTCACCAACTTCGACCTCGAGAAGATCGTCGATACCACCGACGAGTGGATCCGCTCGCGCACCGGCATCGAGCGCCGCCATATCGCCGCGCCGAACGAGACCACAGTCGATATGGCGGAGCAGGCGGCGCGCGCCGCGATCCACGCCGCCGGCATTGCGCCGGAAGACATCGACCTCATCGCTTTCGGCACGACCACGCCGGACCTCGTGTTTCCCAATTGCGGCGTGCTGCTGCAAGCGCGCCTCGGCATCCGCGGCTGCCCCGCCTTCAGCGTCGAAGCGGCGTGCACCGGTTTCATCTACGCGCTGTCGATCGCGGACAAGTACATCCGCAGCGGCGAAGCGAAATGTGCGCTGGTGATCGGCGCCGACATGCTGTCGCGCATCGTGAACTGGAAGGATCGGCAGACCTGCGTGCTGTTTGCGGACGGCGCCGGCGCCGTGGTGCTCAAGCCCGCGAGCCAGCCCGGCATCATCTCGACGCATATCCACGCGGACGGCTCGTACCAGGACCTGCTCAACTACCCGGGCGGTGTTTCCAAGGGCTGGCCGGAAGGTCCGCCCGGCTCCTTCGGCGTGCAGATGAAGGGCAACGAAGTGTTCAAGGTCGCGGTGAACACGCTGGGTCGCATCGTCGAGGAGGCGCTCGAGGCCAACAAGCTCGACAAGTCCGCGGTCGATTGGCTGGTGCCTCACCAGGCCAACATGCGCATCATCCAGGCGACGGCAAGGAAACTCGACCTGCCCATGGAACGGGTGATCGTCACAGTGCAGGACCACGGCAACACGTCCGCCGGATCGGTGCCGCTCGCACTCGACGTCGGTGTGCGCGACGGGCGCATCAAGCGCGGCGACCTGCTGTTGCTGGAGGCCTTCGGGGGCGGCTTCACCTGGGGCGCCGCAATGGTTCGCTACTGAGACTAGTCCGCTACGGACCGGTCCTGCGCACGCGGCTCAGCCAGACGAAGTACGGGTCCCAGCCCTGAAGCGGCTCTGGCGCCGCGCCGGACTGCCGCCCACGCACACGTTCGCTCCAGACCTTGAACGGGTCCCAGGCCTCGCGCTCATGCGCGTCCGGCGGCAGATGTTCAATCGACAGTGGAGTCGTGTTCATGGAGCCGAGTGTTCTTATTGGTGGCCCGCACTGTAGGCCAGGGCACAGCGGGCGGACGTGAGAGTCTTCACAATACTGGCGTAGGATGTGCCTCATGCACCGTACCCGTTCAGACGCACCATGGATCGCCAGAGCAGCCTTGTTCGTATCTGGTGCGGTGCATGCGGAGATGTTCCAGGTGCCGCCGTCCGGCGTGGATGTCGTCGGGCTTGGTGAGAACACCGTCGCCCAGTTCGAAGACACGCTCCCGGACATCGCGCGCCGCTACGGACTGGGTTTCGAGGAAATCGCGCTGGCCAACCCCGGGACCGACCCTTGGCTGCCGGGCGAGGGCAAGGCCATCACGTTGCCGACGCAACATATCCTCCCGCCGGGTCCCCGCGACGGGATCGTGATCAACCTCGCTGACCATCGTCTCTACTACTTCCCGCGCAAGACCGGCACCGAACCGGCCGAGCTGATCACTCATCCCATCAGCGTCGGCCAGATGGACTGGCGGACGCCACTTGGCACCACGACGATCGTTGCCAAGGTCAAGAAGCCGACCTGGTATCCGCCGGCCTCGATCCGCAAGCAGCACGAGCAGGACGGTGACCCGATCCCGGCCGCGGTGCCCCCGGGTCCCGACAATCCACTGGGCGACTACGCGATGCGGCTTGGCATCCCGGGCGGCGCGTACATGATTCACGGTACCAACAAGCCGGTGGGCGTCGGCTTGCAGGTGACACACGGCTGCATCCGCATGTACCCCGAGGACATCGAATCATTGTTCCGCATGGTCAAGGTCGGCACACCGGTGCGGATCATCAACGAACCGATCAAGACCGGCTGGAATGGGGGCGTGCTGTACCTGGAAGTGCATCCGCCGCTGGAGAACAGCGGCGCGAAGCCGCCCGACCTCACCGAGCTCACGCGCATCCTGGTCGCGGCGACGCGCAACCGCCCGGTGCGCATCAACTGGCCGCTCGCCGAGCGCGCGCTACTCGAGGCGCGCGGCATGCCGATCGCGATTTCCTTGCCGCAGATGGGCGTGGAAGCACGCGCGACCAACGCCTCCGAATCCGACTAGTTTCTTTCCCCGCAAAAAGAAAGCGCCGCGGGCTCTCGAGCACCGCGGCGCCTCTTCTGACCGTCAGGTCGATTACTTCGACATCGACTTCTTGAACATGCGGTCGATCTTCTCGTTGGTCGCATCACAGCAGGACTGGCTCGCCTGCGCTGCGGACAACGCCTGGTTCGCAGTGCTCTGCGCACCGTTCGCGGCTGACTGGGCCGACGAAGCCGCGCTGGAAGCGGAGCTCGCCGCATCCTTCGCCGACGTCGCATCTGCGCCGACCTTGGCCACTTGTGACTTCAGCTCGTCGATCTGTGCCTGGATCGGCTTGAGGTCTGTGCATGCAGCCATCAAACCGAGACACAGCACGGCGGTGGAAGCCTTCAGCATCATTGCACTCTTCATGGTAAGTCCCCTTTTCGTTCGTGAGATTCTCGGGTAGCCCGAAGTCCAACACTTCAGCTCAAACCACGGGCCGAAGCCCACGCGCGAGCCGAACCGGAACGGCGCATAAATGAACAGATTTGCGCGCCGGATGCAATAGTACTCGCGCCCTTGTCGGCCCGCAGCGACAACTCTTGACTTGCCGCGCAACTTCTACAACCAAGCGTGTACGAGACGCTCGCTGTTCTTGCTGTGCCGCGCATGCTGTGCAGGAGCAAACAGACGACTGCTTTGCTCCGCATCGCACGCGCACAACTGCGCGCTCAATCGAGCTTCAACATTCGCGGCACTCGTGTCGCTGCCACGAGCGCACGGCCTCGACTCGCGTGCAATGTGTCCTCACGGGAGGAGCGACGCAATCGTCACTAAGGACGATGGACGCTGGGACGGGAAGAGGGGCGCATCGATGCCGCGCTGCGTCCGATGGTCGTCCCGCACTGGAATTTGCGCATGGCGCGTAACTGTATATAATCACAGCCCGGAGATTCTGCAGCGGTTTTCCTCATGTCCGACCTCACTCCGCGCCAGACACAGATCCTGCGGCTGATCCAGGACCACATCGCCGACAGCGGCATGCCGCCGACGCGCGCCGAGATCGCTCGCGAGCTCGGCTTCAAGTCGGCCAATGCAGCCGAAGAGCACCTGCGCGCTTTGCAGCGCAAAGGCGTCATCGCGCTGATTCCCGGCGCATCGCGCGGCATCCAGCTCAAGGACACGATGCGTGAACAGCTTGGCCTGCCATTGATCGGCCGGGTGGCGGCGGGACGACCGATCCTCGCCGAAGAACACATCGAGAGCCGCTTTCAGATCGACCCGCAGCTCTTTCAGCCGCGTCCGCACTATCTGCTCAAGGTGAGCGGGATGAGCATGCGCGACGCCGGGATCTTCGACGGCGACCTGGTCGCCGTGCATCGCACCGCCGAGGTGCGTAACCGGCAGATCGTGGTGGCGCGGCTGGAAAACGAAGTGACCGTCAAACGGTACCGGCAGGAAGGTTCCATCGTCTGGCTGCTGCCGGAGAACGCCGATTTCGAGCCGATCAGGGTGGACCTCAAGGCACAGCCGATGATCATCGAGGGCATCGTGGTCGGAATCGTGCGCAGGGTTGACGGGAGCGTGCGCGGCGTCGCGCGTGGCGATCGACGGATAACCTGAGCGCAGCCTCAGCTGCGCGTAGTTCCCATCACGCTGCGCAAACGCTCCAGGTAGTGCTCCTCGTCGGGAGCGACGCCCGAGCGCTGCGCTTCCCATAACACCTCGCCCAGCACTTCGAGCATGCGGTGCTCGGCCTCATGAGGCGAGCCGAGTCGTGTCGCAAGCTCCGTGTGAATGGCGCGCACTCCCGCGGGCCGGTCGGTGCTGACCTGCTCGCGCACGGCGAGATGCAGTCCCAGGTGCAGAAACGGGTTGGATGCTCCGGCCTCGGGGAAGTACTCGGCCTCAGCGGCGGCCGTGCTCGCTTCGAGCACCGCGTGGTATTCGGGATGCAGAGCGATGAGCCTGGCGATCTCGGCTTCGAGCGGCTCGAGCGGCTCGCCGCTGCGATACTTGCGCCACGCCTCTATGTAGACGCGTCTCAGGTCTGCCCGGCTCTGCTGGTGGAAGAACGGCATCGTGATCGAATGCTACTTCGCCCTGCGACCCTGCGCGCGAGGGGCGGGTTTCGTCTTGTGATCGTATTCGCACAGGTCCGCGATCACACACTGCGGGCAGCGCGGGTTGCGCGCGAGGCAGACGTAGCGGCCATGCAGGATCAGCCAGTGATGGGCGTGGCGCAGGTACTCTTCCGGCACCGTTTCCAGCAGGCGCTCCTCGACTTCGAGCGGAGTCTTGCCGGGCGCGAGGCCAGTGCGATTGGCGACGCGAAAGATATGAGTGTCGACCGCCATCGTCGGTTGGCCGAACGCGACGTTGAGCACGACGTTCGCGGTCTTGCGCCCCACGCCCGGCAGGCTCTCGAGCGCTTCGCGAGTCGCCGGCACGCGGCCCTCGAACTGCTCGAGCAGCAGGCGCGAGGTCGCGATGATGTTGCGCGCCTTGGTGTTGAAGAGCCCGATCGACTTGATGTAGTGCGACAGCCCCTGCACCCCGAGATCGAGCATGGCCTGCGGCGTCGGGGCGACGCGAAACAGTTCCGCGCTCGCCCGATTGACGCTCTTGTCGGTGGCCTGCGCCGACAACATGACCGCGACCAGCAGTTCGAACGGGTTCGAGTATTCGAGCTCGGTGCGCGGTTCGGGAGTCGCGGCCTTGAGCCGCGCAAAGATTGCGGCGCGCCGGCGCGGCGTCATGCAACGGAGCCGGGCTTGCGCCACTCGCCTGCCTGGCCCTTCTTGGCAGCGATCAGCGCCTGGCGCTCTTCGCTCTCACGGCGTCGACGCGCGACACTCGACTCGTAACGCTGGCGGAATTCAGCGCCGCGCGCCTGCAATTGCGTGAGCGTGGCGGGTGCGTCGATGGTGTTACCCGCAACGTCGTGCGCGGGATGCAGCGCGATGCAGTCCACGGGGCAGGGCGGCAGGCACAGCTCGCAGCCGGTGCACTGCGCCGCGATCACCGTGTGCATGAAGCGCTGCGCACCGACGATCGCGTCGACCGGGCAGGCGGGCAGGCATTTCGCGCACCCGATGCAGCGTGCCTCATCGATGACGGCGACGAGCGGCGCCTGTTCGCGGCCGTTGAGCGGATTGAGGGGCTTCTCGGGCCGATTCAGCAGCTCGGCGAGTGCGCGAATCGTGACGGTACCGCCGGGTGGACATTGATTGATGTCAGCCTCGCCGCTCGCGACAGCTTCCGCATAGGGCCGGCACGCCGGATACCCGCAGCGAGTGCACTGCGTCTGCGGGAGCACGGCATCAATGCTCTCGGCGAGCGCGCTCACGGCTCACTTGACCTTCATCCCCGGCTGCGCACCCGCGTCCGGCGCAACGAGGAAGATGCCCGAGCCATCGCCGGCGGCGAGGACCATGCCTTCGGAGGTTCCGAAGCGCATCTTGCGCGGCGTGAGGTTCGCGACCACGACGACCTGGCGGCCCTTGAGGCTCTCGGCGGAGTAAGCCGACTTGATCCCGGCAAAAACCGTGCGCGTCCCGGTGCCGAGATCGACCGTGAGCTTGACGAGCTTGTCCGCGCCCTCGACCGCCTGCGCATCGACGATCCGCGCCACGCGCAGGTCGATCTTGCCGAACTCTTCGATGGAGATGAGCGGATCCGCCGTGCCCGGCGTAGCGCCGGGTTCGGCGGGCGCCGGCCCGGAGGGCGTGGCAAACAAGGCATCGATCTGCTTCGGGTCTACGCGTTGCATGAGGTGCTCGTACGGTTGGATCTCGAGGGGCGGTGTCTCGCGCAGTTGCGACCAGCGCAGCGGCAACGACAGCCCGAGCATCACGGCGGCGCGCCGCGCGGTCTCGGGAAGAATGGGAGCGAGGAGCAGCGTGAGCCTGCGAAACGCGTCGATGCAGTCGGAGCAGACTTCCCACAGGCGCCGCTCCTGCCGCGGATCCTTGGCCAGCACCCAGGGCTTCTCCTGGTCGATGGCTTCGTTCATGCGGTCGGCAAGCTCCATCACCCGCCGCGCTGCGCGCCCGAATTCACGCTGCTCGTAGTCCTCGAGGATGTGTTCTTCCGCGCTGCGCGCCTGCTCGGCCCACCTCGTCGTTGCGACGGTTCGCGTGTCGTCGGGAGGCAGGAGCTTGCCGCCGAAGCGCTTGGTGATGAACCCAGCAGCACGGCTCGCGATGTTCACGTACTTGCCGATCAGGTCGGCGTTCACGCGCGCCACGAAGTCGTCGGGATTGAAGTCGAGGTCCTCGACGTTGGCGTTGAGCTTGGCGGCGATGTAATAGCGCAGCCACTCCGCGTTCATGCCGAGCTCGAGGTAGCGCAACGGGCTCAGCCCGGTGCCGCGCGATTTGGACATCTTTTCGCCCGACACCGTGATGAAGCCGTGCACGTACACGTGATCCGGGATGCGGTATGGCGCGCCCGCGAACTTGAGCATCGCGGGCCAGAACAGCGTGTGGAAATAGATGATGTCCTTGCCGATGAAGTGGATCTGCTCGGTGTCGGGCGCCGCCAGGAAATCGGTGAAGGAACGCCGCTCGCCGTGCGCCGCGGCCTTGCCGCTGTCGAAATAGTTCTTGAGCGAAGCCAGGTAACCGATCGGCGCGTCCAGCCAGACGTAGAAGTACTTGCCGGGACGGTCCGGGATCGGGATGCCGAAATAGGGCGCGTCACGCGAAATGTCCCAGTCGCCGAGCGCCTTGTCGTCGCGTCCATCGAGCCATTCGCGCGCCTTGTTGGCGACCTGCGTCTGCAGCCGCCCCGGGGAGCCGAGCCACTCGTTGAGGAACGCGACGCACTTCGGGTCTGAGAGCCTGAAGAACAGGTGCTCCGAGGTCTTGAGCACCGGCTTGGCGCCGGAGATGGTCGAGTAAGGCTCGATCAGTTCCGTTGGCGTGTAGACGGTGCTGCACACCTCGCACGCGTCGCCGTATTGATCCTTCGAGTGACAGTTCGGGCATTCGCCCTTGATGTAGCGGTCGGGCAGGAACATGCCCTTGACCGGATCGAAGAACTGTTCCACCGGCTTGCTGTAGATCAGCCCGGCTGCCTGCAAGCGACGGTAGACGTCCTGCGACAGCTCGGTGTTTTCCGGTGAGTCCGTCGAGTGCCAGTTGTCGAAGCTGAGATGAAAGCCCTCGAGGTACTTCGGGCGCTCCGCCGCGACACGCGCCACCAGCTCCTGCGGCGAGATCCCTTCCGCCTCGGCCTTGAGCATGATCGGTGCGCCGTGCGCATCGTCGGCGCAGACGAAGTGCACCTCGTGCCCGCACATGCGCTGGAACCGCACCCAGATATCGACCTGGATGTACTCCATGATGTGGCCGATGTGGAAGGAACCGTTGGCGTACGGGAGCGCGGAGGTGACGAACAGCTTGCGATGGCGAGCAGGCATTGAGCAGCGACAGTGAACGAACGGGCGGGAATTATGCCACGCGCAAGACGGCCTCAGGCGTCGGGCCTCAGGCCTCAGGCGGAACAAGAATCAGAGAGACGGCTAACTTCTGAGCCCGAGGCCCAAGGCCTGAGGTCCGAAGCCTCTCTTATCCCGCCTCTTTCACGGCCTCGAACTTGGCCTTGTTGATGCCTTTCTTGTAGGCCTCGCGCCCGGTGATCACGCGCTCGTCGAGCAGCGCCTGGATAGCGGTATCCATAGTGCGCATGCCGTGTGCAGCGCCGCTTTGCATGGTGTTCTCGAGCTGGTCGAGCTTGCCCTGGCGAATCAGGTTGGCGACGGCGGGCGTATTCACCAGGATCTCGAGCGCCGCCACGCGCCCTTGCTTGTCGGCGCGCTGCAGGAGTTGTTGCGAGACCACGCCACGGAGCGAGGTCGAGAGCATGGTGCGCACGTGCGACTGCTTGTCGGCAGGAAAAGCGTTGACCATGCGGTCGACGGTCGCGCCTGCGCCGTTGGTGTGCAGCGTGCCCATCACGAGAATGCCCATTTCAGCGGCGGTCACCGCGATGCTCATGGTCTCGAGGTCGCGCAACTCGCCCACCAGCACCACGTCGGGGTCCTCACGCAAGGCCGAGTGCAGCGCACCGGCGAAGGTCGGCGCGTGCACACCGATCTCGCGCTGGCTGATCAGGCAGCTCTTGCGATCGTGGACGAACTCGATCGGATCCTCGATGGTGAGGATGTGGCCTTTGATGCGCGTGTTGATGTCGTCGATCATCGCGGCCAGGGTCGTGGATTTTCCCGAGCCGGTCTTGCCGGTGACCAGGATCAGCCCGCTGATGACGCGGCACAGGTTCCGGACGGAGTCGGGCATGTTGAGCTGGTCGAGCGTGAGCGCCTGGGAGGGAATGGCGCGAAAGACCGCGCCCATGCCGCTCAAGTGGCGCATCACGTTGACGCGAAAGCGTGCGACGCCCTGCAGGTGATAGGCGAAGTCGGTGCCGTCCTTCGACTCGAAGCGCTCGGTGGCCTTCTTCGGCATGATCTCGTAGAGCGATTCGCGCACGAAATCCGGCGCGAGCCGGTCCGGGCGCAACTGGAGCAGGTCGCCGTACAGCCGGATGCGCGGCGGATCGCCGGCGAGGAAATGCAGGTCGGAGCCCTTCTTGTTGAGGACCTCCGTCAGGTATTCGTCGATGCGCGCCACGGCGGGTTCGAGCCCTGGCCTCTAGCTCGCAGCGAGGTCGAGCTTCGGCAGGATGCTCGTGTCGGTGACGAAGTTCTGGAACTGCCGCTTGTCGCTCGCGTACGCGAAGGCGTCGTCCGGATCGATCTCCTTGGCCTTGATCGCGTTGAGCAGCGCCATGTCCATGAGCTGCATGCCGTACTCCTTGCCGGTTTGCAGCTGGCTCGGAACCTGGTGCGTCTGGTCGGTCATCACCAGCTTGGCGATCGCCTTGGTCATGACCAGCACTTCGCAGACCGCGCGGCGCCCGCGGCCGTCCGCGGTCTTCACCAGCACCTGCGTGATCACGGCGATCAAGCTCTGCGCGAGAAAGCTCTTGGTCTGTTCACGCTCATCGACGGGCAGCGCATCGATGATGCGATCGATGGTCTTCACCGCGCTGGTGGTGTGCAGAGTCCCGAGCACCAGGTGCCCGGTTTCCGCGGCCGTCATCGCCATCGAGATGGTTTCGGCGTCGCGCAACTCGCCCACCAGGATCACGTCCGGGTCCTCGCGCATGGCGGCGCGCACCCCTTCGGCGAAGCTCGGCAGGTGCGTGTTGAGCTCGCGCTGGATGACCTGGCTGTTCTTGCTGCGATGAACGAATTCGATCGGGTCCTCGAGGCTGACGATGTTGAGCCGGCGGCTCTGGTTGAGCAGGTCGATCATCGCCGCGAGCGTGGTCGACTTGCCGGTGCCCGTCGATCCCGTCACCAGGATCATGCCCTGGTGATAGTCGCAGAGTTTCTTGACGATCGGCGGCAGCGCGAGGCGCTCGAGGCTCGGGATCTCGCTCGGAATGGAGCGGAACGTCGCGCCCACCCCGGTCTCCTTGCGGAACACGTTCACGCGAAAGCGTCCGCCGTCCTCGGACACGTAGGAGAAGTCGATGTCCTGACCCTGGCGGAAGTGCTCCAGCTGGGTCTTGGTGAGGATCTCGGTGACGTAACCTTCGAGCTCGGTGTCGCCGAGGTTGCGGAACTTGATCGGCATCAGGTCGCCGTTCATGCGCAGCATCGGCGGCACTCCCACCGCGAGGTGTACGTCGGAGCAGTTCTGCGCGAGGCCGAGCTTGAGAAACGCGTCGATGCGAGGCATTCGGTACCGGCTGCGTGGTTGAGCAGACTGGGCGCCACTCTAGTCGGTGGCGGTGGACATAATCAATCGGCGGGGCGGGTTCAGCAGGGCGCGAATGCGCACTGCGTCACAGATACTTCTCGAGCGAGAGGCGCAGGTCGTCCATGCTCGCCTGGCGCTTGGTCTTGTCGACCGACATGGCCTTGATGATGATTTCGCCGAGGCCCGGCGGCAGCGTCGGGTTGATCTCGGCCGGCGGCTTGGCGCGTCCCTGCACGTGCTGGTACATCACCGACATGTGATCGCCGCGGTGATACGGCGGCACGCCGGTGAACATCTCGTACATGATGACGCCGAGACTGTAGATGTCGGCCTTCTCGTCCACTTTCTTGCCGAGAATCTGCTCGGGCGCCATGTATTTCGGCGAGCCGATGACGTAGCCGGTGCGCGTCAGCTGCGTGTCGCCTTCGCGATGCGCGGCGGCGACGCCGAAGTCCACGATCTTGAGGAGTCCCTCCTCGTTGATGAGGACGTTGGCGGGCTTCAGGTCGCGGTGCACGATGCCGACCTGGTGCGCGACCGCCATGCCGGTGCAGATGTCGGTCGCGAAGCGCACCGCGCGCTTGAGCGCAATCGGCTTCTCGTTGACGATCTCGCCGCCGAGGGTGTGCGACGGGAAGTACTCCATCGAGATGGCGTAGTTGCCGCGCACGTAGAGAAAATCGTAGATGCGGATGACGTTGCGGTGCGTGATCTTGCGTGAGTAGCGCAGCTCGTGCACGAAGCGCTTCATCATCTCCTCGTCCTGCGACACGTTGGCGTTGAGGAACTTGAGGATCAGGCGCTCGTCGACCACCGTGTCTTCCATCAGCAGCACGGTGCCGAAGGCACCTTTGCCGATCTTCTCGATGAACTTGTAGCGTCCCTCGATGATGTCGCCGGGCTTGAGCAGCGCGATGTCGAGCTTCTGCGCCTGCGCGGTCTGCTCGGCGCTCTTGACGACCTGCTCCAGTTCCTTGTTGTCCATGAGCAGCGTCTTGGCGGGTTCGGCGGCAAACTGCTCCGCCTTGCGGCCCGCGGCTACGACACTGGTCGAGTAGCGGTTGTCGATTTCCTTCAGGGCACGGGCCGCCGCCTGCTGCAGCGTGGCGTCCGGGTTGTTGGCCTGTTGCGCCTGCAATTGCACACGAATGTGCTCGACGCGGCGTTCGTCGGCCACCTTCGCCAGCAGGTTCATCGCTTCGACCTGGATGTCCTTCTCCGGGCGCCCGAGTGCCTGCAGCGCGGGCTCGATGACCTTGTGATCGCCCAGCTTGGCGAGCGCGCGCAGCACCACCGGCACGCTGCGGGCCTGGCCGGATTGCAGCATCTCGATCAGCCGCGGCACCGCTCGCTTGCTGCCGATCTCGGCCAGCGCGTCGACCGCCCGCTCACTCACCCACCAGTCCTTGTCCTTGGTGGCCTCGATCAGGTGATTGACCGCCCGCTCGTCCTTCGTCTGGTTGAGGATTTCGATGGCCGAGCGGCGGATATCCTCGTCCTCGTCGCGTATCAGCTGCAGTACCGCGTCAACGACCTTCGGGCCGCCGATCTTGCCGAGCGCATCGCCGGCACGGCTTCGCACCCACCAGTCATCGTCCTTGATCGCCTCCAGCAGATGCTTGACCGACTTTGGCGTGCCGATTTCGTTGAGCACCTCGACCGCGGCGCGGCGCGCGTACTCGTTTTCGTCCTTGAGCACCTCGACCAGGTGTTTCGTCGTCTCGGGATCGTTGGCCTTGATGACCACGTCCACCGCCTTGTTCTGCACCTCGATCTCGGGATCGCGCAGCAGCTGGCACACTTGTGCGACGTCGATCGGCCCGTCGATGCGCGCCAGGGCCATCAATGCCGCCTGGCGGATGAGCTTGTTCGGATCCTTGAGCTGCGTCTGGATGGCGCGCGACACCGCGGGCTGGTTGAACCGGGCGAGGATATTGATGATGTGCATCCTCGCCACCGGGTCCTTGCCGTCGACGCGCGACAGCAGGTCGGGCACGGAACTCTCGTCGGCGACTTCGCCCACGATGCGAAATAGTGCAGCCTTCTCGTTCGGCTCCTGCACGTAGGCGGCGGTCAGGAGCTCCCGCACGCTGAAGCGCGCTTTCTGCGCGGCGATGACATCGAGGATCGCGGGCTTGGAGACGTTCTCCTGCGTCAGCAGGTCGAGGAGCATCGACGGCGGGTAGTTGCGGCTGCTGGACAGCGCCCAGGCGATGCCGGCGATCGCGCGCGGGTTCGATTCGCTGAGACCCTTGGCCAACAGCGGGAACGTCTTGGGGTCGACCAGCGTGCTCAGCACTTCGACGTAGGCCACCGTCTCCTTTTTATCTGACCCGGACAGCGCCTGGATGATCGGTTCGACGGCCGCGCTGCCCATGCCGGCGAGCTTGGCCAGGGCCTTGCGCGCATCGTTGCTCGCAGGATCGCCGCTCGCCTTGATATCGGCGATCAGGCGCTCGGCCTTCATCGTGCTGAGGAAACTCATGCAATACCGGGGCTTGCTGAGGGCGGGACATTATGCCACAAGGCCTTCCCACGCCATTGTGGACTCCCGCTACAATTCGCGTCCTTTTTCCAAGGTGCAGCACACGTTGAGCCCAATGTCCGACAGCCGCGATTCAGCACTCAGGAGTTGCCTCGAAGCCTACCGGGATCCATGGCTCGGACGGACGCTGGGTGAAGTGGGGGCGTTGCGTTCCGTGCAGCTCGTGGGCCGCAAAGCGACCGTCGAGGTTGCCCTGGGCTTTCCGGCGGCTGACTACGCCGAAGAACTGAGCGCTGCGCTCGCGAAGCACGTTCATGCATTCGAGGTGGATGCCATCGAAGTGCGCATTGCCAGCGAGATTGCCACGCATGCGGTTCAGCGCAATCTGCAGCCGCTCAAGTCGATCAAGAACATCGTGGTGGTCGCCTCCGGCAAGGGTGGCGTCGGCAAGTCGACGGTGGCCGCGAACCTAGCGCTCGCCTGGTCGCTGCAGGGCGCGCGTGTCGGCCTCCTCGATGCCGACGTGTACGGCCCGAGCCAGCCTCGCGTGATGGGACTGACCGGCCAACGCCCGGTGACGCGGGACGGAAAATCACTGCAGCCGCTGAGCGCTCACGGTGTGGAAGTGATGTCGATCGGCTTCCTGATCGACGAAGAGGAGCCGATGGTGTGGCGCGGGCCGATGGTCACACAGGCGCTCACGCAGTTGCTCGGCGACACGAACTGGGGCGCGCTCGACTACCTCGTCGTCGACATGCCACCCGGGACCGGCGATACGCAGCTCACCATGTCCCAGCGCGTCCCGCTGAGCGGGGCGGTCATCGTGACGACGCCGCAGGACATCGCCTTGCTCGATGCGCGCAAGGGTCTCAGGATGTTCCAGAAGGTTTCCGTGCCGGTCCTCGGTGTGGTCGAAAACATGAGTACCCATGTCTGCTCGAAGTGCGGGCATGAAGAGCACATCTTCGGCGCCGGCGGCGGGGCGAGCCTCGCTGCGCAGTACCAGGTGCCGCTCCTGGGTGAGTTGCCGCTGGATTTGCGCATCCGCGAGTCCTCGGACGCAGGTCAGCCGATCGTTGCGGCGGACCCGGACGGGCCGCTGGCGCGCGCCTACCGGCACATGGCGCGCAGGACCGCGGCGCGCCTGGCGGCCAGCGGAGCCGAGCAGGGCCAGTCATTTCCCAAGATCGTGGTCGAGGACAGCTGAGCAATGAGCATCAAGGCCGACAAGTGGATTCGCCGCATGGCGCGCGAGCAGCGGATGATCGAACCGTTCGAGCCCGGCCAGGTGCGCGAACGCTCCGGCAGCCGGATCATCTCGTATGGCACTTCGAGCTACGGCTACGACGTGCGCTGTGCCAACGAGTTCAAGATCTTCACCAACATCAATTCAACCATCGTCGATCCGAAGAATTTCGAATCCGGCAATTTCGTCGACCTGCAGCAGGACGTCTGCATCATCCCGCCCAACTCGTTCGCGCTGGCGCGCACCGTCGAGTACTTCCGCATCCCGCGCAACATCCTGACGATCTGCCTCGGCAAGTCGACTTACGCGCGCTGCGGGATCATCGTGAACGTGACGCCGCTCGAGCCGGAGTGGGAAGGGCACGTCACGCTCGAGTTCTCCAACACGACGCCGTTACCGGCGAAGATCTACGCCAACGAGGGCGTGGCGCAGGTGCTGTTCCTCGAGTCGGACGAGGTGTGCGAAACCTCGTACAAGGATCGCGGCGGCAAGTACCAGGGACAGAAGGGCGTCACCCTCCCGAAGGCGTAGCGCACCTCCACCCGGGTCATCGGCTGGGGTGTGTTTTCAGCTCTGGGTGAAATGTGCAGTGACGATCTTGAATGAGGCCGATGACCCGGATGGACGTGCTCACTCGCGCGTTAGGGAGCGGATCTCCATCTGCCACTCGCGCTTGCCGTCGCGCAGCTGTTCGCCGCGCACCGGCACGTAACCGAGCGAGGGCGCATACCACATGCGCGTCACGCGCTTCGAGCCAGCGCGCTGACTGCGGTAGATCACCGTTTCGACCTCGCCGACCGCGGTCTTCAGCTGGGCCGTGCCTTCAGAGGTGTAGGTGTATTCCTTGATCCGGTTCTTGTCGATCAGGCGCACGTTCGCCGGCTGCTCGCCCTTGAGCAGCGCATACATCAACGACATCTGGATCGACATGTCGTCCTGGGTGTTGGGTTCGAGCGCCACGTCGACCGGCTGGTCCTCGGCGGTCCCGGTGGCGCGACCGGTGCTCCAGTCGAAGTCGAGTGAGATGTCGCGCGAAGTGCGGCTCGATCCGTCATCGCCGCGATAGCGCTCCGGCCTGATGCCCTCCGCAGTCACGGTGAACCAGCTCGTCTGGCTGATCTCGTTGCTGAAAAAGGCGTGGAACAGGCCCGAGGCCGTCGAGCGCGAGGTGTACACGTACTTGTTGTCCGCCTCGCGCTGCAGTTTCAGTTCGGTCGTGCCCGCATCGAAGCTGCGCCACTGGAGGGCGTAGGTCGCGCGAAACGGCTGCAGCGACGCCGCGTCCGCCATCGCGGCGCTCGCCGCCATTCCCAGCCACAGCGCCAACGCAAGCCGCATCACGGCGCAACACCCTCGCGTGCGTCGAGCACGACCGGAGCAGACAAGAGTTTCCCATCGAGCCATGCCTGGTGGTTGCGCCACTGCAAACGTCCGCGGGCGTACCAGTCAATGACCATCGGGTAGATCCTGTGTTCCTGCGCCTGAACCCGCGCTGAAAGCGTTTCTTCGGTATCGCCGGGCAATACCGCGACCCTGGCCTGCAGAATCACGGGACCGCCGTCGAGCTCATCGGTGACGAAGTGCACGCTGCACCCATGCTCGCGAGCTCCATCGGCGAGCACACGTTGATGCGTGTGCAGACCCCGATAATCCGGCAGGAGCGAGGGATGAATGTTCACCAGGCGTCCGGCGAATTCTTCCACGAACGCCGAGCCGAGGATGCGCATGAAGCCGGCGAGCACGACCAGCTGCGCGCCATGCCGCCGCAGCACAGCCGCGGCTTCCCGATCGTAGTCCGCACGCGATTGTCCGGGCGTGCGCGCCAGGATCTCGCGCGCAAGGCCGAGTTCCCGTGCGCGCTCGAGCCCCGCCGCGGCGGGTTGGTCGCTCAGCACGACGGCAATCCTGACCGGCAGGCGGCCTGAAAGCGCGGCTTGCGCGATCGCGACCATGTTCGAGCCGCGACCGGAGATCAGGAGGGCGATCGGCAGTGGCTCCGTCGGCCCGGGACTCATGCCTCGATGACCACACCGCGCGTGCCCCGCCCGATACTCCCGATCACACTCGCGGGCTGACCGGAGCGCTCCAGGATGGCCAGCGCCGTCTTCACGTCGCCGGGCGCTACGCTGAGCGTCATGCCGATGCCGCAATTGAACGTGCGATACATCTCGCTGTCCGGAAGATTGCCGGTGCGCTGCAGCCAATTGAACACCGGGCTCGACGGCCAGCTGCTGCGCTCGAGGACGACTTCGAGGCCGTCCGGCACCACGCGTGGAATGTTCTCCAGCAGCCCGCCTCCCGTGATGTGCGCAATCCCGTGCACGCCAACTTCGGCGAGCACTGCGAGCACCGGCTTGACGTAAATGCGCGTCGGCGCAAGGAGCAGCTCGTAGAGACGCTTGCCATCGAGCAGCGTGTCCGGCTCCGCCTTGGCGACCTGCAGGAGTTTGCGGATCAGCGAGTAGCCGTTGGAGTGCGGACCTGAAGAGGGCAGCCCGATCACTACGTCGCCGGCTCGCGTCGCGCTGCCGTCGATGATGCGTTCCTTCTCGACGATGCCGACGCAGAAGCCTGCCACGTCGTAATCGCCGGCCGCATACATGCCCGGCATCTCGGCGGTCTCGCCGCCGACCAGCGCCGCACCGGCCTGCACGCAGCCTTCCACGATCCCGCGGACCACGCTCGCAGCGACGTCGACCTCGAGGTGGCCGGTCGCATAGTAGTCGAGGAAATAGAGCGGCTCGGCGCCCTGCACGACGACATCGTTCGCGCACATCGCGACCAGGTCGATGCCGATCGTATCGTGCCTGCCGGTCTCGATCGCCAGGCGCAACTTCGTGCCGACGCCATCAGTGCCCGAGACGAGGACAGGACGGCGATAGCGCTCCAGCGGTACCTCGACCAGCGCGCCGAAACCGCCGAGACCACCGAGCACCTCGGGTCGCATCGAGCGTTTCACCAGCGGCTTGATGCGCTCGACCAGTTCATCGCCGGCATCGATGTCGACGCCGGAATCTCGATAGGTGATGGGAGACTGGGTCATCAGAAAGAGTCGCGGCGCTGCTTGGAATGGCTCGGGCGAGTGAGCGCTCCGGGCGGAGGCGCTGTGGTATTTTACACGAATGATCCGCGTGAATTTGCGGCTTGTCATCGCCGCCATCGTGTCGCTGGTGGTTTCGCTCGGCGCGACAGCGGCGACGGTGCCCGGCATGTACGAAGCGACTGTGCCACTCCCCGATCGCTCCGAGAATGGCCAGGCGGTGGCCTTCCAGGACGCGATGCGTGAAGTGCTGGTGCGCGTCACCGGACAGCGGGACGCGGGCACCCAGCCCGCCCTCGAGCCGCTGATCAACGATGCGCGCCGCTACGTGCAGCAGTTTCGCATCGTCGGCAACAACCAGTTTTTCGCCGGGTTCGACGGCGCGAAGGTCGAGCGCGCGGTGATCGCCGCAGGCCAGCCGCTCTGGGGACATCAGCGGCCGGCGACGCTGGTCTGGCTGGCGGTGGATGACGGCCGCACGCGCACGCTCCTCGACGCGCAGTCGAACTCCGAGCTCAAGCAGGCGATTGACCGCACCGCCGAGTTCCGTGGCCTGCCGTTGCTCTGGCCGGCGCCGGGCAGCCGCACCACGTTCGAGCAAGTGTGGAGTGGTTCGGCGGAGTCATTGCGCGCGACCGCCAGCGTGGTGGGCGCCGACGCGGTGCTCGTCGGGCGCGCGCGCAGCGCCAACGCGAACAATGCACAGGTGCACTGGACGGTGCTGTACGGCGCGGAAAGCAACGAATGGCTGGGAACGGCGGCGGAAGGTGTGCACGGTGCGGCCGACCAGTTTGCCCGCGTGTTCGCCGCCGGCAGCGATGCCGGTGCGGCGGACGTCAGCATCACGGTGCGCGGGATCCCGGATCTCGCGGCCTATGCACGCGTCACGGATTATCTCGAGTCGTTGTCATTGATCAGCGGCCTCGCCGTCGAGCAACTCGCGGGCGACACGGTCGTGTACCGCGCGCAGGTGCGCGGCGACGTGCCGCGGCTGGCGCGCGCGATCGAGCTGGGCAATCGCCTGCAGCCCGAGGCACCCGGTGCCGATCCGGCGCTGACCGGCGCTCTGAGCTTTCGCTATCGGCCGTGAGCTTGCGTCAGCTACCCAACCTCATCTGCGTGGCACGCATGGCGCTGGTGGTGCCGGTGGCCTGGTTGCTGGCGCGCGGCGAATACACGCAGACGCTGTGGCTGTTCGCGATCGCGGCGGCCTCCGACGGCCTCGACGGCTTTCTCGCCAAGCGCTTCGGCTGGACGAGTGAGCTCGGCAAGGTGCTCGATCCGCTCGCCGACAAACTCCTGCTGGTCACGGCCTTCATCGTGCTGGCGGTCATCGGCGCGACACCCATCTGGCTCACGGTGCTGGTGGTGACGCGCGATGTGGTGATCGGCGTCGGTGCGCTGACGTTCAAGTGGCTGTTCGGTCCGCTGAATGGGCAGCCCACCACCATCAGCAAGATCAACACGGGCGTGCAACTCCTCTACGTCCTCGCGGTGATCGCGCATCTCGGGCCGGGTTGGCCGCCCGAGTGGGGTGTGACGACGCTGGGTGCCGCCGTGTTCGTCACCACCATGATCAGCGGCATCGACTACGTGATCACCTACAGCCGCCGCGCCGCCGCCGTCGCGCAGACGCGGCGCGCCTGATCGTTCCATGGAACAGTTGCCGCTCGGCGTGCGCTGGCGCGACCAGTCGGTGTTCGAGAGCTTTTTCGTCGGCCCGAACTCGCTGGTGCTCGAACATTTGCGCGACCTGCACCTCGGCGGGGCAGCGCAGCCTGCGACGCTCTGGATCTGGGGTCCGGAAGCCAGCGGCAAGAGTCACCTGCTGCAGGCCGTCTGCGCCGAGACCGGCGCGGCCGGCGGGCGCACCGCGTACTTCCCCTTGAGCGACGCGGCGCTGGTCACGCCCGCAGCACTCGCGGGCTGCGAGCAGCTGGAGGTCGTCTGCATCGATGATCTCGAGTTCGCCGCCGGGAACGCCGAGTGGGAGCGCGCGCTCTTCAACCTGTATCTCGGCCTCGTTGAGCAGCAGCGCCACCTCGTGCTTGCGGCGAAGAGTCCCCCGACGGCGCTGCCCTGGGAGCTTGCGGATCTGCGCTCGCGGCTCTCGGCCGCGCTCGTCCTGCACCTCAAGCCGCTGAGTGAGGAGGAACACGTGTCCGCGCTGCGGCTGCGCGCCGCCATCCGCGGCCTGGAAATCCCCGATGAAACCGCGGCGTTCCTGTTGCGGCGGTTTCCCCGCGATCTGCGCACCCTGTGCGCGCTCCTCGACACGCTCGACACCGCGGCGCTCGCCGCCCAGCGGCGCCTGACGGTGCCCTTCATCAAGCAGGTGATCGAGCGCGACGGCGACCCTCAGGCACGCGTGACGCGCAGGTAAGCCACCAGCGCGATCAGCCAGCCGAAGGCGAGCAGGAGCAGGCTGGCGGGCGCCAGGCGGTGCGAGGAGTCCGCAATGATCTCTGTCAACCCGAGCGCCATGTATGGAATCGTCAGCAGGCTGCACCATGCGTAGGTGAAGCGTCGTCCGCGGATCAGGCCGGGAAGCGGCGCGACCAGTGGTGCCAGCGAGATCACGAGCAGTGCGGCCTGCATTCTCGATGCGTGCCATTGCCAGGCGATCAGCACGAGGGCGATCGCGGCCATCAACGCGAGCACCCATGTTCGCAGGGCGCGCGGACGTACCTCGTCTGCCGCGGGCTCCGTCATCGGCGCGCCGGACTGCTGTGCCCGAGACGCACCGCCAGTTCGGCAACGCGTCGGCCCAGGACCTGCGCCAGTGCCTGTTCTTCATCGGCGAGACGCGGCGAGCTCTCCGCGCCGGCGACATGACTGGCGCCGTACGGGCTGCCGCCGCCACGCGTACTGGTGAGTGCCGGCTCGGTGTAAGGAATGCCGACGATGTACATGCCGTGATGCAGTAGCGGCAGCATCATCGACAGCAGGGTGGTCTCCTGGCCGCCGTGCATCGTCTGGGTGGAGGCGAACACTCCAGCGGGCTTGCCGGCGAGACCGCCGCTCAACCACAAGCTGCTGGTCCCGTCGAGAAAATATTTCAGAGGGGCCGCCATGTTGCCGAAGCGCGTGGGGCTGCCCAGGATCAGGCCGTCGCATTCGGTCAAATCCGCGAGCGTCGCATACGGCGGGCCCCGTTCAGGAATCTCCGGCGTGGTCTGCTCATTCTCCGGTGATACCGCGGGCACGGTGCGCAGGCGCGCACGGGCGCCGCCCGCTTCGACCCCGCGACACACGTGTCGCGCCAACTCGGCGGTCGCGCCTTTGCGCGAGTAGTACAGAACCAGAATTTCGGCCACGGTGAATCTCCCGCAATGCGTCGTAACCTTGACGCCCCTGCACCTGCTTGTTAGCGTTCGCGAGCTTCGATTATCGCATTCATATAACGAGAACATGCGCAACCACCGCAGAGCAGGCCGGCGGATTGCAGGGGTGGCAGTCTTCGCCTTGGCGCTGTCCGCATGCGCCGGCGCGCCCGTGCAGGAAATGAGTGACGCGCGCCAGGCGATCGCCGCAGCGCGCGCCGCCGGCGCGGCCGAGCACGCCGCCGTCGAGTTGAACGTCGCCACGGATCTGCTGTCGCAGGCCGAAGCGGCGCTGCAGCGGCGCGACTACAGCACCGCGCGCAAGCAGGCCGAGGAGGCGCGCTCCCATGCCATCGAGGCGCAGAAGCTCGCGTCCGCAGCCCCCAAGTCCTGACCGTTGACGTGACCACGCAGCGAGTCTGCAAGCGCGCGTTCGTTTCCGGGCGCGTGCAAGGTGTGTTCTATCGCGCGACAGCGGCGCGCGAGGCGCGCTCGCTCGGGCTTGCCGGTTACGCGCGCAATCTCGCGGACGGGCGCGTGGAAGTGCTCGCCTGCGGCGCGGAGCCGTCCGTCGACACGTTCCTGCGCTGGCTGTGGGTGGGCTCGAGTGCCTCGCGCGTCACCGGCGTCGAAGTGCTGAGCGTTGCGACGACGGAGGCCACGGGGATCGGCGCGGACTTTGTCTCCAGGTGAAACGGGCTGGACCGACCGCTCAGGCTCGCCACTTCGAGGTCCAGCGCTGGATCACCAGGTCCGGATAGTCGCGCCGCCCGATACTGCCGTTGTAGCGCGCGAGCGCCTTGCGCACGTCGCGTCGCTCGCGGTCGTAGTAGTACTTGAGGATGGCGCAGCCCATGCGGATGTTGGGCTGGATCTGCACCAGCTGGTAACGCTTCATGCCGAGCTGCTCGGGCCAGAACGGCATCACCTGCATGAGCCCCTGCGCACCCGCGGACGACACCGCCCAGCGATTGAAGGCGCTCTCGACGTCCATCACCGCGAGCACCAGCTCCGGCGGGAGTTGCGCCTGCCGGGCTTCGCAATAGGCGTTGGTCAGGATCTCGATGCGCTCCTGGTGCCCCGGCACATAGCGCCGCAGTCGCGGCTCCATGAGCTTGTACCAGACCTCGGCGTCGTACTTCTCGGTGAAGCACTGTCCGGCGGCGATCGCCTTTGCCAGCACGGCCTTGAGTTCCGGGTCCTGCTGGCGATCGGCGTGAGTGGTGCAAGGGGCGGCAAGCGCCAGGAAGAACAGGACGGCGGCGGTGCGCAGCTCAGCCACTGAAGATCCGGGCGCGCAGGAACTCGAGCGCCTGCTCGAGCGGAAACTCGCTCGACTCGCTGTCGCGTCGTCCACGGTATTCGAGGCGGCCGGACTCGAGTCCGCGTTCGCCGACGACGAGGCGATGCGGGATGCCGAGGAGCTCGGCGTCCGCGAACTTGACGCCGGGACGCGCGTCGCGATCGTCGAGCAGCACCTCGATGCCCGCGGCGCCGAGCTCGCGATACAGGCGTTCGCTGGTCTCGCGCACGCGCTCGGACTTCTGCGCGTTGACGGGGATCAGTATCACGTTGAAGGGTGCGATCGGTTCCGGCCAGATGATGCCGCGTTCATCGTGGTTCTGCTCGATCGCGGCGGCCACGATGCGCGTCACGCCGATGCCGTAGCAGCCCATCAGCGGCGTCACTTCGCGGCCCTGTTCATCGAGCACGCGCAATTTCATCGGCTCGCTGTACTTGCGGCCGAGCTGAAACACGTGCCCGACTTCGATGCCGCGCGCGATGCCGAGGCGTCCGCGCCCGCTCGGACTTGGATCGCCCTCAACGACATTGCGCAGATCGACGGCTTCGGGTTCGGCCAGGTCGCGTCCCCAGTTGACACCGGTCAGGTGCGTGTCGGGCCGGTTGGCGCCACAGACGAAGTCTGCGAGCTGTGCGGCGCCGTGATCCGCATACACCTTGCACCTGAGGCCGACGGGTCCAACCGAGCCGGGCTCGGCGCCGGCAGCCTCGCGCACGCGCTCGGCGTTCGCCATGCGCAGGGGATTGGCGATGCCCGGCAATTTCTGCGCCTTGACCGCGTTGAGCTCGTGGTCGCCGCGCAGCACACAGGCGACGACATCGCCCTCGCTCCCTTCGACGAGCAGCGTCTTGACGGTCTGCTGCGGGCTGACCTGGAGAAACGCGCTCACTTCCGCAATGGTTCGCCTGCCCGGCGTCGGGACTTCGCTCAGCTTCCTGGACGGCTTCGCCCGCGGCTCCTGCGGCGGCAGCGCGGCAGCCATCTCCAGGTTGGCCGCGTACTCGTCGGCATCGGAGAACACGATCGCATCTTCCCCGGAATCGGCGAGGACATGAAACTCGTGCGAGAAGCTGCCGCCGATGGCACCCGTATCCGCTATCACCGCGCGGAAGCGCAGCTTCAGGCGCGTGAAGATGCGCGAGTAGGCGTCGTACATCGCGCGATAGCCCTCCGCGAGCGACGCCTCGTCCATATGAAAGGAGTAGGCGTCCTTCATCAGGAACTCGCGCGCCCGCATCACGCCGAAACGCGGCCGGATCTCGTCGCGGAACTTGGTCTGGATCTGGTAGAAGTTGACCGGGAGCTGGCGGTAGCTGCGCAGCTCGCGACGCGCAATGTCGGTGATGACCTCCTCGTGCGTCGGTCCGTAGACGCAGGGCCGGTCGTGCCGGTCGGTGAGGCGCAGCAATTCCGGTCCGTACTGCTCCCAGCGCCCCGATTCCTGCCAGAGTTCCGCCGGCTGGATCGTCGGCATCAGCACCTCGAGCGCGCCGGCGCGATTCATTTCCTCGCGGATGATGCGCTCCACCTTGCGCAGCACCCGCAGCCCGATCGGCAACCAGGTGTACGAGCCCGCGGCGAGGCGGCGAATCAGGCCCGCGCGCAGCATCAGCTGGTGGCTGACGACTTCAGCGTCCGCGGGCATCTCCTTGAGGGTATTGATCGGCAGCTGGGACAGTCGCATCGCTCGTCGACCCGTGCGCTCGAGGGCGCGGCAGTGGATTCAGAGCTGCATCTTAGCCTGTTATTGTGCCTCCATCCCCGCCAGACCTATGATGCGCGCGCCTATGGATGAGCCCGTTCCCCGTCCTCCACATCGTCGCGGCATCTACCTGCTCCCCAACCTGATCACGACCGGGGCGCTGTTTGCCGGTTTCTATGCGATCGTCGCCGCGATCGACGGCAACTTCGAGCGCGCGGGCGTCGCCGTGTTCGTGGCGATGATCTTCGACGGCCTGGACGGGCGGGTGGCGCGCTGGACCAGCACCGAGAGTGCCTTCGGCAAGGAGTACGACAGTCTCTCCGACATGGTGTCGTTCGGGCTCGCGCCCGCCATCGTGACGTATCAATGGGGTGTGGCGCGCATCGCCGAATACGGCGTGATCTGGGGACGCGCGGGCTGGCTCGCGGCGTTCTTCTTCGCGGTGGCGGCGGCATTGCGCCTCGCGCGCTTCAACACCCGCACCGCCACCATGGACAAGCGCTTCTTCGAGGGGCTGCCGAGCCCTTCCGCCGCGGCCATCGTGGCGGCGTTCGTCTGGTTCTCGAGCGAGTGGCGCGAACCGGGGCTGGTCGGGTTGATCGTCGCCTTCGCGGTGACCCTGACCGCGGGCGCTCTGATGGTGAGTCGCTTCGCCTACTACAGCTTCAAGGACATCAACCTCGGCGGTCACATCCCGTTCCGCTATTTTCTTCTCGTGCCGCTCGCGTTCGTGCTCATCGCCGTCAAGCCGCCGGTGATGCTGTTCGTCCTGTTCGGCCTGTACGCGCTGTCCGCGCCGCTCTGGTGGCTCGTGCAACGACTGCGGCGCAAGCCGGTGCAGCCCGACCCGACCGAAACGACGCCCAATCTGCTGGAGACTCACGATGAGTCGTGAGCATCTCGCCTATCTCAAGGAACTCGGCGTCGACTGCTACGTGCCGCGCGAGCCGCCGCCTGCGCCAGCGCAGGCGCGCGTGAGCACCGGCGCCCGCGAGGTTGCTCTCATGGACTGGGAGACGCTGCAGCGGACGGTCGCCGGCTGCACGCTCTGCGGACTGGAGAAGACGCGAACCCAGACCGTGTTTGGCGTGGGCAACAAGCAGGCGCAATGGCTCGTCATCGGCGAGGCCCCGGGTGCTGACGAAGACGCGCAGGGCGAACCCTTCGTCGGGCGCGCGGGGCAGTTGCTCAACAGCATGCTGAAGGCGATCGGGCTCGAGCGCTCGCAGGTCTACATTGCAAATATCCTGAAATGCAGGCCTCCCAGCAATCGCGAGCCGAAGCCGGAAGAGGCCGCGCTCTGCACGCCGTACCTCGACCGGCAGATCCAGCTGATCCAGCCGCGCATTATCCTGGCGGTCGGCCGGATCGCCGCGCAGAACCTGCTGCAGACCGATACTCCCATTGGCCGCATGCGGGGCAAGCTGTATTCCTACGGCGCACGGCAGATCCCCGTGGTCGTCACATATCATCCCGCATACCTGCTGCGCTCTCCGGGCGAGAAGCGCAAGGCTTGGACCGATCTTCAGTTCGCACAGGAAGTCTTGAGGCGTGGCGACCGTCCGCAGTGAAGTGGCGTTGCCGGAGCTCGGCATCCGTCTCATGACGGAGGCCGACGTGACCGCCGTCGTCGCGCTCGAGCGCGCCGCGTACCGCTTCCCGTGGAGCGAGGGAATCTTTCGCGATTGCCTGCGCGTCGGCTACCTGTGCCGCGTCCTCGACCTCGCGGGCGTCGTGGTCGGCTACGGGATCATGTCGATGGGAGCGGGCGAGGCGCACATTCTCAATGTCTGCGTGCGCGAAGACCTGCGCTGTCGCGGTCTGGGGCGGCGCATGCTCGAGTACCTGCTGGATCGTGCGCACGGCTCCGCAATGCTGGAGGCGTTTCTCGAGGTGCGGCCCTCGAACGTGGTGGCGATCCGGCTCTACCAGGCCATCGGCTTCGAGCAGGTGGGCATGCGACGCGGCTACTACCAGGCGCCGGGCGGACGCGAGGACGCAGCCGTGCTGCGGCTCGACCTGGCGACGCGTGCGACGCGCAACGGGCGCGGGAAATAGCATCACGCATGGCTGAACTCACCGAGGAAATCGCGCGCCGCCGCACGTTCGCGATCATCTCGCACCCCGACGCGGGCAAGACCACGCTCACCGAGAAGCTGCTGCTCTTTGGCGGCGCCATCCAGATGGCGGGCACCGTCAAGGGACGAAAGGCGGCGCGCCACGCGACCTCCGACTGGATGCGCCTCGAGCAGCAGCGCGGCATCTCCGTCACCTCCTCAGTGATGCAGTTCCCGTATCAGGGGCACATCGTGAATCTCCTCGACACGCCCGGTCACGAGGACTTCTCCGAAGACACCTACCGCACGCCGACCGCGGTCGATTCCGCGCTCATGGTCATCGACTGCGCGCGCGGCGTCGAGGAGCGCACGATCAAGCTCATGGAGGTTTGCCGGCTGCGCGACACGCCGATCATGACCTTCATCAACAAGCTCGACCGCGACGGACGCGAGCCGGTCGAGCTGCTCGACGAAATTGAAAAGGTGCTGAAGATCGGCTGCGCGCCGGTCACCTGGCCGATCGGCATGGGCCGCGACCTCAAGGGCATCTATCACCTGCTCGAGGATCGCATCTACGCCTACGAAGCGGCGGAGCGCGGACGCGCCGGGACCAACCTGATCATCGACGGTATCGCCAGCCGTGCGGCACAGGAATTTCTCGGCGAGCGCGTGGCGCAGTTTCGCGATGAGATCGAGCTGGTACACGGCGCGAGCCACCGTTTCGATCCGCAACTCTATCTCGCGGGCAGGCAGACGCCGGTGTTCTTCGGCTCGGCGATCAACAATTTCGGCGTCGAGGAACTGCTCGGCAGCTTCGTGAAGCACGCTCCCGCGCCGCGTGCGCGCGAGACCAGCGAGCGCCAGGTCGATGCGAATGAAGGGGCGCTGACCGGCTTCGTGTTCAAGATCCAGGCGAACATGGATCCGGGCCACCGCGACCGCATCGCGTTCCTGCGCCTGTGCTCGGGACGCTACGAGCGCGGCATGCGCCTGTTTCACGTGCGCCTCGACAAGGAAGTGCGCGTCGGCGACGCGCTCACCTTCATGGCCGCCGACCGCACGCAGGCGCAGGACGCCTACGCGGGCGACATCCTCGGCCTGCACAACCACGGCACCATCAACATCGGCGACACCTTCACCGAGGGCGAGCCGCTGAGCTTCACCGGCATTCCCAACTTCGCGCCGGAGATGTTCCGCCGCGCGGTGCTGCGCGATCCACTGCGCATGAAGGCGCTGCAGAAGGGCCTGTCGCAGCTTTGCGAGGAAGGCGCGACGCAGCTCTTCAAGCCGCTCAGGAACAACGACCTGATCCTGGGCGCGGTCGGGCAGCTGCAGTTCGAGGTCGTCGCCTTCCGGCTGCAGGATGAGTACGGCGTGGACTGCACGTTCGAGAACGTCAACGTGTTCACCGCGCGCTGGATCCAGGCGCCGGACCCGAAGCGCCTCGAGGAGTTGCAGAGCAAGGCGTACGAGAACCTCGCCGTCGATCACTCGGGCGCGCTCGTGTACCTAGCGCCGACGCGCGTCAACCTGGCGCTCACGCTCGAGCGCTGGCCGGACATCCGTTTCCACGAAACTCGGGAGCACCATGCCATCGCTGCCTGAGCACGTTCGATGAGCGTCCTCACCCGGCGCAGCGTCCTGTCCTGGGCGCTCTACGACTGGGCGAATTCTTCGTTCGCCACCACCGTCATGGCGGGCTTCTTCCCGATCTTCTTCAAGCAATACTGGAGCGCGGGCTCGGAGGCGACCGTCAGCACGTTTCGCCTCGGGATGGGCAATGGCGTCGCGAGTGCCGTCATCGCCCTGATCGCGCCGCTCCTCGGCGCGATCGCCGATCGCGGCGGCGCGCGTGTCAAGGTGCTGTCGTTCTTCACGGTGCTCGGCGTCGCGATGACGGCGGGCTTGTACTGGGTCGAGAAAGGCGACTGGCCGCTCGCGGTGGTGTTCTACGCGCTCGCCGGCGTCGGCTTCTGGGGTGGCACGACGTTCTACGATTCACTGCTGCCCGATGTCGCAGAAGAGCGTGAGCTCGACGTGGTATCGAGTTACGGCTACGCGCTCGGGTATCTCGGCGGCGGGCTGCTCTTCCTCATCAACGTGGTGATGACGCTCAAGCCGCAGCTGTTCGGCCTCGCCGACGCCGGCGAGGCGGTGCGAGTTTCGTTCCTGAGCGTCGCGGTGTGGTGGGCGCTCTTCACCATTCCGCTGCTGCTCTTCGTGCGCGAGCGCAAGCCCGCGACGCCGTTGCGGCCGCTCGCCGCGATGCGCGCCGGGTGGAGCGAGCTGTGGCGCACGATCGGGCACCTGCGTGCCTACCGCGCGTTGACGCTGTTCCTGGTCTCCTACTGGCTCTACATCGACGGCGTCAACACCATCATCAAGATGGCGGTGGACTACGGGCTGTCACTCGGCTTCGACTCGAAGAGCCTGATCGTGGCACTGCTCGTCACGCAATTCGTGGCGTTTCCCGCCTCGTTGTTCTTCGGTTGGGTCGGCAAGCGCTTCGGGCCGCGCTTCGGCATCCAGGTGTGCATCGTCGCGTATTTCGGCGTGACCGTGTGGGGCTACTTCCTGCAGACGGTCGCGCAGTTCTACACGCTGGCGGTGATCATCGGCCTGGTGCAGGGCGGCATCCAGAGCCTCAGCCGTTCGTACTTCGCGCGCCTGGTGCCGCCGCAGAAGTCGGGCGAGTTCTTCGGCTTCTTCAACATGATGGGCAAGTTCGCCGCCGTCATCGGCCCGATGCTGATGGGCTGGGTGGCGCTGCTCACCGGGAGTTCCCGGCTCGCGATCCTCTCGATCGCGCTGCTGTTCGCGGCGGGAGCAGTATTGCTGTGGTTCGTCAGGCCGGATGCGGCAGCCAGCTCGCCGGATCCAGTCGAAAATAGTTCCTGAGCTCGCCGTAGAGCTCGGCGTGCTCCGTTTGCAGCTCGCGGGGCAGCTCGAAGAACGCCTCGGTCGCGACTGCGAAGAACTCGCCGGGATTCTCCGCGCCGTAGGGATCGAGCACCGTCGGTTCGCCGCGCGCGTCGGCCTCGCGCAGCTTGGCGAACTCGTGCTGCATCACGCGTGACCAGCGCTCGTAGTTGCGCGCCTCGCCGAGAAACGGCGCACCGTTCACGATGCCCGCTTCGGCGTCCAGGTAATGCGCGAACTCGTGGTACACGACGTTGAAGCCATCATCCGGCGCCGCCGCCCCGGCGATCACGTCGTCCCAGGACAGGATGATGCGATGCGTGTCCCAGGCCTGGCCGGCGAGCGCGCGCTCGTGCTGGTGCACGACCCCCGCTTCGTCGCGATGCTCTTCGGGAACGAGGAACGCCGCCGGGTAGATGAGGATCGAGTACAGGTCTTCGTACAGGCGCGCCGAACGGCCGAGCACCAGCAGGCAGGCCTGTGCGGCCACGGCGAGTTTCATCGGCAGCGTGACTTCGAGCCCGCGACAACCGACGAACTCCTTCTCGGCGACGAATTGTTGCACCAGCCCGTCGAGGCGCGCGCGCAGGGGCAGTGGAATGCAGGCGTAGATCGGCATCGCCCGTTCGATGTCGCTGCGCCACGCGTCGGGCATGGGTTGCGCGCGCAGCCGGCGGCGCTGGCGGGCCCGCCACAGCGGGCGCCCGATCAGCACGCCGATCACGGTGATGGCGATGGCGAGTACGACGACGGTCGGCGTCAAGGGCTACTGGGCTTTCTTCAGCTGGTCCACGAGATCGACGTAGGCCTGCATCGCCTTGTCGGCGGCGAGTCCCGTCTTTCCTGCCCACGCATCGTACTTGGCGCGACCGGTGAGATCGAAGATCCCGGGCCGCGCACCCTTCGGGTCACCCTCGGTCGCCTGCTTGTAGAGCGCGTAGAGCTGCAACAGGTTGTCGTTGGACGGCCGACTCTTGAGCTTCTGCACTTCCTGTGCGGCCGCGGTGAACCGTGTCTTGAGGTCGGACATGCTCTCCCTCCCGCCGGGGGCGGGGAGTATGCCACGACTGACTCAGCCGGGTTGCAGGCGTGGATGGAAGGCGCGCACGCGCCGCGAGAGTTCCTGCGCAGCATCCTGCGGTGCGTCCGTCTCGTAGCGCAGTTGCACGTACAAGCGCGCGATCGGCTCGCACTCGGCGGCGAGGTCCGGCCGCTCGCGGATCACGCGCGCCAGGAAGTCGAGCGGCCCTTCATGAGGCGCGCGTTTCACGCCGCCTTGTTCCAGCCGGTCGCAGAAACGCGCATACGCGCGCCGCACGGGATCGCGCTCGCGTCGCCGCAACTCGCGCGCCAGCACGAAGCTGAGGAATGTCAGCGCGAGCACAAGCCCGACCGCGAGCAGGCCCGTCAGCCAGCGCCAGTCGGGCTCGCGGATGCCGAGCCACTTGAGCAGATCCTGTTGCGTGGCGGCGCCGAACTGCACCACGTTCTCGCGCCAGAAAGTGTTGAAAGTGTCCACGGCAAAACGGATGTCGGCGATCCAGGCGTTGCCACGGATGATGCGCTCCGTGAGCGGCTCGTCCGCCCCGAGCACACCGGCGCTGCCGCGCTCGATGCGCTCCGGCGCAACGGCAGCAGTGGGATCGAACCGCACCCAGCCGCGCCCCGCGAGCCACACTTCGCTCCAGGCGTGCGCGTCCGACTGGCGCACGATGTAGTAGCCGCCGAGGCGGTTGTATTCCCCACCCTGGTAGCCGGTCACGACCCGCGCAGGAATGCCCGCCGCGCGCATCAGCGTGGTGAACGCGGAGGCGAAATGTGCGCAGAACCCCTTGCGCGTGTTGAACAGGAAATCGTCGACCGAATCGAAATCGAGCCGTGATGGCGTGAGCGTGTAGAAGAAGCTCTGTTCGCGAAACATCTGCAGGACCGCATTGATGTACGCCGCGTCGCTTCCGGCCTTCGCGTGCATCCGCTGCGCCAGCTCCCGCGTGCGCAGGTTGCGATCGTCCGGCAGGTACGTGTCCCGGTTCTGCAACGTCCCCTTGAGGCCCGCGACGGCTGCGCGATAAGCAGGACGCGAGCTCAGCTGGTACGTCACCGGCTGGTCGATGCGCTCCGGCACTCGCAACTGGTAGTCGTAGGTTCGGTTGATGCGTCCGTCGCTCCACAGCACCGGCAGGTCGAGCGCGTACACCCAGTAGTTGTTGGTGGGCTCGAGCATGAGCGTGTAGTCGTACTGAGGCTCGAAGGTCTCCGGCTCCTGCATCTGGGAGAAGCCGCGTCCATGGCTCCAGGTGTAGCCGTCGAAGTCGTGCAATACCGGGCCCCGCCAGTACCGCAATGCGGGCACCGGGACCTTGCCCGCGAAGCGCACGCGGAACGCGACTTCGCTCGAGAGGCTGAGCTCGGTGATGTCGCCGGGTGCCATGTCATCGCCGAGCCCCGAGCTGGCGTGCGAGACGGACGGCAAGGCCCAGAACGGGCCGGGTACACGCGGGAACAGCAGGAACAGCACCAGCATGAGAGGTGTCGCCTGCAGGAGCATCCGGCCGCTGAGCGCGAGCACCGCGCGCGGGCGCAACGGTGCGCGGGCATGGGCCACGCGCAACACGGCCGCGGTAATCAGCCATGCCACGCCCGCTGCGAGCGGCAGCAACCACAGCTGCTGGCCGTAGAGAAACGCCGCGAGCACCAGGAAGTAGGAGATCAACAGCAGCACCAGCTGATCACGCTCGTTGCGGGTCTCGAGCAACTTGAGCGCCGCCATCAGCGATAGCAGGGCGGTGCCGGCATCGACGCCGTTCAGCGTGCGATAGCGCATCAGCACGCCGCCGACCACGACGACGACAATAAGTACGCGCAGCATGCGCGGTGGCAGGCGCGTGCCGCGCAAGGCCACAAGTACACGCCAGAACATCAGCACGATGAAGATGGCCATGACCCACGGGGGCAGGTGCCCCACATGCAGGCCCACGGCGGCGGTGACGCTCGCCATCGTCCACGCCAGTGGCTCGCGCAGGAGCCCGCGCCGCTCAGGCAGCTGCACGGGGTTGCTCCGCGCCCACGAGCGCGAGGGCGGTGAGGCAGCGGCGCCGGTGCGCCGCGCCGCTTTCCGGCGCGATGAGCACGCCGGGCAGACGCAGTCCGAAGGGATTCAGCTGTGCCTCCGCGGTCACGATCCAGCGGCACAGCTGCGACAGCCCGCGCTCCAGGTCGCGCGACTGCACCTGGCCCAGCTCGAAGATCAGCGGCGCGCGCGTGGCGCCGGCGTGATCCTTGACGAGGAGCGGCGCGCCGCGTGCGAGCGCTTTCCAGGCAATCCGGCGCGGTGAATCGCCCGGGTGATAGCTGCGGAAGCCGCGAAAGTCCTCATCGCCGCGGCGCGTGAGGCCGAGCGCGCCTCGATCGCTTTCCGCGCTCGGCGGCGGCGCCTGCTCGCCCGCGGGACGCGGATACACGACGGCCTCGACCGGCAGGTAGATCCAGCTCCATGCGCGGAACAAGCCGAGCGGGAACCCGGTGCTCACCGAGATCCGGTCGATGCGCAGCACGCCGCGCGTCTCTGCGGGAAGCTCGAGGGTCGCAAGAGCGGGCGACGCGGCGGGCAGATGCGGTAGATCGGCGACGGTCTCCAGGCATTCGAAGCGCAGGCCGAAGCGCGCCACGCCGCTCGGGTTCTCGCAACCGACGGCGAGCTTCAGCCAGCCGCCGGCAAAGGCTTCACCGGCCTGCACGTTCGCTATCACCAGGCCCGCGAGGTTGCGATGGCAGTGATGCATGACGACCAGCCCGAGCGCGGCGAGCAGGAAGGTCAGGGCAAAGCCCAGGCTGTTGTTGTAGTTCATCGACCCGAGCAGCATGGCGAACACGGTGATCGCGTATGCAACGCCGAACTTGGTCGGAAGAATGTAGATGCGGCGGCGTTCGAGCGGGAACGGCGCGTGGTCGGGTCCCTGTCGCCGGCGCGCCCAGCGCTGCACGCGATCGTTCACAAAAACGCGCAGGCGCGAGAGCGGCGAGGCGGCCATGCGCAGCGTGAGCCTCAGGGGATCGGGACGCTCTCGATGATGTCGCGGCCGGTGCTCGGCGGCGCGCTGCCGGAGTCGCCCGAAACGCGCAGCCGATGACCCACGACCGCGGGCAGCACCGCCTGGACGTCCTCGGGCAGCACCGAGTTGCGGCCGGCGAGCAGCGCCCAGCTCTGGCTCGCGCGCAGCAGGCCGATCGCCGCACGCGGCGAGAGGCCGATGAGGAAGCGGCCGCTCGCGCGCGTGTAAGCGACGAGTGCCTGCACGTAGTCGAGCAACGCCGGCGAGGTGTGGATCTTGTTGACACCGGCCTGGAGCGCGGCGAGATCGGTGGGTGTCAGCATTGCACCGAGCGTCGCGAGCAATGCACGCCGGTCCTGGCCCATCAGGAGCTGGCGCTCGTGGCCGGCATCCGGATAGCCGAGCTCGGTGCGCATGAGGAAGCGATCGAGCTGCGACTCGGGCAGCGGGAACGTACCGACCTGTTCGCTGGGATTTTGCGTCGCGATGACGAAGAACGGCTCGGGGAGCGGATGGCTGCGGCCGTCGACGGTGACCTGCTGCTCTTCCATGGCCTCGAGCAGCGCGCTCTGCGCCTTGGGCGTCGCGCGGTTCACTTCATCGGCGAGCACCAGCTGCGCGAAGATCGGGCCGTGCTGGAATTCGAAGCGGCTGCCGGCGCGATCGAAGATCGACACGCCGATGATGTCCGCCGGCAGCAGGTCGCTGGTGAACTGGATGCGCTGGTAGCTGAGCCCGAGCGTCTGTGCGAGCGCGTGCGCGAGAGTGGTCTTGCCGACACCGGGGATGTCCTCGATCAGCAAGTGCCCGCGCGCCAGCAGGCACGCGACACAGAGACGGATCTCCGCATCCTTGCCGAGGATCACGCGATTGAGCTGATCCAGCGTCGCGTTCAGTCCGGCTCGGGGCAGGGGACCCCCGTGGAGGATCCGCTCATCGCTGCGTTCGGAGACTTCCAGCATCAGGCCTGCGCTCGTGGTTCAGCCGCAGAATAGCGCAGTCCCGGCCCGGAACCCCGACATTCATCGCAGTTCAACGTAGTTTTTCCAGCCTTTCGAGCTGGGCGGCCAGTTGCGCGAGCTCACGTCGCAGTTCGTCGGCCCGCTCGCGGGCCTTGGCGGTCACCGCGGGCGGCGCGTTGCTCATGAACTCCGGGTTCGCCAGCTTGGCGTCCGCAGCCGCCAGTTCCTTGCGCGCACGCTCCTGCAGCTTGGCGATGCGCGCCGCTTCAGCCGCAAGGTCGTCCTTCAGGCCGCGCAGCGGCACATAGATCTCAAGGGTGCCGACCAGCGCGCTCGCCGCGGTATCGACGTCGCAGCTCGCGTCGAACGGCACCAGCTCGGCGTTCGCCAGGCGGTCGAAGTAGCGCCGATGCGCCGCGAGTGTCGCGAGCTGCGCGGCGCTCGCGTGCTTCACGAACACCCGCTCGAGTCGCTTCGAGCTCGGGATATCGTTCTCGCCGCGGATGTTGCGCAGCTTCAGGATCAGCTCCTTGATGAGCTCGATCGCACGCACTCCGGATTCGTCGCAGGAGTAATCGGCGGCACGCGGGAACGGCTGCTTCATGATCGTCGCGCCCGTGCGTCCGGCGAGCGGCGCGACCTGGAGCCAGATCTCCTCGGTGATGAAGGGCATCAGCGGATGCAGGAGCCTGAGGAGCGCCTCCAGGACTTCGAGCAGCATGCGGCGCGTGCCGCGCTGCTCGGCCTCGCTCGCGTCCGCCGCCTGCAGGACCGGCTTGGTGAACTCCAGGTACCAGTCGCAGAACTCGTACCAGGTGAACTCGTAGAGCGCGGCGGCGGCGAGGTCGAAGCGGTAGCCGGCCAGCGACTCGCGCACCGTGGTGATCGCGTGCTGCAGGCGGCCGCGGATCCACGCGTCGGCGCTGCTCAGCTCGCAGGTGCCGGTCAAGCCGCAGTCCTTGCCCTCGGTCATCATCAGCACGTAGCGCGCCGCGTTCCAGATCTTGTTGCAGAAGTTGCGGTAGCCCTCGACGCGGCCGAGGTCGAAGCGGATGTCGCGGCCCGGCGAGGCGAGCGCGGCGAACGTGAAGCGCACGGCGTCGGTGCCGAACGCCGGGATGCCATTCGGAAACTGCTTGCGCGTGTTCTTCTCGATGCTGTTGCGCAGGTGCGGCTGCATCAGGCCGGAGGTGCGCTTGGCGAGGAGCGGCTCGAGCGCGATGCCATCGATGAGGTCGATCGGGTCGAGGATGTTGCCTTTCGACTTCGACATCTTGTCGCCGTGCTCATCGCGGATCAGGCCGGTGATGTAGACCTCGTGAAACGGCACCTCGCCGGCGAACTTGAGCCCCATCATGATCATCCGCGCGACCCAGAAGAAGATGATGTCGAACCCGGTGACGAGCACCGAGGTCGGGTAGAAGGTCTTGAGCTCCGGCGTCTGCTCGGGCCAGCCGAGCGTCGAGAACGGCCACAATGCGGATGAGAACCAGGTGTCGAGGACGTCCTCGTCCTGGCGCAGCGGCACCTCACGCCCGTGCTTCTTGCGCGCCAGTTCGCGGGCCGCGTCCGCGCTGGCGGCCACGAAGATGTTGCCCGCTTCGTCGTACCACGCCGGGATGCGGTGCCCCCACCAGAGCTGACGGCTGATACACCAGTCCTGGATGTTGCGCATCCACTGGAAGTAGGTCTTCGCCCAGCTCTCGGGGACGAAGCGCGTCCTGCCGTCTTCCACGCAGCGAATTGCGGGCTGCGCGAGCGGCGTGATGCGCACATACCATTGATCGGTGAGCCAGGGTTCGAGCACCGCTTCGCTCCGATCGCCGCGCGGCACCGGCGAGGAGTGCGGCTCGATCTTCTCGATGAGTCCCTGCGCTTCCAGCAGCGCCACCACGCGCTTGCGTGCGGCGAAGCGCTCGAGACCGCGCAGCTCGGCGGATACTGCCGCGAGATCGGCCGCCGCGTCGGCGACGATCCGTGCATCGCGGTCGAATATATTCAGCACCGGCAGGTTGTGACGGCGCCCCAGCTCGTAGTCGTTGAAGTCGTGGCCAGGGGTGATCTTGAGCGCGCCCGAGCCGAAGGATGAGTCCACATACGTGTCGACGATGATCGGCACGAGGCGGTTCGTCAGGGGCAGGCGCACCTGCTTGCCAACCAACGATCGATAGCGCTCATCGTCAGGGTGCACGGCGACACCCGTGTCCCCCAGGATGGTCTCGGGCCGCGTGGTCGCGACCACGATATGACCCGAGCCGTCGGCGAGCGGATAGCGCACGTGCCAGAGATGGCCGGATTCGGGCTCGGCGATGACTTCGAGATCGGAGAGCGCCGTGTGCAGCACGGGATCCCAGTTGACCAGCCGCTTGCCGCGGTAGATGAGTCCCTCATCGTGCAGCCGGACGAAGACTTCCGTGACGGCCGCGCTCAGGCCCGCATCCATGGTGAAGCGATCGCGGCTCCAGTCGACCGAGGCGCCGAGGCGGCGCATCTGGCGCGAGATGGTGCCGCCCGACTCCTCTTTCCATTGCCACACCCGCGCAACGAAAGCCTCGCGCCCGAGGTCATGCCGCGATTTACTCTCGGCCGCGAGCTGGCGCTCCACCACCATCTGCGTGGCGATGCCCGCGTGGTCCGTGCCCGGTTGCCACAACGTATTGTCGCCGTCCATGCGGTGCAGGCGCGTGAGCGCGTCCATCAGCGTGTGCTGGAACGCGTGCCCCATGTGCAGCGTACCGGTGACGTTCGGTGGCGGGATCACGATGCTGTAGGGCGGGCCGTGACCGCTCGGCGCGAAACAGCCGGACGCTTCCCAGCGTCCGTACAGTCGCGCTTCGATCTCGCGAGGAGAGTAGACCTTGTCCATCTGCGGAGTGTGCGCCGTCAACCGGGACCGAGGTGCTCGCGCACCGCGTCTTCGACGAGCTCGGGCAAGCGCGCGCGCAGCTGGTCGCTGACGCGCTTCAGGAGGATCGTCTCGATCTCGCGGCTCGCGTCGCGCATCAATTCCTCGACGAGCCGCGTGACGCGCGCGGCAATCTCGCTGTGCAGCGCTTCGAGGAGCTGGGGGTCGATCGACATGCCCTCGATCTCCACGACCTCGGTGAGCGTCGGGATCGATGTCGAGTCGTCCGTGTGCTGTGACTTGTCAGACGTCATGACTCGCGCCGATGTTGTGCGACTCGAGCGGCAGGCCGCGCTCGCGGTACGCGCGATAGCGGTCGCGTCCGGCCTGGCGGCGCGCCGGCTCGCCGTCGACCGCTTCCACGATGCGCGCGTAACGCGCGCAATCCTCCGGCATGCGGTCCGATACGTTGATCAGGATATCAGCGCTGGCGCCCGCCGCCGATTCCGGCGTGCCGATGAGTACCGGCACCGTGCTCGCGCGCCCCGGTGTGGCCAGCTCGTGCGGCACGAAGCTGCGGTCGCGAAACGTCCACAGGAGGTCATCGAGCTGGCGCGCTTCCTCGTCGTCCGCGGTGAGCATCAACACACGGCTGGACTGGGCGAAGGCCTTCTCGGCGAGGCGGCAGGCGAGGCGGCGCCGCGCACCGGCGTCCGCTTCCTCGAGGATATAAAAGTCGACGCGTGTCACCTGAACGCGCGGGCCGAACCCGACTTCAAGCGGCCTTGCGGGCGCGATGGAGGAGAAAATCGACCAGCAGTGGCACCGGCCGCCCGGTGCTGCCTTTCTGTGCGCCGGTGAGCCAGGCGACGCCCGCGATGTCGAGATGCGCCCAGCGCAGGCCGTGCGCGAACTTCGACAGGAAACAGGCCGCGGTGATGGCGCCGCCTTCGCGCCCGCCGGTGTTGGCCATGTCGGCGAAGTTGCTCTTCAGCTGTTCACCATATTCCTCCACGAGCGGCATGCGCCACGCGCGATCGTCGGAGCGCTCGCCAGCTTTCGCCAGCTCGTTGGTGAGTTCCTCGTCCGCGGACATCAGGCCGGCAAAGTGCGCCCCGAGCGCGACCACGCAGGCTCCCGTCAGCGTCGCGACATCCACGACGGCTGCGGGCTTGTAGCGCCTCACGTAGGTGAGGGCGTCGGCGAGGATCAGGCGTCCTTCGGCGTCGGTGTTGAGGACCTCGACGGTCTGACCCGACATGCTGCGCACGACGTCGCCGGGCTTGGTGGCGCGACCGTTCGGCAGGTTCTCGCACGCGGGAATGATGCCGACGAGGTTGAGCGGCAGGCGCAGCGCCGCAGCGCTCGCGAACGTTCCGAGGACGCTTGCCGCGCCGCTCATGTCGAATTTCATCTCGTCCATGCCGGCGGGATCCTTGAGCGAGATCCCGCCGCTGTCGAAGGTGATGCCCTTGCCGATCAGCGCGATCGGCGCAGCGCTACGGCGCGCGCCGCGGTACTCGAGCACGATCAGCTGCGGCGGCTCGTCACTGCCGTGCGTCACCGAAAGAAACGCCCCCATGCGCAGGCGCTCGATCGCACGACGTTCCAGAACCTTCACGCGCAGCGCGCGATGCTTCTTCGCGAGCGCGCGTGCCGCGCGTCCGATGTGACGCGGCGTACACACGTTGGCGGGCAGGTTCGCCAGGTCGCGCGTGATCTTCATGCCGTCGGCAATCGCCGCGCCGTCATTGAGGCCGCGCTGTGCGTCGCGCGCCGCGGCGGCGTCCGCGAGCACGGACGTGAGGCGTCGCAGTGCCGGCGCCGGTGGCCGCGTCCCGGTCTTGAGGTCCGGAATCCGGTAGAGCACGTTGGCGGCCGCTTCGGCCGCGAAGCGACCCGCGTAGTACGCGTCGAGGCCTGCGACCGACTCGTGCGCCAGCCACGAGACGGCGTGCGCGGCGCCGGTGCGCGTCAGCGCGTGCAGGGAGGCGAGCAGGGCGCGCCGGTAGGCCTTGCGGTTGTAGGACTTGCGCGGCCCGAGCCCGACCAGCAACACGCGCGCGTTCGGCCCGTGGGCGGAATCGGACACGAGGAGCGTGTCGCCGAGGCGGCCGGCGAAGTCACCACGGCGCAGGAGTGCGGCGATCCGCCGGCCGTGGCGCCCGTCGAAGGTCCGGGTCGCCGCCGCCAGCTCATGCGCTTCGTACACGCCGAGCACCGCGCAATCGCTGCGCTTCGGTGCGGCCGATCCGGTTACGGCGTTGAACTGCATGTTCGATCCTTCAGGCAATGGGCAGCTCGAGTCCCGGGCCGATTGAGCCACGCACGCCGGTGGTTTAACGTAACCACCAATGCACGGGCTTCCTGACTCCTGCCGTCGCAGTCGTTATCGCTGTAGTGGCGACCGGCGGGCTGCTCGACGCATGGCGCGTTAGTGTACTTGAAGATCCTCGACCGCTACATCCTGCGCGAAGTCACGCTCACCTGGGTGGCGGTCACCGGCGTCCTGCTCATCATCCTCGTCACCAACCAGATGGCGCGCGTCCTACAACGCGCCGCCGAGAGCCATTTTCCGCGCGAAGTGGTGCTGGCCCTGATCGGCTTCAGCTCGCTGGAGAATCTCACGGTGCTGGTGCCGGTCGGGCTGCTGCTCGCGATCGTGCTGACGTTCGGGCGGCTGTATCACGAGAGCGAGATGGCGGCCGTGCATGCCTGCGGGGTCGGCGTGGCGCGCCTCAGCATGCCGCTGCTCGCGCTGACCGCGGTGCTCGCGGGACTCCTCGGGTGGTTGTCGCTCGACCTCGCGCCGCGCGCGGCCGGGCACGTGCAGGACCTGCGCAGTACGGCCACGCGCGATGCGGAATTCGGCAGTCTCGAGCCCGGCCGCTTCCACACCTTCGGCGGCTCCGACGGCGTGTTCTATGCCGGCGGCGCGGAGCCCGACGGCACCCTGCGCGATGTGTTCGTCAAGCTCAATCGCAACGATACGGTCGAGATCGCCGTCGCGGCCCGCGCACGACACGTGGTGAGTGAAGGCGGCCAGCTGCACACCCTGATCCTGCTGAACGGCAAGCGCTACGAGGGCGTTCCGGGCAGCGCGCAGTTCCGCATGACGACGTTCGAGGAGCACGGCATTCCGGTCCGCCTGCCGGAACCGCAGCTCACCTCCACGCGGCTCGAGCTCAAGCCGACGGCGGAATTGCTCGCCTCGGACTCGCTCGAGGACCAGGCCGAGCTGCAATGGCGGCTCTCCATGCCGATCATGGCTTTCGTGCTGACGCTGCTGGCGGTACCGCTGTCGCGCCTGCGGCCGCGCCAGGGACGTTACGCGCGCATCGGCCTCGCGATCCTGCTCTACTTCATCTACACGAACCTGTTGTCGGCGGCCAAGATCTGGCTGGCGCGCGGCATCGTGCCGCCGGTGCTGGGCCTGTGGTGGGTGCATGTCGCGCTGGTGGCGCTGGCACTGCTGGCGATTCTCAACCGGGCAATCTGGCTGCGCCTGCGACCGCGACGGGCAGCGCCGGCATGAAGATCCTCGATCGCTATCTGATCCGTACGATCCTGCTGTACAGCGCACTGGTGCTCGGCGTGCTGCTGACGCTCGGGGGCCTGTTCGTCTTCATCCAGCAGCAGGACGACATCGGCGTCGGTACCTACGGCGCGAGTGATGCGCTGTTGTACACCGTGCTCAACCTGCCGCAGCAGGCGTTCGAACTGATGCCGATCGCGGTGCTGATCGGCGGCCTGCTGGGCCTCGGAGTCCTCGCCCGCGGCAGCGAGCTGGTCGTCATGCGCGCGGCCGGCATTTCGGTGACGCGGCTCGCCGCGTCGGCCGCGGTGGCGGGGCTGGTGATCGCCGTGCTCACCGCACTGCTCGGCGAAGTGGTGGCGCCGCCGCTGCAGACCTTCGCGCGGCAGCAGAAAGCTTTCAGCAAGTTCTCCGACGTGAGCTTTGCCGGTTCGGGGAGCGCCTGGGTGAAAGACGGCAACATGATCGTGAGCGTGCACGAGCAGTCGGGCGACAACCTGTTCGGTGGCGTCTACATCTTCCGGTTCACGAGCCCGCAGGAGCTCCTCAGCGTCGGGCACGCGCAGCGCGCCTCGCTCAGCGAGAGCGGCGGTGGCTGGCGTCTCGACGGCTACACCGAGACGCGCTTCGAGGACGAACGCGCCATCGCGCGTCCGCGCAGCACGCTCGATCTCTCGACGCACGTGAATCCGGGTTTCCTCGGCATCGCGGCGAGTGAACCGCGGCAGCTTCCGTCACTCGGGCTGTTGCGCCTGATCCGGCACCTGGAAGCGAACGGCCTCGAGACCGGCACCTACGTGTTCGCCCTGTGGTCGCGCATCGCGCGTACCTGCGCGGTGATCGTCGTTGCGTTGCTCGCCGTGCCGTTCGCACTCGGTCCGCTGCGTTCCTCCGGCGCCGGCGCGCGCATCGTGATCGGCGTGCTCATCGGCGTGGTGTTCTTCCTGGTCCAGCGCACGCTGGAGAGCGGCACCATCGTGTTCAACCTCGACCCGGTGATTCTCGCGTGGATTCCGACTGGCGCGCTGGCGCTCATTACCGTCGTGCTCATTGCGCGTACGAGGTGAGAGCCGTCGCGGCGTGGCCATTGGGTGACAAACCTGTCGCCGGCGCCGGGGTCACGCTCACTACCGCAGAACTTGAAGCGTCGCACCCGCAAACACTGGTACGGCGCCGTCGAGCAGGTGTCACCCAATGTCCATCCGCT
>DATFRO010000063.1:0-9550 GCA_035263105.1 Steroidobacteraceae bacterium | reverse complement strand
CAACACCGACGGCGGTAACGTGCGCGGCGCGGAGCTCACCTTCCAGTCGCGGTTCTACTTCCTGCCGAGTTTCCTGAAGGACTTCGGCGTCTACGCCAACTACTCGTACGTCGATTCGGATGTGCACGAAGTCGCGCCGCTGTCCGATCCGTACACGATGGTCGGCCTGGCGCGTAACACCTCGGAGCTCGACCTGTTCTACAACAAGGGCGGCTTCGAGACGCGCGTGGCCTGGAAGCACCACAGCGAGTTCACGGTCGCGCCCACCTGGGTCGGCACGACGCTGAAGGAGCTCGCGCCCGAAGATATCCTCGACGCCAGCGTGTCCTACGACTTCGGCAAGATGTGGAGCGTGCGCCTGCAGGGCCACAACCTCACCGACGAGCGGGGGCTGATGTCGAGCGACAACAACGTGCAGAACCTGTCGAACGACGGCGGGTACCAGATCTATGGCCGATCGTACCTGCTGGACGTCGCGTTCCGGTTCTGATCCCCTCGAGTAGAATCGCGGCGGGGCGCGCTGAGCGTCCCGCCGTTCTTTTTCCCCCAGGCCGAGAACACTGATGGTCGCCGCGGTTGATATCTTCGGCAGACGGCGCAGCAGCTTCGCCTTCTGGCTCGGATGCGCCGCGGTCACGGCGGGTGTCTTGCTGCACCTGCCGATGTTCCTCATGGGGCGGCACAACCATTACGTGCTCGCCGGCATGCCGATGGATGCCGGAATGCTGGCCGGCATGGCGGCGATCGTGGTCGGCATCGGTCTCGCGGCCTTCGGCCTGCTGCCCAGGATTCCGGCCGGCGCGCCACGCACCATCGAATCCATTGCCCCACCCGAGAACGCACCGCTCACGCGCCGGCACTGGGGCATGACTGCCCTTCTCGCGCTGGCGCTCGTCATCGACATCATGAAGCCCGCAAGCCTCGGCTTCGTCACGCCCGGGATGCGAGCGGAGTACGCGGTGGACAGCGCCACCGTGGCCTGGTTGCCGCTCGCGGCACTCACCGGCACGGTCGCGGGTTCTTTCGTCTGGGGCGCGCTCGCCGACCTCTACGGGAGGCGCGCGGCAATACTCCTGTCGTCGGTGATGTTCATCGGCACTTCGATCTGCGGCGCCATGCCGAACCTCTGGTGGAACGTTGGCATGTGTTTCCTGATGGGCGCGGCTGCGGGCGGCATGCTGCCCGTCGCCTATGCGCTCCTGGCGGAGCTCATGCCGACGCGGCATCGCGGCTGGAGCCTGGTGATGATCGGCGGTATTGGGGCAGTCGGCGGTTTCTTCGCGGCCAGCGGACTCTCGGCCGTCCTGCAGCCAACATTCGGCTGGCGCATCATGTGGTTTCTCAACCTGCCGACCGGGCTCATCCTGGTGCTGATGAGCCCGCTGCTGCCCGAGTCGGCGCGCTTTCTGCAGCAGATGGGACGGGGCGCGGAAGCGCGCGCCATGCTCCAGCGCTTTGGCATCACATCCACGGCAACGGCGGCCGCGTCATCAACAGCTGAGCGCCGCTACCTGCCGCCCGTCGGGCACCAGTACGCCGGCGTCACGAGCGCGCTGACACTCGCGGCGCTCGCCTGGGGCCTGATCAACTTCGGCATCCTGCTGTGGCTGCCCAGTGCACTGGTGTCCGAAGGCAGGAGCGTCGCCGCCGCGAGCGCACTGATTGCGCAATCGACGCTCATCGCGGCCCCCACGATCCTGATCTCGACCTGGCTCTACAGCGCCTGGAGCACCCGGGGCGCGCTCCTGGTGATGATCGGCATCACCATGCTGGGATTGCTAGGTCTGGAGTTGCGCACGGCCGACATCAGCCCGTTCGCAAACCCGGTGGTCGATGTGACGCTCCTGATACTCGGCTCGTGCGGCGTGATCTCGATCCTCTTGCCGTACACCGCGGAGAACTACCCACTGCGCATCCGCGGTCGCGCGACCGGATGGATCGCCGGCTGCAGCAAGCTGGGTGGCCTGGTGGCACAGTGGATCAGCGTGCTTGGCGCCGTACCACCGCTCGGAATCGCTGCCGTGTCGATCGGAGTGCCGATGCTGATCTCGTTCGCACTCATCGGCCGCTACGGGCGCGAAACGCGCGGCCGCGACCTGCGCGATCTGGAAGTCAGCGTCGTGGAAGGCTGAAGCGCCGCACCGCCGCCATCCGGCGCGGCAGCGACGCAGCTCACTTCACGGCTGCGGACGAAATCCGAGCGCATCCAGCCACTGCACGAAAACCTGCGGCCAGTTCGCCACCTCCCCCGTATTGCTGGTGCGCAAGCCGAAGCCATGACCCGCTGCCGCGTAGATGTGCAGTTCCGCGGGCTTCCCGGCTCGTCGCCATTGCAGGTACAGGTCCGCGAGTCCCGATGAAATTGCGGGCTGATCATCCGCGCCACACACGAGAAAGGCCGGCGGCGCATCGGCCGGAATCTGCACGTTCGAAGGAATGGCCGGATACATGAGCGCCGCAAACGAAGGTCTCGAGCTCAGTCGCTCCGGGGAAGCGATCGAGGCTTGCGAGACGGGCGCGTGCGTGGCGGCGAGCAGGGCCAATTCGCCGCCCGCGGAGAATCCGATCACGCCCACTCGCTCGGGATCGATGCGCCAGTCCGCTGCGCGGCTGCGCACCAGTTGGAGCGCACGCTGCAAGTCCGCGAGCGCATCGCCCTCGATGGTGTAGGTCGAAGCAGGTGCACGGGCCAACCGGTACTTCAGCACGAAGGCACTGACACCTTGCGCGGCGAGATAACGCGCCACGCTGTAGCCCTCGTGATCCATCCACAACTCGCGATGGCCGCCACCGGGCACGACAACGACAGCAGTTCTGCGCGAGTGCTCCGGGGCGGCGCGATACACGGTGAGCGAAGGGAAGTGCACGTTCGAAACGATGTGCTCGCCGTATTCGTTGATGCGCACCACTTCGGCACTGGTCCGCCCAGCGGATCCGGGCGCACCGTCCGGCCACAGCAGGACGATTTCGGGCTCTTTCGTCGTCGACGTTTTCGCCGCGGGTTGCGCGGCCGCAGCCACCGCGAGGAATTGCAGCACGACCAGCGCGCAAGTGTTCGCGACTCTCGAGCACGTGCGGTCATCCATCGGAAACGATTCTCCCGAACCCGACCGGTTAGTGACGGGCGAACCGATCGAAGACCGTCAGCACGGGAAGCGCGTTGTGATGCTCATCGAAGTAGCCGCGTGAAGTGAGCGGCCCGGTCACGGCCGGCTCCCACCAGAACACGCCCTTGCCGCGTCCGTTCGGAGTCTCCATGACCACGCGGTTCACTTCGTCGAGGAACTCGCGCTGGCCCTCGGGCGATTCCGGAAACGGTGCGGGCTTGCCTTTGTATTCGGCGGGCATCCAGCTGTACGCGGCCTCGACGACGATGATGTCCTTGGCGTAGGTCCGCGCCATGAACTCGAGGTTCTGCCGCAGGTCGTTGAGGCTGCCGTGCCACCACGGGTAGTAAGACTGACCGATGAGGTCGTACGGCACCTGGTAGCTGTCGAGCTTGTCGATGAAGGCCTTCGTGCCCGCCAGGTCACCGCCGCGATCGATGTGGATCATGATTTTCGGCCGCGCGCCGTTGCCGCGACCCGCGTCGACGCCGTTGATGCCGGCCTGGATGAGCTGCGCGAAGTGGTCCCATTGCTCCGGGAGCTTGCCGTCCGGCCACAGGATGCCGTTGGTCACTTCGTTGCCGATCTGCACCATGTCGGGCAACACGCCGGCATCGCGAAACGCGACGATCGTGTCGCGCGTGTACTCGAACAGCGCCTGCACGAGTTCCTGGTGCGACTTGCTCCGCCATGCCTTTGGAATCGGCTGCTTGCCAGGATCGGCCCAGTCATCGGCGTAGTGATAGTCGAGCAGGAACTTCATGCCGAGCTTCTTCGCGTCCTGCGCCAGCGCGATCGTGTAGGGAAGACCGTTGGGAAGTTCGGTCGGAGTGTGAAACAGGCGCAACCGAACCCAGCCATAGCCGTGGTCGTGGAGAATCTCGAGTCCCGGTTTGCCCTTGCCCTGGTCCTTGAACACGATCCCTTGCTGCTCCGCCTGGCGCAGGAAGGAAACATCCGCGCCGATCGCATAGTCGGCAGCCCCCGCCAGCGGGGCACAGGTCAGCAGCGACAGCAGCACGCCGATCACACAGGCCCCGCGTTTCATGGCCACTGCAGCGTTCGCTCGGCCGCCACCACGCCGCTCGGTCGAAGCAGCGTAACCACCAGGCGCAAGCGCGCGGCTTGCGTGTCCTGCGAAAACGTTCCCGATGCGGTCTGTGGTGCCGTGAATTCGGCGAGCAGGCGTTCGCCGCTCACCACCGCGTGATTCTTCTCATCCAGCACCTTCCAGGTCAGCCGATAGTCGTGCAACGGATAGAACGGCAGCTGATGCTCGTTGTTCGGCGTGACGGTGATGGCGAAATCGGTCGGTCGGCTGCCGGCCTGGTTCCAGCGCGCATCGATCCGGGCCGGCGCATTGAGGTCCTGCCACACCGCATAGGAAGGCTTGCGCTGCCGGTTCTCGTCGACCAGGCCGTGCTCGACGTAGCCCTCTTCCTCGCCGGGCCAGAGGTTGCGGCGTGATTTGTAGTCCTGGTAGCACCAGAGGATTGCGCCCGCGATCCAGTCACGCTTCGCGAGCTCCGGCAACTGCACCTGCATCGTTTTCACACGCGCCCGATCCGCGGCGACCGGATCACTGGCGAAGATTCCCGGGAAGCCGAACTCCGAGATGATCACCATCTTGTCGGGGAACATGCGATCGACCTTGTCGAGCGCCGGGACCAGCGCATCCGCGGGTCCATGCCAGGCGCCGAAATACTGGTTCATCATGAGGAAGTCGACGTCGTTGGCGGCGGACTGATCGGCGCGGTCGAGCTTCGGCAGGTTGTCGTCCGCGTAGCTCACGAATCGTCCGGGATCGAGCTTGTGGATGAAGTCGCGCATGGTCCGCACGTAGGCGATGCCGCCCGGCGTGGCGGTGGCGCTCTCATTGAGAACGCTCCACGCAAAGATGCTGGGGTGATTGCCGGCCTGCTCGATCATCTCCTGCATCTGCCGCTGCGCGAGCGCCAGCACTTTCGGGTTGGAGAGCTGCGCTTCGTTGAATTGCCAGACCGGGATTTCCGGGATCAGCAGGATTCCGTGCCGGTCGGCATAGTCGAGGATGAAGGGATGCTGCGGGTAGTGAACCGGGCGCGTCAGCGTCACCTGCAGCGCCTTCATGTCGTCGTAGTCGTGGCGCATGGTGCCGGCAGTTTCGGCGAGTCCCTCCCACGGCGAGTCCTCGTGGCGTGCGATGCCCGTGAGGCGCACACGCTCGCCGTTCACGAGGAGGTGTCGATCACGGATCTCGACATGCCGGACGCCAAAAATGTCGGTGTGTTGATCGAGAAGCGTGCCATCCGCCTTCACGAGCTCGACGCGCATCGTGTAGAGGTTGGGATGGTCGATGCTCCAGAGCGCCGGTGCGGGCAGCTCGAGCGATACGAGTGCCTGCGATTCACCTGCCGGGACCGAGATGGAGCGTGATGCCTGCGCCTGCGTGCCGCCGTCGGGGCCCACGGCAATGGCGCGAACCGTCACGGATGCGGTGCGCGCCGCAGTGCTCTTCAGCGTGATTCGATCGTGGACCGCCGCGCCGGTGCCGCTCGGCTCGGTCCGGATCCACTGCGACGCGACGCGCAGCGGTCCGCTGGCCGTGAGCCAGACGTCGCGCACGATGCCGCCATACGCCCACCAGTCATACCAGGCCTCGGGTTCGCCGCGTGCGCCGAACCCGGGGATGGTGTCGATGTCGGGCCGATTGTCGATCTGCACGGCGAGGTAATTGACCGGGCGCAGCCGGCGTGTGATGTCGAAGGAGTACGCGGTGAAGCCACCTTCATGCTGACCGAGCTCGGTGCCGTTGAGCCAGACGCGGGCCTTGTAGAACGTCGCGCCGAAATGCAGCACGACCTGGCCGGCCGCGGCTTGCGGCGGCGACTCGAAGATCCTGAAGTACCACGCGGTGCCGAGGTAGGCGTGATCTCTGCCGATGTTCCAGGTGTGCGGTACGTCGATCGAGTCCGTGCCCGCGGGCGCGCGCGAATTCCAGCCCGCGGCCTCACCCGACTGCGCAGGGTCGGTGCGAAACGTCCAGCCGTGGTTCAAATCGATGCGCGTCGAACCCAGCGCGGGTTGCGCGATGAGGACCCCGAGCGCAATTGCTCGTGCGGCGCGCAGGCACCCGAGCAGGACAACCCAGGGTTCGCTCATGGCATCACCTGCCCACCGTTGACGTGAATGATCTGGCCCGTGATGTAGCCGCTGAGCGCTGCCGAGGCCAGGAACAGGAAAGCACCCACGCAATCCGCGGGCGTGCCGATTCGACCGAGACACACGGACTTCTTCATCGCGTCCATTCGCTCCGGCGGGGTTGCAGCGTGGAAGGCCGTATCGATCACGCCCGGCGCCACCGTGTTGACGCGAATGTTGCGAGCCGCCAAGTCCCTGGCGAGATGGCGCGTGAGGCTGTGAACGAAGGACTTCGAGCCGGCGTACATCCCCGTGCCGGGACCGCCGCCGTCGAGCGCGGCCACCGAGCCGACATTGATGATTGCGCCACCCGAACGCGCCTCCATGTACGGGACGGCGCTACGCACTGCGGCGATGACCGCCCTGACATTCAGGTCGAACACCGCGTCCAGAAATGCATCGTCGGTTTCCAGGAACGGGCGACGCGCGACCAGCGATCCGGCGTTGTTGACGAGAATGTCGAGGCCACCGAGTGCAGCGGCGCTCTCCTCCACGACTCGCCTCGCGGTATCGGGTCGCGACAGCTCGCCCTGCACCAGCACTGCTGCGCCACCGGCCTCGCGAATCTGTCCCGCGACGGCGGCTGCTGCCTGCGAGTGGGCGTTGAAATGCAATGCGACCCGCGCACCCTGGGCAGCGAAAGCGCGGCTGACGGCAGCGCCGATTCCACTGCTGGCCCCGGTTACGAGCACCAGCTTCCCTTCGAGATCGTCTAGGCGCAAACAGCCGTCCCCGCAGGCCAATGATCACATGTCTCATTAATCATACTAAAGTGGCGAACGCCGCGCATTGCTGCCCGCGTCGAGGGAGGATCGCGGCGGCGGCCGAGTGAGAATCGCTCGCAAACAAGGCAAACGGCGGCGGCGGCGACCGCTGCTGTTGCGCGCCACACACACGGGAAGCGAGCGCCCCGGAAGCTTTATTTCGCGCGAAATCCCCTCTCTAGTATATTGATCATATAAAATAGCCGGACAGGCAATCGACCGGCCGGACGCTGGAACCCACAAGTGGCCAATTTGAAAGACAAGCCGCGACTGCGCAGCACCGGCAGCTACGGCGGCCGCGACAAGGACGCGTTCATTCACCGCAGCTGGATGAAGAGCCAGGGATTCCCCGCCGATGTCTTCGACGGCCGCCCGGTGATCGGCATCTGCAACACGTGGTCCGAGCTCACGCCCTGCAACTCGGGGCTGCGCGATGTCGCGGAACACGTGAAGCGCGGTGTGTGGGAGGCGGGCGGCCTGCCGCTCGAATTCCCCGCCATGTCTCTCGGCGAGACGCAGATGCGTCCGACCGCGATGCTGTTCCGCAATCTCCTCGCGATGGAAGTCGAAGAATCGATCCGCGGCAACCCGATCGACGCCGTCGTTCTCCTCGGTGGCTGTGACAAGACCACCCCGGGGCAATTGATGGGAGCCGCGAGCGTCGATCTGCCGACGCTCGTCGTGTCGAGCGGTCCGATGTTGAACGGCAAGTTTCGCGGCCGCGACATCGGTTCGGGCACCGATGTGTGGAAGTTCAGCGAGGCGGTGCGCGCCGGCCAGATGCCGCTCGGCGATTTTCTCTCCGCCGAAGCCGGCATGTCGCGCACCCCGGGCACCTGCATGACCATGGGCAGCGCATCGACGATGGCGAGCCTGATGGAGGCGATGGGTATCGCCCTGCCCTACAACGCCTCGGCACCCGCCGTCGACGCGCGTCGCCGCATGATCGCGCACGACAGCGGCCGGACGATCGTGCGCATGGCGCGCGAGGATGTGCGGCTCTCGAAGATCCTGACGCGCCAGGCTTTCGAGAACGGGATCCGGGTGCTGGCCGCGATCGGCGGCTCGACCAACACGGTCCTGCACCTGATCGCGCTCGCCGCTCGACTCGGCGTGCCGCTCGATCTGAATGATTTCGACCGCTTGTCGGCTGACGTGCCGCTGCTGGTCGATCTGCAGCCGTCCGGCCGCTTCCTGATGGAGGACCTGCATTACGCCGGCGGCGTGCCGGCGGTGATGAAGGAGCTCACAGCGCTCTTGCACGCGGATGCGCCCACGATCTGCGGCCAGGCGATTCGCGAGAACTACGCCGCCGCCGAGTGCTACAACCGCGAAGTCATCCGACCGGCTGGCGAACCGGTGAAATCCGCTTCCGGTATCTGGGTGCTGAAGGGGAACCTGTGCCCGGCCGGTGCGGTGATGAAGCCGAGTGCCGCCAGCGAGTCGCTGCTGAGCCATCGCGGGCGCGCGGTCGTGTTCGAGTCGATCGAGGACCTGCGCGCGCGCATCGACGATCCGGCACTCGAGGTCGAGGAGTCCTCGGTGCTGGTGCTCAAGGGTTGCGGTCCGAAGGGCTATCCCGGCATGCCCGAAGTCGGAAACATGCCGCTGCCCCGCAAGCTCCTCGAGCGTGGAGTGAAGGACATGGTGCGCATCTCCGATGCGCGCATGAGCGGCACGGCCTACGGCACCGTGATCCTGCACGTCGCACCGGAAGCGGAAGTCGGCGGCCCGCTCGCCGTGGTGCGCAACGGCGACGAAATCCTGCTCGACGGGCCGAATCGCCGCCTGGAATTGCTGATCTCCGCAAACGAGCTGAAAACGCGGCTCAGCAATTGGCAGGAACAGCGTCCCGCGCCCCGCTACACCCGCGGCTACTATCGCCTGTACATCGATCACGTGACCCAGGCCGACCAGGGCTGCGATTTCGACTTCCTGATCGGCGCCAGCGGCAGCGTCGTGGAGCGAGAGTCCCACTGATGGGGCGTGCGGCGCTCGTCGCGGGCGACTGGGGCACGAGCCACCTGCGGTTGACGCTCTGCGACGCGACGGGCTCGGTCCTCGACACAGCCAGCGGTCCGGGTGCCAGCGAAGCGCGCGGCCGCTTCGCCGAGATCTTCGATTCGCTCATTGCCGGCTGGACGCGTGAGCATGGCGAACTGCGCGCGCTGCTCTCCGGCATGGTCGGCTCGAGCTTTGGCTGGATCTCGGCACCCTACCTGCCCTGCCCGGTCTCGACCGACACGTTGGCGGGCGCATGCGCAGTGCTGCGTGAGGGGAGCGTGCGCATCATCCCGGGCGTGTCGTGTCGCAACCGGCTCGACGCGCCGGATTTCATGCGCGGCGAAGAGACCCAGATCCTCGGCGCGCTGCAGCTGAACCCATCCTTGCGCAAGGGACGGCATCTGCTCTGCCTGCCGGGAACGCACACGAAGTGGGTACTGATCGCGAATGGCTCGTTGCTCGACTTCATCACGGCGACGACCGGTGAGCTCTTTG
>DATFRO010000062.1:0-11581 GCA_035263105.1 Steroidobacteraceae bacterium | reverse complement strand
AGCGGATGGACATTGGGTGACACCTGCTCGACGGCGCCGTACCAGTGTTTGCGGGTGCGACGCTTCAAGTTCTGCGGTAGTGAGCGTGACCCCGGCGCCGGCGACAGGTTTGTCACCCAATGGCCACGCCGCGACGGCTCTTCAAGTAGCGAATGCAAGTCGCTTGCGAAACTGATCCATCAGCAGCCACAGGCTGAAGACCGCCTGCAGCGCGACGGTTGCGACCGAGAGGTACCAGATGTGATCGAGCCGCACCCACGGCTGCAGCGACAGCCAGATCGCGGGCACGCAGAAGGTGATCACGCGCGCGGCGCTGCTGAGGAGCGACGGCCAGGTATTGCCGATCGCCTGGAACAGCCCTGAGCAGGTGAAGATGATTCCCGTGCCGATGAAGTTCCACGAGATGATCTTCAAGTAGTGCGTGCCGTACTCGATGACCTGCGGGTCGTTGGTGAACGCGCGCACCAGGATCGACGCCTTCCACTGACAGAACAGCGTCAGCACCGCCATGATCGCGACGCCGGTGAACGCCGCGGTGCGAAACGTCTCCCGCACACGTCCAGCCTGGCGCGCGCCGTAGTTCTGCCCCGCGATCGGCGAAGCGGCGAACGCGACCGCCATCGCCGGCAGGAAGATCGACTGCATGACGCGCGAGCCGATGCCGAAGCCCGCCTGCGCGGCGGCGCCGAACTCGCGGATGCACCAATACACGACGCCGACCACGAGGAACATGATCATGAATTCCCCGCCCGCCGGCAGTCCGATATTCCCCATCCGCTTCCACGTCGGAAAGTCGGGCCGCCACAACTTCGTGTCCACGCCCACGTAGTGCTCGAGACGCGCGAAATAGATCGCCAGCATGATCACGCCGACCGCGATCGAAATGGAGCTCGCGAGCGCCGCGCCCTTGACGCCGAGCGGATGCCCGGTGCCCCAGCCCGCGATCAGCACTGGAGCGAGAACCGTGTTGAGGAGGAGGGTGACCGACTGCACGATCATCGTCGGCTTGACGATGCCCGTGCCGCGCAGCGCCGCGCCCATGCCGACAACTGCGAATTGCAACGCGAGGCCCGGCACGAACCACTTCAAATAGAGTTCGCCCGCAGCCTTCGACGCCGGATCCGCCGCGATCTCGCGCACATAGGCGCCCGCGATCGTGTAACCCGCGATGAACATCAGCACGGCGCAGATCGACGAGATCAGCAGCGCCTGGTTGAAGATCAGGTTGGCGTCGCTCTGATCCTTGCGGCCGACGGCGTGCGATATCAGGGTGATCGTGCCGACCGACAGCACCTGCGTGAGGCCGAGCACGATGAACATGACGTTGCCCGCGGCACTCACGCCCGCGAGCGCCTGCTGACCGAGGCCCGCCACGAAATACAGATCGACCAGGTAATACAGGGTCTGCACCAGCATGCCCATGCCGATGAACATCGACATCTGGGCGAGGTGGCTGCCGATGGAGCCCTGTGTCAAGTCCTTCATTGCGGTGCCTCAGCGGATGGGTCGTTTGTAAAAACGCGCCAGTTTACTCCATGCGTCAAAAAAATCGCTTGCCGCCGCCGCCCGACGGGATGACGATGATGCCGCGGGGGATATCCAACAAATGAGTCGGGCTTTCGTTCGCGAATCGGACCAGGACGCGGCGGCGGACAACGTGCCGGAACGCATCGTGAGCCCGCATCCCAACCTCGTGACTCCACAGGGGCTGAAGCAGATCGACGAGCAGATCCGTGCGCTCGAGGCCGAGCGGCAGGCGGCCCGATCGGAGTCCGATCCATCGGCCACGGCGCGTGTCGCGCGGGAACTGCGCTACTGGTCGCAGCGCCGCGCCACCGCACGACTGGTCGAGCCGCTGCCGCAGCCCGACGCCGTGCGTTTCGGCGTGGAAGTGAAACTCGGGTTCGAGGACGGCACGGAGCGCACGTTCCGCCTGGTCGGCGAAGATGAAGCGGACCCGGGACGCGGGCTCATCAGCTGGGTATCGCCGATCGGCGCGGCGCTGATGGGGCATGAGCCCGGCGATACGGTGAATGTGCTGGACAAGCCGGCCGAGATCGTCGAACTGCGCTCTTGAATGAACGACCGGCGTCCAGCGGCCGCCGGAGCGATGTCCCCGACCCAGTCTTGATCCGAGTTCAACGCTGTCGCTGAATGAACGCGAGCGCCTCGGCGGCGGCGCGTTGTCCGCTCTCCCAGGCGCCGTGGATCGTTCCGAAGTGCTCGACCGAGCAGGCTTCGCCGGCGAGGAAGATGCGCTCACCGACCGGCTGCTGCAGAGTCTCGCGCGAGCGCGCCCGCCCAGGCCGGGCCGCTGAATATGAGCCGCGCGCCCAGGGATCACCGCTCCAGCCGACCGTCACGCTGTCGATGATCTGGCGTTCGAACTCGGTGCCGAAGATGCCTGCGAGTTCCTCGCGCGCGAAGCGTTCCAACTCACCGCGCGCTTCGAGATCACGCGCGAAGCGGCCGCCGAAGTAGGCCAGCAGCGCATCCTGGCCCGACGGACGCACCTGGTAGCTGCAAGTGTGAGCGGACTGATCAGTGCCGATGAAATGAGTCGTGCCCTCGAAGGGCAGGGTGCCGGGCCGCATCCGGAAGAAGACCTTGTCGGCGATACCGAGCGGCACGTCGTTGCAAGCCTGCTGCATTTCGGCAGGGAGCGCGGGCTCGAAGATGACGCGACCTTCGGCGAGCAGATTCGTCGAAGCGGTCACGATCACCGCCCGTGTCTCGAGGGTTCCGGAGGGCGTATGCAGCGCGACGCGCGGCCCGCGCCAGTCGACCTTCTGCACCGGTGTATGGAGTCGCACATCGAGCGGCTCCGCGCCGCGCGCGACGATACTGCCCAGCCCCTCACGCACCGCCCAGTTCACTTCCGAATCCTCGAAGCGCGCCAGGTCGAAGGTCGAAACCGCATCACTCTCGATGCCGATATACCAGGTCATGATCGCGTCGAACTGCGCGCGCACTGCATCGTCGGGTATCAGCTCGCCGACGGCGACGTCACGGCCGGCGCGCGCGGCGTCTGCGGCGAGGTCGAAGTTGCGTTCGATCGCCTTGCCGATCGCCGCTCTCTCGTCGGGAGTCAGCTCGTGTTTGCCAATCCGACGGCGCCAGTCCGGCGGCCGCTCGAGGATCGTGGCGCCCTGCTGCTGCGCGAGCGTCGCCCACGGATTCTGGTCCGCGCTGTGCAGCCATGCGCAGCCGAAATCGAGCGGGAAGCCGAACGCCGCAGTGTCCGTGTGCGCGCGGCCGCCGACGCGATCGCGTGCCTCGAGCACCAGCGGCTTCACGCCCTGGGAAGTCAGCCAGCGCGCGGCGGCGATCCCTGCCGCACCGGCACCGACGATCGCGATGTCAACCACGGGCATGAGGCAGTCGAATCAGGGGCGCGCGTCCACGCGGAAGATCGGGTACAGGCGATAGTGATCGTCCCAGGACGGATGATGACGATAGAAGAACTCGAGGCGCGCGTCGGGGTCTGCGGCGAATTTCGCGTCCTCCGCGAGGCGACGCTTGAACTCGGCGGCGAGCGCGGCGTCGCGGTTCATCATTTCCTCGGCGATCTGCTCGTTGATGTACGCCTCCATGTACTCGCGCACTTCGAAGGCGACGTTGAAGAAGCCCCACGCAGCGAACGAGTCCGAGGACTGCGGCTCGAGCAGCGCGAGGATGAGTCGTGCGCCCGGCTGCGTAATCGGCACGTAGAGCGAGCCCGTCGCGATGTCGCGATGCTCGCTTCCCCAGCTGCCATCGATCGTGACCGTGGTGTGCCCTTCGGAAGGCGTCGGCGAGAACGATGCACGGGTTGCGCGGAACGTCTCGACCGTGGCCTGCGAATGCGCACCGAGCTTCTCGAAGCGGATGCCGTGCAGCGTCAAGCGTTCCGCGAGCCAGCCCGCTTCAGCGGCGGGAATGATGTAGCCGCCGCGAGGCGCCTGCGTCTTGCTCTTGACGACGAGCTCATCCTGCAAGGGGACGTGCCAGATCTGCGGCTTGCTGGTGTCGTAACGGATCGCGGTGCTGCCGGAAATCGCCGAAGGTGACCGCGTGTATGCGTAACCCCGAAAGTCGATCATCGTCGCGTGCGCGCCGACGTCGACGTCCATGGTCACGTCCTGTCCGCCGAGGGTCTGTGCGCGCTCATCGGCGGCGTGCGCCTGCGCCATCCAGCTTGCGCCCTCGCGCCGGGTCATGTCCGCCAGCGTGACGAGGATATTGCGCATGATGCGCACGCGTGTGGGGTAGTCCTTCCACGAATGCGTTTCGACCAGCAGCGCGAACCGATTGCGCAGCGCCCAGTAGCCGGTCGAAAAGCGCGGCGAGTAGGGACTGATCTTGAAGCCGGCGGCCGGGTTGTTGGGATCGTTCAACGACGGATAGAAATCGAGCGGCATCGACCCTTGCTTCGCGAGCGCGGCGTTGAGCTCCGACAGCATGGCGCTGCCCGTGGGAAACAGACCGGGATCGCCGATGAGGCGCGGCTGCACGTTGTTAGACACGTCGGGCTCGAACTCGGCGCCGTCGGTCGTGTGCAGGTCGACGTACAGGATCGGATCCCAGGCATCGAGGAGCCGCAGCATGGCGCGCATCTCGGGCGCATCGAGCTTGGTGTAGTCGCGATTGAGGTTGAGATTCTGGGCGGTGGTGCGCCAGCCCATCTCCTCGGGGCCATTCTGGTTGGGGCGATTCCAGCGTCCGAAGCGCTCATGCCCGTCGATGTTGAAGACCGGCACGAACACCAGCACGAACGACTTCAGCGTGCCCGGCGCAGCCTGCCCATCGAGGAGCTCGCGCAGCGCGAGGAACCCACCGTCCTTGCCTTCGATTTCGCCGGCGTGAATGCCCGCCTGCACCAGCACGACTGGAAGCTTGCGTTCACGCGCGAGCTCAGGCGTCAGCGCTTCGCTGCGCGAGGCGATGAGCGCGAGCATCGGCCGGCCTTCCGGCGTGCGGCCGAATTCATCGCAACGCACGACCTTCGGATAAGCCTGCGCAAACGCAGGACACAGGCGCTCGACTTCGTCGTAGCGCCCCGTTTTCTTGAAACCGGATTGTTCGGAGATCGTTTTCAGCATGGCGGACTCGGCGGACAGAACGCGGTGATCGATCGCGAGCAGCAGCAGGCTCGCGAGCAACAGTCTCGGGATCATTGGTGGTCAGGGACCCAGAGGTTGTGAATGCCCATGTTCAGACGGAACGGCAGCCGCACCGTTGCAACCGGGCCCGCTTCCATCTGCTGCGTGTCGACGATGAGGAGGTCTGTGCGGCCTTCCAGCAGGCGGTTCGTCGTTCCCATGAGATAGCCGTCGCCTTCGGCTGCGTCCTGGCGTCGCGGAGCGAAGCAACATTCCCCGAGACCCGAATCGGGTCCCACGAAAAACGAATCCGCTTTCTGTGTGGCGTGATCGAAGCGCGTATAGCAATTGAGCGGACGCATCGGGCTCGCAGCCAGTCGCTCATTCAACGGTCGCGTGGGATCGAGCGTCGGCATGAAGCCGTAGCGGTACGGATGCGTGTGGTAACGATCGTCCTGGCGTGGCAGTACGCCGACATGCGGGAACAGCACTTTCATGTCGTACGGCCTGGCGGGTCCGGAGACGTCGACCGTCAGGCGCGTGAGGCGACCCTGTGCACCGATCGGGTCGAACGGTTCGCCGCGCAGGTTGGGGAAGAACGGAAACTGGTTCTTGTGTGCCATGTCGACGTCGACGTGGATGCGATTGCCGTCCGAGAACGCGCCCATCACGTGCGTCGAGCAGCGCTCCGGACCTTCGAACCAGCGCAGATCCTTGCCGTCGCCGCCCCGACGCATCACGCCGAACCAGGTGGGGAGCTGCGAATCCCACGTGAAATGCACCTTGCCCTTCTTCATCTCCGCGACGCTGGTCGCCATAGGGACCACGAGGAACGCAATGTGCGTCGGCGTGACCGCGAAGTCGTGCAGCATCCCGACGTACGGAACCTTGATCCAGGCACTCCAGTTGATGTGCCCGTTCCCGTCGACGGAAAAAACGTTCACGTCGTCGGTCGCTTCGCCCTTGGCCTCGTAACCGAAGGCAATCATCTCGCCGGTGCTCGAGTCGATCTTCGGATGCGCCGTGAAGGTGAGGCTTTCGAGCTTGCCGTGGAAGGTCCAGTAATCGTCGAGCGTCGCGAGCGTTTGCGGATCCATCACGACCGGTGGACTGTCTTCCTTGAGCGCCAGGAGGCGGCCGGCGTGATAGATGACGTTAGTGTTGGCCGTGCCGCGGCTCACGGTCGCGACGCGCGGGTCGTCGGTGTGCGGATTGCGATAGACCCCGAAGAGCGACTCGCGCGCATCGCGCTGCGCCTGGAAGCGCTGCGTGCGCACGAATCGCGAGCGGAAATCGACGTGGCCGCCCAGGATCCGGAACATGCCGACGTGACCCTCACCATCGAACGGGATGTTCGGCAGCCGCGGCGGATACTGAAAGTCAGGTCCCACGCGATAGAAGGTGCCGCTGAGATCCGCGGGGATCTCGCCCTCCACTTCGCAGTCCTGGATGTCGCACTCGGTGCGAAACGGCGCGCCGAAGGGATCGGGTGGGAAGCGCACCGGGGCGGGGCGTGTTGGGGTGGTCATCCGTTCCTCGAGGGTGAAGCCGGCAGGCTCCGCAGCCTAACGTTCCGCGACGCCGACGGGTAGGGGGCCGCCACTTCGCGGCACGTGGTCGGAGTGGGCACCCCTCTGGTACTGTCTGCACGCCTCCAATTGAACCGAGGAGAACAAGAAGTGAAGCCCGCCCTCATCCTGCAGCGGCGCGAGTTTCTGCAAGCCAGTGGAGTGCTTACCGGGATGCTGGCCGTCGGCAGCCCGCTGGCACTGCTTGCGCCCACTCGCACCTGGGCCGTTGACCTCTCGACCCTGACCAGCGCCGAAGGCGCCACGCTCATGGCCATGGCGCGCACCATCGCGCCGCACGACAAGCTGGAGGATGCGGCTTACGCGCTGGTCGTTCGTGGCATCGATGAACAGGCGAGCAAGGATGACGGCCTCAAGAAGCTGATGAAGGATGGCGCCCAGGGGCTCGGGGCAGACTTCGCGCGCGCACCTGAAGCGCAGCGTGTCGCCGCGCTCAAGAAGATCGAGCAGTCGCCGTTCTTTCAGCTCACGCGGGTCAAGACGCTGCAGCTTCTCTATTCCTCGCCGCTCGCCTACAAGTACTTCGGCTACGAAGGCGAAGCGTTCTCCAAAGGCGGGTACCTCTACCGTGGCCTGAACGATCTGCGCTGGCTCCCCGACGTCCCGCTCGAGGACTCGGGTCCCATGCCCACGGCGTAAGCGGCGGAGGCACTCGCATGATCGAACACAATGATGAAGGCGCCGTCGTCATCGTCGGCTCCGGGGCCGGCGGCGGCACGCTCGCGCACGAGCTCACGCGCCGCGGTATCAAGGTCGTGCTCCTCGAAGCCGGCAAGCGCGAGTCGATCGCCAGCTTCTCGCAGGATCCGAACGTCGCGTTCGGCCAGCTCACCTGGCTCGATCCGCGCACCCAGTCGGGCACCTGGACCGTGCCACGCGATTTCCCGACGTTGCCGGCGTGGATTGCGAAGAGCGTCGGCGGGACGACGGTGCACTGGACCGGCGCTACACCGCGCAATCGCGAGTGGGAAGTCACCGCACGCACCAGCTACGGCAATGTCGCCGGGACTTCGCTGATCGACTGGCCGATCAGCTACCAGGAGCTCAAGAACTACTACCAGCTCGCCGAGCGGCGCCTGGGTGTCACGCGGCGCAACGGCGTGCCCGGCATGCCGGCATCGAATAACTTCAAGGTGATGTACGCGGGCGCAAAGAAGCTCGGCTTCAAGCGCGTGCACACCGGTTATCTCGCGATCAATCCGCAACCCTTCGACGGGCGCGCACTCTGCATCCAGCAGGGCTTCTGCGCGCAAGGCTGCAAGACCGGCGCCAAGTGGAGCACGCTCTACACCGAGATTCCGCAAGCGGAGGCGACCGGGAATCTGGACCTGCGCATCCAGTGCATGGCGACGCGCATCGAGCACGGCGCGGACGGACGCGCGAACGGCGTCGTGTACCGCGACGCGCAGGGCAAGGAGCAGCGGCAGAAGGCGCGCATCGTGTGCGTCGCAGGCAACGCGCTCGAAACGCCGCGGCTCCTGCTGCTGTCCGAATCCGCGAAGTATCCGCACGGGCTCGCGAATTCCAGCGACCAGGTCGGGCGCAATTACACGCACCACATCATCAATTTCGTGTGGGGCATCTTCGACCAGCCGGTGCATGCGTGGCGCGGCGCGACGCTCGCGGGCCTGATCGAGGATCCGCAGGTCAACGACCCGAAGCGCGGTTTCGTCGGCGGCTATCACTTCGAACTGTGTTCACTCGATCTACCGACGTTCCCGCTGGTCGGCATTCCTTACGGCTGGGGCCGCGATTTCGCGTCGGTGATCGACAACTTCGCGAACATTGCCGGCATCCTCGTCAACGGCGAGGACATGCCGCGTGCCGACAACCGCATCACGCTCGATCCGAAAGTGCGGGATGCATACGGCCTGCCGGTCGCACACGTGCACGTCGATGAGCATCCGAACGACCTCGCCATGCGCAAGCATGCGACCGACTGGGGCGCGAAACTCTACGAGGCGATCGGCGCGAAGCGCACGCTCAAGGGCAGCCATCCGCCCGCGACTCACAACATGGGCACGGCGCGCATGAGCAAGAATCCGCGCGACGGGGTGACCAATGCGTGGGGCCAGACGCACGACATCAAGAACCTGTTCGTATCCGACGGGAGCCAGATGAGCACGCCGGGCTCGGCGAACCCGACGCTCACGATCGTCGCGCTCGCGCTCCGTCAGGCCGAATACATCAGCCGCGAGATGACGGCCCGCAACATCTGATCACTTCGGCGCTGGAGTCTTGGCCGGCGGCGAATTCTGCGCCGCCGGTTCGACGACCTTGGCCGTGTCGACCCGGAAGCGCACGCTTTGCAGCGTCTGCGCATCGAGCGCGCCGACGCCCGCATCGACGGAGCTGCGCTCGCCGGGCTTCACCGGTCCGCCGATCGTGATCGGGCTCGCCTGTTTCACGATGTTGCCGGAAGCGTCGACGAGCACCGGCGTGAGCTGGATGTCCATGAGCGGGAGCGGCGCGCGATTCTCGATCACCGCGACCACGCGCTGGTTTGCCGCCACCACCGGAGCAGTCGCCACGTAGTTGCCGGGATTGCGTGGCAGGTCGATGCGCAACGCTTCGACTGCGGCGGCCTGTCCGACGTTGCTGTTGGAAGTCGCGGCGGCCTGGTAGTACTTGAGCGCCGTCTCGGTATCGCCCTTGTCCTTGGACACCTGGCCGAGGAAATACGCGGCAGGTGCGGTCGGCAGGAGCTTCGCGCTCTGGCCCAGGTACTGCTCGGCCTTGGCCTTGTCGCCGGCGCGATATTCAGCAACACCCGCGCCGAGGTAGGAACCGTAGTAGTTCGGGTTGAGCTGCATCGCCTTCTGGTAGTAGGCACGCGCTTCCTTGGGCTTTTTCTCCGAGAGCGCGATCTCTCCCAGCATCTGCTGGAACAGGCCCTCGTTCGGCTGCATCTTGGCTGCCTCGGCCACCAGCGTCTTGGCCTTGGCGGTGTCGCCCTTCTGCGCAGCCGCCATCGCTTCGTCGTACTTGTCGTACGCGGGCTTCATCTCGAGGAGCGGCTTCACGCGCGCCTGGTAGGCTTCCGCGTTGATCTCGCCACCGCGCCCGAGCTCGCCCGCGGTCTTCTTGTTCTGTTCCACGCGCTCGGCTGAGGGCGGGTGTGAGGCGAACATGCCGGACATCCAGTCCTGGTTCTTCTCGGCGTCGCCGAAGAGTTTCACGAACGTTTCCTGCAGCGTGACCGCGCCCCACGGGTCATAGCCGACGAGCTTCATGTACTTCATGCCGTAATGGTCGGCTTCGAGCTCCTGGTCGCGACCGTATTTCATCTGGATCATCTGTGCGCCGGCGCCCGCGCCCTGCAGCACGAGCGAGGCGAGATTGGCGTCGACTCCGCCGACGGCCGCGCCAATCTGCGCGACCTGCATCCCGGCTTGCATCAGCGTCCCCCGCTCCTGCGCCTTCGCGCCGTGACGCGCGGCTGCATGCACGATCTCGTGGCCGAGCACGGCGGCGAGCTCCGCCTCGCTCTGCAGCTCATACAGGAGCCCGCGATTGACCGCGATCTTGCCACCCGGCAAGGCCCACGCGTTGGGCACCGAATTGTTGAGCACGGTGAACTCGTACGGGAGCTTGCGATCGGAGACCGCGGCGAGCTTCTGGCCGATCTCATTCACGTAGGCACTCAATTCCGGCAGCACGCTGAAGTCGCCGCCCTCGCCCTGGCGGGTGGGCGCGTAGTTCTGTTCGCCCATCTGGATTTCTTCCGCCTGGGAGACGAACTGGATCTCCCTCTTGCCGGTGACCGGATTGGTGCCGCAGGCACTGAGTGCGAGCGACCCCGCGAGTGCGACGGCGATGACGGATGAATTCCGCATGACGACCTCCCGTGTCCGTAGTCCCGTCGGGCGGGCTACGTTTCTGTTGTGGGCGGCGCGGCCTTGCGACGCATGACCAGCGTCAGCACGAGCGCCGCGAGGGCCCACTGTATGACTTGCCCGAAACCCTCTGCAAGCACGTACGGCGTTGGAAAGCCGTACCAGTTCCAGTAACCGACGCTGCTGGTGAGCCAGGCCATGAGTCCCACCGTCGCACCGAAACCGACACGCCCCCAGAGACTCAGGTTGGTGAAGCCCAGCAGGATGCAGAGCAGCAGCGCGCCGAGGAAGTCACTGATGATCTCGGTGAGGATCTGGCGCGCCGACAGCGGCTCGTGGCCGGCCGGGTCGAAGAGCAGCAGGCCGTTCGGGCCGGCCTTGATCTTGTCCATCCACGCGCGCTGCTGATCCTCCGTCAGGTTGTCGAGGTCGCCGACGCCCGGGAAGAAATAGAGGCCCTTCTCCGGGATGTTGGCGCGCATCAGGTCGAGCAACGCCGGCTCATTCGGCAACGGGCTGATGCCCACGCTGCCGAGACGCGTGGAAGCTAGAAACCCCCAGACGAACATCGCCATCGCCGCCAGGGTGCTCGCGAGGATCAGACGACTCATGGCTTCTCCCGGACGTTGATCTCGATCTTGACCCCGTTGGGGTCGCTCAGGAACAACTGCCGCAAGCCGCCCCCGGCCGCGTGATTCACGTGCGCAGCGACCCCGTGCTGCTCGAGTCGCGCCAGGATCCCATCGAAATCATTGCCGTTGAAGGCGATGTGATCGACCGGGCCGGTTCCCGGCGCCGGCGTCGTGACCGGGATCTGCTGCGAGCGCGAGTGCGCTGTGTAGGTCTGCCACTCACCGATGTGGATGCACGGCGTGTCGCCGACATAGAGCCAGTAGCCTGGAAAGGCGAGCGGCGGGCGCGGACCCACGCGCATGCCAAGCGCGTTGCAGTAAAAATCGCGCGTCGCGTCGATGTCGTGCGTGAGAACGAGATAGTGCTCCATCTTCGTGAGGGGCATGGGAACTCCGCTTCAGTGCGCCGGCGGCGCCCGCACGACGATGGGCACGTTGCACAG
>DATFRO010000061.1:0-116309 GCA_035263105.1 Steroidobacteraceae bacterium | reverse complement strand
TCGATGAGCCGCGCGATGTTCGGATGAGTCAGGCGTCCGAGCGCGCTGCCTTCACGCCGAAAACGCTCCACCCCGCCAGGGCCCAGGAATGCAAGGTTGAGGAGCTTTACGGCGACGCGCGCCTCGTAGCGGCCGTCGCTCCGGTGGGCAAGCCACACCGTGCCCATCCCGCCCTGACCGAGCAGCCGGTCCAGCGTGTAGCTGCCAATGACCTGGCCGGCGAGCGTCGGCTCCGTTTCCGGTCGCGGCGGCGCACCCTCGAGAAAATGCTCGCGCTCGATTTCAGCCTGCTGCGCCAACAAGGCCTCGAGCTCACTCGCCAGCGTGCCAGCGTCGCGACGGATCTGCTCCAGCCGCCGGTCGCGTGCCGCGCCATCGAGCGCCAGCAACTCGTCGAGCAGGGGGCTGAGTACGACCCAGCGAGTCTTGTGGAAGCTGCCTCTCACGGCTCGCGCAGCACGTCGTGCAGGTAGAGCCGCGCTTTGTTCCAGTCGCGCTGCACGGTGCGCTCCGACACCGCGCGCATCGCGGCGATTTCAGCGAAGGAGAATCCGCAGAAGAACTTCAGATCCACCAGCTCGGCGAGCCCGGCGTCGACCGTGGTGAGCTCATCGAGCGCATCGCTGATGCGCTTGAGCTCCGCCTCGTCGGCCGCACACTCGTTCGCTTCGGTCTTGATCGAGGTGATCTCGAAGCCGGCGCCGCGCTTCTGCGCGTGCCGCTCGCGCACGAAGTCGATGACGAGACTGCGCATCGCGCGCGAGGCGTAGGCCATGAAGCGCGCACGATCGGGGAACTGCAGCGCGTCGCGCCCCGAGATGCGCAGGTACGCCTCGTGCAGGAGCGTCGTCGGGCTGACCGTGAGTTGCGGTCCGCTGCGACGCAGGGCGCTCTGCGCGATCTGGCGCAGCTGCGCATAAAGCGTGGTGAACAGATCCGTGCGCGCGTCCTGGTGGTCGCCGGTCTGGTGCTGGCTTTCCGGGTCAGCTGTCACGCGAGCTCCCCGCACTCCGTTCAACTGCGCCGGCAACCAGTCTGCCTTTGGGGACCGCAATAGTGAAGCGCGGAATGCATCCGCCTCGCGCTCTTGCTTCAGTGCCATCTGCATGGGGTCGCTACCTCCCTACCTGTCAGCGGTAAGAACGGATTCGTCCCGGGAAAGCCGACAAAGCATCCTGCCCGGACGGTTTGCGCCCGCCTGGCCGGCCGAAATGGCGGCTCGGGGCCGTCACCTGCGTTCTCATCAGCAGGGCAACCAGCAACAGAGGGCACGGGAATGAAGAGTTCGTGTATCGCCTACCTGGTATTACAGGGACTACCCCACTCGGCTCTTGCAGTACGCGACCGGAACCCGCGAGCACCCGTGCACCCGGAACCACGCCGCTCGCCGTCCGAATCCGGCCCTGACAGGTTCCTGTCGCAGCTTCTCAAGGCCCGCGCGTGGGCTCGGTTGCAGGCACTGCGGGGTTGGCGGTAGTCAGCGAACAGCCGTCTGGACTTCTCGAGCCGCGCGGCGCTCCCCGTAGATGCTCTGTCGATTGTGCAGGCCGGTGGTCTCGACCGGTTCGCCGTTCTCGTAGCGAGGCCGGAATTGGGTTTGCTTGAGCGCTTCGACGGCCCTGTGCTCGAGGTCCTTCGGGGCGTTCGACTCCGTGACCGTGATGTCTTTGGCCACGCCGTCGCGAGTGACGGTGTAGTCGAGGTCGACGGTGTATTGCTGGTAGCGGTCGGGATCGGGCGGCGGCCGGCGGAGCAGCTGACCACCGGACTTTGGCTGTACGAACAGCGCCTCGACGCTGTCCAGCACGTCGGTGCGACCGTCCCCGCTCAGCTCCTGCCACAGCGCGCGATACGTCTTGTTGGCGCGCCGTTGATCGCAGATCTGGTACCAGTCGGCAAGCTCCAGCAGCGTATCGAGGTACTGCGTCCGATCGGCTGCCCTTGAACTGCTGTTGGCATGTGCCCGCAGGATCGTGACGGCCCGCTCGAGAGAGCGTCGGCCGAGCGAGTCGAGTCGCACGTTGAAGCGGTCCTGGAACGAGGCCGAGCTGGCAAGGTCGTATTCGCCCGAGAGCTCGGCGACATCGGGTGCTGCGAGACCGTACTTGTATTCAAGACGAAACGCGCGTGCCATGCCGCGAAGCGGCGTGACGAGACTGAGATCGTTCTTGCCCGACGTCGCTTCGGCAATGTCCAGAGCGCGCTGCTGCAGGCGCCGGGCGCTCAGGTAAAGGCCAGCCTCTTCGTAACGCCGGGCGATCTGCTCGAGTGCTGGAAGCAGCTCCGGATCTTGCTTGCCATAGCGTGTCTCGTTGATGAGCAGCACGTACTGCTGCGCATTGCGCACGTCCGCAGGGCGATCGAGCGTGATGTAGCAGTTGATGAGCGGCGTATAGATTTCGAGCTGGTGCGGATTCAACAGGCCTTCGTTACGTCGACTCACATCGAGCGCAAGATCGAGAATCTCCAGCGCATCTTCGCATCGACCGTGGCTGTACAACTCGCCGAGCTCGATTAGCGGCGGCAGCTGCTCGATCGACAGCGTTCCATGCTGGTTCTGGAGTTGCTGGATCTGACGCAGGAGTCTCAGGGCGGCCGTGTCTTCCGCCTTGACCGCGCCGCAGAGCAGCGCCAGCAGCATGGCAGCTGCTGTCCGCACGCAGTAGCGGTGCGCTTTGGGCACGGAGTGCGCCGTCCTCGGTCAGAAGTCCTTGTCGGTGGACTCTGGACCTGGCGGTGCCCGTCAGGCAGTCGTTCTTACACCTGATCGCGAGCAGGACAGGGACTGACGTCGCTGAAGCCCTACAAGCCGCATCTCGTTCGCGGCAAATTCCGCACCGCAGTCATGCCGCGACGCGCACGTTCGAGGCGATGACGAAACGGAGTTGGCGCGCCCGGAGAGATTCGAACTCCCGACCCCCTGGTTCGTAGCCAGGTACTCTATCCAACTGAGCTACGGGCGCGTCTTGAGATGGTTCGCGGCTATGGAGCGACTCGACTCGCACGCCGGCTGAAATGGCTCCCGGCTCGATCGCGGGCAGCCAAGGGGCGCGAATTATAGGCAGGCAGGAGCGAACTGGCTAGACCACGCTCAGCACACGCTCATCGAGGGCTGACGGGGTGCTTCCGGCCCCTCAAGGAGCCCGGCTTCCGCCCAGGCCGTTCTGGTGTTTCACGACACTGGTCGCAAGGGTGATCATCGAAGCGATATCCGACAGGTTTGCCGGAATCACCAGCGTGCTCTGCGCTTCCGTCGCGATCGTACCGAACTGCTTGATGTATTCCTCGGCCACACGGAGCTGCATCGCCTCGATGCCGCCCTTGGAAGCCAGCGATTCGCCGACGCGCTGCAGGCCTTCAGCGGTGGCGGTCGCGACCGCGAGAATCGCGGCAGCCTGACCCTGTGCCACGTTGATCTGCTGCTGCTTGGAGGCTTCCGACTCCTTGATCACGCGCTGCTTCTCGCCCTCTGCCTGGTTGATCTTGGCGTCGCGCTCGCCCTCCGAGGTGAGCACCACGGCGCGCTTCTCCCGCTCCGCCCGCATCTGCTTCTCCATGGCGGACAGCACGTCGCGCGGCGGATTGATGTTCTTGATCTCGTAGCGCAGCACCTTCACGCCCCACGGCGCGGACGCCTTGTCCAACTCGCTCACCACGTTGGCATTGATCGTGGCACGCTCCTCGAAGGTGCGGTCGAGCTCGATCTTGCCAATCTCGCTGCGCAGCGTCGTCTGTGCGAGCTGCTTGATCGCAAAATCATAGTTGGTGATGCCGTAGGAAGCCTTGGCAGCGTCCAGCACCTGCAGGTACAGCACGCCGTCGACACCCACCTGCACATTGTCCTTCGTGATGCAGACCTGCTCGGGGATGTCGATCGCCTCTTCCTTGAGATTGTGCTTGTAAGCGATGCGCTCGATGAACGGTACCAGGATGTGGAACCCGGCCTGGATAGTGCGACTGTAGCGGCCCAGGTTCTCGACGACATACGCGCTCTGCTGTGGCACGACGGTAGCGGTCTTGCCGAGCACGATGAGCACGAGGATGACGATGACGGCGACGACGTAGAACGTACCCATGATCTTTCTTGATTCTCCGAGTGGACTTTAAGGCGTCGACCCTCTCACGTGCAGCGTGAGATCGTCGATGTGACTTATGAAAGCCTCCGTGCCGGCTTCGATGGGGCGGACGTCAACGTTGCGTGCCGTCCAGCTGGTGCCGCGATAGTCGACGCGGCAGGTCTGTCCCGGATCGAGACGCTGCGGGACGATGACCCGGTCGCCCGAGCTGACGCGCTGCTGGACGTGGCCCGTGCTTCCGCGCACCAACTCGTACACGCGACGACGGAACGCGAGCATCGAAACGACCGCGAGCGCCGAAAAGAGCAGCCACTGCGCCCATTCGGGCATGACCACGCCCGCGAAGCCGACCAGGCCAACGATAGCCGCGGCCACACCGAAGAAGACGAGATAGAACTGCGCGTCGATGACGAACATCTCGGCGCCAAGGAGTCCGAAACCCAGAACGAGCCATCCCCACCAGGGCATAGATCAGCCGGAATGAAGACCTTGTTAGTTGCCTGCGACGGCCGCAGCTGGCCCCGGGGCCGCGGGCGGACCTGAAGCCTGAAGTGCAGATTCCATCCACGTGCGGATGCGTCTCGCGTCCGCGGTGCGCGTGTACTTGCCGAAGGAATCGAGCAGCACGATCACGACCGCACGGCCTTCGATGATCGTCTTCAGCACCAGGCAGCGGCCGGCTTCCGCGATGTAGCCGGTCTTCTGCACGATGATGTCCCAGGTCGGGTTCGACACCAGTGAATTGGTGTTGCGGAACTCGAGCAGCTGCCGGCCGACCTGCACCACGTAGCTGCCGTCGGTCGAGTAGTCGCGAATCGTCGGATCCTGGGCCGCCGCAATCACCAGCTTGGCGAGGTCGAAGGGGCTCGCCACGTTCTCGCTCGACAACCCGCTCGGATCGACGAAGTGCGTCGAATTCATGTTGAGGGACTTGGCTTTCGCGTTCATGGCACGCACGCAGGCGGCGAGTCCGCCCGGGTAGTTGCGACCGAGCGCGTGCGCGGCGCGATTCTCGGAGGACATGAGTGCGAGATGCAGCAGGTCCCCGCGACTCAGCTTCGCGCCGACCGGCAGGCGCGAGTACGCGCCTTTGCCGCTGCTGCGATCCTCGGCAGTGACTTCGATCTCCTCGTCGAGCGACTGGCCGGCCTCGATCACCACGAGCGCCGTCATGAGCTTGGTGATCGATGCAATCGGGGTGGCGTGATCCGCCTGCTTCGCGTACAGGACGGCTGAATTCGTCTCATCGAGGATCAGCGCCGAGTTCGAACGTAACTGCGGCGAGCTCGTGTGTTTCGCGGACGAGGTCTTCGCGGGGGCGGCAGCCAGCGACAGCGAGGTGGTGCAGAGCATCAGCACGGAGGCCAACACTGTCAGACAGTCTTCTCTACTCATCCCTCGCGGCTCTCTTTTGCTTCTGGAGCGGGCGCAGAGTACCAGATTCCTCGTTAAAATCACGTCACTAGCTCTGAACTCTCAGACTGGATCACAGGACTAAGTCCTCCTGTGGGGCCGATCAGGTCCGAAACAGCGGCGCCGAGGGCCTCGGGCAAACCCACCAAGGGCGTTTATCATCGCGCCCGCGGCAGTGGGTGAGATTGAAAGCAACCGGCTGGTTGCGGGTTTGAAGGTTTGCGGAAGGGAACTCCGGATGTTTTTTCCACCGATTGAGCTGCCCGCTCGTTACCTGGTCCTGCTGACGTTCGCCGTGTGCGGCGTCTACGTGCACTTTCGCGGCCACCTGCGGCACCGCTGGTCGCGCCAGGTCCTCGACCACTCGACGATCATGGCGCCTTACAACGTGCTCATGTACCTGTTCTCCGCGGTGCCGACCCGGCCGTACGTGGACGTGAAACAGTTCCCGCAGCTCAAGCCCCTGTCGGAGAACTGGCAGATGATCCGCGACGAGGGCCTGCGGCTGTTCGACGAGGGCTACATCCGCGCGGCCGCCAAGTACAACGACCTCGGCTTCAATTCCTTCTTCCGGCGCGGCTGGAAGCGCTTCTACCTGAAGTGGTACGGCGACTTCCTGCCCTCCGCACAGACGCTGTGCCCGAAGAGCACCGAGCTCCTCGCCAGCATTCCGTCCGTGAAGGCGGCCATGTTCGCCCTGCTCCCGCCCGGCTCGAAACTCGGCAAGCATCGCGACCCGTTTGCCGGCTCGCTCCGCTACCACCTCGGGCTGTCGACGCCGAACTCGCCGCGCTGCTGGATCAACGTCGACGGCGAGCGCTACTACTGGAAGGACGGCGAAGCGGTGATGTTCGATGAGACCTACATCCATCACGCCGCCAACGAGACCGAGACGACGCGCCTCATTCTGTTCTGTGACATCGACCGGCCGCTCTCCAATCCGGTGGCGCGCGCGCTCAATCGCTACGTCGGTCGGCCGCTCGCCAAGGCCGCAGCGACGCAGAATGTCGAAGGCGAAAAGGTGGGCGTGCTCAATCACCTCTTCATGTACGTCTACCAGGTCCGCGTGCTCGGCAAGCGCATCCAGGCGTGGAATGCGCCGATCTACCACATCCTCAAGTGGGGCCTGATCGGCGGCGCGGCCTACGCGATTTTTGTCGGCTGAGCCTTTAGACTCCCTGCGTCCAACCCAGGGGGATCCGCATGAAGTGCTCTGGCTCTGCGCCGCGCGCGGCGCTCTTGGCGTGCGCCTTCGCCACACTGCTGGTCGCGTGCAGCGGCGGCCCGGAAGTCGCGACATCCAGCGCGGCGGCGCATCCCAAGCTCTACATCCTCGATTGCGGCACGATCGCGCCTATGGACCCGAAGCTCTTCGGCCTCGAAGCGAACGAGATCAAGGGCGACGGGAGCTTCGTGACGCCGTGCTATCTCGTCGTGCATCCGAAAGGCACGCTGATCTGGGACGTGGGACAGGTTCCCGACGCTCGCATTCCCGACGATGGCACCGAGGTCGTCGAGCAGAAGATCCTCAAGGCGACGCGACGTCTCGCACCGCAGCTCAAAGCGCTCGGCTACGAGCCCAAGGACATCACCTACATCGCGATGTCGCACTACCACGTCGATCACACCGCCAATGCCAACCTGTTCGCGGGCTCGACCTGGATCGTGCAGCAGGCGGAATACGACATCATGTTCCGCGAGGGGGACGTCGGCATTCGTTCTCCGGAGACCTACCAGGACCTGAAGAACGCCAGGCGCATCACGCTCAACAACGAGGATCACGACGTGTTCGGCGATGGCACGGTCGTCATCAAGACGGCGCCGGGACACACACCCGGCCACCAGATGCTGTTCCTGAAGCTCGCGAACTTCGGCCCGCTCCTGCTCGCAGGCGATCTTTATCACTTCCCCGAAGAGAAGACGCTGGACCGAGTGCCGACCTTCGACTTCGACGGCGCGATGACGCGTGCGACCCGCAAGAAGACCGACGAATTTCTCAAGGAGACGGGCGCGACGATGTGGATCCAGCACGACCCGCCGACCAATGCCGCCTTGAAGAAAGCGCCGGAATACTACGACTGAACGAATGCGCTTGACCTTGTCCTTGGGGCAGGCCGTAGAGTGCCGCCGTGCCCCTCTCAGTCCAGACTTCACGACGGCTCCTCTCGATCGGCGAGTTTGCAGCAGCCACGCAGCTCTCGCCCAAAGCCCTGCGCCTCTACGACGAGCAGCGCCTCCTGCAGCCCGCGCGAACCGATTCCGTCAGCGGCTACCGGTACTACGGCAGTGAGCAGGTGGCTCTCGGCCGGCTGATTCGCACGCTGCGCGACATGGACCTGTCCCTCGCGGACGTCGCGCGTGTGATCACGGCCGAGGGCGCGCAGGCGGAACTCCTGCTGAGCCAGTTCGCCACCTCGCTCGACCATCGCTATGCGCGCGAGAAGCGCGCGTTCCAATCGGCCCTGTTGCTGCTCAGAGAGACGACGCGCGCCGAGATCGTGACCGTCGAGGAGCGGCAGCGGGCGGCGCTGACTGCCGCCGTCTGGCCGTACATGACCAACCGGATTCGCTTCTACGAGGACCTGCGCCGGCAGATTGCCGCGAGCACTGACACTCTCGAGCGCGCCGCACTGCGGTCACTCGGCGTTGCCTACTGCCGCTTCATCGAGCCGTTGAGCGATGAGGAGTCGCCGGTCGAACTCCTGATCCCCGTCGAGGCACCGGCGCGCTTCCCCGATGACACTACGATTCGCCAGCTGCCGCCCGCGCTTTGCGCAGTCGTGACGCTTGCGGCCACCAATCTTCAAGGCGCCGACTTCAGCGCCCCGCTCGACGCGATTTTCGATTGGTTCGACCGCCGTGGCTGTCGGGCCGTCGATTCGCCATGCCTGGCTCGCATCGATCGCGACGCGGAAGTTCAATCCGAAATCTGCTGGGCCTACGAGCCGGCAGCAAATTCGTCGAGGTAACCATGTCGCGCGATTTGTCCGCTGCTGCGCTCTACGCCGATCTCGGCCTGCCTACCGGACCTGTGGTCGTGGATCTGCGGTCCGAGGACGATTGCCGTGAGCGGCCACGGATGATCCCCGGCGCCCTGCGACGCACCGGACATGAGCCCGGGACCTGGGCGACCCTGCTGCGTCGCGCGCCGATCGTCGTCTATTGCCAGCACGGCGGCGATGTCTCACACCAGGCGGCGCGACAGCTTTCCGAAGCCGGCTACGCGGCGCGCGTCCTCGAGGGCGGCATCGAGGGCTGGATGAGCGCGGGTCTCGCGACAACACGCTTGCGTTCGGACCTCAAGGCACCCGGTGGCTCGCGTTGGGTGACGCGTGAGCGGCCCAAGATCGATCGGCTCGCCTGTCCCTGGCTGATCCGTCGCTTCATCGATCCGGAGGCGCAGTTCTTCTACACACCCTCGCATCGCGTGCGCGCGGATGCCAAGGCACTCGGCGCCGAGCCCTACGACATCACCGAGGTGACCTTCTCGCATCGTGGAGCGCGCTGCAGCTTCGACGCATTCCTCGACGAGTTCGATCTGCACGATCCGGTGCTCGACGAAGTGGCGGTGATCGTGCGCGCCGCGGACACCGCCGCACTCGCGCAATCTCCGCAGGCGCCGGGGCTCCTCGCCATTTCGCTCGGCCTCTCAACCAACGTGCGCGACGATATCCTGCTCCTCGAACAGGCGATGCCGCTCTACGACGCTTTGTACGCGTGGCGCAAGTCGGCCGCACACGAAACCCACGGCTGGCCGCAAAGCCCCGCATGATCACGACGGTCGGAACAACGATCGAGGTTCCGGCGCAACCGCTGGGACGCTTGTTCGCACGCTTCCTGCATTTCGGGCTACTCGCCTGGGGCGGGCCGGTCGCGCAGATCGCGATGCTGCGCGAGGCGTTCGTGGACGAGGAGAAGTGGATCTCTTCCGCGCACTTCAACCGGGTGCTCGCCGTTTACCAGGCTCTGCCCGGCCCCGAAGCACACGAGATGTGCGTGTACTTCGGCATGCGCTCGCGCGGACGCATCGGCGGCCTGCTCGCCGGCCTCGGCTTCATGCTGCCCGGCTTCGTTCTCATGTTCGCGCTGTCGTGGCTCTATGTGCGTTACGGCCTCGACCGCGGCGGGATCGTCGCAGTCGTGTTCGCGTCCATCCAGGCCGCCGTGGCGGCGCTGATCTTTCGCGCGGTGTATCGAATCGGCCGCCACGTGCTGCTCGATCCGTGGCTCTGGAGCGTCGCCGCGCTTTCGTTCGTCGCGCAACTGCTCGGGGTCTCCTTCATCGCCACGCTCGCGGCGGGCGGTCTCATCTACGTCTGCGCGCGCACCGCGCGCCCTGCGCTCGCGTTGGCGCTTGCATCCGCTTGCGCCGTGATGCTGGCGGCGCTCGCCGCTCGCAGCGGGTTCGCTCTCGCCGGGCTGCCGCTCGCAGTGGTTGACGAGGCCGGCGCGGCCCATTCCGTGGGCTCCGGACAACTCTTCTGGTCCGGCCTGAAGGCGGGACTCCTGACGTTTGGCGGGGCCTACACGGCGATTCCCTTCCTGCAGCATGACGCCGTCGTGCAGGGAGCGTGGATGTCGAACGCACAGTTTCTCGATGGCCTCGGGTTGTCCGGCCTCCTGCCTGCACCGCTCATCATCTTTGCGACCTTCGTCGGCTACATCGGCGGCGGACCGATCGGCGCTCTGCTGCTGACGGCCGGCATCTTTCTGCCGGCCTTCGCCATCACACTCGTGGCCCACGCTCCGCTCGAGAGGCTGGTGCATCACGCGCGCTTGCGTGCGTTCCTGGATGGCATCACCGCCGCCGTGGTGGGCCTCATCGCAGGCACCGCGCTCACGCTGTTGTCCGGTGTGCTCACCAGTGCGATGAGCGCCGTCATTTTCGTGCTGGCCCTCATCGGCCTCTGGTACTGGAACAGCAAGCTCGCCGTGCCCCTGGTCATCGCTGCCGCCGCGCTGCTCGGCGGGGTTGCGCATGTCATCTGACGGGCAACGAGTGCGCTGGCGCGCGGGCACGGTAATCCTGGTCTCGCTCGTCGTTGCGGCCACTGCCGCCAGTGCTGACGAAGTCGAGGACCTGCGCGCGCGTGCGCTGGCAGGTTCGCCCGCGTGGAGCATCGTCGAGTCGCTCGTGACGGAAGTGGGCGCGCGGCCCACCGGCTCGCCGGCGATGCTGCGCGCCAGGGACTGGGCCGCCCAGAAGCTCACGGGTCTCGGCTTCGAGAACGTCCATGTGGAATCGTTCGTCAAGGAGAACGCATGGGTGCGAGGCGCGGAGTCGGCGGCGATTGTCTCCCCGATCTCGCGTCGACTGGCGATTGCGGGACTGGGCAACAGCGCACCGACGCCGGCGAGCGGCATCGAGGCCGAACTCACGTGCTTTTCGAGCTTGCCGCAACTCATCGCAGCACCACCGGGATCGCTCAGCGGCAAGATCGCGCTGGTCAACCACCCGATGGTGCGCACGCAGAACGAGGAAGGTTACCGGAGTGCCGCGCGTGCGCGCACCGAAGGACCGGCGCTCGCCGCTGCGCGCGGTGCAGTTGCCTACCTCACGCGCTCGATCACCGCGAGCGATGCGCCGCTGCCGCACACCGGTCTCACGCGGTTTCCGGCTGGCAGTCGGCCGATACCGGCGGCAGCGCTCGCGGTACCGGACGCAGACCTCCTGGCGCGTCTCGCAGCGCGTGGCGTCCCGGTACGCGTGAGGTTGTCGTTGTCGTCGAGCGTGATTCCCAGGGCGGACGCCTGGAACGTGGTGGGCGAGCTCAGGGGGCGCGAGACCCCGGACGAGATCGTTCTCATCGGCGGACACCTCGACAGCTGGGATCTCTCCGAGAGTGCGAGCGATGATGGCGCGGGTGTCGCGATCGCGACGGCTGCCGCCTCCTTGATCGGAACGTTGCCTCATCGTCCTCGGCGAACCATCCGCGTGGTCTTGTGGGGATCCGAGGAAACCGAAGGCAGTGGTGCCGCGTACGCTGTGGCTCACGCCGCCGAGGCGCACAAGATCGTACTGGCGGTCGAGAGCGATTTCGGCGCGGGTCGCGCCTACCGTCTCGCGCTGCCGCCTGTCGACGCCGCCGATCCGCGCGTGGGCCGGATCGCGGCCGCCCTCGCGCCTCTCGGGGCGTTCATCAGCGCGGACTCCGCTCGTGCGGGTGGCTCGGATGTCGAAGATCTGCGCAAGAAGGGAGTTCCCGTGGCGAGCTTCAACCAGGAACAAAGTGGCTACTTCGACGTGCACCACTCCGCAGCCGACACCCTGTCGCGAATCACCAGGTCCGACCTCGACCAGGTAGTTGCGGCGTGGGCGGTGCTTGTTTATCTCGTCGCCGAGAGCGACCTCGACTTTCGCGCAGCAGCGCCATGAGGGGAGATGTGATGACGCGCAGGGAACTGGGTCGCGCCGCTGCGGGCGCGCTGCTCGCGAGCGCGAGCTGGTCATCGCAGGCGGTCGGACCGAAGTCGCACGGCGCCGCGACGAACTGGCGCTCGCAGTTCCCGGTCCTGTCGCAGCGCGTGAACGGTCATCCGCTGGTCTACCTGGACAGCGCGGCGACCACGCAGCGCCCGCAAGCGGTGATCGATGCGCTCGCCGACTATTATCGGCACGATAATGCGAACCCGGGAGCGGCGTTGCACACACTCGCGCGCCGCGCCTACGAACGCTACGAAAGCGCACGCAGCACGGTCGCGACGTTCATCAACGCGCGGCACGCGGATGAAGTCGCCTGGGTGCGTGGCACGACCGAAGGAATCAACCTCATCGCCACGGCCTGGGCGCGCTCGCAGCTGCACCGCGGCGACGAGATCCTGCTCACGCTCGCCGAGCACGCATCGAACATGTTGCCGTGGCAGCTGGTCGCCGAGCTCACCGGTGCGCACCTGCGCTACGTCGAAGTCGACGATGCCGGACGAGTGCTGCTCGACGACCTGGATCGGAAGCTCTCCGAGCGCACGCGCATCTTCGCTTTCAGCCATGTGTCGAATGCGGCGGGCTACATCAATCCGGCAGCCGATATCGCCGCGCACGCGCATCGCGCCGGTGCGCGCGTATTGATCGACGCGGCGCAGTCTGCGCCACACGTGCCGCTGGACGTGCAGGCCCTCGGTTGCGACTTCCTGGTCTTCTCCAGTCACAAGATGCTCGGACCGATGGGCATTGGCGTGCTGTGGGCGCGCCGCGAAGTCATGGAAGAAATGCCGCCCTACCAGGCCGGGTCCAACATGGCTCACGAGGTCGACCTGGAGTCACGCGACCTCGAGCACGCGGCGCGAAAATTCGGCGCCGGCACGCCGAATGTCTCGGGCCCAATCGGTCTCGCCACTGCGATTTCCTTCCTCACGCATCTCGGTCACGAGTCGATTGCGCAGCACGAGCGGCAGCTGACGGCTCATGCGCTGACCCGGCTGCAGGAAGTGCGCGGGCTCAAGATCCTTGGCCCTACCGAGCCCGATGAGCGCATTCCGGTCTTCTCGTTCACGTTGAGCGGCTACACGCCCCAGCAGATCCTGCAGCACCTGGATGCGCAAGGAATCGCGATCCGCGCCGGCGACCTTGCGGCCCTGCCGCTGCTCAAGCGCCTTGGTGCCAGCGCCGCGGCGCGCGCGTCCTGCTATCTCTACACGGAGCTGCACGAAGTCGACCGGCTCGCCGACGCGCTGCACGCAATGGTGCGATCCTGATTCGGAGTTCGGCCTGCGCGCGTTCCCGCATGATCCCGCGCCGCCCTAAGCGCGCTAGGTTCCTCGCTTCACGGCAGTAACATCCAGCGCCGCCCGAAGCGCCTGTGCGAGTTGCGCCGCATCGGCATTCGCCCAGAAGTGCATGAAGTAGAGATGGGGCGACTCGTCGATCATGTGACTGTGAAGCGCGGTCACTTCGATCCCGTTCCCTCGCAGGGCTCTCAGGACCGGATTGACTTCACGCCCCAGCAACACGAAATCGCCCGAGATCGCCGCCTTGCCCGCGCCCGTGCCCTGGAAGTTGATGGCGATTGCCGTCCCCATCGCCGGCGGAATCGACATTCCGCCTTGAGTGATGGTCTCGGGCCGGGGGATCGCGAACTGATACACGGCGCCATTCGGATTCCCCTTGAATCCGAGCGCCTTGTCGAGCGTCGCGGTGTCGAGCTCGATGGTTGGCAGAGGCGACGCCGCCGGTGGGCTCAGCGGGGTCTTGCTGAGCGCCAACGCTTCGTGAAGCGTCGTTGCCAGCTTCACGGGATCACCGTGCCCCGCGATGTGCATGTAGTAGACCGGAATCGAGGTGCGCAGCAGATGGTTGTGAATCGCGCTGATTTCGAAGCCGTCATCGACCAGGCGCTTCATGACCGGGCTGATCTCGGCATCCGTGAGCACCAGATCGCCCATTGCCATTGCGCCGTCGCTCGCCGCTTGAAACGCGATCCACGAGCCAAGCGCGAGTGCCGGCTTGATCTGCACGCCATCCACGGTGACGTCGAGATCCGAACGCGGCAGACCGAACTTGTGCACACCCCCGGGTTGGGAGGTGCCGGGCCGGCCGACGATCTGATCGATCCTGGGCCAATCGATGTCCGCGGCATTGAGCCGCTCGGCGACGACGAGCCCCGCAAGCAAGGACAGAAAAACCGCGATTCGCCACATGTGATTTCTTCCCGACGAGGCTCAGGACCCCGGGAGGTTGGTGCTGTCGTGATTCGCTTTGGTTCCCGGCCCGCTCAGCGATGAAACGGCGGGGCGAGCGGCATCCCGAGCGTGACCTGGGAGCGCAACATCGGCCCGTGCGCCTGAGACTGGAAGTGGACGCGATACATCTGCGCGTCCCGAAAATAGCGTTGCAGGCGCTCGCCTCGACGCACCACCGAGGCGCCCACGCTATGAAACATCAGCTCGATGGCATCGCAGGCGGCACGACTGCCCTCGCGCGAGATGCCCCAGACCCGCATCGTGTCCTCCGCGGTGATCGGCGTGCGGTGCTTCGTCCAGCCGTCACACTGCTGCATGTAGAGACGTGTGGCGGCGAGCGCCAGCGCCTCGGCCGCATCGGCGCCGCACATCGCCTCACCGTACAGCCTCTGGAACTCCGGCTCCTCCATGCGCTTGCGCGTGGGATCCGCGAAGCTTGGCTTGATGCGCAGGAGCCGTTCGTACTCTTCGCACGCCGCGCGCGCGCTGCCCGCGAAGATCGCTGCGAACTCGCAACTGAACCAACCGAAGATGATCCCGAGGAACAGTCCGTCCTGGTGCAGGCGCGTGCCCGGCGTGCCGTCCGGCAAGCCTTCCGTGGACAGTCGCATGATCGGCGACGGCGCGATGTGTCGATCCGCAATGAACACGTCGCTGAGTTTCACGCTGTTCGAGCCGCTCCCCTGCATGCCCATCGCGACGTCCGCGCTCCAGTCGGGCAGGACCGTCACCTGCTCCTTCGGCACCAGGAACACGAGCCCGACCGGCTGCCCGGCTTCATTCGGAATCACCGCGCCGCCGAAGAAGTGCGTGCAGACCGGGATGCCCGACGCGAACGGCCACACGCCGCTCACGACGTAGCCGCCGTTCGCGCGCTCGAACTTGGGCGGGCCGGCGGGTCCCGCGGCATACGCAGCGCGGAAGTCGCCAGTCGGTCCGAAGATCTCACGCTGCGTCTGTTCGCTGAAACACGCGGCCAGCACGATCGCGTGCGAGGACGCGAGCGTGTAGCACCAGCCGCTCGCCGGATGGCCGCGCGACAGCTCCATGATCACGCGCACGTAGGTCTCGCAGTCCAGCCCCAGGCCACCGAACATCTTCGGCTGCAGGATGCGATAGAACCCGCCTTCGAGCAGCCGGCGGTGAATCGCCTCGGAATAGAAGCCGCGCGCGTCGTTCTCGTCCTGCTGCTGGCGCAGCTCGGCGGCGATCTGCCTCGCCTCTGCGATGAGCGATTCGGCGCTGCGTGGCGTTGCGGGTGTCATGGCGTTGGCGGCCATCGGAACCTCACGATCAATCCGGATCGCGCACCTGTTTCTGCATCGCGTCCAGGTACTCATCGAGCTCCGCGATGCTCTTGAAGATGCCGCCGCGCGGAACCGCCTTCACGATGTCCAGCACTTTCTGCACCGCCGGCTGCGGATTGATGAGCGCGACCTTGCCACCGCCGGGCTCGATCGCCTTGCGTGCGCGCACGAAGCAACGAATGCCGGCGCTGCTCAGATAGTCGAGCCCGCTCAGGTCGAACACCAGACGCGTAATGCCGGCGCGCGCGAGCACGCGATTCAGCACCTCGTCCAGTTGCGGCGCCGTGGCGGTGTCGAGCCGCCCGGTGAGCGTGATCGTCGGCGGGTTCGAGCGCTCTGCAATCTTGAGTGACATGGCAATACCTCAGGTCGCGCCAGGCGCGCGGCGCAGGCGGATTTCCAGGACGTTGCGGCCATCCACGTGCGAGTACCGGCAAGCGTCGGCCAGCTGCTTGACGATGAGAACGCCGAGGCCGCCGACGCTGCGATCCGCGATATCGGCCTCGAGGTCCGGATCCCGCTGCTCGAGCGGGTTGAACCGCGGGCCGTCATCGCGCACCGTCAACACGATCTCGGCGGGCGTCAACGCACACTCCACTGAAAGATCGAGGTCACGGCCCTGCGAGCCGCCGGCGCGAATGGTGTTGGTGAGCAACTCCTCCGCGATCAATTCCACCTCACCGGTCCGGTCCAGCGCGACCTCGCGCGAGGCCAGGATCGCGTGCAGCCAGTGCTGCGTTTGCCGCACGCCAGCCGCGGAAATTTCGGGCCGAATGAGCCAATGCGCGGCGTTTGCTTCGCGCCGCGCGATCACTCCGGACGGGCTGAGGCACACGGCCATCACCGTGAGATCGTCCGTCGCGTGAAAGCCGGATGCATGTGCCGCCACCGTATCGACGATTCGCTGAACCAACATTGCCGGCTCGCCTTCGGGAGCCTCCTGGAGCAGGGCACTGAGGCGATCGATACCGAACAACGAGCCATCCTCGGCTTCCGCTTCGGTCACCCCGTCCGTGAACAACACCAGAGTATCACCGGGCGCGATGAACCCTTCGCGCAATCGATAATCTCCGGACGCTTCGATGCCGATCGCCGGCCCGCCCTCCCCGACCCACGGTCTCACCGTGCCCTCCAGCTCGCGCAGCAGGGGCGGCTCGTGTCCCGCGCTCGCGTACTGGATCCGTCCCGTGTCCAGGTCGAGGAGCCCACAGCCCACGGTCACGAACATGCACGCTTCATTGCCATCGACCAGCCGCGCGTTGATGCCCGCGAGCAGGCGATCCGGCAGCTCCCCCTCGGCGCCGAGCACCCTGAGCAGGGCCGAGAGCCGCGCCATGAAGAGTGCCGCCGGGATTCCCTTGTCCGAGACATCGCCGATCGCGAAGAGAATCGTCCCATCGCGCCGCGCGAAGTAGTCGTAGAGGTCCCCGCCCACCTGTTTCGCAGGCAGCAGGGCGGCCGCCACGCGTGCTGCGGGCGGCAGATGCGCGGCGGAGCTGCGTTGCGGGAGCATGGACTGCTGAATGCTGGCCGCGATCTGAAGTTCGTGCGTGAGCCGCGCCTGCTCGGCCAGGCTCTCGGCGCGCAGCTGGATGTGGGTCTGGAGCGAATCGCGCATGCGTCGGAGCGCCTCGGTCAGCACCCCGACCTCATCGCGTCTGCTCGCCTCCGGCAAACGAAAGTCGAGGTCCTCCTCACTCGCCCTGCCCACCGCCTCTGCCAGGGCACGAATCGGACGGGTCACGCGTGCGGCCACCAGGAAGATCGCGGCGATCAGGATGCCGAGGCCGATCGCTCCCAGGAGCAGTTGTCGTTCGAGGAGAACGCGTGCTTCGGCAAGCAGCTCGCTGCGAGGGATCACGAGCATCAGTCGCCAACCGAGTGTCTGCAGGTTACGGACGGCGAGGTAGGCGGGTTTGGCGGTGAGGCCGCGAGGCAGGAGCCTGAAGGTTTCGTTGCGTCCGAGCATTTCCTCGCCGAAGGCGCGAATCGCCTTCTCGTTCATCGAGCGGTCGAACTGTTCGATGCGGCTCGCGGTCGCGCCGATCGGCGCGACGAACGGTTCGGTCGCCGGCGGCGAAGACAGCCACCCCATCCCGATGGGTCCCAGCGTGGCGGTTGCGCTTGCGCCTTGTACCCACTTCAGATCGAGGTCCGCGGTCACCACGCCGGCCATGATCCGTCGCGCGTCGGGAAGCTTGCGATAGAACGGCACCGAGTAGGTCACCATCCAGGTCTCGCCTCCGCCGGCGTCGAAGTACGGCGCCGACCAGACAGGCCGGCCGGTGTCGGCCGGATGGCGATACCACGGCTGCTCGCGGTAGGCGTAGCTTTCAGTCGCGAGGTCCGAGTACGCGATCTCGCCATTGTGGCGGTAGAGGTATGGGGCGAACGGCTTGCTGCTTGCACCCTCGCCGGCAACTTCCGCAGCAATGGTGGAGCCGTAGACGTCCGGCCATGCTTCGAGGATGCCGCGGATGCGCTGCAGGTATTGCGCCGGCGGCGGGCTCACTTCCTCGAGCTGGTAGGCGACCGTCAGTACACCGCCCTGGATCGGACGTATGACTGCATCGAGCCCCGCGGCCAGTCGCGCCGCCAGCTCATCCGCGTCGCGTTGCGCTCCGGTCTCGAGCCGCGCCGCTGTCTCCTGGTACGACATGTACAGGGCGCCCGCATAGATGGGCAGCGCCGCAGCGAGAATCCAGAACAGCATCCGCCCGCGAACCGTGCGAAACCCGCGCGCCATTCGGGTCGCTGGTGCCGGCATCGATGCCGGAGGGCGAGGCTCCGAGATCGTCACTTCCCGGTGTTCTTCAGGTGCTGAGTAAAGAACGGCAGGACTTTCGTGGCGAGCCGGTCGGCGACCCGGTTGACGTGATCGCCTTCGTACATCTCGAACGTGTGTGAGACACCGTAGTCGTTCAACACCCCATCGAGTGCACGCACGGTCTCCGGTATTCCGAACATGTCCTTGTCACCGGCATCGAACGCAATCGCATCGAAGCGCTTCAGGTTCGGGATGTACTGGTACACCATCGTCAGCGGTGCGTTCGCGGCCCACTTGATGAGAGTCTCCGGCACTAGCTTGCCGTCGGCGACCGGCAGGTCGAAGAAGTGCGGCGCGTTGTGCGGGTTCGGCGACCAGGCGGCACCCGAGGCGAGCAGTGCCTTCGTCAGGAAGTCGGCGGCGGCGATCTGCTCGTCGGTCGTGATGCTTTGCGCGCGCGTGAGCACTTCGGGATCCGGCGCGAGGAAGGCGCCGAGACAGCAGGGATTCATCGCGTACAGGCTCGAGAACACCTGCGGGTATTTCATGCCGATGCGGATCGTGCCGTAGCCGCCCATCGAATGGCCCGCCAGTCCGCGGCTCGCCCGCTGCGGGATGGTGCGGTAGTGCGCATCGATGTAGTTCACCAGGTCCTCGGTGATGAAGCCCTCCCAGTTGCCGATGGTCGGCGAGCTCGAATACATGCTCCCCAGGTATTTCGTGAGCGCATCGGGCATCACGATGATCATTTGCATCGCGCCGGCGGCGAAGGCTTGATCCGCGGAGCGCTGCACGTTGACGAAATGCTTGCGCAGCAAGCCGAACCAGAGGGCGTCGGAGTCGGTGAATCCGTGCAGCAGGTAGAGCACCGGGAAGCGCGCCTGCGGATGCTTCGCATAGTCCGGCGGCAGGTACACCGAGACTTTGCGGTCGGGCGAATCGCCTTCGAGATTCCCGACCAGCGACTCGCCGTGCACCGTGATGCGCTCGTACGTGCCGGCCGGCTTATCCGGCGGCCCAACGAGTGACGGTGGGGCCTGGGCGCTGGCGGTGTGGAGAACCAGGCAGCTCGCGGCGAGGGCGAGGATGACGCCGGGAAAGCGGCGAAGTGGCGCGGCGTCGGAGCTGACGCGGTCGGTGCCCTGGGTCATGTGGGTCCTTCAGGTGGCGTGGGCCTTCGCGGTGTTCTCGTTCAGGAGCCTCCTGGCCTCAGTGATCAGGATATGCCTTGAATCCAGGTTCTGTTCAAGATGGGGCAGCGCTTCGCGCGCACTCGCCGCCGCCTCCCGTGCCCGGCCCAGTGCTTCTTCGTCGCGCGCACGCCAGACGAGCGCCTCGCCGATCCACGCGGAAGAGGCTGGATCGACCGCTTCCCTGCGCGCCAGGTCGAGCGTCGTCTGCGCGTGCCGCAGCGACTCGGCGTACTCGCGGGTCGCGAACGCGAGTTCCGTGCGCAACAGCTCAACCTCGCGCCGCTGAGCATCGAATGGCTGATGGCGCGCATCGACCGCCGCCCCTGCCTGCTCCAGTAACCGCGCGCCTTCGGTTGTGTGGCCTTCGGCCAGGTCGAGACGTGCGTGCGCGAGCAGCAGTACCACCCCGTCCCGCCCTGGGGTCGAGTTGGCATTGAGTTTCGCCGCGGTCGGTGCAAGGACCTCCCAGTGTGCCTGCGCAGAGGTCAGGTCCTGCTTCGTCACAGCGGCCTCCAGGGCCGCTGCGCGATAGGCAAGCGCAAAAGCCGATGCGCCCGCCTGCTCCGAGGCCTGCGCCGCCGCGTCGAGCGCGGCTTCCGTCCCGTCGAGCGCACCCATCGCCAACCGATCCATCGCCCGCCCGCCCTGCAGGTAGTACGGCGGCTCGAAGCCCGCACCCGCCTGGCGCGCACGAGTCAATGTTTCATCGATCAGCTCGGCCGCATGCCTGGGCTGTCCGCCGCCGCGCAGGCCGCTGCTGCCGACGCTCACTTCTGCGAAATACCCCGCGGTATCCGTCCGGCCGAGATCTGCCGCGCGTGCCAGGACCTGGCGCTGCACTTCCCACGAACTGCGGTACTCGCCGGTCATATTAAGCGTGCGCGAGAGCTCGTTGGCGACGCTCTGGTAGCGCGCAGTGGGCTTCATGCCCGCGCGCTCGAGGTCATGCACCGCGCTCCACAAGCCGGAGACAGCTCGCGCGAGATCACCCTGGCTCTGCGCCAGGTAGGCAGTTCCGATGGCACACTCGGCGGCGAGCCCGGCCGGCACCGCGCTCATGCGGCCCATGTTGGCTAGCCCGACGTCGAGCTGACGCCGGGCCGTGGCGAGATCGCCGGCATCGACCTCGTCCTGCGCGCGGCCGCACGCGATATCCGCGTTGAGTTGCGGGTCGTCGACGGCGCGGGCGATCGACTCGGCCTCGCGCAAGGTCGCCATCCCACCTGTGTAGTCCCCGCGATCGAGATAGCGGCCGGACAAGGCCAGGAGGAGTCGCGCCTCGATCAGCGGCTCGGTCCGAAACCGGTGCCGCAGCATCTCGCGGGCCCGATCCAGGCGTTGGCGAGCCACCTCATCCGGCGAACGGCCGAGACTATCGCCGAGCAGGAATTCCGTGAGCTCACTCTGGGCACTCACTCTGCGCGCCTCGAATTGCGCGAGATCGCGCTGTTCGCGCGCCTCGATCATCTGCCAGACCGCTACCGCGCTGGTCACGATCAGCGCGGCCAACGCCAGCGCGGAGACCAGCACGCCGCCACGGTGGCGCTGGACGAACTTGGTGACGCGATAGGTGACCGTGTCGGGACGGGCCTGCACCGGCTCGCGACGCAGGAAGCGGCGCAGATCGTCCGCGAAGGCGCTCACGCCGGCGTAGCGCTCCGCCGCGTCTTTCTTGAGGGCCTTGGCGAGGATGTTGTCGAGGTCTCCCTCCAGCGCCCGACGCCGGCTCGCCGAGTCACGCACCGTCTTTGAGGCGCGCGGCGGCTCCTGCGTCGTGATCGCGGTCACCAGCTCGGCGGTCGAGCGACTCTCCACTGGCACCGGATGCGCGCCGGTCAACAGCAGGTACAACACGAGTCCGAGCGCATACACGTCGGTCGCGGTCGTGATCGGCTGCCCCAGCAACTGTTCCGGTGCGGCGTACTGCGGCGTCAGTGCCCATACGGTTGATTGACGGGAAGCCGGCGCGAGCGCGCCGCTCGCATCGTCGAGCAGTTTCGCGATACCGAAGTCGAGGAGCTTCACCGTGCCGTCCGGCGTGACGATCAGGTTCGAGGGCTTGAGGTCGCGGTGAACGACGAGATGACTGTGAGCATGGGCGACGGCCTGCAGCACATCGAGAAACAGCGCCACGCGCGCCGCGATGCCGAGGTTCTCGCGTTCGCAGTACGCATCGATCGGTACGCCCTCGACGTATTCGAGGACCAGGTACGGATGCGCTTCCTCGAACACGCCCGCATCGAGCAAGCGCGCGATGTGCGGGTGATTGAGCCTGCCGAGCAGGTGCCCCTCGTGGCGGAAGCGCTCCTCCGCGGCACGTCCGGACGCGGCGAGGTGCACGAACTTGAGCGCGACCGTGCCCTCGAAGCGACCGTCGGCGCGCTTCGCGCGCCACACGACGCCCATGCCGCCCTGGCCGATCTCCGACTCGATGAGATACGGCCCTACGCGGCGTCCGGCGAGTGGCAGCGGTGTGGGCGGCTCAGGCGCTACGCACGCAGGCTCCGCGAGGAAGTTGGGGAACTCGCGACGCTCCCGGGCTGCGAGCATGGCCGCCACGCGATTGCCCGTGTCGGGATCGGTGCGGCGCAGCTCCGCCAGCCACGCCGCACGCTCAGGCTCCGGCAGATCGAATGCACGATCCAGGTGCTCACTGATCTGTTGCCAGCGCTCGCGGTTGATGCTCGGCATGAGTGCTCACCCCACGGGGCGGCCGACTGCACTCTGACCGACCGGCGTGGCCGAGGCAACACGGTTCACAGCGTCTCGAGAAACGCCACCAGGTCCGCCTTGTCACGCGCCGAAAGGTGCAGCGCAAAGCGCGTGTCATAGAACTCGACCACATCGAGGAGCGTGGCGGCGGAGCCGTTGTGAAAGTAAGGCGCCCGGCCGGCGAGTCCGCGCAGGATCGGGCCCTTGAACTTGCCGACGTCGGCCCACTTGCCGCTGACCAGCGCGCGGCCGGGGTCGGTGGTGCGCTTGATCTCACCGGTCTGCTTGTTCTCGAGCGTGAAGAGCGGCAGGTCGGGCGTGCGCCGGGACACGTCGGTCAGACCGATATTGAGCGGCGCGGCCAGCGAGTGATCGCCGATGTTGGGCGAGTCATGGCAGGTGCCGCAGGTGGCCTGGAGGCTCGGGTGAACCTGGCCGTCGGTCGGCAGCGCCACGTCGTTCAGGCCGCCGACGCCGGTGAGCGTGATCGGCAGCGTGTTGAAGAGTTTCTGTCCGCGCACCACGGCCTGGCGAGCGTCGCTTCGCTCTCCCCGCTCCCGGAGCGATGCCCATGCGTCGAACAAGCTGAAGATCTTCGGGCTGAACGCGGCGCCGGTCGGATTGAGGCCGAGCGGATCATTGATGCCGAGGAAGAAGTCCTGGCGGGACAGGGCGACCGGTCCGCCCGCGGCGCCGAGCACATCGAGGCGGCCGGCGCGGTCGGTCGCGACCTGGGCGGTGAAGAGCTGCAGCTCGAAATCGAGGATCGCTTGCACCTGCGCATCGGTCGGCGGCTGCGCGGCCTGCGCGTGCCCGAGCGTGGCGTCCATCGCCTGGTGGCCGAGGTCTTCGAAGATCGACTTGCCGGGGAACGTCTCGCGACCATCCCACATCACGACGCTGAGGTACGGCAGGCTCGTGCTGGGGAGCGGGCGGCGATACACCGAGAGCTTCGAGTCGCTCGTGCAGCCGTAGGGATTCTCGACGTGCAGCACCACGAATTCGGCGGTCTCCGGAACGCCCATCTCCACGCGGATCAGGCCCTTGTTGAGGAGGAGGCTGTAGGCACGGCGCTTGGCCCCGAGCGTCGACACGTCGGCATCCGGGCAGTTGGAGCCGTCGTTGGTGCGAAAGATCGGATCGCGCCCGCGCGTCGCTTCGAAGCGCTGCCGGATGTGCGGTGGCGTCACCGACCAGGCGTCCTGCGGCTGATGGCAGGTGACGCAGCGCCGGCCGTTGCTGCCCAGGTCCTGGAAGAAGGGGTTCGTGGTATCGATGCGCCCCGCGACGCTGAACGTGGCGAATTGTCCGGCGGGATCCGGAAACACGCTGAACTGGGGCAGCGTCCGCTGCGACGGCCCCTCCTCCGCTGACGAGAGTGCCGGTGCCAGCAGCGCGCACAGCAGCGCCGTCATTATGTCAATTCTGCTCATGATGCCTCCCTGTTGGGCCACAGCTCGCGCTGTCCCTCCTAATCCAAGGAGGATCGAAATCGGCTGGGAAGACCGGACACGCGAGTGCCCGAGTCGGCGACAAATGCTCAGGACCAGCCCGCGTCCTGCAGTTGCTCGTAGAGGAACAGGCGCGCCTTCTCCCAGTCGCGCTGCACGGTGCGCTCGGAGCTGCCGCGCATGTGGGCGATATCGGCAAAGGAGAAGCCGCAGAAGTATTTCAGGTCGACCACCTCCGCGAGGCGCGGGTCGATGGCCGCGAGTGCATCGACGGCTTCGGAAATCCGCGAGAGCTCGCGCTGATCGGCGACGTCATCGCAGACCTGGGTATCAAGCCGCGTGATGTGAAAGCCGGCGCCACGCTTGAGCGCGCGGCGATGGCGCGCGAAATCGACGATGAGTCCGCGCATCGCGCGTGCGGCATAGGCGAGGAAGCGGGCGCGATCGGCGAAGGTGACCTTATCGCGATCGGCCATGCTGAGATAGACTTCGTGCACCAGCGTCGTCGGGCTGAGCGCCGCACCGGCGTGCCGTTGCAGTTCTCTGTCCGCCAGCCTGCGCAGCTCCGCGTACAGCTTCTCGAAGAGCTCGTCGTCCACTGACACGGAGCCTCCCGACACGGTGCGGATTCGGAAACATCATACTGGAGAGTGCCATGGCTTTAATCGCCGTCACCGGCGCCTCGGGGAAACTCGGCGGCGCGACCATTCGCTTCCTGCTCCAGCGTAAAGTCGCGCCGAGCGACATCGTGGCGGTGGTGCGCGACCCGGCGAAGGTCGCCGAGCTCGCCACGCAGGGCGTTCAGGTCCGCCGCGGCGACTACACCGACCCGAAGTTGCTCGAAAGCGCTTTTCGCGGCGCCGACAAACTCCTGTTCATCTCGACCAGCGCGCTGGGCGAGGAGCGCATGCTCCATCACCGCAACGTGGTGAGCGCGGCGCGCGATGCGCGCGTGGGGCACGTGATCTATACGAGCGCCATCAAGCCCGCCCCCGATGCGAAGTTCGGCGCCTCGCCCGGCCACTTCCATACCGAAGTGCTGATCCGCGAGAGCGGCCTGCCCTACACGATCTTCCGCAACAACCTCTATCTCGACATCGTGCCGTTCATGTTCGGCGAAGCGGTGCAGACCGGGAAGATCCTGCACAACGGCGGTGATGGGCGTATCGGCTTCGTGGCACGCGAGGACATTGCTTATGCACTGTCTGCGGTGCTGACCGGTGGGGATCACGCGAATCGCGAGTACCCGATCACGGCGCTTGCCCCCTACTCGCTCTCGGACGTCGCGAGCGCGCTCGGGAAGGCGAGTGGCAAGAACGTCTCCTACCAGCCGATCTCGAGCGATGAGTTTCGCCAGGGCCTCGAAGCGAAAGGACTGCCGGCACCGATCGTTGCCATGTCGGTGGGCCTGGGTGAGGCCATTCGGGCGGGTGAATTCGATGCGGGTTCCACCGATCTCGAGCGTCTCATGGGACGCGCGCCGATCGGGCTCGAGGCTTTTCTGCGCAAGGTTCTCGCGCCGAAATGACCTGGGGAGCGGCGTGCCGCCCCGTCTCGCGTCGAGTCTGTCCGCTATTCGGCCGACCTTCCGTCTCACTCTTCAGTAGGGGCGGAGAATCAGTGATGCACCAGTGGGAAACGTGAGCGCGGCGTCGCCGCCACACCTGCCGGCGGACAGCCCGACGCTGGCGCCGTGGACCAGCGCTGAGCGCGAAAGCTTCTTCGACGCCATCGCGCGGCACCGCCGCGCGGCGTGGCGGGTGACCTTCGCCGGTGGAGTCGCCGACGCAGTCGCCGCGCTGGTCGTCGCCGTCCTGATGGCGCCGCTGTTCTACGCCGGCCTCGCTCTGCTCCTCGATCTCGTCAATCTCGCGGTGCCGGCGCCGAACCTGGTCGACACGATCGACCGGTGGATCACTCCGGCCATTGATACGCCCCAGACGCTCTCGCTCCGCGATTGGCTGCGCCTGGGCCTGGTCGCAGCGCTCCCCGGGCTCCTCTGGATGCTGCTCGTCCTGCTCGTGCTCAAGCGCGCAGTCCGGCTTTGCGGCATGTTCGCGAGTGGCGACGTGGCAGCGCGTGCGCCCAACGTGCAGGTGCTCGCTGAGCAGAGATTCGCCAACGTTGTCGCGGAAATGGCCATCGCCGCGAACGTACCGCCACCGCGCCTGCTGGTCGCGGATTCCGGTGCGAGCAACGCCGCCGTTTTCGGCAGTGATGAGCAGCACGCGACGATCATTGCGTCCGAGGCGCTGCTGGCGGCGTTGAACCGCGAGCAGATGCAGGGAATCGCCGCGCACCTCGTAGGCTCCATCGCCGACGGCGACATGACGATCGGCATGCGGGTCGCGACCACGGTGGGCCTGTTCGGACTCATCGCGAAGTTCGCAGGAACCTTCGACAACGGGCCGGCGGTGCGGCGCCTCGTCAGCGCGTTCGCGGCAACCGCGTTCCGCCCGACGCCTGAGGCGGCGCGGCGCTTCGTCGCGGAACTTGCCGATCCCTTCGCGCCGGACACGCCGCGTCGCGAAGCGCGCGGGCGCGACGCACAGCAGGCAACACGCAGGGAAGAGCGGAACTGGCGCCGGCTCCTGTGGATCCCGCTCGCCGGCCCGCTCGTGATCACCGGCTTCTTCGGCGGGCTCGTCTCGCTGTTCCTGTTGCAGCCGCTCGTGTCACTCGCCTGGCGTCAGCGCAAGTACATGGCCGACGCGATCGCGGTGCGACTCACGCGCGACCCCGATGCGCTGGCAGGCGCACTCGGGAGAATGTCCGGAACGGTGGCCGGCGGTATGTTCGCATCGTGGGCGGCGCACCTCTCGGTCGTGCGGCCCGACGGAGCCAGGGCCAGCGCCAACCTGCTTGCCACCTCCTTCGTACCCCCCTTTCCATCGATGCGGCGCCGGCTGCAGGCGCTCGCCAAACTCGGCGCGCAGGTCACCGTGTTGCCGCACGGCTGGCCGCGACAGCTGCTGATCATCCTGGTGCCGCTCGCCGCGCTCATCGGCGTGTTGGTGTGCGTTGCGCTCTATCTGATGACCTTTCTCTCGGTCGCGCTCTCGATGCTGTTTCTCGGGTTGCCGTTCGCGATCGTGCATGTGCTGCTGAGGCTGGTCGGCCACTAGCTGACGGATTCAGGCCGCGGCCTGCCGCCTACTGCAACGGATCACGGCCCACGAGTGCGAACACGCCAAGCAGCGCTTCGCGCGCTGCAGCCGGATCGTCGGTGAGGCGCTGCAATCGTTCGGCGTCAACGCGCCGTTTTTCCGGATCGCGCTCGCTCACGCGACGCCGGTTCTCCTGCGCCGTCGGGATGGTGACCTGCAGGTGAATTCGCCTGCGTTCATCGGCCCAGGCGTCGAGAACGTCGTCGCTCCGGCGCCCTTCGATCACCACGACGAGCGCATCGCCGAGCGAAACAGCATCGATCAACCCTCCGGTCAACCCGAGGCCGCCGATCGGATTGACCAGGTGCGCGGCATCGCCTGCGAGGAGCACGCGTCCGACACGGAAGCGTTCCGCGCAGCGATCGTGTGCGCGATACGGCGTCATCGCCTCCGGTGAGTGCCTGGGCAACATGTCAGCAAACAGAGCGTACCGTTCGGGCAGACGGCGCCGGACTTCCGCTTCGCTGAGCTCACCGTCCTCGCGATAGGTGCAGCGCCAGAGGCCGGAGCGGTCGAGCTTCACGATGATCGCCCAGTGCTCGGGATCGAGCACTACATTCGACTGCCCGTAACCGCTGGTCGCGAAATCAAAGCGCACATTGGTGGCGACGAACCACTCGGGCCAGGTGACACCCTCGAGCTTCAGATTGAGCGCGTGCCGAACGCCGCTGCGTCCGCCGTCGGCGCCGATCAGCCAGTCGGCGCGCAGCACCCGCTCGCCTTCGGGCGTCTGCACACCGACCGTCACGGATCGATCGTCCTGCGAGACGCTCGTCAGGCGATGCCGCCAGCGCACTTCGGCGCCCGAAACGCGCAGCAGATGCTTGAGGATGACGCCGGCGAGCGCGGGCTGACCCAAGTGCAGGTTGAACGGGTAAGCAGTGTCCTCGGGTCGCAGCACTTCGAAGCTGAAGTGGCCGAGGCGGCGATGATCGATCGTCCAGTAGTCGTAGGCCTGCTTGAGGACGCCGATCTGCTTGAGATCCTCGAGCAACCCGAGCGTGTCGAGCCGCTCGACGATCGGCGAGTGATACACGCCGGCGCGCGGCTCATCCTTGATGGCCGGTTCGGCTTCGAGAACCACGACGCGGATTCCGGCGCGCGCGAGCTTCAACGCGGTGACCAGGCCCACCGGGCCGGCACCCGAGACAATCACACCCTCGATGTCTTCTATCATGGCTCGCAACGGAAGCTATCGACTTCCGTATTGACGACTCACACTCGATCGTGACGGCCCGCGCGCGCGCCTATTTTGCGTACGCGCGCACGATGCCCTCGAGAAACTCACGCCCTTCGTAGAGCGACTGCACGCGCCGCTTCTCGTTCAAGCCGTGCGCATTGGTTTCGTTGGGTGCGGCGAACATGCCGCTCATGCCGTAGGTCGGGATGCCGGCATTCATGAGGAAGCGTCCATCGGTGGCGCCCGCCGACATGAGTGGCGCGACCGGCACTCCGGGCCACTGCTTCGCGGCCTGCGCTTTCACCGGGCCCATGATCTCGGGTGTCAACTCCGGAGCCGACGAGCCGTCACGACGCCGGACGATGTTCACTTTCACCTGCGGATCGCCGAGCGTTTTCTCGAGCGTTTCCTTCACCTGCTCCGGCGTCGTCCCCTGCATCACACGGCACGAGAGCGTCACGGTGGCGCGCTGGGGCAACGCATTCGCTGCGTGTCCGCCCTGCATCTGGGTCGCAACGCAGGTCGTGTGCAAGATCGCGTTGTAGCTCGGGTCCCGGATGACTGTTGCGAGCGCCTGCTGATCGTCGGGATTCTTCGCGAGCGCGCTCATGGCGGCGCCGGTCTCCCCGCCGACGATCGGGCCACTCACGCGAAAGTATTCGCGCACGACGGGATTGACCTGGATCGGGAACGACAGGTCGGCCACTTTCAGCGTCGCCGCCGCCAGCCGGTAAATGGCGTTGTCGGGCACGGGGCGCGAGGAATGGCCGCCCGGGTTCGTGACCTCGAGCGACATCACCTGGTGGATCTTCTCGCCCGCCTGCACCTGCAGGATGAGCGGTTTGCCGTCCTCGGACAGCAGGCCACCCGCGCCTTCGTTGATCGCGAACGCCGCGTCGATGAGCTCGCGCCGGTTCTTGAGGAGGTAATCGACGCCGTTGACGCGATCCGAGGTCTCCTCGCCGCAGGTGAGCGCCAGGATGAGGTCGCGCCGCGGCTTGAAGCTCTTCTCCTGCTTCAACCGGATCATCAGGTCGAGGAACACCGCCGCCATCGACTTGTCGTCGGCCGAGCCCCGGCCGTAGAAGTAGCCGTTCTCCTCGATCAGCTTGAACGGATCGCGCTCCCAGTCCTCGCGCTTCGCATCGACAACGTCGATATGCGCCAGCAACAGCACACCCTTCCTGGTCGGGTTCGCGGCGCGGATGCGCGCCACGATGTTGCCGTCATCGGGCTTGCCTTCGGGGATGACGACCTGGACGTCATCGCCGGAGTACCCCGCGCCCTTCAGGCGCGTTTCCACCAGCCGCACGAGCTTGGTGCACGAGCCGGTGCCCGCGGAGGTGTCGGTCTCGACCATCTCCTTGTAGATGGCGCGGAACGCCTCGCGGCCGGCGTCGCTCGTGGCTGCGGGGGCCTGAGCCAGTGGGACGATTGACAAGGACAGAACCAGTGCGGTGATGGGTGTTCTCATGAGGCGGTTGTTCTTCGATTGTGACGGGCAGTGGAAGATATAGACTTCCGCTGCGACGATCCACCCGCGCGCGCCACCCCCGAGAGCCGAATGAAAAGCCAAGACATCGACTGCGCTGCCGCCGAGCGGCGCATCCGCGCCTACGTGATCGAAACGCCGGTCGCACGCTCCGCGTGGCTCAGCGAGGGCTCGGGTGCCGAGGTGTACCTGAAGCTCGAAAACCTCCAGGAGACGGGCGCGTTCAAGCCACGCGGCGCGACTCACAAGCTCCTCTCGCTCACGCCCGCGCAGGCTGCGCGCGGTGTCGTCGCGGCTTCCAGCGGCGGCAATCACGCGCTCGCCGTCGCCGCGGCGGGTGCGAGGCTGGGCATCGCGAGCGAGGTGTTCGTGCCTGCCGCGATCGACCCGGGCAGGCGCGCGAAGATCGAGGCGCTCGGGGCTCGCGTGCGGCTCGTCGAGGGAGATCCACTCCTCGCCGAGCAGACCGCGCGCCGCGAGGGCGAGCGTTCCGGACGCGAATACGCCTCCCCGTACAACGACCCCGCGGTCGTTGCCGGCCAGGGCACCATCGCGGTGGAGCTGCTTCGCCAGCTCCCGCGGCTCGATGCGGTCTTCGTGGCAGTCGGCGGCGGAGGCTTGATCGGCGGTATGGGCGCGCACCTGAAAACGGCATCGCCCGGCACGGAAGTGATCGGTTGCTGGCCGCACAACTCGCGCGCCCTGTACGAATGCATCCGCGCCGGCCGCGTCATCGACGTCGAGGAGCAGCCGACGCTTTCCGTGAGCACCGCGGGTGGCGTGGAAGCGAACGCGGTGACGTTGCCGCTCGCCGCGGAAGTCATCGACCGCTCGGTGCTCGTCAGTGAGGAGGAAATCCTCGACTCACTGCGCGAGCTCTATCGCAAGGATCGCCAGCTCGTGGAGGGCGCGGCGGGCGTGGCGGTCGCCGCCTTCCGCCAGGTGGCCCGTGATTACGCCGGCAAGACCGTGGCGATCCTCATTTGCGGTGGCAACGTGAGCGCGTCGATCGCAGCCATGATCACGCAGACCTGATGCGCATCTTCACGCGCTCCGAGATCGAGAAAGCCGTCGTGCCGCAGGAAGTCATCGCGGCCCTCGAGCGCGGCTTCGTCGCCTACTCGCGAGGCGAGGTTGCGACGCCGCCGGTCGGTTACCTCAGGTTCGACGACCCGCCCGGCGACCTGCACATCAAGTACGGGCATCGGCGCGGCGATGACACGTTCGTGATCAAGATCGCGAGCGGCTTTTACGACAATCCCCGGCTCGGGCTCGGCACGGGCAACGGCATGATGATCGTGTTGAGCGCGCGCACCGGAGCGCCGATCGCGACACTGCTCGATGAGGCGTGCCTGACCGACCTGCGCACGGCCGCAGCCGGCGCGGTGGCCGCGAAGTATCTTGCGCCGCGCGCGATCGAAGCCATCGGCATCATCGGCGGCGGCGTGCAGGCGCGCCTGCAGCTCGATCTGCTCCGACACGTGACGCCGTGTCGTCGCGCCTTGATCTGGGCGCGCAATCCGGACCAGGCCAAGGTCTACCGCGTGGAAGGGTTCGAGGTCGAGCCGGTGCGTTCGGTCGCGGACCTCGCACGGCGCTGCAACCTGATCGTGACCACGACCGCCGCACGCGCCGCGTTGCTCAAGGCGAGCGATGTCCGGCCCGGCACCCACATCACGGCGGTGGGCGCCGATGCGCCCGGCAAGCAGGAGCTTGAAGCCGAGCTGTTCCGCAAAGCGCAAGTCCGCGTCGTCGACTCGCGGTCGCAATGCTTCGATCACGGCGATGCGGTGCACGCCTTGAAGGCGGGACTCGTACAGGAGAAGGACTTCGTCGAGCTTGGGGAGGTCATTGCCAACCCCTCGCTCGGGCGCGCGCGCGACGACCAGATCTCCATCGTCGACCTGACCGGCCTCGCCATCCAGGACATCGAGATCGCGAAACTCGCGTGCCAGACGCTGATGAAGGGCGCGCGAACCTGAAGCGGCGCCGGATTTCGGCGCGCCTGCGCATTACCGGTCAGGACTCCTTCAGTTGATGACGCGGCCGAGCGGTGAGCTGCGCCCGACGCGATCGAAGTAACTCCAGGCGGCCTGTGCGATGAGCGCGATGCTGTCCTCCGCCGCGACCTCATCGCGCGCGAACGTGACCATGACGACGATGGCGAACGGCCGACCCGGGCAGAACACGATGGCCGCATCGTTGCGCACGCCGTCGAGGTCACCGGGCTTGTTGGCGATCGTCAGGTCCGCGGGAAGAAGCCGCGGGATGTAACTCTTCTTGATGACGCTGAGGAGCTTGAGGAAGTCGTCGGTCGTCGCCTTCCTGAAGACTTTCCCGTCGTAGATGCTTTTCAGAAGCGTCACGAGCTCGCGCGGAGTTGCCGTGTTTTCGCGCCCTTCACGAGCCGCCGCGACGTCCATCATGTGACGCCGCAGCCGGGTCTCCTTGAGACCCAACCCCGCGAGCCAGGTGTTGACGTTGTCCATGCCGACGCGGTCGATGAGGACGTTGGCCGCCATGTTGTCGCTCAACCCCGCGACCAGCGCGGCCAGGTCGCGATTGGTGAGCCGCGTGACGCCCGGCGTCATGGCTTGCAGCACGCCGTCGCCGCCAACGCGATCCTTCGCATCGAGCGTGTAGAGATCGTCCAGCTTCGCGCCTGCGCCGCCCGACTCCGCACGCTCGTTCTGCCGGTAGAGCTCCGCGAGTACCGCGAGCTTGATGGTGCTTGCAGTCGGATACGTGGCGTCGGCGTTCAGGAAGAACGAGCGCTGGTCGGTGAGATCGAGAATCGCGACGCCGACGACCGCGTCCGTCTTCTGCACGACACTGCGGATGGAGTCCTGCGCTCGATTCCAGAGCGCGTCCTGCTTGGCGCGGATGGATTGCGTCTCGTCCTGCGCGCTCACCCGCAGCGGCGCGAGCAGCACGAGCAGTCCAAGCGCGGCGAGTCGCGGTGCTTTCATTGTTATTTTTACTGCTCTGTTGATGGCGAATTTACTTGTACTTTGTTCAACAGCTGTCGCCGCGAAGATGGGTCGCACGCGGCGCAACGCCGAGCCTATACTCGGGGCACCTTCGAAATCCAATCGCTCATGTCTGCTACCGCCGGCTCTTCACTCGTTCCCCCCGTCGCGTTGGAAACCGTGCTCGTCACGCGCGAGCTCGAATGTCGTCCGGAACGCGCTGCGGATTTCAAGAGTGAAAGCGCAGCGCTGGTCGGCTTGATCAAGGCGTTGAAGGATTCTGGCGCAACCGTTCTGCAGGAGATTGCCGAAACCGCGTTGCGTCTGTGCAAGGCGCACTCGGCTGCCATCAGTATCGCGGAGGAGGAGCACGGCCGCCGGATCTGCCGTTGGCACGCCGCGGCGGGAAGATGGTCGGCGTTTCGCGGCCAATCGATGCCGCGCGAAGCGAGTCCCTGCGGCACGGTGCTCGATCACAACGTTCCCTTGCTCATGTCGTACCCGGAAAGACATTTCAACGGCTTCTTTTCCGGGACCGGTGTGCCGCCACTCGCCGAAGTCCTGCTCGTGCCCTTCCAGGTCGCCGGCAGGAAAGTGGGAACCGTCTGGGTCATCGCACACGACGAAAGCCGGCGCTTCGACCGGGAAGATCTGCGGCTGCTCGCGAGCCTGAGCGAATTCGCGGCGGTCGCGTACCAGGTCGTCCGACAGGATGCGCACGCCAGGGAAACACTCGCCAAGGAAGTCGCCGGGTCGCACCTGCTGCGCGGGATCAGCGCCAGCATGGTTCACGAGCGGGACGTCCGCGCCCTCTACGAGCAGATCCTGGATGCCGCCGCGACCATGATGCACTCGGACTTCGCGAGCATGCAGATGCTCCAGGGCGAAGGGAACGATCTGCTGCTGCTCGCCTGGAGAGGCTTTCATCCGGAGTCTGCCCGGTTCTGGCAGCGCGTGACGGCCGACTCAGGTTCCTCGTGCGGCGCGGCGTTGCGCACCGGGCAGCGAGTCGTCGTTGCCGATATCGAGCAAAGCCCGATGCTCGCGGGCACGGAAGATCTGCGCGAGTACCGACGCTCGGAAATTCGCTCGGTGCAATCGACGCCGTTGATTTCCCGCGAAGGCCAGCTGGTCGGGATCCTCTCGACGCACTGGCGGGAACCGCACGAGCCCTCTGACGACGATCTGCGACTGTTCGATGTTCTCGCGCGGCTGGCGACCAATCTGCTGGAGCGCATGCGGACCGACCAGGCGTTGCGCGAAGTGAATCATCGCAAGGACGAATTCCTCGCCATGCTGAGCCACGAGCTCAGGAATCCGCTGGCGCCGCTCAGCACCGGGCTCGAGCTGCTGCAGCGTGCCGCCAACACGCCGGAGCTCGTCGGCAGCATTCATTCCATGATGGGGCGGCAGCTGTCGCACCTGGTGCGGCTCGTGGATGACCTGCTCGACCTGTCGCGCGTGACGCGCGGCAAGATCGACCTGCGACGCGCGCCGCTCGACCTGCGGGTTGCCATCGAAGCCGCGCTCGAACTGGTCAAGCCACTCATCGAGCAGCACCAGCACCAGCTGCGCGTCGAGCATGCCGGGGAGCCGTTGCCCATCAATGGTGATCTGCACCGCCTGACGCAGGTGCTGGCGAACGTGCTGAGCAATGCCGCCAAGTACATGAACGCTCGCGGCACGATTCGCTTGCGCTCACAGGTGGAGGCGGGCGAGGCGATCGTACGAATCGAAGACACCGGTTTCGGCATTCCGCCCGCGCATCTCGAACAGGTATTCGACATGTTCAGCCAGGTGCCCGAGCATCACGCGCGGCGGGGCGCGGGCGGACTCGGGATCGGCCTGGCCCTCGCTCGCCGACTGATCGGGCTTCACGGAGGTTCGATTGCGGCCGAGAGTCGTGGCCTGGGCTGCGGCAGCACGTTCACCATTCGCCTGCCGCTCGCCACGTGGACGAACCTGCCGAACCCGGGCACGAGTACGGATCTCGCGCCGGTTGTCATCCCGCGGCGCGTGCTCATCGTCGATGACAACGAGGATGCGGCGAAGACCCTGTGCACCGCGCTCGAGTCGATGGGCAACGAGGTGCGCGTGGCGCACAGTGCGCCAGCAGCGCTCGCCAGCCTGCGAACCTTCTCACCCGAGATCCTGCTGCTCGACATCGGCATGCCGAACGTCGACGGCTACGAGCTGGCGCGGCAGCTTCGCTCGCTGCCAGGCGGAGATCGCTTCGTGCTGGCCGCCATCACGGGGTGGGGGCAGGACAGCGACCGGGCGCGTGCTCACGCGGCCGGGTTCGATCATCACCTCACCAAGCCGGTCGGCCTGCAGTCCGTGGTGACAGTCCTGAATGCCGCGCCCCCCGACAAGATCGACTCACGCGTCGTAGTCGGAAGCTTCTGAAGGATCCCTCGCGAGGCGCGCGGCGCGAGTGCGCCAGGTCTCGGCATTCTGCGGCTTGACGAAGAGCGTGTTGATGTCGGGCTGGAAACCCTTGATGGCCGCTTCGATGCGATCGACGCAACGTTCGATCTCGATCGTGGTGAGCTGCTCCTGGAACTCGATACTGAGCGCCGCCACGATGTGATTGGGCCCCAGCTGCACGGTGAGCACGCCGTTGGCGCGCTTGACGTCGTGATCCTCGGCCGCAATGCGCAGGATTGCATCCCGCAGGTGAGGACGTGCCGGCTCGCCGATGAGCAGGTCCTTGGTTTCGCGTGCCAGCAGGAGCGATGAGGCCAGCAGCACCAGCGCGATGCCGATCGAGGCGAGTCCGTCGAGCCAGGGCGCCTTCCAGAGCTGCGCGCCCGCGATTCCCGCCGCTGCGATCAGCAGACCGAGAAGCGCGGCGGTGTCTTCGAAGAGCACCGTGAAAGTGGTTGGATCCTTGCTGTTGCGAAACGCCTGGAAGAATCCCTGTCCTCCCTGGCTCGCGCGGAACGCCTTCAGCCCGACCCACCACGAAGACCCTTCGAACACGAAGGACGCCGCCAGCACGACGTAGTTCACCAGCGGACTGCGGATCGGCGCCGGATACAGGATGTGGGTGACGCCCTGGTACGCAGCGACTGCCGCGCCGAGGATGAGCACCAGCAGGGCAACGATGAAGCTCCAGAAATAGAGCTCGCGTCCGTGTCCGAAGGGATGATTGATATCGGCGGGCCGCGCGGCGCGCCGTATCCCGTAGAGCAACAGCAATTCGTTGATCGTATCGACCAGGGAATGGACGCCTTCGCTGAGCATCGCGGAGCTGCCGGTGATGGCAGCGGCCACGAACTTGGTCACCGCGATCGCGAGATTGCTCGCGAGTGCCACGTATACGGTCAGCTTTCCGGAGACCTGCGACATGGCGATGAGCCTAACAGGCTGCACCGGAGCCCGGCACCGGCAGGCGGCTCATCGCAAATCGCTGAGTGCAGGCAACGGCAGGCTTCCCTCCTTGAGGATATCCAGCGCGCCCGCCCGGCGCTCTATCGCGTTGCGAAAAATGCGCTCGATATGCGAGTTATCGTCTTCGATCTCATCTTCCAGGTTCGTCTTGGCATTCGCGCGCGCGGCCGCCTCCGAGTCGCCTTCACCCGTGATTTCATACTTCATGAACTCAGGCAGCGTGCGGGTAGCCACGTCGCGAATGTCATCGGCATGCTGGTACTCGTGTTCGACGATGCCGTCGTTCCACGACCTGACGAGCTTGCGCGCCTCAGGTTTGCCGATCCTGACGAGCCATTCCATTACGACCATGCGCACGGTCAGTTTGTACTTGCGCTCCACGCGGAACTTGATCTTGACCTTGACGTTGCCTGTGCAGCCCGACGACGGTGCGAGTCGCGCGAGCAGGTCGGTTATTGGGCCCGCTGCCGGCTTCTTCTTTGTGGACTTTGGCTTGCAGTTCTTTTCGCATTCCTTCTTGCTCTGGTACCAGCGCTTGGTCCGACTGCACTGGTAGCGGCTTGTGACCTTCGCCGCTCCGACTTGCCGAGGTTCGGCCGTGATGCCGAGCTGTCCCGGGAATACCGCTCCGATGCACGTCGGTTTGGTACCCGGTATGCCCAGAAGGATCGCGTCACGGATCTGCTTGTAGGCTCTGTCGAGATCAGAAACGCCATCGCTCACCGACTGCGATTGTTTCGTCACGTCGAAATCGAGTGCCATTGCAAACCTCCTGTCAGACGCCGCCGAACACCGTTCACCACGCTTCCTCGGGCACTGGCTCCAGCCAGTGCGCGCGCTCACCGAGGAGCGCGCGAAAACGAGGGTGCGCCCAGTCGTAGAACCCGGGATCGAAAGCCACGATTCCATGCCGGCCAGAATCCAGAGCCTGCGCGGCCTGCACCGCCGCGGCCACCATCATCGTGGGTGTGGGCTGGATGTAGCGCGTCGGGCAGACCGTGAGGCGGCCGTTGAAGTTGACGGGAAAGCCGCCGTTGATGAACGTGACCGTGCGATCCACGAGGTGGATCGACAGGTCGCTGTGGATGTTGGTCTCATCCAGGGCGTCGCGCGCGATCTTGATGTCGTCGCTCGGGCTGGCGTCGGCGAGCTCGAGGAAATCCTGGCGTGAAAGCTCAACCGCGCCGGAGGACGCGCTGACGAGAATGGCCCCGTCGTCGAGATAGGTGGAGTCTCCGACCTTGAACGAGGCTTCGCCTGAGCAGCCGATGACGAGTTGAAAGCGCGTATCGAGTTCTTCGCGATCCCAGGCCGGGAACCTGCGCTGGCGCGCGAGCGCTGCCGCCTTGAGATCCGGGTCGTGTACGTACACGCGGCTGTCCGGCAGGCGAAAGTGACGTCGCACGAAGGTCGCCACCTGCTCGCCGATCGCACCGTAACCCAGCACCAGGCAGTTACCGGAGAAACCCGCGCCGAAATGTTTCTCCAGGTGCGGCTGCAGCGCGGCGCAGACCGCCATCGCGATGAAGGGCGGCTCCAGGGCGCGCTTCGGGGCGGAACGTGCCACGTCGATCAGCGGCAGCTCACGCGCGGCGTTGCGCAGCGCGGCGCTTTCGCGCAGCTTGATGAAGCCGCGCGTCGTCTGCTCGACGATGGTGAGCCGCTCCGGCCAGCGATGCCTCGCCAACGAGGCGAGCCCCTCGAGAACGTACGCGCCATCATCGAGCACGAGCAGCTTCGCGGGCTTGCGCTCCGCGATGGCATGCAGGATTTCGATGACCCTGGCGTGCTGGTAGGACGCGTACGGCTCAAGAATCCTGAAGCGGGACTCGACGAGCTGGCTCCGCGGAATTCCCAGCCGCTCGTGAGCGTAGTCGCGTACCAGGACGTGCGAGGTGTAGGGAATATCGAGCCACCAGATGTCGCTGGGGCTCAGTCCCAGGGACAACAGCGCATGCAACATGGGAATCTGGTTGCTGAGCTGGTGTTGGACCAGGAGGGCGCCGTAGCCCGCCAGCGGCTCGTTGGGCAACTCCGGGCGCTCCAGCCACGCATCGAGCAGCGGCAGCCGGTCGGTGAGCGGCTCATCAGGTGCGAAGAATTCCGGGTCGATGACATCGACAGGACGCATTGTGATTGCCCGCCACGATCAGTTTGTGTCTTGGTCAGCCGCGAAAGCCGTGGTCGCGGGCGAACACGATCGCCTGCGCACGGGACCATACGCCGAGCTTGTCGAACAGGTTGGACGTGTGATTGCGAACGGTCTTCTCGCTGATTTTCAGCCGCTCGGCGATATCTATGTTGCTGAGGCCCTGCCCCATCAGTGCCAGCACCTCACGCTCCCGCACGGACAAGGCGGCGAACACGCCATCGGGCAGCGCCTGCCCGGCGAAGAGAAAGGCGCGCACCGCATCCTGAAAGCGCTGCCACGCCGCTTCGTGCCCGAGCAGGATGTGATTGCGGGAATCGAGCTCGACGAATTCGGCGCCGGCGATGCCGCTCGCCAGGATGCGCCCTTCGGCGATCGGTACGACCTGGTCACCGCGAGCGTGCAGGACCAGCGTCGGCACGCGCACATCGCCAAGCGAGGCCTGCACGTCGAGGACCGCGCGAGCGCTGAGCAGGCTCGCAACGATTTCGCCCGGCGCGGCCTTGAGGCAGAGATCGTTGAACCACTGCAGTTGCTGCGGACTCGCGTCAGGAATGAATCGTGACGTGAAGACCTGGCGGAACGTCGGGTTGTCCCGCGCCCACGCGACGCGCGCCAAATCGATCATGGCCCGGAAAGCCGCTTCCGCCTCGGGGTCATCTCGCCGGAAGACGCCACGCGCGTAGCTGCCGTACAGGACCAGCCGGGCAACGCGCTCCGGATGCCGGATCGCATAACCGATACATGTGGTGGCGCCCTGCGAGATACCGAGAAGCGTGACGGGGCCTTCGGGGCGGGCAGCTTCGATGACCGCGTCAAGATCTTCCGTCCAGCGTTCGAGCGTGAGAGGCGTGTCGCGCCACTCGCTCATGCCACTGCCGCGGTCGTCGTAGCGGACTAAGCGGCCCTGCGCGGAAAAGAATTGCAGCCAGTGCTGCCAGACGGGGCTCTCCCATTCGTATTCCAGGTGGGTGAGCCAATTGGCCGCCTTGATAATCGTGGCTCCCTGCCCCGATTCCGCCCACGCCAGGCGCGCGCCGTCAGATGCCGTCACGTAGCGGATGTGTTGACGGGGCTTCCTTGTCTCGGTTCGCGACATCGGGACATTTGTCTCAGAGCACGCAGAGCGATCTTAGCCGAAGCGGGACAAAGCTCCCATGGTGCACGCGAGCCGGTCACGGCAACGTAACCGACACCGAATGAGGTGTGCACCATGCCCAAACGTCTGCTCTGCTTTGCCTACGGGCTCGTGGCGTATCTGATATTCCTCGCCACGTTCCTCTACGCGATCGCATTCGTCGGCGGCTTCGGCGTGCCGCGCCAACTCGACGGGCCGCTGCAAGGCTCACTGCTTTCCGCGCTGGCCATCGATTGCGCGCTCCTCGCCGTGTTTGCGCTTCAGCACAGCATCATGGCGCGCCGCTGGTTCAAGGAGTGGTGGCTGCAGGTGATCCCGTGGACCATCGAGCGCTCGACTTACGTGCTGTGCGCGAGCCTCGCCCTGCTCCTGCTCTTCTGGCAGTGGCGCCCGCTCGGAATGGAAATCTGGAACGTCGAGGGCGCGATGGCCCGCCTCGCTTTGTGGACCCTGTGCGCCGCCGGCTGGGTCACGGTGCTCGTCGTCACTTTCCTCATCAACCACTTCGACCTGTTCGGGCTGAGGCAGGTGTGGCTGCCGCTCATCGGCCGGCCGTACTCGCCCGTGAGCTTCCGTACTCCGCTGCCTTATCGAGTCATCCGGCACCCGCTCTACTTCGGGTTCCTGCTCGCGTTCTGGAGCACCCCGACCATGGGGCTCGCCCACCTTTTGTTCGCACTCGGCACGACCGCGTACATCGTGCTGGCGATCCAGTTCGAGGAACGCGATCTCATCGCCGAGCACGGCGTGGCGTACGAGGCCTATCGCCGCAAGGTGCCGATGCTGTTGCCGGGACTGCACCGACGAGCCCACCGGATCGACCAGGAAGTGTTGCCATGAAACCAGGAGGTGTTGCCATGACGATCGAACGACGCGCGACGTATCTCAAGTATCTGGGACTCTCTGTTCTCGGCGTGCTGGCTGGGGCCGCTTTGGGCTCGGTGTGCGCGCTCGCGGGCGATGGACCCGCACCCTCGACAGCCTCGCATCATCACCCTGCCGATCCGCCGACTGGCCCGGCGGGAGAGCTCATCAGAATCGTGCGTGAGTCCACCGCGCGCTTTCGCGATCCGCAGATCGCCGAGGCGGAGGGCTATCACCTGCAGTTTGGTTGCGTCAGCGGGCCGGATGCGGGCGCGATGGGCCTTCACTATGTGAACGGCGCGCTCGTCGGAGATGGCGTGCTGGACGCGACTCAGCCGGAGATCGTGATCTACGAGCCGTTGCCGAATGGACGTTTGCGGCTCATCGGTGCGGACTTTCTGGTGCTGGCGGACGCCTGGAACGCCAAGAACGCGAACCCGCCGCAGTTGTACGGACAGGCGTTTCACCTCTTCGAGAGTCCGAATCGCTTCGGCTTGCCGGCGTTCTACACGCTGCACGTGTGGGCCTGGAAAGAAAGCCCCACCGGCACGTTCGTGAACTGGAATCACAACGTGTCGTGTGACGCCTTCAGCGGTTGATCTCGGGAAAACTGGCGGAGAGAGGAAGGCTCTCCGCCAGTTGCGAGGACAATGAGCGGCCGGGAAAGCCCCCGCCCAGTCGCACTAATGCGCGGGCCGCGCTGCCGACTCTTCGGGAGTCGTGCGCAGCTCCGGTCGGCCGACCGGGATCTGAGCTCCCACGTGCGCGTCAATCCACGCTTGAATGTCCGCCATGACCTGTTGCTTGCCAATATCGGCCAGCAGGTCGTGAAAGTGGCCCTCGTACAGCTTCAAGGTCTTGTCGCGCGAGCCGGCCCTCTCGAAGAACTCCTTGCTGCCGCTCGGCTTGGTCACCTTGTCCGCGGTGCCGTGCAGGATGAGGAGCGGCAAGGTGAGCTGTCCGAAGCTCGTCTTGAGCAACTCGTCGGCGCGCACCAGCTCGGCGATCGTCTCGCTCGGCTGCGACTCGTTCGCGATCAGCGGATCCGCGTTCAGCGCCGCGACGACCGCCGGGTCGCGCGAAAAGTCCTCGTTCTTGAGCTTGAGCACGTGCGCGTGCGGCGCCAGGTGGCTGACCCCTTTCACGATCGCCAGCGCGATTTCGGGCCCCGGCACCTGGTAGGCGAAATCCTCGCAGATGAGGCCAGTGAGCTTGTCCTGGTGCTCCAGGGTGTAGACACAGGCGATCACGCCGCCCGCGCTGTGACCGAGCAGGAACACCGGCAGGCCCGGCTCGCGCGTCTTCACGATGTCAATGAACGTCCCGAGATCCCTGGTCCAGTCCGCGAACTTCTTCACGAAGAAGCGCTCGCCCTCTGAGCGGCCGCGGCCGCGATGATCCAGCGCGTAGACGGCGAGCCCGTTGGAGATGAACTGCTGGGCCGCCCATTCGTACAGGCCGCTGTGCGCGTTCAATCCGTGGGAGATGACGACCACAGCGCGCGCCTTGCCGGCCGGCTGCCACTCGCGTGTGAAGATCTTGACGCCCTCGACACCTGCGAAGCTTCCTTCAACCATGCGCATGTTCATTGTCTTCTCCTTTGAGCGGTCAGTGCGATGAGCCGGGTCGAGCTCTTAGCGAGTCTCCTGCATGTAGATTGCACGTTCATGAGAGAACGTCTTGAAGCCGAAGACGCCGTGATAGCTCCCCATGCCGCTTTGATTGACACCACCGAACGGCAACTGGCTTTCCAGGTAATGGGAGAAGAACCCGTTGATTGTCACCCCGCCCGATGAGGTTCGCTCGAGCACCTTGTCGATGTTCTTGCGATCGTTGCTGTAGATGTAGAGCGCCAATGGCTTGCCCCGGCGCGAGATGTGCTCGATGACCTCATCGAGGTTCTTGTAAGTCACGACCGGCACGACCGGCGCGAAGATCTCCTCCTGCATGATCTGCATCTCAGGCGTGACGTCGGTGAGCAGCGTCGGATGGATCGTGCGGTCGGCCGATTCCAGCGTGCCGCCTACGGCGACCTTGGCGCCCTTGGCCACGGCGTCATCGAAGAGTTTCTTGATGCGCGCGAAATTCTGCTCGTTGACGATCTGGGCGATGCTTTCCTTCTTGATGCTGCCGTCGTCCCGGTAGAGGTTCTGCTTCACCTTCGAGCGAAACTCCTCGACCAAGGCGCCCTTCTGTTGCTCCTTGACGAATACGTAGTCGGGACTGATGCAGGCCTGCCCGCCATTGAATTGCTTGGCCGCCGCCAGGTCGGCTGCAACCTTCTTCACATCCGCGCCTTCATCGACGATGACTGGCGACTTGCCGCCGAGTTCCAGGGTGACGCTCGCCAGGTTCTTCGCCGCCGCCGCCATGACGATCTTTCCGACTCGCGTGCTGCCGGTGAAGAAGATGTGGTTGAACGGCAGGTCGAGCAACGCGGTGGCCACGTCGACGCCGCCTTCGAACAAGGCGACTTCCTTTTCCTCGAATGCCTGCCTGATGATCTTCGCAGCGACTGCCGCAGTTGCCGGGCACAGGTCCGTGAGCTTGACCACGCAGCAATTTCCGGCGGCGACGGCGGCCGCGAGAGGTCCCATGGTGAGTCCGAGCGGAAAATTCCATGGACCGAGGATGAGGCACACGCCGCGCGCCTCGTAGACGATTCTCGCCTTGTCGTTCTGGTTCTGGGATGGAACCACTTCGACGGGTTTCATCCACTGCTCGAGATTGTCGATGTTCTTCTGGATGTTGCCGAGGACGCCCAGGATCTCCGTCACCTTGATTTCGCCTTCAGGCTTGCGCGTGTCCTGCTTCACCGCGGCCATGATCGCATCGCTGTGAGCCTGCACGGCCGCCTGCAACTTTTTCAGCTTCTCCTTGCGTTGCTCGGCGCTGGTGGCCTTCATCTCCCATTGATGCGCCTGCTGCAGAGCGAACACCCGTTCGATCTCTGAATGCACGCCCTGGGGTAACTGTCTGGCTGGAGTGGACACGGTACTTCCTCCGTTCGATGAGCGGCGATTCACCGGCGGGGCGCGGCGCCCTCGTAAGGTGAGGATCGCTGGTAAATCTGGCGGAGAGAGAGGGATTCGAACCCTCGAAGGGCTTTTGACCCTTACGCCCTTAGCAGGGGCGCGCCTTCGACCACTCGGCCATCTCTCCGTGTGCTGCGCGGGCGCGTTGAGGGGTGAAAAGGCTCAGCGCCCTGCCAAAAAGCAGGGCGCGATGATACTGGGTGGGCTATGAAGAGGTAAAGGTCGCGTGAATGCGCGCCGGTCAGCCCTTGCCATCGGTGCCGGAGCCGAACTGGCCGCGGACCACCTGGCCGCCGCCGCTCTGCGCTTCGCGCTTGATGCGCTCGTAGATCTCTTCGCGATGCACCGCAATTTCTTTGGGTGCATTCACGCCGATGCGCACCTGGTTACCTTTGACACCGAGGACCGTGACGGTGACGTCATTTCCTATCATCACCGTCTCGCCCACGCGCCGAGTCAGAATCAGCATTTTCTCTGCTCCTTCGTAGCGGCGCTCGGTCCCTCTGCCCCCGCAGCTGCCCTGCGCACCGCATTCGTCGGCCTTGTTTCTGCCGATCGTCATTTTTTCAAACGCGCTCGATTCTAGCGGCAATGTGCAGGGTTGACACTGCACTACGCCACAATAATTCGTGAGAAAAAGGTGAACGGAGGCGTTGCTGTCTTAAGTAACCGCGGCGTTCACGTGAAGTGCCGCGTGCGCATGCTGCGCAAGCGCAACCTTGGGAACAGGGCCACAAAAGGCCGGAATCAGGCAGTTATGAGGCTTTCTGGCGCTCGAGTCCGAACGCTGCGTGGAGACTACGTATGCCGCGCTCCAGAAAATCTTCATCCACCAGTACAGAAATCTTGATCTCCGAGGTCGACACCAGGCGCACGTTGATCTGCTCGCGCGCCAGGGTTTCGAACAGCCGCGTCGCGACGCCCGCGTGCGAGCGCATGCCGACGCCGACTACGGAAAGTTTCGCAACACTGGCGTTGCCACTCACGTTGGCGGCGCCGAGCGCGCCCGCCGCGGCGCTCACCAGCTCGAGCGCGGCCGCGTAGTCGTCGCGATGCACGGTGAAGGTGATCGCGACCTTGCCGTCGTGCGGCGCATTGACCACGATCATGTCGACTTCGATGTTCGCATCCGACACCGGCAGCAGCAGTCGATGCGCGGTGCCCGGCACGTCCGGCACTCCGGCGACGGTGATCTCGGCTTCGTCACGATTGAACGCGATGCCTGAAACGACGGGTGCTTCCACTTTGGGCTCCTCGCGGCAGATCAGGGTCCCCGGTCCCGGCGCAAAACTCGATGCGACGCGCAGTGGCATATTGTACTTGCTCGCGAACTCGACCGACCGCAGATGCAGGACGCGCGAGCCCTGCCCGGCGAGCTCCAGCATTTCATCGAAGGTCACGCGCTCGAGGCGCCGGGCCTGCGGCACCATGCGCGGATCGGTGGTGTAGACGCCATCGACATCGGTGAGGATCTGGCACTCGTCGGCACGTAACGCGACCGCGAGCGCGACCGCGGTGGTGTCGGACCCGCCGCGCCCGATGGTCGTGATGTCGCCATTCGCGTCGACGCCCTGGAACCCGGCGACCACCGGCACGCAACCCGCATCGAGGTCGGCTCGCAGGCGCTCGGTCTCGACGTTCTCGATGCGTGCGCGGCCGTGCACGCTGCTGGTGAGGACTCGCACTTGCGCACCGGTGTAGGAGCGCGCCACACAGCCGCGAGCCCGCAGCGCCATGCACAGCAGCGCGATCGAGACCTGCTCACCGGTGGACAGGAGCACGTCCATCTCGCGGACATCGGGGGCACTGCAGATCCCGCGTGCAAGGTCGACGAGCCGATCGGTGCTGTCGCCCATCGCCGAGACGACTACGACGACCTGCGTTCCGTCGCGACGGCGCGCGTGCACGCGCTCCGCGACCCGGCGAATGAGATCGAGCGAACCGACCGAGGTGCCGCCGTATTTTTGAACGATGAGGGACAAGAAGGGCCTCGGGCCTCAAGCGCCAAGGCGTTCGCGTACCCACGGTTCGACGCTGGCGAGGGCGGCGTCGAGCGCGGCGGGATTGGTGCCGCCCGCCTGCGCCATGTCGGGACGCCCGCCGCCGCGACCGCCGACCTGCTGCGCCACGTTACCGATCAGCTCGCCGGCCTTGATCTTGCTCGTCTGATCCTGGGTCACACCCGCGACCAGCAACACCTTGTCGTCACTTTCCACCGACGCCAGCACCACGACCGCGGACTTGAGCTTGCTCTTGAGCTGATCCACCGCGTCACGCAGCGCCTTCGCATCGGCACCGTCGACGCGCGTGGCCAGCACCTTCACGCCGTTGATCTCGCGCGCCGCGCTCGAGAGATCTCCGCCCTGCCCGCTCGCGAGCCGTCCCTTGAGCTGCTGGATTTCCTTCTCGAGCTTCTTCGAGCGCTCGAGGAGCTGCTCGACCTTGTCCTTGAGGTCCTCGCGTCCGCCGCGCACCAGCGAACCGACCTCGCGCAGCAGCACATCACTCGACTCCGCCCAGGCGACTGCGTCCTCGCCGGTGAGCGCCTCGATGCGCCGCACGCCGGCAGCAATGCCGGACTCGGCGATGATCTTGAAGAAGCCGATGTCGCCGGCACGCTTGACGTGGGTGCCACCGCACAGCTCCATCGAGAACTCACCGATCTTGAGCACACGCACGTCGCTCTCGTATTTCTCGCCAAAGAGCGCCATCGCGCCCGCGGCCACCGCCTGGTCGAATGCCATCACGTTGATGTCCGCCGGCGCGTTCTCGCGGATCTGCGCGTTCACCATCCGCTCGATCCGCGTGAGCTCCTGCGCGCTCACCGCCTGGTAGTGCGAGAAGTCGAAGCGCAGGCGATCCGGCGCAACCAGAGACCCCTTCTGGGTCACGTGCGTGCCGAGCACCTGGCGTAGCGCCGCGTGTAACAAATGGGTGGCAGTGTGATTCAGCATCGTCGCGCGCCGGCGCGCGCCATCGACCTGGGCCGTCAGCGTGTCGCCGGCCTTGATCTCGCCTTGCACGAGCTTGCCGATGTGGGCGTGCGCGTTGCCGAGCTTCTGCGTGTCCAGCACATCGAAGCGCACGCCGGGTGCGGTGAGCCGGCCCTGGTCGCCCACCTGCCCGCCGGCCTCGGCGTAGAACGGCGTGCGATCGAGCACCACCTGACCCTCCTCGCCCGCGCGTAATCGATCGACCTTGGCGCCAGCCTTGATGAGTTCCGCGACCCGCCCCTGGTCCTCGATACCCTCGTAGCCGGAGAACTCCGTGCGGCCTTCGACGGTCACGCCCCCGCGCAAATCCACGCCGAACTTGCTCGCCGCACGAGCGCGCTCGCGCTGCGCTGCCATGGCTGTCTCGAAGCCCGCCTGGTCGATGGTGAGCCCGCGTTCGCGCGCCATGTCGGCCGTCAGGTCGACGGGGAAGCCATACGTGTCATAGAGCTTGAACACCGCCTCACCCGGAATCGTCTTGTTGCGCGCGCCGCGGATCGCTTCCTCGAGCAGGCCCATGCCGGTCGCGAGTGTTTCGGCGAAACGCAGCTCCTCCTGCTCCAGCACGCGCTCCACGTGCTGTCTGCCGCGCGTGAGCTCGGGGTATGCCGCACCCATTTCGCGTTCGAGCGGCGCGACCAGCTTGAAGAAGAAGGGCTCGCGGATGCCGAGCTGGTAACCGTGGCGAATGGCGCGGCGAATGATCCGGCGTAGCACGTAGCCACGGCCTTCGTTCGCAGGCAGCACACCGTCCACGATCAGGAACGAGCAGGCGCGAATGTGATCCGCGATCACGCGCAGCGAGCTCGAAGCCAGGTCCTTCGTTCCGGCGAGCTGCGCCGCCGCACGAATGAGATCGCGGAACAGGTCGATGTCGTAGTTCGAATGCACGCCCTGCATCACCGCGGCGAGGCGCTCGAGTCCCATGCCGGTATCGACCGAAGGCTTCGGAAGTGGCGTCAGCACGCCGTCGGCCGAGCGGTCGAACTGCATGAAGACGAGATTCCAGATCTCGACCCAGCGATCGCCGTCCGCGTCGGCGCTCCCCGGTGGCCCGCCGGCGAGGCCGGGTCCGTGGTCGTAGAAAATCTCGCTGCACGGGCCGCACGGCCCGGTCTCGCCCATCTGCCAGAAGTTGTCGGAACCGCCGCCCGGCTGGTCGCCGATGCGCACCACGCGATCCGGTGCGAGCCCGATGTCCTTGTGCCACGCGTCGTACGCCTCGTCGTCCGTCTTGTAGACGGTGACCATCAGACGCTTTGGATCGAGGCCGAGCCAGTTCTTCGCGGTCACGAGTTCCCAGGCGAAGCGGATCGCGTCGCGCTTGAAATAGTCGCCGAAGCTGAAGTTGCCGAGCATCTCGAAGAACGTGTGATGGCGCGCCGTGTAGCCCACGTTCTCGAGATCGTTGTGCTTGCCGCCCGCGCGCACGCAGCGCTGGCTGCTCACGGCGCGCACGTAGTTGCGCTTGTCCTTGCCGAGGAAAACGTCCTTGAACTGCACCATGCCCGCGTTGGTGAAGAGGAGCGTCGGGTCATTGCCAGGCACGAGCGAGCTCGAGGGCACGATCGTGTGCCCTTGCTTTTCGAAGTACTGCAGAAAGAGGCTGCGCAGCTCGTTGCTGCCCGGGCCCTTCGTTGTCTTTGCGCTCGCCGTCATGCTCGTCCGCACCCAGAGGGAGCGGGACATGATACGCGAGCCACTGGCGGGAATGTACGGCCCGTCAGCGGCTTACGCCGCGCTCGGCTCCTGCAGAACCTTGCCGCGCATCGAACCGCGCCCGTAGGTGAGGAGCCTCCACAGGTACTCCATCGGCCCCATGGCGTGCCGCTTCAGCCAGTAGTGGCTCAAGGGCACCTGGATCGCGAAGAAGATCGCGAACGCGAACACGAGGTCGAGCGCGGGTCCCACCTTGCCCCACAGCCCAAGTCCCCAGCCGTAAAAGATCGTGGTCGCGATCAGGGTCTGCAGGAGATAGTTGGTCAGCGGCATGCGGCCGACGACGCCCATCGGTGCCAGGCGCGGCCGCCACTTCTCGTTGTGCACGCAGCGGATGATCGTCGCCACGTAGAAAATCATGATGCTGAGCCGGCACAGCGTGTAGCAGGTGTTGGCAACGACGCGCATTGGTGTCGGGCGTGGGTCGGTAACGGTCGCCTCCCAGATGCCAAACACCACGCCCGTCAGAATTCCGAGACCGAGCGCCCACCATTGCACGCGCCGCACCTGCGGCAGGTATCGACCCGAGTTCTGGAAGAACTGTCGCCGGCCGAGCATGAGACCGAGCAGCGTGGTGGTGAAGATCTGTACGTAGAACCCGAGCAGGAAACGCAGGTTGGGCGGATCGGTATAGATGAACAGCATCTCGCGCGTGTGCTCGCGCGCGGCGTCGAGGAACGTGCCGTGACCGTACGCGGCGTTGTTCGAGGCTTCCCAGAGCTGTGAAGTGGCGATGAACGCTTTCAACTCTTCGGGCGTCGCGACCATCAGGCGATACGCGCCCATGAGCGGTGTGTAGAGGATGCAGAGTGCAAACAATGTCCAGAGCACTTTTTCCGGCGTGCGGCGCAGCGCGAGCAGCACCAGCCCGAAGAGCGCGTACATGTGCAGGATGTCGCCGGTCCAGAACACGCACGCGTGGATGACACCGAACACGAACAGCCAGAACAACCGCCGCAGGTAGAGAAACTTCGCGTGCACCGGATCGCGCTCTTCCATGCGGCCGAGCTGGATGGTGAAACCCACCGCGAACAGCAGGCTGAACATGCTGTTGAACTTGCCGGAGAAGAGCACGTCGCGGAACGTCTCGGCGCTGACGTCCCACCACTCGGGCCACAGCCGCGAGGCATCGGCACCCGTGAAGAACGAGGTGTTGAACCACGGCATGTTCATGATGAAGATGCCGAGGAGCGCGAAACCGCGCACCACGTCGATGGTCAGGATGCGCTCGTTGGTGGAGATCGGGACAGCGCGTGAATCCATGGGACACCCCCCATTTCATCGTGGTCGTTCTTAGTCTTCGGCCGCGGCATCCCCTTCGAGCGCGGCGCGGATATGCTCCGCTGAAAAGCCGCGATACTCAAGAAATCTCGCCTGCTTCGCGCGCGTCTTGAAGTCCTTGGGGATCGTCGCGCCGAACTTCTTGCGCCGCGCGACGCGCGCGCGCTCACGCCAATCGGTCACGGCCTCGAGGTGCCGCTCGATCGCCTCCGCCGCGATCGAGCGCTGGCGCAGCTCCGCGCTGATGCGAATCGGGCCCTGGCCGCGGCCGGCGTGGTAGGAGATGAAATTCTCGATGAAGCGCTCTTCGTCGAGGAAGCGCTTGCCGGCGAGCTCCTCGAGCACCGGCGCGATGCAGGCGGCGTCGTAGCCGCGCGCCTCGAGCCGGCGAGCGAGCTCGCCCGCCGCGAAGTCGCGGCGCGCGAGGAACTCGAGCGCCGTCTTGCGAATGGAGCGAGGGTCGGCGGCCGCCTGAGGATCGAGCGGCTCGCGACCCGCGCGCTTAGCCCGCAGCCTCACCTCGCGCCTCGTTACCGCGCTTCGGCATGAGACGTTCTCTCAGCTTCGCCTCGATCTCCGCGGCAACTTCCTTGTGCTGCTGCAGGTAGGCGCGCGTGTTGTCCTTGCCCTGGCCGATGCGCTCGCCGCTGTAGCTGTACCAGGAGCCGGACTTCTCGATGATGTTGTGCAGGGCGCCGAGGTCGATGATCTCGCCTTCGCGCGAGATGCCGCTGCCGTAGAGGATCTCGAATTCCGCCTCGCGGAAAGGCGGCGCCACCTTGTTCTTCACGACCTTCACCCGGGTCATGTTGCCGATCACTTCCTCGCCGTTCTTGATCGCGCCGATGCGCCGGATATCGAGGCGCACCGAGGCGTAGAACTTGAGCGCGTTGCCGCCCGTCGTCGTTTCCGGGTTGCCGAACATCACGCCGATCTTCATGCGGATCTGGTTGATGAACACTACGATGGTGTTGGAGCGCTTGATGTTGCCGGTGAGCTTGCGCAGCGCCTGCGACATGAGCCGGGCCTGGAGCCCAAGCTGCATCTCGCCCATCTCGCCTTCGATTTCCGCCTTCGGCGTGAGCGCAGCGACCGAGTCGACGACCACGATATCGACGGCGCTCGAACGCACCAGCATGTCCGTGATCTCGAGCGCCTGCTCGCCGGTATCCGGCTGCGAGACCAGCAGCTCGCTGGTATTCACGCCGAGCTTCTCGGCGTAGCTCGGGTCGAGCGCGTGCTCGGCGTCCACGAAAGCCGCCGTTCCGCCGAGTTTCTGCACCTCGGCGATGATCTGCAGCGTCAGCGTGGTCTTGCCGGAGGCCTCCGGCCCGTAGATCTCGACGACTCGGCCGCGCGGCACGCCGCCGACGCCGAGCGCGATGTCGAGCCCGAGCGAGCCCGTGGAGACTGCTTCCACGTCCCACGTCGCGGCGGCATCGCCCAGCCGCATCACGGTGCCCTTGCCGAACTGCTTTTCGATCTGACCGAGTGCGGCCGCGAGTGCCTTCTTGCGATTGTCTTCCATCGAAATTCCTTCCCGGGGAAAGGTCGTCATTATTCCATAACTGCGCGCGTCCACCGACGCTGAATGAGGCGCGATCGCGACGAAAAAGATCCCTCGGCGTCGCGCGTCAGGGACGCAACGTCCACTGGCGCAGCGGCGTGTAGCGCGGTCCCTCGGGCGCGGTCACCGAGTCCACCAGCGAGATCGCATCGACCCTCCAGGGCAGCGGATGTACCCGCCCCAAGTCGTGAGGTTTCACGACCTTGCGTGCGATTGTGACGTGCGGGCGATAGGGTTTCGGGTCCGGCGTAAACCCCTGCGCGAGCAGCAGCTTCGCCAGCGTGGTGGCGAGCTCGACAGCGGCCGGCGGCGGCTGCCGGCAGATCAGGCTGAGCACGGCCGGCTTGGCCCAGTGTTCCAACGTATCGAATTCGAACTCGAGCGGCGCCCCGCGGAGCTCGTCGGCTGCCGCTTCGACCTGGTTCAGCCGGTTCTCGGGCACGGCGCCGAGAAAGACTAGGGTCGAGTGCAGGTTTTCCACAGGCACGGGCTTCCCGCCGCTGGCGCGCGCGGCCTTGCGCGTGGCATGCACGATGAGCTCGCGCGTCGCATCGTCGGGCCAGAACGCGAAGAAGAGGCGCCGGGAGGCGGGTTTGCCGCTCGCCGTTTCTGCCGACCTCATCGCAGCAGGCCACGCAGGGCGAGTGCCACCGAACTCGCGCGGACCGCCTTTCGATCACCCGAGAAGCGCACCTTGCGGGTACGAAAGTGAATCTTGCGGCCGCGATGCTCCGCCCAACAGAACCAGACGGTCCCGACGGGCTTCTCCGGTCCTCCGCCGTCCGGCCCGGCGATGCCGGTCACGGCGACCGCCCGCTCGGCTTTGGTAACGACCAGGGCGCCGCCCGCCATCTCGCGCACCACTTCCTCGCTGACCGCGCCGTAGCGCAGCAGCGTCGCCGGCCGCACGCCGAGCTCGCGTGTCTTGGAGCCATTGCTGTACGTGACAAACCCGGTGTCGAACCATTGGGAGCTGCCGGGGATATCGGTGATGGCCTTGGCGATCCAGCCGCCGGTGCATGACTCAGCCGTGACCACCCGTTGCCGTCGCGCCAGAAGGCGTCGGCCGACGCGCAGCGCGAGGCGCCTGAGCTCGAGTTCCGATGGCATGCGGCTAGGATACACGCGCTCGAACGGAGAGAATGCGCACCCATGTCCAAGCCCGTACGTTCCTGATCCCCACCCCCGTGGACGCTTCCATCTCCCAGCACACGCCAGTGATGCAGCAGTACCTGCGCGTCAAGGCGCAGCATCCGGATGCACTCCTCTTCTATCGCATGGGGGATTTCTACGAGCTGTTCTACGAGGACGCCCGACGGGCCGCGAAGTTGCTCGACATCGCCCTCACGTCCCGCGGCCAGTCGGCGGGCCAGCCCATCCCGATGGCCGGCGTGCCGTTCCACAGCGTCGATGGTTATCTCGCCCGGTTGGTGCGCAAAGGCGAATCGGTCGCGATCTGCGAGCAGATCGGCGATCCCGCGAAATCCAAGGGCCCCGTCGACCGCCAGGTCGTCCGCGTCGTCACGCCGGGAACCGTCACGGACGAAGCGCTGCTCGAGGAACGGCGCGACACCTTGCTCGCCGCCGTGCTGCGCGATGGCGAGCGCTTTGGAATCGCCTGGCTCGATCTCGCCGGTGGTCGATTCACCGTGCTCGAGGGCACAGGCGCCGACGCCCTCGCGAGTGAAGTCGAACGCCTCAAGCCCGCAGAGCTCCTGCTGAGCGAGGACCAGGAGGCCGCGGCGTCGGGCTCGGGCGCCGTGACGCGGCTGCGCCCGCCGTGGCACTTCGATCTCGACAGCGCCACGCGGCTTCTCGCGACCCAGCTCGGCACGCGTGACCTTGCCGGTTTCGGATGCAGTGATCGGCCGCTGGCGGTGCGCGCTGCCGGTGCGCTGCTGCAATACGTGCGCGACACCCAGAAATCCGCGTTGCCGCACATTCGTGGCCTCACCGTCGAGACGCGCGCAGACGCGCTGATCCTCGATCCCGCGACGCGCCGCAATCTCGAGCTCGACGTGTCGCTGGGCTCGCGTCCCGAATGCACGCTCGTGGCGGTGATCGATCACACGGCGACGGCGATGGGCGGCCGGGAGCTGCGTCGCTGGCTGCATCGGCCGCTGCGCGATCAGTCGGTGCTCGCGCTTCGCTACCACGCGCTCGAAACGCTCATTGCGACGCATCGCGCGGCGAACATCCACAGCATGCTCCGCGAGGTTGGTGACATCGAGCGCATCCTCGCGCGCGTGGCGCTGCGCTCCGCACGGCCACGCGATCTCGTGCAGCTGCGTGCCGCACTCGCCCTGCTCCCTGGGTTGCACGCACTGCTGGATGAGATCGATTCACCACTCATCGCCGATCTCGCGAACCGCATCGGGTCGCACGCCGAGATCGTGAGCCTGTTGCGCAAGGCAATTGCCGATCAACCGTCGCACTTCGTGCGTGACGGCGCTGTCATCGGCACAGGCTACGACGCCGAACTCGACGAGCTGCGCCAGATCAGCAGTCACACCGAAGAGTTCCTGCTCGATCTGGAGCGACGCGAGCGTGAACGCAGCGGCATTGCGAACCTGCGGCTCGGCTACAACCGCGTGCAGGGTTACTTCATCGAGGTGAGCCGCGCGCAGGCGGATCGCGTACCGGCGGATTACCTGCGTCGGCAAACAGTGAAGTCGGCCGAGCGCTTCATCACGCCGGAGCTCAAGGGCTTCGAAGACAAGGTGCTCGGCGCGCGGGAGCGTGCGCTCGCGCGCGAGCGCGAGCTCTACGACCAGGTGCTGTCGCTCTTGATCGCAGACCTGCCGGCGCTGCAGAAGACCGCCTCGGCGCTGGCGGCGCTCGACGTCCTCACCAATCTTGCGGAGCGTGCGGTCGCGCTGCGCTGGACGAAGCCCGAGCTCACGAGCGACACGCGGCTCGAGGTCGTGGCTGGCCGTCATCCGGTGGTCGAGGCCTTCTCGGCGCAACCATTCGTGCCGAACGACCTGGAGCTCGGCGCCGGGCGACACATGCTGGTCATCACCGGTCCCAACATGGGCGGCAAGTCGACGTACATGCGGCAGGCGGCGCTGATCGTGATCCTCGCGGGGATGGGCAGCTTCGTGCCCGCCGAGCGCGCCATCATCGGCACCTTCGATCGCATCTTCACCCGTATCGGCGCGTCCGATGACCTCGCCGGCGGGCAGTCGACCTTCATGCTCGAGATGACCGAGACCGCGAACATCCTCAACAACGCCACCGAGCACAGCCTGGTGTTGATGGATGAAGTCGGTCGGGGCACGAGCACCTTCGATGGCCTCTCGCTCGCCTGGGCCGCGGCACGGCATATCGCCTCGCGGATCCGCGCGCGTACGCTGTTCGCGACCCACTACTTCGAGCTCACGGCGCTCGCGGGCGAAGTGGAGGGTTGCGTCAACGTGCACCTCGATGCGACGGAACATGGCGATCAGCTCGTGTTCCTGCACGCGGTCAAGGAAGGCCCGGCGAGCCGCAGCTACGGGCTGCAGGTTGCGGCACTCGCCGGCGTGCCGCGCGAGGTGATCGGTAGCGCGCGCGGCTTTCTCGAAGCGTTGGAGCGTGATCGCGACAGCAGAAAGGCGGCGGGCGCGCAGGGCGAGCTGTCACTGGACCTGCCGCTCGCTCCGGCGCAGCCGAACGCCGCCGTGGAAGCGTTGCGAGCGCTCGACATCGACGGCCTCGCACCGCGCGACGCGCTCGCCGCGCTCTATGCATTGAAAGAGAAGCTTGGGAGCGAGCAATGAGCACGGCGACCCGCGCGCTGACGGCGGTCCTGTTCGCACTCGTTCTCGGTTTGAGCAACGTCTGCGCGCAGGCGAAGGACTACCTGCCGCCGGCAGGCGCTGCCTGGGCGAAGCAGACGCCCGAAAAGGCGGGCTTCGATCCGGCGAAGTTGCAGGCCGCCATCGACTTCGCCATCGCGCAGGAAACCCCGGCACCGCGCGATCTCGGCCTTGCGATGGCGCTCAACTTCGCACGCGAGCCTTACGACACCCAGATCGGGCCGCTCGCACCGCGCGGTGCGCCGACGGGCCTCGTCATCCGCCACGGTTATCTCGTCGCACAGTGGGGCGAGCCCGATCGCGCCGACATGACGTTCAGCGTGACCAAGAGTTTTCTCTCCACGCTGGTCGGCATCGCGCTCGAGCGCGGCATGATCCGCGACGTCAACGACCCGGTGCGCGGCTACATGCCCTCGGGACCGTTCGAGCCCGAGCACAATCGACCGATCACGTGGAACCAGATGCTGCGCCAGACGAGCAACTGGCAGGGCACGCTCTGGGACAAGCCCGACTGGGCTGATCGCCCCACGGGCAACGATCCCCTGGCCTGGCCGACTTTGCCGGTCCCTGCCCCCGGCGCCGCGTGGGAATACAACGACGTGCGCGTCAATTTGCTCGCGCTCGCAGCGCTGCACGTGTGGAAACAACCGCTGCCCGAAGTGCTGAAGCGCGAAGTGATGGATCCGATCGGTGCCAGCACCACCTGGCACTGGGAGGGCTACGTCAATTCGTGGGTCCAGATCAACGGCAAGCGCATGCAGTCCGTGCCGGGCGGCGGTCACTGGGGCGGCGGCATGTTTATCAGCGCCTGGGACCAGGCGCGCTTCGGCCTGCTGTGCCTGCATCACGGCAAGTGGGGCCAGCGCGAGATCTATTCGGAGAAGTGGTATCGCTTCGCGAGCACGCCCACCGACGTGCAGCCGACTTACGGTGTGATGAACTGGTTCCTCAACACCGATCGCAAGCCGGTGCCTGCAGCGCCGGCAGACGTGATCATGCATCTCGGCAACGGCGCCAACATGATCTACGTCGATCCGGAGCACGATCTCGTCGCGGTAGTACGTTGGATCAAGGACGATCAGCGGCCGGAATTCATCGCACGCCTGCTGGCGGCGCTGCGCTAGCTCGCACAAGACGCCTGCAAGGGCGTGTCAGGCAGCGCCGGCTGCGATGAAGCGTCCCGTTGCGAGAAATCCCGCCGTCTGCCGCGCCGCTTCGGACGAAAAGAGAACACCCGTGTGACTCACCGGCAGGACGATCCGGTCCGTCGCTCCCGGTAGCTCGGTCTCCCCCACCGAGACCGTGCCGTCGTTGGGACCACCCAGATCACCGAACAGGCGCCCGAGACCGAGCGACAGGTCCCCCGCGATGACACCGAGCTCGCGTGGACCCTGCCACTCTCTGCGCGGTGCCTGCAGAACTTCGGCCTCGATGCTCCTGCCGAGAATCGCGGCGCCGAAGGGCCAGCGCGCGACGCGGTGCGCAGCGCGACTGCCGCGCACCGGTGAGCCGAGCAGCACGATGCGGCCCGGTTGCGTGGGCGGCGCCTGCTCGAAGAGTCGTAGCAGCACGATTCCACCGAGACTGTGACCGACCAGGTGCAGCGTGCGCACGTCGAGTCGCGCAAGGAACGCGGCCAGTCGCTCGACGATCTCCGTCATCGAGGCGGTGACCGACGGGTAGTGAAAAGCGTGGGTGGCGCAGTCGAGGTCGGCGGCGAGGCGCCGGCGCAGCAGTGTCGACTCCACGCCGTTGAGCCACAGGCCGTGGACGAAGACCACCGCGGAGTCGCGCGTGCTCACTTGGGCGGCGGTGTACGCACCCGGATGTGCAGCTCGCGGAGCTGTTGTTCACTGACTTCAGTCGGCGCTTCGGTGAGCGGGTCCGCAGCCGTCTGTGTCTTCGGAAACGCGATGACATCGCGAATGCTGTCGGCGCCCGCCATCAGCATCGCGATCCGATCGAGGCCGAAGGCGATGCCGCCGTGCGGCGGGCAGCCGAACTTGAGCGCATCGAGGAGGAAGCCGAACTTGACGCGTGCGTCCTCGGGACTGATGCCGAGGAGCCCGAACACCACCGACTGCATCTCCTGGCGGTGAATTCGCACCGACCCGCCGCCGAGCTCCGTGCCGTTGAGCACCATGTCGTAGGCCTTTGCGACGGCCTTGCCGGGCTCGGCTTGCAGCGCCGCCGGATCGTCGTTGACGGGCGCGGTGAACGGATGATGCATCGCCTGCCAGCGCTTCGCTTCGTCGTCCCACTCGAACATCGGGAAGTCCACGACCCAGAGCAGGCGCCAGCCTTCCTCGACCAGTCCGAGATCCTGACCGACCTTCAACCGCAGCGCGCCGAGCGCATCGCTCACGACCTTCGCAGTGTCGGAGCCGAAGAAGATGAGATCGCCGTTCGCGGCGCGCGTGCGCTCCAGGATTCCCTTGAGCGCGGCATCGCCCAGAAACTTGAGGATCGGTGACTGCAGGCCATCGCGGCCTTTGGCGGTCTCGTTGACCTTGATGTAGGCGAGACCCTTGGCGCCGTAGCGTGCGACGAACGCGGTGTAGTCGTCGATCTCCTTGCGCGACAACTTTCCGCCGCCCGGCGCGCGCAAGGCAGCCACGCGTCCATTCGGGTCGGCGGCGGGACCCGCGAACACCTTGAACTCGGTGTCCTTGACGAGATCGGCGATGTCGACCAGCTCGAGCGGGTTGCGCAGGTCCGGCTTGTCGGAACCGTAGCGGCGCATCGCTTCCTGGAAGGTGAGCCGCGGCAGCGGGCCGGGAATCGTCGCGCCCAGCACTGCCTTGAAGAGGTGCAGCATGAGCGCTTCCATGAGCGCCATGATGTCGTCGCGCTCCAGGAATGAAGTCTCGACGTCGAGCTGTGTGAACTCCGGTTGCCGGTCGGCGCGCAGGTCCTCATCGCGGAAGCAGCGCACGATCTGGTAGTAGCGATCGAAGCCCGACATCATCAGCAGCTGCTTGAAGATCTGCGGCGATTGCGGGAGCGCGAAGAACTTTCCCGGGTGCGTGCGGCTCGGCACGAGGTAATCGCGCGCGCCCTCCGGCGTCGCCTTGGTGAGCATTGGCGTCTCGAGATCGACGAAGCCGTTCTCGTCGAGGAAGCTGCGCATGGCGCGCGTCACCGAGTGCCGCAAGCGCAGGCGCTGCGTCATCACATCGCGGCGCAGGTCGAGGTAGCGGTACTTGAGCCGGATCTCCTCGTTGACCTCTTCATCGAGCTGGAACGGCAGGGGCTCGGAGCGGTTGAGCAGCTCGAGCTCGCGCGCGATGACTTCGACCTGGCCCGAAGCGAGGTTTGCATTCGCAGTGCCGGCCGGACGCGCACGCACCAGGCCGCGCACGTGCACGACGAACTCGCTGCGCAGGCGCTCCGCCTCGGCGAAGACCTGTTTCGCGTCCGGATCGAACACGATCTGCAGCAGCCCTTCGCGGTCGCGCAGGTCGACGAAGATCACCCCGCCATGATCGCGACGACGGTGCACCCAGCCGGCGACGCTGACCTCCTGGCCGATGAGTTTTTCGCTGACCTGACCGCAGTAATGGCTACGCATGGCTCACCCGAAAAAGGGCGCGAATGGTAGCAAGAAACGGGTGTTTCTTGCGCCGTTTAGCGCTTTCGGGAGCGTTTCTTGTGTGCCAGCCGGCGGGCCGACGCCTTATTGACCGCAACGCTCGTACGTTTGCCCTTGGCGTCTGGCTTGGACTCGGGCTTCGATTCGGTCTTGGCCTCGGCTTTGGACTCCACCTTCTTCTCTTCCGGCTTGGCTTCGGTCTTGGCGTCCGCCTGGGCGGCGCCGCCCGACTCCTCTTTCTCTGCGTGCCCGGCGAGGTTGCGCTTGCCCTCCTTGTCGGACTTGAAGTCGGTCTCGTACCAGCCCGAGCCCTTGAGGCGGAACACCGGCGGCGAGATCAGGCGGCGCAGCTTCGCCTTGCCGCAGTGAGGACACTTGCGCAGTGGTGTTTCGGAGATCTTTTGCAGCGCCTCCAGCTGGTGCCCGCACGCGTCACATTCGTATTCGTAGAACGGCATCCACGGACCCTAAGACAAACCGCGCGCAATTATACGAGCGGCGCTTCTCAACGCGAGCCCTTCTGCTTTTCGAACACCAGTTGGCCCGCGCGCACCGTCGTGACGATGCGGTCGCCGGGACCGAAGGTGCCCTGCAGGATCTGCTGCGCCAGTGGATTCTCGATCTGTTGCTGGATGGCGCGCTTGAGGGGCCGTGCACCGTACACCGGGTCGTAGCCCGCTTCGCCCAGCAGGTCACGCGCCTTGTCGTCGAGCTTGAGCTCGATGTCACGCTCGAGCAGGCGCTTGCGCAGGTAGCCGAGCTGGATGTCGACGATGCGGCGGATCTGCTCGTTGCCGAGCGGATGGAACACCACGATGTCGTCGATGCGGTTGATGAACTCGGGGCGAAAGTGCTGCTGCACGATCTCCATCACCGCGGACTTCATGCGCGTGTAATTGGCCTCGCCCGTCATCTCCTGGATGACCTGCGAACCGAGATTGGAAGTCATGATGATGACCGTGTTGCGGAAGTCGACAGTGCGGCCTTGCCCGTCCGTGAGACGGCCGTCGTCCAGCACCTGCAGCAGCACATTGAAGACGTCCTGGTGCGCCTTCTCGACCTCGTCGAGCAGGATCACCGAGTAAGGACGGCGGCGAATCGCTTCCGTGAGATAACCGCCCTCTTCGTAGCCCACATACCCCGGCGGCGCGCCGATCAGGCGAGCGACCGAATGCTTTTCCATGAACTCCGACATGTCGATGCGGATGAGCGCCTCTTCGGTGTCGAAGAGGAACTCCGCGAGCGCCTTGCAGAGCTCGGTCTTGCCCACGCCCGTCGGCCCAAGAAACAGGAATGAGCCGTTGGGACGCCGCGGATCGGAAAGGCCGGCGCGCGAGCGGCGAATGGCGTTCGCGACGATGCGCACTGCCTCGTCCTGGCCGACGACGCGCCGCTCGAGCGCCTCTTCCATCTTGAGGAGCTTCTCCTTTTCGCCCTCGAGCATCTTTGCGACCGGGATGCCGGTCCACTTCGAAACGACTTCCGCGACTTCTTCCTCAGTCACCTTGTTGCGCAGGAGCTGCGTGCCTTTCTTCTCGGCCTCGGTCGCCGACGCCAGGCGCTTCTCGAGCTCGGGGATGCGGCCGTACTGCAACTCCGACATACGCCCGAGGTCGCCGGCACGCCGCGCGGTTTCCATCTCCAGGCGCGCGCGTTCGATCTCTTCCTTGATGCCGGCGGTGCCCTGCACCGCGGCCTTCTCCGCCTTCCAGACCTCTTCGAGGTCGGCGTATTCCTTTTCGAGTCCGTTGAGCGACTCTTCGAGCGCCTGCAAGCGTTTCTTCGACGCCTCGTCCTTCTCCTTCTTGAGCGCTTCGCGCTCGATCTTGAGCTGCACGATGCGCCGGTCGAGCCGGTCCATCGACTCGGGCTTGGAGTCGATCTCCATGCGGATGCGCGAGGCGGCCTCGTCGATCAGGTCGATCGCCTTGTCCGGAAGTTGCCGGTCGGTGATGTAGCGGTGCGAGAGCGTCGCGGCGCTCACGATCGCCGGATCGGTGATCTCGACACCGTGGTGAACTTCGTAGCGCTCCTTGAGGCCGCGCAGGATCGCGATCGTATCCTCGACGCTCGGCTCGTCCACCAGCACCTTCTGGAAGCGCCGCTCGAGCGCCGCATCCTTCTCGATGTACTTGCGGTACTCGTCCAGGGTCGTGGCGCCGACGCAATGCAGTTCGCCGCGCGCGAGCGCGGGCTTGAGCATGTTGCCGGCGTCCATCGCGCCTTCGGCCTTGCCGGCGCCGACCATGGTGTGCAGCTCGTCGATGAAGAGAATGATCTGGCCCTGCTGCTTGGCGAGATCGTTGAGGACCGCCTTCAGGCGCTCCTCGAATTCACCGCGGAACTTGGCTCCCGCGATCAGCGAGCCCATGTCGAGCGTGAGGACGCGCTTGCCCTTGAGGCCTTCCGGCACCTCACCGTTGATGATCCGCTGCGCGAGACCTTCGACGATTGCGGTCTTGCCGACGCCCGGCTCGCCGATCAGCACCGGGTTGTTCTTGGTGCGACGCTGCAGCACCTGGATGGTGCGGCGGATCTCGTCATCGCGGCCGATGACCGGATCGAGCTTGCCCTGCTCGGCACGCTCGGTGAGGTCGATGGTGTACTTCTCGAGCGCCTGGCGGCTCTCCTCGGCGTTCGGGTCCTGGACCTTCTCGTCGCCGCGCAGCTCCTCGATCGCCTTCTCCACCGCGCCGCGCACCACGTTCGATTCTCGCAACGCATTCTTCAGCGTGCCGCGATCCTCGAAGGCTGCCAGGACGAAGAGCTCGGACGCGATGTACTCATCCCCGCGCTGCTGGGCGAGCTTGTCCGTGACGTTGAGCAGGCGTCCGAGATCATTCGAGACATGCACTTCGCCGCCGGTGCCTTCCACTTTCGGGAGCCGATCGAGCGCCGCCATCAGCTCGGAGCGCAGCTTGCTGACATTTGCGCCCGACTTCTCGAGCAACGGACGAACGCTCCCGCCCTCCTGGTTGAGCAGTGCGAGCATCAGGTGGGCGGGCTCGATGAACTGGTGGTCGCGGCCCACCGCCATCGACTGGGCCTCGGCCAACGCCGTCTGAAATTTCGTCGTCAGTTTGTCCATGCGCATGGGGAATGCTCCGGGCGAGGCAGCCCGGACAATGTAGGGCCAACGCCAGGGAAATCAATGCGCTCTTGGGGCTAGGGGAGCTAGTGAATGTCGGTGACGACGATGACCGCGATGCCGATCGCGATCAGGGCGACCTGCTGGACTCCCGCCAGCGGGTCGGTGCGCCGGTGCAGCCCGGGGATGAGATCCGCCACCGCGACGTACAGGAGCGAAGCAGCCGTGACCGCGAGCGCATACGGGAGCAAGCCCATCGCATGGCTCAACGCAAAGTAGCCCACGACTCCGCCCACAACCGACGTGAGGCTCGTCAGCAGATTGAGCGCCAGCGCTCGCGCGCGCGACAGGCCGCCGTTGAGGAGGATCGCGAAGTCACCGACTTCCTGTGGAATCTCGTGGGCGATGACCGCGATACCGGCGACGATCCCGAGGCGCACGTCGGTGAGAAACGCAGCGGCGAGCATCACACCATCGAGCGCGTTGTGAATCGCGTCCCCTGCCAGGATCAGCATGGCTGAGGCGTAGTCGCGCTGTTGCTGGGAGGGCGTCTGTGACGGCGGCGCCGCATGCGAATGGTCGTGTGAGTGACCGCCGTGCGCATGGGCCGGCGTGTGCGGTTCGCAGTCCTCCTGGTGACAGTGACGCCACAGCACCAGCTTCTCGAGCACGAAGAACGCGAAGATTCCGCCGATCAGCGACAGCGTCACCAGGTGCACGTTGGTGAGCCCCGCGCTCTCGATGGCGTGTGGCAGGAGCTTGAGGAGCGCAGCGCCCAGCAGGGCGCCGGTCGCGAAACTCACCAGGTGCGGCAAGGCGGCGGTGCGCCGGTGCGCCGGAAGCAGCAGCACCAGGCCGGCGATCAGGACGCTCAGCACGCCGCCGAGAACGGTGAAGGTGATGATCCACGCGAGGGTCGACACCGCGCGAATCCTATTCGATCCAGATGAGCGTCGCCATCCGCCCGCACTTTGCGTCGCGACGATAGGAGAAGAACTCCGTGCGCTCGGCAAACGTACAGCGTCCGCCACCGAAGATCGCATCGATGCCGGCACGGTTGAGGTGCTGGTGCGCGAGCCGGTAGAGGTCGCACATCCAGCGCCCGCGCGCATTGGCGCGAAACGCGGTCGCCGCGGCCGGATCGATGCGCAGGAAGGCCTCGCGCACTTCCGGCCCGACCTCGAAGTGATCGGGTCCGATGGCGGGGCCGAGCCAGGCCGCGATCTCCCGCGGCGGCGCATCGAGCGCGGCAATCGTCGCCTCGAGGACGCCGGCCGCGAGCCCGCGCCAGCCCGCATGCGCGGCCGCGACCCGGCTCCCATCGGTTCTCGCGAACAGCACGGGCATGCAGTCCGCGGTGAGAATCGCGCAGATCTCATCGGGCGCCGAGGCCACCGACGCATCCGCCTCCGGGCGCTCACCGTGGATTTCGTCCACCCGCACGACGCGCGCGCCGTGTACCTGCCTGAGCCAGCGCGGCTCGACCTCGAGCCCGAGTTGCTCGCCGAGGCGCCGGCGATTCTCCGCCACCGCATCGGCCTCATCACCGACATCGGCGCCAAGATTGAACGTGTCGTACGGTGCCACACTCACGCCGCCGCGCCGCAAGGTCGAGATCGCATGCACCTTCGCCGGGACCGGCCACTTCGGGACCAACAACTCGATGGCACTCACCGGGCGCTCCGCGCGGCCGCGTCCTTGCGCAGCACGGCGAGCAGTTGGCGCATGTCCTCCGGCAGCGGCGCCTGCCACTCGGCGCTCTGGCCGCTGCGCGGGTGGGTCAATCGCAGCCGCGCCGCATGCAACGCCTGGCGCGGAAACTCGCGCAGTGCTGCCACCAGCTCCGCCGTTGCGCCGCGCGGCAAGAGGAGCCGGCCACCGTAGGTGCTGTCACCGACAAGCGGATGGCGCAGATGTGCGAAGTGCACGCGAATCTGGTGCGTGCGCCCGGTCTCGAGACTGACGCGCACGTGCGTGTGCGCACGAAACCTCGCCAGGACGCGATAGTGCGTCACCGCCTCGCGCCCGTCCTCGCGCACCGCCATGCGTACGCGGTCCGAACGGTGGCGGCCGATCGGCCGGTCGACCGTCCCGCCCGCCGTCATCACACCGCTGCAGATGGCTGCGTACTCGCGCTCGATCTCGCGCGCCTGCATCTGGCGGGTGAGCTCGGTGTGCGACGCCAACGTGCGCGCCACGACCAGGAGGCCCGTGGTGTCCTTGTCGAGCCGGTGAAGAATCCCGGCACGCGGGAGCGCAGCGAGCCCCGCATCGAAGTGCAGCAGCGCGTTCTGCAGGGTGCGATCGCGATTGCCGGCGCCGGGGTGAACGACGAGACCCGCCGGCTTGTTGACGATCAGCAGGTCCTCATCGGCGTGCACGATATCGAGCGCGATGGCCTGCGCCTCGACTGTGGCATTCGTTGCGATTTCCGCTTCCACCGCCACGCGTTCGCCGCCACTCACGACATCGCGCGGGCGCGGCTGGCGTCGATCGAGCCGCACGCGCCCGGCTTCGATCCAGCCCTTCAGGCGGGAACGTGAATATTCCGGCAACAGCAGCGCGAGCGCCTGATCGAGGCGCATGCCGGCGAGCCTGGGAGGAATCTGCAGTTCGTGCGTCTGGAACTTGTCTGCCATTGCGGCCGTCAGAGGATGCGCCCTTCGGCTATACTTTGCGGCCACTTTAAGGGCGAGGCAACGCGTGACGCTGCTGTCAATCCGGTCGATCCGCTTCCCATTCCTGCTCCCCTCGCTGTTCGCCGTCCTGGCACTCGCCGGCTGCGGCCACACGCGCAACAAGGAAATGCAGGGCGACCCGGAGGTGCTCTACCAGAAGGGCGCCAAGGCGCTGAGCGACAACGACTTCGGTGGCGCCATCAAGATCTACGAGGCGCTCGATTCGCGCTATCCATTCAGCGATGCCGCGCGCCAGGGGCGGCTCGACCTGATGTACGCGTACTACAAGGATCACCAGGCGGAATCGGCGATCGATGCCGCGGACCAGTTCATCCGCGAGAACCCGGCGCACCCGCGCTGCGATTACGCGAACTACATCAAGGGTCTCGTGTACTTCGAACGCACGCCGAACTTTCTCGAGCGCTGGCTGCGCGTCGATCTGAGCGAGCGCCCGCCGAGCGACGCACGCAAGTCGTTCGCGGCGTTCCAGACCGTCGTGACCAGCTACCCGCAAAGCGAGTACGCGGGCGACGCGCACGAGCGCTTGCTGTACCTGCGCAACCGCCTCGCCGACTACGAAGTGCACGTCGCCGACTACTACATGCGGCGCGGCGCTTATCTCGCGGCCATCGCCCGCGCCAAGTACACGGTCGAGAACTACGACGGCGCGCCCGCGGTCAAGAGCGCGCTCGAGATCATGACCGACGGCTACCGCAAGCTCGGCATGGACGATCTCGCGGAGCAATCGGCGAGCGTCTACCGGGAGAACTTCCCGGAAACCGCGCAGCGCGTCGACAAGAAAAAGAAGTGGTGGGCGGTCTGGTAGCTCAGCTGGCTCAGCCCTTCAAGCGATAGCCGCTGGTGATCGGGTAGCGCCAGTCGCGGCCGAAGGCGCGGCTGCTGACACGCACCCCGGGCGGCGCCTGCCGCCGCTTGTATTCATTGCGCTTCACCATGTCGAGGACGCGGGTGACGGTCGCGCGCTCGAAGCCGCGCGCCACGATCTGCTCGACCGACAGGTCTTCCTCGATGAACGCTTCGAGAATCGGGTCGAGCACTTCGTAGCGCGGCAGTGAATCGCTGTCTTTCTGGTTGGGTCGCAGCTCGGCGGAGGGAGCGCGCGTCATCACGCGTTCCGGAATGACCGAGCCGAGTGAATTGCGATAGCGCGCGAGGCGGTAGACGAGGAGCTTGCTGCAGTCCTTGATCGGCGCGAAGCCGCCCGCCATGTCGCCGTAGAGGGTCGCGTAGCCGACCGCCATCTCGCTCTTGTTGCCGGTGGTGAGGAGCATGCGGCCGGTCTTGTTCGAGATCGCCATCAGCAGGACGCCGCGGCAGCGCGCCTGGATGTTTTCCTCGGTGGTATCGGGCGCCGTGCCGGCGAACTCCTGCTTGAGCGCCGCGAGCGTCGCTTCGAACATGCCCTCGATCGGGATCAGGCTGTACTTCACGCCCATGCTGCGAGCCTGCTCCATCGCATCCTCGATGCTCATCCGCGCCGTGTAGCGCGAAGGCATCAGCACCGCTTGCACACGCTCGGCGCCGAGCGCATCGACCGCGATGGCCAGCGTCAGCGCGGAGTCGACTCCGCCCGAGAGGCCCATCACGACACCGGGAAACCGATGCTTCTCGACATAGTCGCGCACGCCGAGCACCAGCGCGCCATACACACTCGCCTCATCGCCCTGGTAGGGCGAGATGGTGCCGCGTACCGGCACCAGCTGCCGGCCCTGCGCTTTGAACTCGACGGCAAAGATGTTCTCGGCAAACGCGGGCCCGCGAGCCGCGATCTCACCCGACGCATCCATGACGAAGGAGTGGCCGTCGAACACCAGTTCGTCCTGGCCGCCGACCAGGTTTGTGTACACCAGCGGCCGCCCGACTTCGCGCACGCGATCGCGCACGATCGTTTCACGCTCGACCTGCTTGCGCAGCTCGTAGGGTGAGGCGTTGGCGACGAGCAGGAGCTCCGCCCCCGCTTGCGCGGCGGCGCGTACCGGCTCGGGCTCCCAGATGTCCTCGCACACCAGGAGTCCGAGGCGGCGGCCGTCAAGGTCGACGACGGTCGCCTCGGTGCCCGGCGCGAAGTAGCGCTTTTCGTCGAACACCTTGTAGTTCGGCAGGCACTGCTTGCGGTGATTCGCGAGCAGCGCGCCATCACGCACCAGTGCAGCGGAGTTGTGGATCCGCCCTTCGACGTACTCCGGGTAGCCGATGTATGCCGCGATACCCTGGATCTCCTCGCGCGCCCGCGCGAGCGCCTCGGCGACGCGACGTCGCATGCCCGCGTGAAACAGCAGGTCCTCGGGCGGGTAGCCCGAGAGTGCCAACTCCGGGAACACGACCAGGTCGGCTCGCTCGCGATCGCGCGCGAGCGCGGCGGCGTCGATGATCCGGCGTGCATTGCCATCGACATCGCCGACGAACAGGTCCAGCTGTGCGAGGGCGATGCGCATGGCTCGATGGTCGCTCACATGCGGCGCACCGACTTGCGCGTCGATGCCTTGGTTCTCTGCGGCGCGCGCTTGCTGCGCGCCTGCGTCGGCCGGCGAGCGCCACGTTTCTTGGCAGCCGTGCGGGCCGGTCGCTTGAGGAGGGCCAGCATCGCGCTGCCGAGCTCAGCGGGTGAATGCACGGTCCGGACGCCGGCGGCCTCGAGTGCCGCGAACTTCTCGCTCGCGGTGCCCTTGCCGCCCGCGACGATTGCGCCGGCGTGGCCCATACGCTTGCCGGGCGGGGCCGTCACGCCCGCGATATAGGCCACGACCGGTTTGCTGACACTCTTCTTTATAAAGGTGGCGGCGGCCTCCTCGTCGCTCCCGCCGATCTCGCCCACCATGATGATGCCCTCGGTGGCCGGGTCCTGCTCGAAGAGCTCGAGCACATCGATGAAGTTCATGCCGCGGACCGGATCGCCACCGATGCCCACGCAGGTCGTCTGGCCGAGGCCGTTCTGCGTCGTCTGGTAGACGGTCTCGTAGGTGAGCGTGCCCGAGCGCGACACGATGCCGATGCGGCCTGGCCGGTGGATGAAGCCGGGCATGATGCCGATCTTGCACTCGCCCGGCGTGATGATCCCCGGGCAATTCGGACCGATGAGGCGGCACGGATAGTCACGGAGCGCTGCGCGCACGCGCACCATGTCGTTGACCGGAATGCCTTCGGTGATGCACACGATCAGCCGGATGCCGGCATCGGCCGCTTCCAGGATCGCGTCCGCGGCGTAGGGCGCGGGCACGTAGATCATGCTCACTTCGGCGCCGGTCGCAGCCACCGCCTGGTGCGTCGTGTTGAACACCGGGAGGCCGAGATGTTTCTGACCGCCGCGACCAGGCGTCACGCCGCCGACGAGGCGCGTGCCGTACGCGATGCATTGCTCGGAATGAAACGTGCCCTGCTTGCCGGTGAAGCCCTGGCAGATCACGCGCGTTTTCTTGCCGACCAGGATGCTCATTTACGACCCCGTGCGGCGAGCCGCACCACCTTGGTCGCCGCATCCGTCAGGTCGCTCGCCGGGGTGATCGCCAGGCCGCTCGCGGCGAGGCGCTCGCGCGCGACGTCGGCGTTGGTGCCCTCGAGACGCACCACCACGGGTATCTTCACGCCGACCTGTTTCACCGCGTTGATGATGCCGTCGGCGATCAGGTCACAGCGCACGATGCCGCCGAAGATGTTCACCAGGATGGCGCGCACTTTCTCGTTGGAGAGGATGAGCTTGAAGGCCGCCGTGACGCGCTCGCTGGTCGCGCCGCCGCCGACGTCGAGGAAGTTCGCGGGCGCGCCGCCGTGCAGCTTGATCAGGTCCATGGTGGCCATCGCGAGACCCGCACCGTTCACCATGCAGGCGATGTCGCCGTCGAGGGAGACGTAGTTGAGATCGTGCTCGCTCGCCTCGCGCTCCCGCGGATCCTCCTGGGTCGGGTCGCGGAGCGAGGCGAGTTGCGGATGGCGAAACAGCGCATTGCCATCGATGTTGATCTTGGCATCGAGCGCCACGAGCTTGCCGCTCGCGGTGACGATGAGGGGATTGACCTCCACGAGGCTCGCGTCCTGTTCCAGGTACAGTCGATAGAGCGCCTGCGCGATGCGTGAGAACTCCTCGACCTGTGCGCCCTGGAAGCCGAGCCCGAACGCGAGCTGGCGGCATTGATAGGCCTGCAATCCGGCCGCCGGGTGCACATTGACGGTGATGATCTTCTCGGGCGAATGCGCCGCGACCTCTTCGATGTCCATGCCGCCCGCCGCCGAAGCGATGAACGCGATCTGGCCGCGCTCGCGATTGAGCACCAGGCTCAGGTACATCTCGCGTGAAATCTGCGAGCCGGTTTCGACGTACACCTGGCTGACGGGAAGGCCTTCGGCGCCCGTCTGTCGCGTCACGAGTCGGCGCCCCAGCATGCCCGCGGCTGCCGCGCGCACGGCATCGACATCCTTCGCGAGCTTCACGCCGCCGGCTTTGCCGCGGCCGCCCGCGTGCACCTGCGCCTTCACCACCCACACTGCGCCGCCGAGCTCGCGCGCGGCATCGACCGCGCCGTCGGCCGACGATGCGACGCGCCCCGACGGAACGGGAATCCCGTAGCTCGCGAAGATTTCCTTGGACTGATATTCGTGCAGGTTCATGCGGTGCGACGCTGGTAAAAGTGGGCCGCTATTCTCCTTGATGAGCGACGGACATGGTAGAGTGCGCGCCTGAGTCCACCCCGCGAGCAACCGCGCACGATGGTGAGCACCAAGGGACCTGCACAGGCCGAACTGGCGTGGCGCGTGCTGGGTCTCCTCAATCTCTTCCGGCTGCTGGTGCCGCTGGTCCTCGCCTCGCTGCACTACTTCCTCCCTGAGACCACGAGCGTCGGCTGGGCTGATCCCGGGCTGTTCCAGGTGGTCGTCGCCGCGTACTTCGTCAGCGGCATCGTGATGATCGCGGCGATCAAGCGCCGCTGGCCGGGGCTGCAGCAGCAGGCCTGGATACACATTGCGGTGGACGCCGCGGCGGTGACGCTGCTGCTCTATACGAGTGGCGGCGTGGGCAGCGGCCTCGGAATGCTGCTCGTCATCCCGGTCGCGGCGGTCAGCCTGATCACGCGCCGTGCCTTCGTCATACCGGCACTCGCCGCGCTCGCACTCCTGATCCAGCAGGTCCTCGCGCAGCTCGCCGGCACCGCTTCCGTTGGCGACTACACCGCCGCGGGAGTGCTCGGCGTGATCCTGTTCATCGTGGCGCTCAGCGTGCAGCCACTCGGCGAGCGCATCCGCGAGACGGAGGAGCTGGTCCGCCAGCGCGACGTGGATCTGGCCAACATGGCGGAGCTGTCGCAGTACATCGTGCAGCACCTGCGCGAGAGCATCCTGGTCATCGATGCCAGCGATCGCATCCGCCTGATCAACGAGTCCGCGGCCGAGATACTCGGCGACCTCACCGCGATTCCGGGCGCTCTGCTGGGAGAAGTGCACCCTCGCCTGCTGTATTCCCTGTCGACCTGGCGGCAGAGTCCGCACACCGCGCCGATCAACCCGACCTCCTTTGTGGCGGCAGACGGCCTGCGGACCATCGACCCGCACTTCGCTCCGCTCGGCGGCGAGAACCCGGGTCCGGTGCTGGTGTTCCTCGAAGACACGAGCCTGCTGGCCGAACGCCTGCAGCAGTCCAAGCTCGCGGCGCTCGGGCGGCTGAGCGCGAGCATCGCACACGAGATCCGTAATCCCGTCGGCGCGATGAGCCACGCCGGCCAGCTGCTCGCCGAAGCGAACGTCGGCGAGTCGGAGCGACGGCTGACGGAAATCATCCGCACCAACGCCGAGCGAGTGAGCACGATCATCAACAACATGCTGCAGCTGTCGCGGCGCGACTCGACGCGGCCCGAGACCCTGACCCTCTTCGACTGGCTGGAAGAGTTCCGCGGTGAGTTCTGCCAGACGACGCAGACGCCCGAATCGCGCCTGAAGATCGCGCCGGACGATGACGGCATCGAAGTGCGCGTGGACCCGACGCACCTGCACCAGGTGCTGTGGAACCTGTGCGACAACGCGCTCAAGTACGCGACGCCGGACGACAAGGCTGCGATCGAACTGCGCGGCGGGCGCGTGTCAGGCACGGGGCGCCCCTACCTCGAAGTCGCGGACCGCGGCCCGGGCATCGACAAGCAGCACGTGGACCGTATCTTCGAGCCGTTCTTCACCAGTGGCCAGGGGGGCACCGGGCTCGGCCTGTTCATCGCGCGCGAGCTGTGCCAGACCAACGGCGCCTTGCTGCTCTATGAACCGCGTTCCGGTGGCGGAAGCATCTTCCGGGTCATATTCTCGGACCCGCAGCGGTGGCAGACGCGCGAACGCAGGTCCTGAAGTTACCATGCCCAAGCCGGTGGTCCTGGTCGTTGACGACGAGCCCGACATTCGCGAGCTCCTGTCCATCACGCTGAACCGCATGGAGCTCGACTCGAAGACGGCGGCCGACGTCGCTTCCGCGCAGAAGCTGCTGCGCGCGGGCCACTTCGACTTGTGCCTCACGGACATGAACCTGCCGGATGGCAACGGCCTCGACCTGGTCGAGTGGATGCAAGCCAACGTGCCGCTCGTGCCGGTGGCGGTGATCACCGCGCATGGCAACGTCGAGTCGGCAGTGCGCGCGCTGAAGCTCGGCGCGTTCGATTTTGTCTCCAAGCCACTCGATCTCGCCGGCCTGCGCAAGCTGGTCAGCTCCGCGATCAAGATTTCCTCGGCCGACGGCGACACGACGATCTACGGGCCAAGACTCCTCGGACAGTCGCAGGCCATGCAGCACCTGCGCGAGACGATCGCCAAGGTGTCGCGCAGCCAGGCGCCGGTGCACATCTATGGCGAGTCCGGGACCGGCAAGGAACTGGTCGCGCAGTTGATCCACGAGTCGGGTCCACGCCGCGACGGTCCGTTCGTCGCCGTGAACTGCGGTGCGATCCCGACCGAGCTGATGGAGAGCGAGCTCTTCGGCCACAAGCGCGGCAGCTTCACCGGTGCCGTCGCCGACAAGAAGGGCATGGTGCAATCGGCCGAAGGCGGAACGCTGTTCCTGGATGAGGTCGGCGACCTGCCGCTGCACATGCAGGTGAAACTGCTGCGCGTCATCCAGGAGAAGGCCGTGCGTCCGATCGGCGAGCAGCGCGAGACGGCGGTCGACGTGCGTATCCTGAGCGCGACGCATCGCAATCTCACCGCGCTGGTCGCGGAAGGCGCGTTCCGCGAAGACCTCTACTATCGCGTCAACGTGATCGAGATCCGCGTGCCTGCCTTGCGCGAGCGACCGGAGGACATCCAGGAACTTGCCGAAGCGGTCCTGCGCCGCCTCGCGCGCCGCACCAAGATCGAAGCGCCGGCGCTCGAAGCTGGCGCGCTGAAAGCGCTTTCAACCTATTCCTTCCCAGGGAATGTTCGCGAACTCGAAAACATCCTGGAGCGTGCGCTCGCGATGTCGGGTGGCAACGCCATCAGGGCCGATGATCTGCAGCTACGCAGTACCCCGCTCAGCGCCGCGGCCGCTGAAGCCGGCACTGGTCCCCTCGGCGAACAACTCGAAGAGATCGAGCGCGAAGCGATCATCAAAGCGCTCGAACAGACGCGCTATAACAAGACTGCCGCCGCCAAGCTCCTGGGCGTAACCTTCCGGGCGCTTCGCTACCGCATCAAGAAGCTCGGGCTCGAGTAAAGACCGCACGTCGCGTGGCGCCGACGCATGTGACAAACATTGTCACTTCGTGACGCTGGTGGGCCACGCCGTCAGTTCTCATCGACGGTATTAGGTAAAGCCGGGCTCACCACGCGGCATAAAACGCTCGCCGTTTCAGTGGATTGCGCGCATGCAGCGCTCATGGCATATGCCTTGCACTTTCGTGGGCACGGGCGCCCCGCGCCTTTCTTTTTTGTCCTTACGATTCGAGCAACAGGAGCTACACATGTTGAAGACAGTCCAGAAGGGTTTCACCCTCATCGAACTGATGATCGTGGTCGCGATCATCGGCATCTTGGCGGCCATCGCCATTCCTGCGTACCAGGACTACACGATCCGTTCGCAGGTCACGGAAGGCCTTAACCTCGCGGGCTCGCTCAAGGCTGAGATCGCTGAGTACTACGCTCAGTGGGGCGCTTGGCCGACCGCGATCGTGGGCGGTGTTGGCACGTTGGGTCACCAGGCTGGTGAGGTTCCGAGCGGCAAGTACGTGAGCCAGGTTCAGATCCTGAACCCGGGTACGATTCAGATCACGTATTCGAACGCCGGTGGCTTCCAGGCCAACCAGAAGATCAACGGCCTGACCCTCTCGCTGCGTCCCGTGTTGAGCGGCGCTGCGGGCGCGGGTAACGAAGACGTGGTTTGGGTCTGCGGCAACAACGGTGGTCCGACCGCGGTGCATGACCCGGCGACCCCGGCTGCGGCTGGCGTCACGACGGTACTGAACAAGTACATGCCGGCGAACTGCCGTCCGTAAGCTGACCCTTAGCTTATTGTTGAATCAGAGGCCCCTCACCCGAGGGGCCTCTTTGTTTTCGTCCCCTTCCACGTTGCAGTTCGAGCCTCCCTGCGAGCGCATCCCATACGTTGTGAGTCGAATCACGTGGGCGGCGGACCCGATATGCGACTATGCCGGGCGATTTAACAATTGATTCCCTCTCATGACTGGTAGGGTAGACTGGGCCGCCAGTATTCGGGCTGCCTTGGGGCTGGCAAGTCGATGAATGACAACGCGATGATGGCGCTTGGCGCCAGCAAGTCACCGCTGGGCGGTCTGCCTCAAAGACTGGTCCAGGATGGCTTGATCGACGAAGCCACCATGATGGAGGCCATGGGGCAGGCGAAGGAAAAGCGCATCGGCGTGGTCACGCAGCTCGTCAACAGCGGCGCCGCCAATGCTCGCGAGATCGCCATCGCCGCCTCGCACGAGTTCGGAGTGCCCCTCCTCGACCTCGACGCCGCAACCATCGAGCTCGATACGGTCAAGCTGGTCAGCGACAAGCTCCTGAACAAGCATCGCGTGCTGCCGCTCATGCGGCGCGGCAAGCGGCTGTTCCTGGCCGTCTCCGACCCCACCAATCTGCATGCCATCGACGAGATCAAGTTCGCCACCGGCCTCGGCATCGAGGCGGTCGTCGTCGAGGACGACAAGCTCCAGCAGGCCGTCAACAAGGCGATGGAGCAGGTCGATACGGCGATGCCGAATCTCGCCGAGGACGACTTCGACCTCGAGAACCTTGACGTCGTCGCGGGCGAGGACGATCTCTCTGCCGATGCGGTGACGCGCGATGACGTGGAAGACGCCCCGATCGTCCGCTTCGTCAACAAGATCCTGCTCGATGCGATCAAGAAGGGTGCGTCCGACATTCACTTCGAGCCGTATGAGAAGACGTTCCGCATCCGGACGCGTCTGGACGGCGTACTGAAGGAAGTCGCCAACCCACCGGTGCAGTTGACCACCAAGATCGCAGCGCGCATCAAGGTGATGTCGCGGCTGGACATTGCCGAGCGGCGCGTGCCCCAGGACGGCCGCATCAAGATGAAGCTGTCCAAGAACCGCGCCATCGACTTTCGCGTGAGCACGTGCCCGACGCTGTTCGGCGAAAAGATCGTGATGCGTATTCTCGATCCCTCGAGCGCGATGCTCGGCATCGACGCGCTGGGGTACGAATCGTTCCAGAAGGATCTCTATCTCAAGCACCTGGCGAAGCCGCAGGGCATGATCCTGGTCACCGGCCCGACCGGTAGCGGCAAGACGGTGTCGCTCTATACCGGTCTCAATATCCTCAACAAGGAAGATACGAATATCTCCACTTGCGAGGATCCGGCCGAAATCCAGATGGCCGGCATCAACCAGGTGAACGTCCATCCCAAGGTGGGGCTCACGTTCGCATCCGCGCTGCGCGCGTTCCTGCGCCAGGACCCGGACGTCATCATGGTCGGCGAAATCCGCGACCTCGAGACCGCGGAGATTGCGCTCAAGGCGGCGCAGACGGGCCACTTGGTGCTCTCGACCCTACACACCAACGATGCGCCCCAGACCCTGACGCGCATGGTCGACATGGGTGTGAAGCCATACGCCATCGCCACGTCGGTGAGCCTGATCATCGCGCAGCGCCTGGCGCGCAAGCTGTGTGCGAATTGCAAGCAGAAGCTGGATGTACCGGCGGAGGCGCTGCACAAGGAGGGCTTCACCAACGAGGAGATCAAGAAGGGACTCACCGTGTACGGCCCCAAGGGCTGCAGCCAGTGTGTCGACGGCTACAAGGGCCGTGTCGGCATCTACCAGGTCATGCCGGTCAGCGAAGCGATCGGTCGCATCATCATGGAAGGCGGCAACGCGTTGCAGATCACGCACGAGGCGGAGCGCGAGGGCGTCTGGGACCTGCGTCGCTCGGGTCTGCAGAAGGTCAAGGATGGGCTGACGAGCATCGACGAGATCAACACGGTCACCGTGGACTAGACGGGGATGAGATTCTCGATGAAGGGCGGCGCATAGAGGACACCTGCTCATGGCGCAAAGCGCAACGGCGATCCGCAAAGACATCCAGTTCAACTGGGTGGGCAAGGACAAGAAGGGCAACAAGCTCAAGGGGCGAAGTCTCGCCGCGAGCGAGCAGGCCCTGCGCGCTGACCTGCGCCGCCAGGGCGTAGTCCCCGTCAAGATCAGCAAGCAGAGCTCGCTCTTCAAGGGTGGCGGCAAGGTCAAGCCGGAAGACATCGCGATCTTCAGCCGCCAGCTCGCCACCATGCTCACCGCGGGCATTCCGCTGGTGCAGTCCTTCGAAATCATCGGCAACGGCCACGACAAGCCGGCGATGCAGAAGCTGGTGCTCGACGTCAAGGCCGACATCGAGGGCGGTACATCGCTGCACGAAGCCCTCGGCAAGCATCCCCTGTATTTCGACGACCTGTACGTCAACCTGGTGGAAGCGGGTGAACAGGCCGGCGCGCTGGAAAGCCTGCTGGACAAGATTGCGACGTACAAGGAGAAGACCGAGGCCCTCAAGAAGAAGATCAAGAAGGCGCTGTTCTATCCCGCCGCCGTCATGGTAGTGGCGGTCATCGTCACGCTGATCCTGCTGATCTTCGTGATTCCACAGTTCGAAGCGCTGTTCAAGGGATTCGGCGCGGACTTGCCCGCCTTCACCCAGATGGTCATCAACTTGTCCCGCTTCGTGCAGGACCAGGGCTGGTGGATGGTGATCCTGGTCGGCGCCGGCATCTACGGTTTCATCGAGGCCAAGAAGCGCTCGCGCGGCATGCGCGAAGCGATCGATCGGCTCTCGCTCAAGCTCCCGGTCGTCGGGCCGATTCTCACCAAGGCGGCGATCGCCCGCTACGCGCGTACCCTTTCCACGATGTTCTCAGCGGGCGTGCCGCTGGTGGAAGCGCTGCAATCCGTGGCCGGCGCGACCGGCAACATCGTCTACGAGCAGGCCGTGTTGCGCATGAAGGACGAGGTGGCCACCGGCCAGCGACTGCAGCGCGCCATGGAGAATACCGGGCTGTTTCCCAACATGGTGGTGCAGATGATCGCGGTCGGCGAGGAGTCGGGCTCGCTCGATGAAATGTCGGGCAAGGTGGCGACGTTCTACGAGCAGGACGTGGACAACGCCGTCGACAGCATGAGCAGTCTGCTCGAGCCGTTGATCATGGCGATCCTCGGCGTACTGGTCGGCGGCCTGGTGATCGCAATGTACCTGCCGATCTTCAAGCTGGGCTCGGTCGTCTGACAGGAATCCACGCAGTCTGGAGCAAACGCCGCGCTTTGCGCGGCGTTTGTTTTTCTGGCAGCCAAGCGGTGCTGCTGCCGGGGAGGAGTAGGCGGCCATGACAGGCTACGAGATACTGCAGTGGCCCCCGTTGTTGATCGGCTTGACGGTGCTCCTCGGCCTGTTCCTGGGCAGCTTCGTCAACGTCGTCATTCATCGACTCCCGATCATGATGGAACGGGAGTGGCGCAGGCAGTGCGAGGAACTGACTCCGGCGGGCACCGGGTCCGAAAGCGAGCGGCCAGCGACTGGAAATGCCCGATTCGATCTCATCGCTCCTCGATCACACTGCCCCGCCTGCAGCGCCCCGATCAAGGCGTGGCAGAACATACCGGTGCTCAGCTATCTCTTCCTCGCAGGCCGGTGTGCGAACTGCCGCGCGCGCATTTCATTGCGCTATCCGGTCGTGGAGCTGCTGACAGCGCTCCTGTCCGGCCTCGCCGCATGGAGATTCGGTTTGTCGTGGGAGCTTGGCGCGGCGCTGGCCTTCACGTGGAGCCTGATCGCCCTCTCCGGCATCGACCTCGATCATCAGCTGCTGCCCGACAGCATCACTCTGCCGCTCCTCTGGCTCGGGTTGCTCCTCAGCCTCGCCTACCGTGGCGACTCCTCCTTCTCCATTCCCGCGGATCCGCGCAGCAGCATCATCGGTGCGGCAGCCGGATACCTGAGCCTCTGGTCCGTCTATCACCTCTTCCGCCTCCTGACGGGCAAGGAAGGCATGGGTTTCGGTGACTTCAAGTTGTTCGCGGTGTTCGGCGCCTGGTTCGGCTGGCAGATGCTGCTGCCGATCATCCTGATGGCCGCGGCGACCGGCGCCGTCGTCGGCATCGCGCTGCTGCTCCTCAAGCGCCATGGCCGCGATGTGCCGATTCCCTTCGGACCTTACCTCGCCGCGGCGGGCTGGATCGCGCTCCTCTGGGGCCCGCAGCTCGTCGATCGTTACCTGCACATCAGCGGACTGCGTTGAGCACCGCTGCTGCTGCGCCCCGCGCGTGCAGTAGCAGATAATGCCGGCGTGAAAACACTGCGCATCGGCTTGACGGGCGGCATCGCGAGCGGCAAGAGCACCGTGGCGAACCTGTTCGCGGCACGGGGTGTGCCCGTCATCGATACCGACGAGATCGCACGCGAAGTCGTCGCACCGGGACGGCCGGCGCTCGCTCGCATCGTGCAGGAATTCGGCCGCGAGGTCCTCGATTCCGTCGGCCGACTGGATCGCCGGCGCATGCGCGAGCTCGTGTTCAGCGATGCGGGCCGGCGTCAGCGGCTGGAGTCGATCCTGCACCCGGAAATACTGCGGGAGATGGCCAGCCGCTCGGCGCAGGCTGGCGGCGCCTATCAGCTGCTCGTCATCCCGCTGCTGGTCGAAGGCCGGCACGAGGACGAGGTCGACCGTGTGCTCCTCGTCGATTCAGCTCCGGAGCAGCAAGTCGAACGGCTCCTGCGCCGTGACGGCGAGACTCCGGCCCGGGCGCGCACCATGCTGGCGGCGCAGGCCTCACGTGCCGCCCGCCTGGCCGCGGCCGATGACGTCATCCGCAACGAAGCCTCGCTGGCGGAGTTGGAATCGCAGGTCGCGCGCCTGCACGAGAGCTATCAGCGCCTCGCCGCTGCGCAGGAACGGGCCCGCTGAATCTCCACATCGCGGCGCGGACCCACTGTCGGTGAGCGCCGACAGGAATTTTCCGGTGACACTCGCACTCGAACTGCCGCAAAATAGCCCATGATCCAGAGCCTGCCCACGAACAGCGCCGCGTAATGACCTCCCACGCCTTCATCGAGCCCGCAGCCGAGCCCGCCAGTCGATTCGTCGTGTACGAGCAGCCGCTCAATGAACGGATGCGTACCTTCCTGCGACTGGAGTTCCTCTACTCGCAGGCGCTCTACCACACGGAACTGCCGAATCCCTGGAGCAGTCGCGCCGCGGTCGGGAGCCTGCTCGAGATCCTGACGATCACCGCGCGCGGCGACGTGCGCAGCGATGTCATCAAGGAGCTGGAACGGCACGTGCAGGCCTTGAACGAATTTCAATCCAAGCCCGGGGTCGACGCGGGACGGCTGCGCTCCGTGATGTCGAACCTCATCCGCCTGCGCAGCGAACTCGTCAGCATGGGCGCGAACTTCATGCAGCCGCTGCGCGAGTCCGAGTTCCTGAACGCCATCAAGCATCGCAGCGCGATTCCCGGCGGCACCTGCGAGTTCGACCTGCCGGATTACAGCTTCTGGCTCAGCCGCCCCGCCGAATCGCGCATGGCGACGTTCGAAGAATGGATGAAGCTGGTGCGCCCGCTCTGCGACGGCGTGATCGAGATCCTGTGGGTGACGCGTCAGAACGCGCGCCCGCGCGAGGAAGTCGCGGCGGGCGGGCAATACCAGATCAATTTCGAGCGCGAGAACCCGATTCAGCTGTTGCGGATCATCCTGCCCACGGACTCTGACCTGTATCCGGAGATCAGCGGCAGCCACTACCGTTGCAGCCTGCGCTTCATGAGCTGGAAGGAGCTGGGCGGACGCGCCGTGCAGACGGAAGAGGACGTCCGCTTCGTACTGACCTCCTGCACCTGAGCGGCCCGCTCGTGTCGCCTGCCACCGTCAAGTGCCCGACCTGCGGCCGGCCTCTGGAATGGACCGGTGAGTCGCCGTTTCGCCCGTTCTGCAGCGACCGCTGCCGGCTCATCGACCTCGGCGCATGGCTGAGCGAAGAGCGTGGCATCGCCGGCGAGGCCGTGCCGACGGAGCCGGCGCCAACCAAGGATTCCGACCCGAGCTAGTGTCCGCCGTCCGCCGTGCGCGTTTGCGCGCTGTCGGGCACGTTCACGTGGAGGTTCCGCGTGAGAAATGCCCACTGGTCGGAAAAGTCCTCGATCTGCATCCAGACCGGTTTGCCGGCACCGTGGCCCGCGCGCGTCTCGACGCGCAGCAGGATCGGGTTGTCGCACGTCTGGGCGGCCTGCAGCGCCGCGCCGAACTTGAAGCTGTGCCACGGCACGACACGGTCATCGTGATCCGCCGTCGTGATCAGGGTCGGCGGATAGCAGGTGCCCGCACGCACATTGTGATACGGCGAGTACGCATATAACGCCGCAAAGTCCTGCGGGTTGTCGCTCAGGCCGTAGTCGCTCGACCACTGCCGCGCGTTGGCGCTGGCGGTGTGATAACGAAGCATGTCGAGAACGCCGACCGCCGGGAGAGCGGCGGCGACGAGCCCCGGCTCCTGGGTGATCACGGCGCCGATCAGCAAGCCGCCGTTGCTGCGGCCGAGGATCGCGAGCCGCTCCTTCGAGGTGTAGTGCTCATCGACCAGGTAGTGAGCCGCCGCGATGAAGTCATCGAACACATTCTGTTTTTGCGCCTTGGTGCCGGCCACGTGCCACGCCTCACCGTACTCCGAGCCGCCGCGCAGATTCGCCACGGCGTAGGTGCCGCCCATCTCGAGCCACACCAGCACCGGGACACTGAAGGCGGGCGTCAGCGGGTTGTTGAAGCCGCCGTAGCCATAGAGCAGCGTCGGCGTGCTGCCATCCTTCTTCAGGTCTGCGCGATGCGTGACGAACATCGGCACGCGGGTGCCGTCCTTGCTGGTGAAGAACACCTGCTCGGTGACGAAGCGCGAGGTGTCGGCGGCGATCCTCGGCGCACGAAACAAGTCGGCACGATTCGACGCGACGTCGTAGTGATAGATCGAAGTCGGCGTCAGGTAGTCGGCGTAGGAAAAGAACGTCTCGCTGCTGTCCGCATGGCCGCGGAAGCCATCGATCGTGCCCTTGCCGGGCAGCGTCACTTCGTTGACCAGGGCGCCGCTCGAATCGAAGACCTTCGCCTGTGAGTGGGCGTCGTGCAGGTAGGTGAGGATGATCTTGCCGCCGACGTAGCTCGCGTTCTGGATCGCGTCCGTGGCTTCAGGAACCACCGTGCGCCAGGCGGTGCGTGCGGGCTTGCGCGTATCGATCGCCACCACGCGTCCGCGGGGTGAATCCTCGGTCACCCAGAAGTAGAGCACCGATCCCTCGGAACCGAAGAACGTGTAGTAGCCGCGCCAGTCATCGAGCAGCCGCACGACCTCCGCGCCTTGCGCACCGGCCTTGAGGGGCAGGGACGTGTAGTAGACGCCATTGGTCTGGTACCCGTCGAACAGGTTGATCAGCAGGTAACGGCCATCTTCGGTGACTTCCGGGTACGGGTTGCGCGTCGGGTGATCGGTGACCGCGTACACGAACGAATCGCGCGCTTGTGCTTCGCCGATCCGGTGGCGGTAGATGGACACCTGCCTGGAGTCATCGCCGGAACCATCGGCACGCAGCGGGTAGCGGCTGTAGTAGAAAGCGCTCGAGTCGCGCTCCCACGAGACGTCGGTGAACTTGGCGTTCTTGAGCACGTCCACGAGATCCTGGCCGGTGTTGACGTCGCGGATGTGCCAGGTCTTCCAGTCGGTGCCGCCATCGGAGAGCGCGTATGCGAGGTAGCGCCCGTCGGGGCTGATGTGAAAATCGGCGAGCGCGATGGTGGCGTCGGCGCTCAGCACGTTCGGATCAAGCAGTACGCGGGCCGGCGCCTGCAGCGCATCGGCGACGAAGAGAACACTCTGGTTCTGCAGGCCGTCGTTGCGCAGCCAGAAGTAGCGTCCGCCCTCCTTCACCGGCACCGCGAAACGTTCATAGTTCCAGAGCGCCGTCAGCCGCTGCTTGATCCACGCACGCGCCGGGATCGAGTCCAGGTACGGCTGGGACAGACTGTTCTCGGCCGCCACCCACTGGCGTGTCTGCTGGCTGTCGAGGTCCTCGAACCAGCGATAGGGATCGGCCACGCTCACCGCGCCATAGTGGTCGACCTGCGCCCCGCGCTGCGCCGCCGGGTACTCGAGTGACTTGGCCGGGGCCTTCTCGGGCGACGGGGCGTGGCCGCACGACACCAGCAACAGTGCCGCGCCGCCGGCGAGCCATGAGCGCCAGGAGTGGAATGGAAGGATCATCATGCCTAAACTCCGCCAAATTTTTGCGCGCAGCCTACACGTATGCAGCGAATCCGACCATTCTCCTTGCTGGTAGTGCCCATGCTCGCCGCCTTCCAGGGCGCCGCGGCCGGCGATCTGCCCATCAGCCGCATCTTTTCGGCACCGGATCTGAGCGGACCGTCCCTGCGTGCGGCGCAGATTTCCCCCGATGGACAGCGCGTCACCTTCCTGCGCGGCAAGGCCGAACAGAAGGACAAGCTCGACCTGTGGGAGTACGACATCCGCTCGCGCAAGTTCCGCGTGCTGGTCGACTCGAGCGCGCTGGTCGGGGACGAGGGCCGGCTGTCCGACGAGGAGTTGCAGCGGCGCGAGCGTCAGCGCATCTCCTCGCTCTCCGGAATTGTCGAATACTTGTTTGCGCCGGACGGGCAGGCACTGCTCTTTCCGTTGGGCGGCGATCTCTACTACTACGATCTGAAGGCGCCGGCCGCCAGCGCGGTGCGGCGACTCACCCGGACCGCGGACACGGAGACGGACGCGAAGTTCTCGCCCCTCGGCCATTTCGTCAGCTTCATCCGCGGACAGAACCTCTTCGTGCTCGATCTCGCCACCGGCAAGGAGCGCGCGCTCACGAGCGACGGCGGCGGAGCGATCAAGAACGGCATGGCCGAGTTCATCGCGCAGGAGGAAATGGGGCGCAATACCGGCTACTGGTGGGCGCCGGACGAGCAGCGCATCGCGTACACGCGCGTCGATGAAAGCCCGGTCCCGGAAATCCAGCGTTTCGAGATCAACGCCGATGCGGTCTCCATCTTCACCCAGCGCTATCCGGCCGCGGGTTCAGCCAACGTGCTGGTCGCACTCAAGTCGATGGATCTCAAGAGCGGTGTGGTCAAGGACCTCGATCTCGGGAGCGAGCGCGACATTTACCTCGCGCGGGTCGATTGGTTTCCGGACGGACAGCACGTGGCCGCACAGCGCCAGTCGCGCGATCAGCTGCGGCTGGACCTGCTGAAGATCGATGCCGCCTCCGGCAAGTCCACCATTCTGCTCACCGAGACCAGCAAGACCTGGGTGGACCTCAACGATGAGCTGACGTTCCTGAACTCATCGCGTGCGTTCATCTGGGCCTCCGGGCGCACGGGTTATCAGCACCTGTACCTGTACGACCTCGACGGTCACCTGATCCGCCCGTTGACGAGCGGTGACTGGATGGTGGTTGGCGACGGCGGTTCGCGCGCGGTGGTGGACGTCGACGAAGCGCAGGGGCGTGTGTATTTCCTCGCGAACGAGCGCGGTCCCTTGCAGCGCCATCTCTATTGGGCGCCGCTGCGCTTCACCTCGGGTCCGCGCCGCGTCACCGACGAAGCCGGCTGGCACACCGCCACCATGTCACCGGATCACCTGTTCTTCCTCGAGGTGTATTCCAACCCGGAGCGTCCGCCGCGCATCCAGTTGCGTCGCGTCGATGGTCGTCCTCTCGCCACGCTCATCGACAACGCCCTCGATGACACGCATCCCTACGCGCCCTACCGCGATGCGCATGCGCGCACCGAGTTCGGCACGCTCAAGGCTGCGGACGGACAAAGCCTCTACTACCAGATGCTCAAGCCGGAGCACTTCGACCCCGCGCGCAAGTACCCGGTGATCGTGGACGTCTATGGCGGACCCGGTGTGCAGCGCGTCCGCCAGGCGTGGGGTGGCTATCCGCGCAGCAACGAGGGTTTCTTCCGCCAGGTGCTGGCGCAGGATGGCTACGTCGTGTTCACCCTCGACAACCGCGGGAGCGGCTTTCGCGGTGCGGCGTTCGAGTCGGTGATCCGGGACCGCATGGGGCAGGTGGAAGTCGCGGACCAGGTCGAAGGCGTGAAATTCCTGCGCTCGCTCCCTTATGTGGACCCCCAGCGCATCGGCGTCTTCGGCTGGAGCTACGGCGGGTACATGGCGCTCATGTGCATGTTCACCGCACCGGACTACTTCCAGGCCGGCGTGTCCGGTGCGCCGGTCACCGACTGGCGCATCTATGACACGCACTACACCGAGCGCTATCTCGGCCTGCCGCAGCAGAACGCGAGCGGCTATGAGGCGAGCAGCGCCTTGAAATACGCGGACGCGCTGCGCGGTCCGCTCCTCGTCATCCACGGCATGGCGGACGACAACGTGCTGTTCACGAACAGCACACGGCTCTTCAAGCGCCTGCAGGATCTCGACAAGCCCTTTGATGTGATGACGTATCCGGGCGGCAAGCACGGACTGCTGCGCCACGCCGACATGGGCCCGCACGCCTACGAGATGATCAGGAGATTCTTCGACGAGAATCTGAAGTCGCCGCCGCCGCCCGCGCGGTGAGTGCCGCGACGATCGGTCGGTCGGCTTCCAGAAGGTCCTCGACCGCGAGCTCCGCCGGCCTCACCCACTTGAGCGCCTGCCCGTCGAGGCTCGAGGGTACGCCCTGAAAGGCGGTCACCGTCCACATACTGAGCATCACCCGACGCTCCGTGTAGTCGTGCGTGAGCTCGAGCAGTCGCTCGGCGCTGACGAGCTGCACGCCGAGCTCTTCCGCGAGTTCGCGCGTGAGCGCCTGCAGTTCGGTCTCGCCGCTGTGGATTTTCCCGCCGGGAAACTCCCAGCGGCCGGCCATGTGAGTTCCGGGCGGGCGCTGCGCGATCAGTACGCGTCCCTGGTCGTCGAACAATGCGCCCGCGACGACTCGGATGGTTGGAAGGTGAGCGCTATTCAAGAGCCGCGACTCGCTGCTGCCTTGGCCTCGGGCTCAAGGCTCAGGCCTCAGGCTTCAGGCCCGACGCCTTCTCTGGCCAGCGCGCCGTGGCAGTTCTTGTACTTTTTCCCCGATCCGCACGGGCAGGGCTCGTTGCGACCGATCTTGCGGCCCTCGCGCACGAACGGGGCCGGTGCGGCGGCAGGTGCTTCCGCGGGTCCGCGCGCCACCGGTCCGGCGGCCGGCTGCTGCGACTCCTCGGGCGCGGTCAGCGACTGCGCCTGCGCATGCTGGGCCTGCAGGGCGCGCGCCATGCGCTTGCGTCGCTCTTCCTCCTCGCGATCGATTTCCTCCTGGCTGCGCACCTGCAGGCGCGACAGGATCGTCACGGTGTCGAACTTGATGCGATCGAGCATCGCGCTGAAGAGCTCGAAGGCCTCGCGCTTGTATTCCTGCTTCGGGTTCTTCTGCGCGTAGCCACGCAGGTGAATGCCCTGGCGCATGTAGTCCATCGCCGCCAGGTGCTCGCGCCAGTGCACGTCGAGCTGCTGCAGCATGATGGCCTTCTCGAAGTAGCGCATCGCGGGAGCGCCGAGCTGCGCGACTTTCTGCTCGTACGCCGCATCGACGTCCTGCACCACCCGTTTGCGCAGTCCCTGCTCCTCGAGCGCGGCGTCCGCCTTCATCCAGTGTTCCGGGTCGAGCGGCACAGCGAAATCACGCTGGATGGCCGCTCGCAGGCCGGCGAGGTCCCACTGCTCCGGGAGCGTCCCGAGCGGCAGGAAGGTGTTCATGAGATTGTTGACGACCTCCTCGCGGATGCCACGCACGGCATCGGCGACGTCTTCGGCGGCCATGAGCTCGGTGCGCTGCTGGTAGATCACCTTGCGCTGATCGTTGGCGACATCGTCGTATTCCAGGAGGTTCTTGCGCGCGTCGAAGTTGTACGCCTCGACCTTGCGCTGCGCCTTCTCGATCTGGCGCGACAGCATGCGGCTCTCGATGACCTCGCCTTCCTTCATGCCGACCCGCGACAGCAAAGCCTTGGTGCGGTTCGGGTCACCGAAGATGCGCATCAGGTTGTCTTCGAGTGACAGGTAGAAACGGCTCGAGCCCGGATCGCCCTGGCGGCCCGAGCGGCCGCGCAGCTGGTTGTCGATGCGACGCGACTCGTGACGCTCGGTGCCCACGATGTGCAGGCCGCCCGCGGCCACGACGGCTTCGTGACGCGTATTCCAGTCGCGCTTGATCTTGTCGACCGTGTCCGCTTGCGGATCTTCCAGCGTGTGCAACTCCGCCTCGAGATTCCCGCCGAGCACGATGTCCGTGCCGCGGCCGGCCATGTTGGTGGCGATCGTGACCGTCCCGGGCCGTCCCGCCTGCGCGACAATGTGGGCCTCGCGCTCGTGCTGCTTGGCGTTCAGCACCTGGTGGCGCACGCCGACCTTGTTGAGCAGTCCCGACAGGAACTCGGAGGTCTCGATCGAGGTGGTGCCGACCAGCACCGGCTGCTGGCGCTGCATGCACTCGCGGATGTCCTCGATGATCGCCTCGAACTTGTCCTTCTGTGAGAGGTACACGAGGTCGGCCGCGTCATCGCGGACCATCGGCTTGTGGGTCGGGATCACCACCACTTCGAGGCCGTAGATCTGCTGGAACTCGAACGCCTCGGTATCGGCGGTACCGGTCATGCCGGCGAGTTTCGTGTAGATACGGAAGTAGTTCTGGAAAGTGATCGAGGCGACCGTCTGATTCTCCTCGCGTACCTTGACGTTCTCCTTGGCTTCCACGGCCTGGTGCAGTCCGTCCGACCAGCGTCGGCCGGGCATGGTGCGGCCGGTAAACTCGTCGACGATGATCACCTCGCCGTTGCGGACGATGTATTCCACATCCTTGTGGTAGAGGGAATGCGCGCGCAGGGCCGCGGTGAGGTGATGCATCAGGCGGATGTTCGCGGCGTCGTACAGGCTCTCGCCCTCGCGCAGCAATCCGGCCTCGAGCATCAGCTGCTCGACGCGTTCGTGGCCGCCTTCGGTGAGATGGACCTGCTTGCCCTTCTCCTCGACCGTGTAGTCGCCCGCTTCCGGCTCTGCTTCGTCCTTGGCACGTGCTTCGGCCTGCTGCTCCGCGAGCGCTTCGTCGTCCACCTTCTGGACCTTGAGCCGCGGGACCAGCGCATTGATCTTGACGTAAAGCTCGGTGCTCTCCTCGGCCGGGCCGGAAATGATGAGCGGCGTGCGCGCCTCGTCGATCAGGATCGAGTCGACCTCATCGACGATCGCGTACACGAGGCTGCGCTGCACGCGGTCCTCGAGTCGGAAGGCGAGATTGTCGCGCAGGTAATCGAAGCCGAATTCGTTGTTGGTGCCGTAGGTGATATCGGCGCCATACGCGGCGCGCTTCTCGTCGGAGGCTTGCGCATTCTTGATGACGCCTACCGTGAGACCGAGGAAGCGGTAGACGGGCCCCATCCAGTCGGCGTCGCGCTGCGCGAGGTACTCATTCACCGTGACGATGTGCACACCCTTGCCGGGGAGTGCATTGAGGTACGCCGGCAGCGTCGCAACGAGGGTCTTGCCCTCGCCGGTGCGCATCTCGGAAATCTTCCCCTCATGGAGCGCAATGCCACCGATCAGCTGCACGTCGAAGTGACGCATGCCGAGCGTGCGGCGCGCCGCCTCACGCACGCAGGCGAAAGCCTCGGGGAGGATATCCACGAGCGTGGCGCCGTCGGCGAGACGCTTGCGGAACTCCTCGGTCTTGGCGCGCAGCTGCTCGTCGGAGAGCGCATGGATCGCGGGCTCGAGCGCATTGGCCTCGTCGACGTAGCGGCCGTAGGACTTGAGCAGCCGCTGATTACGGCTGCCGAAGATGCGCGTAAAGAACTGCCACACGATCGAATTTCCTTCAGCAATACAAAGGCCTGCCTCTTGGGGGAGGGCAGGCCGGATTCAAGGGTCGCGTATTGTACGGTGAGGCTGAACCGACTGCACTCAAGGGCCCGCGGCCCAGCCGAGCGCCCGCACCGATGGTACGGGTGCGCTCTTATTGACGATTCAGGGGTGGCTTCAGTTCAGCGGCCGTCGACGAACTGCAGCGGGTTCACCTGGCGGCCGTTGCGCAGCACTTCGAAATGCAGGTTCGGGCCGGTGGCTCGACCCGTCGAACCCATCAGGGCGATGGGCTGGCCCTTCTGCACCGTTTCACCGACCGACACCAGGTTGCGCTCGTTGTGTGCGTAGCGCGTGACGAAACCGTTGCCGTGATTGATCTCGACCATCTTGCCGTAACCGAAGCGCTCGCGTGACCAGGTCACGACGCCGGTCGCCACAGCGACCACCTGCGCGCCCGCGCGACCGGCGAAGTCCACACCCTTGTGAACCGCCGTGTATCCGGTGAAGGGATCGGAACGCGATCCGAAGTAAGAAGAGATCCAGCCATCGGTGACCGGCCGGCCCTTCGGCTTGATCTGTTCGTTGAGATTGCGGCTCAGGATCAGGTTCTCGAGCACGCCAAGCTCGACTTCGCGATCATCCATCTGGCGCGAGAGCCCGTCGATCATCGCGGTGAGATCGGGAATCTGCGCCGCCTCACCCTGCCCGTCGGTCTCAGGACCACCCTGTGCCGGCGGGTTGCCAAAGTCGAATTCACGCTCGTCGATATCGGCCATCTGCGTCAGGCGCCGGCCGAGTGCATCGAGGCGAATCACGTGGGCGTTCATCTGGCCGACGCGTTTCGCGAGCGCGTCGATGTGGTCCTGCAGAACGCGGCGTGTCTCGGCCAACTGGGCCTGCTGTGTCGCGAGACGCTTGGACCATTCGGCGGCCTGGAGCGAGGGCTGACTCGAGGCGCTGCGCAATCCGAGGTGATGTCCGGCGAGAAATGCCCCGCCGACCACGAGGAGCACCGCGACGGTGAGCACGGCAATCGCCTTCGGCTGCGCGAGGTTGATTTCGCGTGCGCGTCCCCGGAAGCGATCGAAAATGATCACATTCATGCGGCCTGCTCCCAACAGCGTGTGTCGGTCCGTTTCGATGAAATTCCGGCTCCCTCCATCCCCACCCTGGTCGCCGGAACAGCAGACGCGCTGTGTCGCAAGTTGTTGTTCAAATTGGTCAACCTGGCAACCCCGCTGTCATAGCTCGCGCCTTAGACCGGTAGCTTTGCGTCCTCACCTTTCGGTGAGTTTGCCGTTTACAGTGGCTTAGACTATGCCGAACCGGGCGACCCAAGACAATGAAATCCATACCCAACTGTTTCTCACTCTTGAACATATCGCAGTGCACAAACCACGCTCATTAAGTCAACTCATCCAGGGCGGCGCACCGCGTCTTCAGCATCTTTCGAACCGCGCCAAAACCGCGCTGGCACTCAAAGAAAGCGTGCGCACGGCACTTCCCAGCGCGCTCGCGAACCACGTCACAGCGGCGGCGCTGCGCCAGCAGGAGCTCACGATCTGGGTCGATTCGGCGGCTTTCTGCGCGCGCTTGCGCTTCGAGACTCCACACGTACGCGAAGCGCTGTCGCGTGAGACCGGCGCGCCGATCGAACGGATTCGCGTGAAGGTTGGACCCGAGCCCGGGCGAGTGGCCACGCCCAAATCTTCTCAAATCACGGGCGCAGCTCGTCACCGGCCCAAGCCCGCAGTGGAGTAGTTCCTCCGGATCACGCGGTGGCCGCCGCGCTGACGAAGGAAATAGGCGCATCCGCTGCGGTTTCGAAAGTGACTTCTTCCCAGGCCTCGGTGCTCGCAATCAGCGTGCGCAACAGGCGATTGTTGAGCGCGTGACCGGACTTGAAGCCGCTGAATTCACCGATGAGGCTGTGGCCGAGCAGGTAGAGGTCCCCGATGGCGTCGAGGATCTTGTGCTTGACGAACTCGTCCTCGTAGCGCAATCCGTCCTCGTTCAGGACGCGGAAATCGTCCAGCACGATCGCGTTGTCCATCGTGCCGCCCAACGCGAGATTGCGCGCACGCAGGGTTTCCAGGTCACGCATGAACCCGAAGGTACGCGCCCGGCTCACTTCCTTGAGGAACGACGTGGTCGAGAAATCCATCGACGCGGTCTGCGAGCGCTTCTTGAAGATCGGGTGATTGAACTCGATCTCGAAGTTCACCTTGAAGCCGTCGAACGGATCGAAGCGCGCCCACTTGTCCCCATCCTCGACGCGCACACTCTTGGTGATGCGCACGAAGCGCTTGGGCGTGCCCTGCTCCTCGAGCCCGGCGGACTGGAGCAGGAAGACGAAGGGACCCGCGCTCCCGTCCATGATCGGCACTTCCGGCGCGCTCACTTCGACGAAGGCGTTGTCGATGCCGAGGCCCGCGAACGCCGAGAGGAGATGTTCGACGGTCGCGACCTTGATGCCATCCCGGACGAGAGTGGTGCCCAGCATCGTCTCGCCGACGTTCTCGGCGTGGGCGCGGATATCGACCGGGATGTCGAGATCGGTACGACGGAAAACGATACCGACGTTGGCCGGCGCCGGCCGCAAGGTCATGAGCACCTTCTGGCCAGTGTGCAGTCCCACGCCGGTGGCGCGAATGCTGTTCTTGAGCGTTCGTTGATTGACCATGCCCGCTTCGACACGGCGGCCGTGGGCCGAGTGCCTGTGACACCCAGACCTCCGCTTGCGGTCGACGCGCCCCGGAGCCGACCCCGCCTTTGACTTAAAAAGGGGCGCTACCGTACCACAGGTCAAAAAGTCCGCCAATTCCGGACCTTAGTTTCTTACCCTCCCGGGCGCGGCCCTGCCGCGCGACGTTTACCTGAATTTCACGCCACGCTCCTTCAGTCGGCCTGCCGGCGCAGGAAAGCGGGAATGTCGAGCAGGTCTTCACTGTTCATGTCGACCCGCATGCCATCCCCGACCGCTCGCTGGCGCTGGACCGTGGGCTTCTCGTACGCCGTGTAGTCCGCACCCGTCAGCGGCTGGCGGCCGCGTTGCTGAACGACGCGCATCTGCGGCTGTTGGCCCGCCGATGTCTGGTGCTGCTGATGCTGCTGGTGCTGCGGGTGCTGCGGGTGCTGCTGGTGCCGCACGGTTGGACGGCCGAGACCGGTCGCAACCACCGTCACCCGGATCTGGTTCTTCATTTCCGGATCGATCACCGTGCCGACCACGACTGTCGCATCGTCGGAGGCGAACTTCTTCACCGTGTTGCCCACGATTTCGAACTCGCCGATCGACAGGTCCATGCCCGCGGTGACATTGACCAGGATGCCGTGCGCGCCCGCGAGGTTGATGTCCTCGAGCAGCGGGCTCGACACTGCGGCTTCGGCCGCTTCGCGCGCACGCTCTTCGCCGCTCGCCGCGCCCGATCCCATCATCGCCATGCCGGTTTCGGACATCACGGTCCTGACGTCGGCGAAATCGACGTTGATGAGGCCCGGTCGCGTGATCAGCTCCGCGATGCCTTGCACCGCGCCTTGCAGCACCTGGTTCGCCGCCTTGAAGGCGTCGAGCAGTGTCGTGTCGCTGCCAAGGACGGTGAGCAGCTTCTGGTTCGGGATCGTGATCAGCGAGTCGCAGTACTTGCCGAGCTCGGCGATGCCGTGCTCCGCGACCAACATGCGCTTGCTGCCTTCCATGTCGAACGGCTTGGTCACCACTGCGACGCACAGGATGCCGAGCTCCTTGGCCACCGCGGCCACGACCGGAGCCGCGCCGGTGCCGGTTCCCCCGCCCATGCCGGCGGTGATGAACAACATGTCGCAGCCATCGATCAGCTCGATGATCCGGTCGCGATCTTCCATCGCGGCCTGGCGACCGACTTCAGGGTCGGCGCCCGCGCCGAGGCCCTTGGTGATGTTGCAGCCGATCTGCAGTGAAGCCTTCACCCGGGAATGCTTCAGGGCCTGCGAATCGGTATTGATGCAGATGAAATCCACCCCCTCGATACCGCAATTGACCATGTGCGAGACCGCATTGCCGCCGCCGCCGCCGACGCCCAGCACCTTGATCACTGCGCTCTGACTGTATGCATCCATCAACTCGAACATGAACGCTCTCCTCTTCTCTTGAGACGTGTCGTGAGACTTCGCCCGAGACTTCTTACGCTTGACGCGAGAATTCTTCCGGCTCATCAGAAATTCCCCTGAAACCACGCTTTCATGCGCTCGAACACACTCTTCATGCCCCCGTAGATCGGCTTTTCACGCAGCGCGCCCTGGGCGTTTGCGCGTGCGTAAAGGAGCAACCCGACACCGGTTGAATGGATCGGATTGCTGACCACTTCGACGAGGCCCGAGACGTGCTGCGGCAGGCCGAGACGCACGGGCATGTGAAAGATTTCTTCGGCGAGCTCGACCGCGCCTTCCATCTTGGCGCTGCCGCCGGTGATGACGACGCCGGCTGCGATCGCTTCCTCGAAGCCGGAGCGCCTGAGCTCCTCGCGGATCAGGCCGAAGAGCTCCTCGTAGCGCGGCTCGACGATCTCGGCGAGCGTCTGGCGCGCGAGGCGCCGCGGTGGGCGATCGCCGACGCTCGGGACCTCGATGGTCTCGTCCGGGTTGGCGAGCTGCGAGAGCGCGCAGGCGTAGCGCAGCTTGATGTCCTCCGCGTACTGCGTCGGCGTGCGCATCGAGACCGCGATGTCGTTCGTCACCTGGTCGCCCGCGATCGGGATCACGGCCGTGTGGCGGATCGCGCCGTTGGAGAACACCGCGAGGTCGGTCGTCCCGCCGCCGATGTCGACGAGGCACACGCCGAGCTCCTTCTCGTCATCGGTGAGCACGGCGAAGCTCGAGGCGAGCTGCTCGAGCACGATGTCCTCGACGTGCAAGCCGCAGCGCTGCACACATTTCACGATGTTCTGTGCGGCGCTGTCCGCGCCGGTGACGATGTGCACCTTGGCTTCGAGGCGCACCCCTGACATCGCGATCGGGTCGCGGATGCCTTCCTGGTTGTCGATGATGAATTCCTGCGGCAGCACGTGCAGGATCTTCTGGTCGGCGGGAATCGCAACCGCTTTCGCGGCATCGATGACGCGGTCGACGTCCCCGCCCATCACTTCCTTGTCGCGGATCGCGACGATGCCGTGCGAGTTGAGGCTCCGTACATGGCTGCCGGCGATGCCGGCGAACACCGAGTGAATCTCGCAGCCCGCCATCAGCTCGGCCTCTTCCACCGCGCGCTGGATCGACTGCACCGTCGACTCGATGTTGACCACCACGCCTTTCTTCAGGCCGCGCGAGGGATGCGAGCCGATGCCGATCACTTCGATGCTGCCGTCGTTCGCCATCTCGCCCACGATCGCCACCACCTTCGAGGTGCCGATATCGAGTCCGACCAGGAGGTTTCGATCAGAGCGCCGGGACATGTGTCGCTGGGTTCCTCATGCTGTGAAGTGGGGTGCCGGGGCCGCCGACTTCGGTTTCGCGGCGTCCCCGGTGTTCGCGGCATTGCCGGCACGCTTCCAGCCGACCGCAAAGCCGTTGCTGTAGCGCATGTCGACGTAGGCGATGTCCTCGGCGCGTCCCGCGATCGTCGGCACCGCGGCCTGGATGAAGCGATCGAGGCGGTCGTCGACCTGGCGTCGTCCGAGTCGCACGCTGATGCCGTTGGAGAGCTCGAGCTGCCACGCGCCGCGCGCGTCGAGATCCACGGCCGCGAGGCGCAAGCCGACTTCGATCAGGCGCCCCTGCGCCGCGAGATAGCGCTGCGCGACCTGCGCCTCGGTGCCGTCGGGCCCGGTGAGTCGTGGCAGCTCGGGCGGCACGTGGCGCGCATTCGGCAGGAACAATTCGCCGCGGGTATTGAGCAGGCCCGCTTCGCCCCAGCGCGCGGCCGCGACCTGCTCGGTGATCTCGACCCGCAGGCCATCCGGCCAGCGCCGCTGGATCCGCGCGTGATCCACCCAGGGCAGCTCTTCGACGCGGTGGCGGACCTTCTCGAGATCCACCGTCATGAACCCGTCGTGCATTGCGCTCGTGACCGCCTGCTCGACCTGCACCGGCGACACGCGCTGGAACTTGCCTTCGACCGATACGACGCGAATCGGCTGGTCGAGCGCGAACATCAGGCCGTAGGCGACACCGGCCGCGAGCGCAAAGAACGCGAGGGCCGCGCCAATCCGCCGCCACTGGATGCCGGGCAGGCGCCACTCGCGCTGCGGGAGCCTGCGCCGGTTGCGCTTCTTCAGAGACAGCACGCTCATGCGCGTCCCCGCTCGAAGCTGGATTCGAGGATGCGCCAGACCAGCGTCTCGAAGTCGATGCCGACGGCGCGCGCCGCCTTCGGCACCAGGGAGTGACTCGTCATCCCGGGCGCGGTGTTGACCTCGAGCAGGAAGTTCTGGCCGCGCTGATCGCGCATGATGTCGACGCGGCCCCAGCCCCAGCAGCCCGCGGCCTTGAAGGCCGCAAGCGCCAGTGCCTTGATCTCCTTTTCCGCGCTCCCCTTGAGCCCCGGGCAGATGTATTGCGTGTCCTCGGCGATGTACTTTGCGTGGTAGTCGTAATACTCACCCTTCGGCACGATCTGGATCGAAGGCAGCGCCTCCTCGCCGAGGATCCCCACGGTGTATTCGCCACCCTCCACCAGCTGCTCGACCAGGAGCTCGCCCGGGTAACGAGCCGCGAGCTCCACGGCCCGCGGCAAGTCGGCTGGATTGAACACGCGGCTCACGCCGACGCTCGAGCCCTCGAGCGACGGCTTCACGATCAGCGGCAGGCCGATCGAGCGCGCGACCTTCTCGACGTCGCCACCGCGTTCCAGACGCGCGTAGCGCGGAGTCGAAAGGCCGAGCGCCAGCCACACCTGCTTGGTGCGGATCTTGTCGAGCGACAGTGCCGAGCCCAGCACGCCTGAGCCGGTGTAAGGAATCTTCAGCGCATCGAGCAGGCCCTGCAGGACGCCGTTCTCGCCGTCGCCGCCGTGCAGGATGTTGAACACGCGATCGAAACGGCGTGCCAGCAGCGCTTCGATGAGCGCGGGTATGCCGTCGACGGCGTGCGCGTCGACGCCGCGCGTCTTGAGCGCCTCGAGCACATTGCGTCCGGAGTCGAGCGACACCTCGCGTTCGGAGGACGTGCCGCCCATCAGGACGGCGACTCGGCCGAACGCGCGCGCTTCGCTGACGCGAGTCGCGCTCATGCCGGCTCCCCCATGATGCGAACTTCGGTCTCGAGGTGGACGCCGTGCACGCGCTCGACGGTGCGCTGCACGTGCCGGATCAGTTCTTCGAGATCGCGCGCGGTCGCATTGCCCTCATTGATGAAGAAGTTGGCGTGCTTGGTGGAGACCGATGCCCCGCCGATCCGATAGCCCTTGAGGCCTGCCGCGTCGATAAGCCGCGCAGCGTGATCGCCTGGGGGATTGGTGAACGTCGAGCCGCCGCTCCAGGCGCCGATCGGTTGCGATTCCTTGCGCCGCGCGAGCAACTGCCGAATCTCGTCTTGGTGGGCTTCCGGCCGGTGCTCGAACCGCAGCGTCGCCCCGATGAACCATTCGCCGGCGGGTCCCACGACGCTGCGATAACCGACGCGGAACTCGCTCGCCGGGCGTTTGCGGCGCACACCGCCGCGGTCGATGGTCTCGACTTCGACCACGTGGCGCCAGGTCTCGCCGCCGAACGCGCCCGCGTTCATCGCCAGCGCTCCGCCCAAGGTCCCCGGGATGCCCGCGAAGAACTCCGCGGGGCCCAGTCCCCACTTGACGCATTGCTTGGCGAGCCGCGCGCAAGCGACGCCGGCGCCGCCGTGAACCTGCGTCTCGTTGACGCGCTCGAGTTCGTCGAGCGTGCCATGCGTCGAGATCACGACACCCCTGAGGCCGCCGTCACGCACCAACACATTGCTTCCCAGCCCGATCCAGTGCAGCGCGATGCCCGCCGGCAGTCCGCGCAGGAAAGCCGCGAGATCCTCGACGTCGCGCGGTTCGAAGAAGGTCTCCGCCGGACCGCCGACGTGCCACGAGGTGTGACGCGACATGGGCTCGTCGTGCGCGACGCGCCCGGCGTACTCGGCGCTCACGGCGACGGCGTTCATTTGCGCTTGCCCCGCCGGGGGCTCGCACCGAGCTCTGTGGGCAGCTCGTGCGAGACCGCGTTGATGTTGCCGGCGCCCATGGTCACGACCACGTCGCCATCGCGCAGCACGTCGGCGAGCGCCTTGGCGAGTCCCTCGACCCGCTCCACGAAGATGGGCTCGACCTGGCCGCGCGAACGCACTGCGCGGCAGATGGCTCGACCATCGGCACCTGCGATCGGCGCCTCTCCCGCCGCATACACCTCGGTGACCAGCAGGACGTCCATGCCGGCGAGAACGCGTGCGAAGTCATCGAGCAGATCGTGGGTGCGCGTGTAGCGATGCGGTTGGAAGGCCAGCACCACGCGCCGCCCCGGCCAGCCTTGCCGGACGGCCTCCACTGTTGCAGCGATTTCGGTCGGGTGATGACCGTAGTCGTCGATGATGGTGATGTGGCCCTGCGCGGTATCGACCTCGCCGATGAGCTGCAGGCGCCGGTCGATGCCCTGGAAATTCTCGAGCGCGCGGCTCAGGGCCTCGTCGCTCACGCCGAGCTCCGTGCCCACGGCAATTGCCGCGAGCGAATTGAGCACGTTGTGCGTGCCCGGCAGATTGACCGTGACTTTGAGCGCTGCCTCGTGCGCGGGGCGCGTCACTTCGAAGCTGGTGCGCTGCTCATGGCGTTGGATGTTGCGCGCGCGGATGTCAGCCGCCTGCTCGATCCCGTACGTGACGATCGGCCGGCTGACGCGCGGCAGGATGTCGCGCACGTGCTCATCATCCGCGCACAGCACCGCGAGGCCGTAGAACGGCAGGTTGTGCAGGAATTCGACGAAACTCTGCTTGAGGCGCGCGAAGTCGCCCTCGTGCGTGCTCAGGTGATCGTTATCGATGTTGGTGACGATCGCGATGAGCGGCTGCAGGTGCAGGAACGACGCATCGCTCTCGTCCGCTTCCGCGACCAGATAGCGGCCGGCGCCGAGCCGCGCATTCGACCCGGCGCTCTTCAACCGCCCCCCGATCACGAACGTCGGATCTTCCCCGCCTTCGGCCAGGATGCTGGCCACGAGACTCGTAGTCGTCGTCTTACCATGGGTTCCTCCTACTGCGATTGCATAGCGAAAGCGCATCAGCTCGCCGAGCATCTCGGCGCGCTGTACGACCGGCAGGCGACGCGCCAGCGCGGCCTGCACTTCCGGGTTCTCGGGAAGCACCGCGCTCGACACCACGACTACGTCGGCGCTGCCGACGTTCTCCGCCGCATGTCCGAACACGATGTGAGCGCCGAGCCCGCGCAAGCGCTCGGTGACGGCGTTGGGCTTCAAGTCCGAGCCCTGCACGTCGTAACCGAGATTGATCAGCACTTCGGCGATGCCGCCCATGCCGCTGCCGCCGATGCCGACGAAGTGGATGCGCTGGATGCGGCGCATGCGGTTGTCGGTGATGCGGCGCAGTTGCGAGGTCATGTGGGCTGCCCCGCGAGGTCGAGCACCGCGCGCGTCAGCGACTCCGCGGCGTGCGGCATGGCACGCGTGCGCGCGCGTCGCGCCATCTCGAGTAGCGGCAGCCGGTCGCCCGCGAGCTGCGCCAGCTCCGCGGCTACGCGGGCCGGCTCGAATTCGCGATCGGAGATGAGGACCGCCGCGCCGACTTCGGTCAGGAAGCGCGCGTTGTGAGTCTGGTGATCGTCGACCGCATGCGGGAAGGGCACGAGGATCGCGCCAACCCCGGCCGCCGCGAGCTCGGCCACCGTGAGCGCGCCGGCGCGGCAGATCACGAGGTCCGCCCAACCGTAGGCGGCAGCCATGTCGTCGATGAAAGCTTCGATGCGTCCCTCGACGTTCGCAAGCGAGTATTCGGCGCGCGCTTCCTCGATGCCGCGCTCGCCGGCCTGGTGCCACACGTCGAAGCGGTGGCCTTGCCGCTGCAACAGTGCAAGTGCGCGTGGCACGCTGCTGTTGAGCCGCTTGGCGCCGAGGCTCCCGCCAATGATGAGCAGGCGCACCTGGCCGCCACGCACTGCGAAGCGTGATTCGGGCGCGGGCAGCGCCGAGATTTCGCGCCTTACCGGGTTGCCGATGCAGCGTGTGACCACGCCACGGGGAAAACTCCCGGGGAAGCCTTCGAGCACGACACGGGCGATCCGGGCCAGCCAGCGGTTGGTGAGCCCCGCGATGGCGTTCTGCTCGTGGATCACGAGCGGCCGGCCCAGGAGCCACGCCGCAACCCCGCCCGGGCCAGTCGCGAATCCTCCGACACCGAGCACGACGGCGGGCTTTTGCCGGCGCACGATCTGAAAAGCCTGCGACAGCGCGATGGCCAGGTGCACCGGCGCGAGCAGCCAGGTGAGCACGCCCTTGCCCCTGAGCCCCGAGACGGACAGCCACTCGATCGCGAAGCCCTTCGCCGGGACGATGCGTGCCTCGAGGCCGCGTCGTGTCCCGACCCACACGACGCGGCACTCCCGCTCACGCAGCAACTCCGCTACCGCGAGCGCCGGAAAAACATGACCACCGGTGCCACCTGCCATGATCAGTACCGCGGCCGTCATCGCGTGTTTTCCGCCCGCGGCACGGCGAGCCGCCCTGCGGCGGCACACTCGTGTCCGATGCGCAGCACGACGCCGAGCCACGCGAGCGTGACCAGCAGGCTGCTGCGGCCATAACTCATGAGCGGCAGCGTCAGGCCCTTGGTCGGCAACACCCCCATGTTCACGCCGATGTTGATGAAGGCCTGCAGTCCCACCCAGATGCCGAACGCGGCTGCCAGGTAGGCCTGGAACATGCGCCCGCCCTGTCCCGCCTGGCGTGCGATCTGGCAGCAGCGCCACACGAGCACGACGAAGAGCGTGAGTACCAGCAGCACGCCCGCGAGCCCGAGCTCCTCCGCGAGCACCGCGAACACGAAATCGGTGTGCGCTTCCGGCAGGTAGAACAGCTTCTGCACGCTCGCGCCCAAGCCCACGCCGAACCATTCGCCGCGCCCGATGGCGATCAGCGACTGCGTGAGCTGGAAGCCGCTGTTGAAGGGATCGGCCCAGGGATCGAGAAACGTCGTCAGCCGGCGTACGCGATAGGCCGAGGAGATCGCGATCAGCCCGAGGCCCGCCCCGCCGATCGCCAGCACCAGCAGCACGTGGCGCCACGAGATCCCGGCGATGAAGAGAATCGCAAAGCCGGTGATCAGCAACACCGCCGCGGCGCCGAAGTCGGGTTCGAGCAGCAACAACAACGCACCGAGGGTGAGCAGTCCGAGCGGCTTCAACACGCCCATCATGGTGGTGCGCAGCTCTTCCTGGCGGCGCACCGCGTAGCTGCAGATGTGGATGAGAATCAGGAGCCGCGCCAGCTCCGAGGCCTGGAAGTTGAACATCCCGATCCGCAGCCAGCGCCGGCTGCCGTTGACGGCGTGGCCGATGCCCGGCACCAGGACCAGCACCAGCAGCAACAGGCCGATGAGGAGCAGCGCGAAGCTGATGCGCTCCCAGAGCTCCGTTGGCAACCTGAAGGCCACCAGGCCGAGACAGCAGCCGACGGTCGCGAACATGAGCTGGCGCTCGAGGAAGGCGAACGGCGAGCCGAGCTCCTGTTCCGCGATCGAGATCGACGCGGAAGTGACCATCACGAGACCGAGCAGGAGCAGCGCGAGCGCACACGACACCAGCAGCGGGTCGAGCGTCAGGCGCGGTGAGCGGCCCATGGAGCGCGAGAATTGCAGCGCCGAGACGTTCATGGCTCGAGCTCGCGCACCGCTGCCGCGAACACGTCACCGCGCTCGGCGTAGTCGCGGAACATGTCGAAGCTCGCACAGGCGGGCGACAGGAGGACTGTGTCGCCAGGACCGCTGCGCTCAGCGGCGCGGCGCACGGCATCCGGCATCGTGGTGGCGCGCTCGGTCGTGCATACGCCATGCAGTGCCTGGGCGAGCTGCGGCGCATCGCGCCCGATCAGCACGACGTGACGCACCTTGCCGCGAAACGCGGCGGCCAGCGGCACGAAATCCTGCCCCTTGCCATCACCGCCCGCGATGAGCACGACCGGTCCGGTCATGCCTCGGACGGCTGCGATCGTTGCGCCCACGTTCGTGCCCTTCGAATCGTCGATCCAGCGCACGTCGCGTCGATCCGCGACCCACTGCATGCGATGCGGCAGACCCGTGAAGGTGCGCAGCACTTCGAACGCCGCGGCCGCGTCGCTGTCGACGGCCGACACGAACGCGAGCGCCGCGAGCGCATTCGCGGCGTTGTGCAGGCCCGAAAGCTTCATGTCGCGCAGTGCGAGCCGTGGCTTTCCCGAGCGCGCCAGCCACACCTCACCGCTCGCGGCCCGCGTGAGCCCGAAGTCCGCGGCGCTGTCGAGCGCAATGCTGAACCCGAGCCGCTGACGGTCCGGCGGCAGCATCGCGGCGACCAGCGGGTCGTCGAGATTGATGATCGGCGTCTCGCAGTTCCTGAAGATGCGCGCCTTGGCCGCGGCGTAATCGCCGAGCGCGGCGTAGCGATCGAGATGATCGGCGCTGACGTTGAGCACCGTCGCTGCGCGGAGCGCGAGCGATTCGGTGGTTTCGAGCTGGAAGCTCGACAGCTCGAGCACGTAGAAATCGGGCACGGCACGCGCGAGCAGGTTGAGCGCCGGCTCGCCGAGATTGCCGCCGGCGTGCACCGAGCGACCGGCCGCCTCCAGCATCAGGGCGACGAGCGTGGTGACCGTGCTCTTGCCGTTCGTGCCGGTGACCGCGAGAACGGGCGCGCGCACCGCGCGGGCGAACAGCTCGATGTCACCGACGACCTCGATGCCGCGCGCCAGCGCCTCCCGGACAAAGGGCTCGGCGAGCGAGACACCCGGCGACACGACGACCTGCGAGGCATCGGCGAGCAGCTTCGCATCGAACCCGCCGAGGCGCAGTTCCAGGTGCGTGGCAAGTTCACCGAGGTTGCGCAGCTCGGGCGGCTCGGCGCGACTGTCGGTGATGGCGACGCGCGCTCCGTGGGCACTGAGGTAGCGCGCACACGCAAGCCCGGTGCGCCCGAGACCGACTATCACTGTCTGGCGCGCGCGGGGCTGGCTACCCGTCGCGGCTTTCTTGCGTACGGCGGCGCTCATCGCAACTTCAACGTTCCGAGTCCGGCCAGCACCAGGATCAGGCTGATGATCCAGAAGCGCACGATGACCTTGGGTTCCGCCCAGCCCTTGAGCTCGAAGTGATGGTGAATCGGCGCCATGCGGAAGATGCGCTTGCCGGTGAGCTTGAAAGAGGCCACCTGCAGGATCACCGATACGGTCTCGAGCACGAACACGCCGCCCATCACGATCAGCACGATCTCCTGCCGCACGATGGTGGCGGTCACACCGAGCGCAGCGCCCAGCGCGAGCGCGCCGATGTCGCCCATGAAGACCTGCGCCGGATAGGCGTTGAACCAGAGAAACCCGAGCCCGGCACCGACGATCGTCGAGCAGAAAATGAGGAGCTCGCCGACGCCCGCGATGTAGGGGATGCCGAGGTAGGTCGAGAACACGCTGTTGCCCGTGGCGTACGCGAAGATGCCGAGTGCCCCGCCCACCATCGCCGCAGGCATGATCGCGAGGCCGTCGAGCCCGTCGGTGAGGTTCACCGCATTGCTCGTGCCGACGATCACGAAGTAGGTGAGCACGATGTAGCCGACGCCGAGCGGTAGAGCGATGTGCTTGAAGAACGGCACGTAGAGCGAGGTCTCCGCCGGGCTGTGCGCGGTCAGGTAGAGCGCAACTGCCGCCGCCAGGCCCGCCAGCGACTGCCAGAAATACTTGTAGCGCGCGGCGAGCCCCTTGGAGTTGCCGACGATGAGCTTGAGGTAATCGTCGTAGAAGCCGATCAGGCCGAATGCCATCGTCACGCCGAGGGCGACCCACACGTAGTGATTGCGCACGTCGGCCCACAGGAGCGTGCTCACCGCAATGGCGACCAGGATCAGCGTGCCGCCCATGGTGGGCGTGCCCGCCTTGGGCAGGTGCGACTGGGGGCCGTCGTCGCGCACGCGCTGGCCGATCTGGTGGCGGGTGAGCCTCGCGATCAGCCACGGCCCCACGAGCAGCGCGATCGCGAGCGCCGTGATCACGGCGAGGATCGCCCGCAGGGTGAGGTAGCTGAAGACATTGAAGCCGGTGTAGTAGCGAGCGAGGTATTCCGCGAGCAGCAGCAGCATTCGCGTCCTTCCTCAACAGGCCCGCGCGGCGGGTGCCACGGTCAGTGCTTCGACGACACGTTCCAGACGGTTCATCCGCGAGCCCTTGATGAGAATCGTGACGTTCGGCTGGATCGCGACGGTCAGCCGCCGGATCAGCGCCTCGACATCCGGAAACCATTCCGCGCCCTGGCCGAACGCCTCGGCGGCATGTGCGCTCAAGGGGCCGGCGGCGAACAGGCGAGTCACTCCCGATGCGCGCGCCAGCGCGCCGACTTCGGAGTGGCTGCGCTCGGCGTAGGTGCCGAGCTCGGCCATATCGGCGAGCACCATCCAGCGCGAGCCTTCGAGCTCGCTGAGGAGCTCCAGTGCGACGCGGACCGAGCTCGGGTTCGCGTTGTACGAATCGTCGATGAGCCAGCAGCCATTGGCCGCCGCGATGCGTTGCAGGCGTCCCTTCACGCCGCGTACTGCCGCGAGGCCCGCGACGATCGCCTCGAGACTCGCGCCCGCCGCGTGTGCGGCTGCCGCCGCGGCCAGCGCGTTCACCACGTTGTGGCGGCCGGCCAGGCCCAGTCTCACCGGCGCCGGTCCGCTCGCGGTCCTGAGCGTGAAATTGAGTGCCGTGCCGTTCGCATCGACGCTCTGCGAGATGTCGGTCGCGCGGAAATCCGCCTTCGGCCAGAGCCCGAAGGTCAGCACGCGATCCGCCGTCGCCATCTCACGCCACAGCTGCGCATAGCTGTCGTCGGCATTGATCACGGCGGTGGCGCTGCGCTCGAGCGCTGCGACCATTTCGCCTTCGGCACGCGCGACGCCGTCGAGGCTCCCGAAGCCTTCCAGATGTTCCGCGCCCGCGTTGGTGATGAGGCCCACCGTGGGCTGTGCAAGCGCTGCCAGCGCGCTCACATCACCTGCGCGATTAGCGCCCATCTCGATCACGGCTGTGCGGTGATCCGCCTCGAGTCGCAGCAGCGTGACGGGCACGCCGATGTGATTGTTGAGATTGCCGCGGGTCGCGAGGCAGGGGCCCAGCTGGCCGAGGATCGAGGCCGTCATTTCCTTGACGGTCGTCTTGCCGTTGCTGCCCGCGACGCCGACCAGCGGCAGCGTGAACTCGCGGCGCCATGCGTCAGCGAGTGCCGTGAGACCGCCAAGCGTGTCCCTGACCACGATCTGCGGCAGCTGGATCGCGAGCGGCCGCGACACGATCGCGCCGGCGGCGGCGCTGCGCATGCACGCATCGAGGAAATCGTGGCCGTCGAAACGCGGTCCCTGCAACGCGACGAAGAGATCACCCGCGGCAATCGTGCGCGTGTCGGTCGACACGGCCTGGAATGCCCGATCCTGTCCCTGGAGGTGGCCGCCGCACGCCGCGGCGGCAGCCGCAAGCGTACGGTTCAAGTGAGCACTCCGAGATTCTTCTCGACTTCGACGCGATCGCTGAACGGCTGCGCGACCGTGCCGTAAATCTGCACTTCCTCGTGTCCCTTGCCGGCGATGAGCACGATGTCGTCCGGTCCCGCTTCGCCGAGCGAGGTCGCGATCGCCCGCGCGCGCTCGCGCATCGTGCGCACCGGGATATCAGTGTCGATACCGGCAGCAATCTGCTCGATGATGCGCGCCGGGTCCTCGGTGCGCGGATTGTCGTCGGTGAGGATGATTTCGTCGGCGAGCTCCGCCGCGACCGAGCCCATCATCGGCCGCTTGCCCGGATCTCGATCGCCGCCGCAACCGAACACACACCACAGCCGGCCGCGACAATGCTTGCGTGCCGCGCGCAGCGCCTTGGCCAGCGAATCCGGCGAGTGCGCGTAGTCGACGACCACCACGGGCCGCCCGCGAGCGCGGAAGGTTTCCATGCGACCCGCCGGTGCCGTCCCTGCTTCGAGTGCCTGCAGCGCGGACGCGAGCGGCACTTCCCAGAGTTGCAGCACCGCGAGTGTCGCGAGCAGGTTTTCGGCGTTGAACTCGCCGATCAGGCGCGAGCGCACCGTGCCGCCGCCCCAGGTCGAGTCGAATTCGATTTCGAGGCCGGCGTTGCCGGCCCGCAGCACGCGTCCGTGCACGAACGAATCGCAGGCTTCCCGGTAATCGCCCACACCGATCCAATACGCGGTCACGAGCTGCGAGGACGGCAGACTGTCGGCGATGCGCCGTCCGGTGAGGTCGCCCATGTTGATGACGCGATGCTCGAGACCCGGGAAGGAGAACAGCTTCGCCTTGGCGAGCGCGTAGGCATCCATGGTGCGATGGAAGTCGAGGTGATCGCGCGTCAGGTTGGTGAACACCGCGGTTTCGAAGCGCACTGCGTCGACGCGATCCTGCGCGAGCGCGTGGGACGACACTTCCATGCCGAGGGTGCGCACGCCCATCGCATGCAGGTCCGAGAGATGGCGATGAACGCTGATGCAGTCGGGTGTCGTGTGGGTCGTGGCCTTGAGCGCATTGACGGGACCGAAGCCGAGCGTTCCCGAGTAGCCACCGCGTTCGCCCAGCTGGTCGAGCGCCTGTGCGAGCAACCAGCACGTCGTCGTCTTGCCGTTGGTGCCGGTCACCCCGGCGATGCGCAGCCGCCTCGAGGGCGCGTCGAAGAAACGGTCCGCGATCCGGCCGAGCTGCCGTCCGAGCTCCGGCACGGCCAGGCACACCACGTTCTCGGGTGTGTGCGGCGCATCGACCCCCGGGGCCGGCTCCCACACCACGGCGCTCACGCCGGCTGCGAGCGCGCGATCGAGGTACTCGAGGCCATGACTCTTCAGGCCGCGACAGGCGAGGAACAGGCCGTCGCGCGTCGCGGTGCGGCTGTCGAGCGTGACATCGGCGACCAGCGTGTCGCGCGCCACCTCGACGATGCCGGCGAGCAGGCGCGACAGCGGCATCGAGTGAGCGGTTGCGAGCTCGTGAACCATCATGGTTCGGCCTCGGCGCGGGCGAGCGTGGCCGAGGGCGCGGGCGGCAGATCGTCAGGCGCAATCGCCATCAGGCGCAGCGCGCCCGACAGCACACCGGCGAACACCGGTGCGGCGACATCGCCGCCGTAGTACTGCGTGCCGCCCGGCTCATCGATCACTACCACGGCGGCGAGACGCGGCGCGCTGGCCGGCACGACGCCGGCGAAGACCGACATGTACTTGTCGGTCGAATAACCTCCGGCGGTCGCTTTCCATGCGGTGCCGGTCTTGCCGGCGACGCGATACCCGGCGAGCGCCGCCTTGACGCCCGTGCCTTCCGGCGTGATGACCGACTCGAGCATGTGGACGAGGGTGCGCGCCACATGCTCGTCGACGACGCGCTCCCCGGCCGGCGGCTGATCGATGCGCAGGAACGTGATCGGGCGGGCAATCCCGCCACTGCCGAGCGTCGCGTACGCATGCGCGAGCTGCAGCGGCGTCACCGACAATCCGTAGCCGTATGCGAGAGTGGCAATGCCGATCGGGCGCCAGTGCTGATAGTTGGTGAGCAGGCCCGCGGACTCGCCCGGGAAGCCGCTGGTGCTCACCTGGCCGAAGCCGAGTGCATCGAGCGTGGTCCAGATCTGCTGCGGCTCGAGCTGCAGCGCGATCTTCGCCATGCCGACGTTGCTCGATTTGGCGAGCACCGTGGCGAGATCGATGCTGCCGAGGTTGTGCTTGTCCTCAATGACCTTGATGCCGACTTTCACGAAGCCCGGCGCGGTATCGATGATTGCATCATCGTGCACGCGCCCCGAGGCAAGCGCCGCCGCCATCACGAACGGCTTGATGCTCGAGCCCGGTTCAAAAATGTCGGTCGCCGCGCGGTTGCGATAGCGACCGACTGCCAGCTGCTCACGATCGTTGGGATTGAAAGCGGGTTGGTTGACCATCGCCAGCACTTCGCCGGTGGCGATGTCGAGAACCACCAGCGAGCCGGCGCGGGCGCGATTCTCGATCAGCGCACGCTTGAGCTCGCGGTAGGCGAGGTACTGGATCCGGAGGTCGAGACTGAGGACGAGGTCCTTGCCCGGTCGCGCGGTGCGAATGCTCTCGACGTCCTCGACGACGCGCCCGTAGCGATCCTGGATGACGCGCTTGGCGCCGTCCTCGCCCGCGAGCCAGTGATCGAAGGCGAGCTCGAGTCCTTCCTGCCCGGTGTCGTCGATACTGGTGAAGCCGAGCAGATGGCCGGTGACTTCACTCGCGGGGTAGTAACGCCGGTACTCCCGGAGCGTGTACACCCCGGGAATACCGAGCGCCTTGATGCGCGCCGCCTGGTCGGGCTCCAGGTGCCGCGCCAAGTAAAGGAATTCGCGGTCGAGATTGCTGGTGACATGTCGCGCGAGCGTCTGCGGATCGCGCTTGAGCGCGCGCGCCAGGCGCGGCAGCTGATCGGCGGACTGCGTGAGTTCCTGCGGGTTCACCCACACCGAGTCGACCGGCGTGCTGACGGCGAGAGGCTCGCCGTAGCGATCCGTGATCGTGCCGCGATGCGCGGTGATTTCCGCGACGCGCGAGTAGCGCGCATCGCCCTGCCCGGTGAGAAAGCCGTGATTCATGAGCTGCAGATCCACGGCGCGCGCGCCGAGTGCCACGGCCGCGAGCAGTATCAACCCGAGAATGAAGTACAGCCGCAGGCCCAGGGAGCCTGCGGTGGTGGCGCGCTGTGATCCGGACATTCTCATGGCTTGACGATGTGCACGCTGGCCGGCGCTGGGATCGACATCTTCAGGCGCGCGTTGGCGACGCGTTCGACGAAAGCGTGCGTCGACCATGCGCTCTGCTCGAGCTGCAACTGCCCCCACTCCATTTCGAGCCGGTCGCGCTCGGTGTTGAGTCGCTCCAGTTCGACGAACAAGTCGCGCGAACGATGCTTGGTGTAGACCACGGCGGCCGCCGAGCCGAGCGTGGCAAGCCACAGCAGCGGGAGAGCGAACAGCAGCAAGCGGCGCGCCGTCATGCAGCCTCCCGGGCGAGCCGCTCGGCAACGCGCAGCACGGCGCTGCGAGCTCGCGGGTTGTCCGAGACTTCGCTTGCCGCGGGCTTCACAGCCTTGCCTACTACGCGCAACACCGGCCGTGCGCGTGCTGGCACCTGCGGCAGCCCTGCATACACCGGATCGACGGTCGAATGACGCCGCATGAAGAGCTTGACCGCGCGATCTTCCAGCGAGTGAAAAGAGATCACGACCAGCCGGCCGTGTGCCGCCAGCAGCTTCAGGCTCGAAGCGAGCGCCGCCGACAGCGATTCGAGCTCCGCGTTGATGTGCATGCGGATCGCTTGAAAGCTGCGTGTCGCGGGATGCTTGCCCGGCTCGCGAGTCGGTACGGCGGCCGCGATCACCGCGGCGAGATCGGCGGTGCGCGTAATCGGGGATTGCACGCGCCGGGCGACGATTGCCCGCGCGATGCGGCGCGAGAAGCGCTCCTCGCCCAGCTCGTGCAGCACGCGCGCGAGCTCCTTCTCGTCGACCCGAGCCAGCCAGCGCGCCGCACTCTCGTCAGACTCCGGATCCATGCGCATGTCGAGCGGGCCATCCTGCATGAAGCTGAAGCCGCGCCCGGGCGAGTCCAGCTGCGGGGAGGACACGCCGAGATCGAGAAGAATCCCGTCGATGCCGCGCTCGGCCCAGTCGCGCGGCAGAAGATCAGCGAGGTTGCGGAAGTTGCCGTGAATGATGCGGACGCGCGGGTCCGGCCCGAGGACCTCCTGGGCCGAGGCCACGGCTTCGGGATCACGATCGACGGCGCACAGCCGCCCGGTGGGCCCCAGCTTCATCAGAATTGCTCTCGCATGTCCCCCGCGACCGAACGTGGCGTCCACGTAGTACCCGTCCGGTCGCACACCCAAACCCACCAGTGCTTCATCGAGCAGCACCGGCGCGTGACCCATCACTTCGCGAGTCCCCGCGCTCCTACAGCGAAAGCGATTCGAGCTCGGCCGGCAGATCCGTGCCGGGCTCTTCGCCTTTGAGCCATTCGTCGCGACGCTCGTTCCAACGCGCCTCGTCCCACAACTCGAAACGGTTCCCCTGCCCGATCAGCACGGCCTGGCGTGCCAGGCCCGCGAACTCGCGCAGCTTCGGCGGCAACAGCACGCGCCCATGCCCGTCGAGTTCCAGATCAGTGGCGTGGCCGACCATGAGTCGCTGCAGGCGTCGGGCCTGCGGGTGGAGGGTCGGCAGGCGCATCAACTTGCGCTCGATCTCCTCCCAGTCCGGCAGCGGGTACAGCAGCAGGCATTGGTCCCGATCGACCGTGACGATCAGACGTCCCTGGCTGCGTTCCTGGATGCGATCGCGATAGCGGGTCGGCATGACCATCCGGCCCTTCGCATCGAGGGTGACCTTGTTTGCGCCGCGAAACATGGCTTAAGGCGGGGTTTATTCCCATTTCCTCCCACTTTTTCCCACCGAGCGCCACTATAGGGAGGCCCCCCGCAGCCGTCAACGCTTTTTCGGGGGAATTTCTTCGGCTGTACAGGCACTTAGAGCGCGTTTAGAGCGCCGAAATCATAGCGTCATGCACTGCGCAAACAAGCGCTTACGGAGGGATGCTAAGAGGGCAAATTAAGAAAATCGCATAGCGGGAAAATTACGTGCCAAGGACAAGAAGGCCCCGGGCCTCGGGCCTCAGGCGCTAGGCCGAGAGCTGGGAAACTCCCCATTGCTTGAACCGCGCTCGGTTCGGGGCTGTAGCCAAGACGGGGTTCGTAGCTGCGAACCCCGTTAGAAGTTGGCGCTCCGCGCCATCGAAGAGAGTCGGCCGATAAGCCGGGTTCTGTCGTGGACAGTCATTCATCTGGCGAACGCGTCGCCGCGCCGCTCAAGCGACCTACCCGGAAGCCGTGCGGGCCGCACGTGGCTGCTTGCGCAGCCTGCTTCCCTATTTGGTCTTGCTCCAGGTGGGGTTTGCCGTGCCGCCGTGTGTTGCCACCGGCGCGGTGCGCTCTTACCGCACCATTTCACCCTTGCCGGCGCTCCGAAGAGCGCTTGGGCGGTGTACTTTCTGTTGCACTTTCCGTGGGCTCACGCCCCCCAGGCGTTACCTGGCACCGTGCCCTTGGAGCCCGGACTTTCCTCGACGCGCTGACGCGCGCCGCGACTGCCTGGCCGACTCGGGGCGCACGATAGGCGAACGCCGCCGCGCTTTCCACTGCGATTGCTTCAGGCCTTGACCGACTGGAGCGCGAGCTTGTAGGCGCGATTGCGGTTGGCGCCGGTGATGCGCGCCGCGATGTCGGCCGCCTGCGATACCGGGAGCGCCGGGAGCAGTTCCGCCAACACCCGTGAGAGCTCCCGATCCGTGTCCGGCGCACTTTCGGCGGCACCGGCCACGACGATCACGATTTCGCCGCGCTTCATGTCGGGGTCCTGCTGCGCGCGCTGTGCGAGCTCACCCAGGCTGCCGCGATAGGCCGTTTCGAAGGCCTTGGTGAGTTCGCGCGCGACGACGGCCTCGCGCTGCGCGCCCAGAACCTCGCCCATCTCCCGCAGGGTCTCCTCGAGCCGATGAGGCGCTTCGTAAAAGATCAGCGTGCGGGCGTCTGCGGTGAGCTCGGCGAGGCGCGCACGTCGCGCCGCGCTCTTCGCCACCAGGAAACCTTCGAAGACGAAGCGGTCGCTCGCGATACCCGCGATGCTGAGTGCGGCGATGGCGGCGCACGGACCTGGCACGGCGCGGATCTCGTGCCCGGCGCTGGCAACTGCCCGCACGATCCGGTATCCCGGGTCGCTGATCAGCGGCGTGCCGGCATCTGATACGAGGGCCGCCGACTGTCCCGCGTCGAGAGCCGCGAGGAGCTGCGCCACGCGCTGCTCCTCGTTGTGCTCGTGCGCGGAGACGAGTCGCCCGGCAATCTTCGTGGTCCGCAACAGTTGTGCGACGAGGCGCGTGTCTTCAGCAGCGATCACGTCACATGTGCTGAGCACCTCGCGTGCGCGTGCGCTGAGATCACCGAGATTGCCGATCGGCGTCGCGACCACGTGCAGCACGCCACGACCGACCCTCGAGGCTGAATCGACCTTATCAGCGGTGATTTCCCGGCGCGGCGGACGCGGTCTGGCCACTATAATCAACCTCCCGTCCCCAGGGCTCATGGCCGAAAGCGGAGTATTGATCGTGCATGCACGTCGATGGTTGATGCAACCGGTCGCACGGCACGTGAGCCTCGCGGCGCTGCTCCTCAGCGTGCTCGTGCTCGGTGGCTGTCCGACGACCGGCGTGCGTCCCACGCAGGCGCCGGGCGTCGACGTCGCAACGGCGGAACGATTGGCGCGCGAAGGCAAGGCGCGCGAGGCCGCACAGTTGTACGAGCAGCTTGCGGCGCAGGCAACCGGCGCCAAGCAGGCCAACCTGTACCTCGAAGCGGCGCGCCAGTGGGGCGCGGCAGGCGCATACACGGATGAGCAGCGCGTCCTCGGCGTCATCGCACCCACCCTCACCGGGACGCAAGCGACGACTCATGCTCTGCTCTCGGCGGAACTCGCGCTCGCCCAGCAGAATCCGCAGCGCGCGCTCGAGGTGCTGCGCCGGCTGGGGACGCCGACGGACCCGCAGGCGGCGGCGAGCGCTCTCGCGCTGCAGGCGCGCGCCCAGTTCGCACTGGGTGACGCCGTCAACGGCGTGAAGACACTGATGACGCGCGAGCGCGGTCTGCAGGGCACTACAGCCATCGATGCAAACCGACGCCTCATCGTCGCGGGATTGCGCGACGCGGCGGCGCGCGGCGCATCGCTGACTCCACCGCCGGGCGCAGATCCCGTGCTCGCTGGATGGCTGCAGTTCGGCAGCGCGCTGCGCGAGCTCGATCGCAATCCCTTTACCGGAACTGCCGCGCTCAAGGACTGGCGCGCGCGCTATCCCACGCACCCTGCGAACGGACCGGCGCTCGATGACATTCTCAAGGAGTCGACGGCATCGACGGATTACCCGGCCCAGGTCGCCTTGATCCTGCCGCTCAGCGGGCGCCAACAAGCGGCAGCGACCGCCGTACGTGATGGCTTTCTCTCCGCGTATTTCCAGCAGGACCGGACGCAGCGGCCACGCGTACGCATCTATGACGTGGCGAGCTCGGACGCCGGCTCGACCGTCCTGCGTGCCATCGACGAGGGCGCGCAATTCATCGTCGGGCCCCTCACCAAGGACGAAGTGAGCGGCGCGGCCGCGATCGCCGATGGACGCTCGCCCGTGCTGGCGCTCAATTTCCTCCCCGATGGCAACCCCGCGCCGCCGAAGTTCTTCCAGTTCTCGCTCGCGCCGGAGGATGAAGCGCGCCAGGTGGCGCGACGCGTGATCGCTGACGGACATCCCCGCGGCGTAGCGCTGGTGCCGACGGGCGAATGGGGCACGCGCGTGCTCGCGGCATTTTCCGAGGAGCTCGAGCACGGTGGTGGACAGCTCCTGGCGCGCGCGACCTACAGCCCCTCGGACAGCGACTACACGCCGGCCATACAGCAGGTTCTCAGGCTGTCGGAGAGCCGCGAACGTTACGCCAAACTCTCCGGCACGCTCGGCACCAAGCTCGAATTCGAACCGCGCCGCCGCGGCGATATCGGCTTCATCTTCGTCGGTGCGCAGCCCGCCAACAGTCGCCTGATCCGTCCGCAGCTGCGCTTTCACTACGCGGGCGATATCCCGATGTACACGACCTCGGATGCGTACGAGCCCGACGAATCCGCCAACGTCGATCTGGATGGCGTGATTTTCCCGGACATGCCGTGGATGATCTCGAGCGATCCGGTGACCGAGGACTTGCGCAGCACTGTGCGCAATGCATGGCCGTCACGTGCCAATCGTCGCGGCCGCCTCTACGCCTTCGGCTTCGACGCCTATCGCCTGATCCCGGCCTTGCGCAACCAGCAGCCGGGTCGCATCAGTTTCGTCAGCGGCATGACCGGGCGCCTCTCGGTCGACGCGGATGGACGCATCCGGCGCGACCTCGATTGGGCCGAGATCCACGACGGCAAGCCGCGCGCGTACGGCACGGGTCAGGCCGTGCCGACTGCCGGCAACTGAACGGCGCCGCGACATGGACCGTCGCGCGGCAGGGTCGAGCGCCGAAGCGATCGCCTGCGACTTCCTCGTGGCACACGGGCTCACGCTGATCGCGCGCAACTACTCCTGCCGATTCGGCGAGCTGGACCTGGTGATGCGCGATCGCGGTGCGCTGGCGATCGTCGAGGTCAGGTCGCGCGCCAGCGCACGATTCGGCGGCGCGAGCGAGAGCATCGATCATCGCAAGCGCCGGCGCATCGTGCGTGCCGCGCGTCACCTGCTGCTCGCGAGGCGCGAGCTGCGGCATCTGCCGGTTCGATTCGACGTGGTTGCCCTGGACTCGTCGGCCCTGCCGGGTGGGCTCGAGTGGATTCGGGGCGCGTTTGAAGCCGCTTGAGGGGGGCGCGCCGCCGCTGGCGGCTACTTCACGACCTTGAGGCGCGGGCGCCGGCTGTCGTCCGAGCCGGGTGTCGGCTTGGTGGGCGGCTCGGGCGAAAGATCGCTGTCGTTGAAGATCATGCCCTGCCCGCTTTCCCGCGCATAGATTCCGAGCACGGCGCGGATCGGGATATGCACGGCACGCGCGGCGCCGCCGAAGCGCGCGGTGAAATCAACCGCCTCGTTGCCGAGCTTCAGTCCGGTGGTGGCGTGATGACTCACGTTGAGGATGATCTTGCCGTCCTTGACGTACTGGCGGGGCACTTCCACGCCCTCGGCTTCGGCATCCACCACCAGGTGCGGCGTCTGCCTGTTATCGCTGATCCACTCGTGCATCGCCCGCAGCAGGTACGGGCGCCGCGACGAAACGCTTGCGGTCGGCGCAGTTCCCATTGCTCAGATCCGCATCTCCTGTTCGGCGTCGGAGAGGCTCTCACGAAACGACGGTCGCGTGAATATGTGGTTGGCATAACGCGCGATCGCCTGCGCCTGCGGCGGCAGATCGATCCCATAGGCCTGCAGACGCCAGAGGATCGGTGCGATGGTCGCATCCACCAGCGAGAACTCGTCGCTCAGGAAAAACGGCTTGGCCTTGAACACATCGCTGCTCGCCAGGATCTGGTCGCGCAGGATCTTGCGCAGCCGCACGCCCTGCTTGCGGTCGGCCTCCTGCTCGATCTGCTGCGCGAGCCCGTACCAGTCGCGCTCGATGCGGTAGAGCGCGAGGCGGAACTGCGCGCGCGTCACCGGGTCGACCGGCATCAGCGGCGGGTGCGGAAAGCGCTCATCGAGATATTCGATGATGACACGCGAGTCGTACAGCACGAGGTCGCGGTCCACGAGCGTCGGCACGCTGTGGTAGGGATTCAGGTCCAGGAGATCCTCGGGCAGGGCACCGGGCTCGACGTTGATGATGTCGATGTTGATGCCCTTCTCGGCGAGGACCAGCCGCGCACGATGACTGCTGGGATCGCTGGCCGAAGAGAACAAAGTCATCACTGCGCGACGGCTGGACACCACGGTCATCTCCCCGGGGCCGCTGCGGTCACGATGGGGACCCCGGGCTCAATGCACGTCCTTCCAGACTTCCTTCTTCAACGCCCAGGCGAATCCCGTGAAGACCAGCAGGAACAGCACGACCCAGAGCCCGAGCGACTCGCGCTTTTCGCGAACCGGCTCACCCACGTAATCGAGAAAGTTGACCGTGTCGCGCACGAAATCGTCGAACTCGGCGGCACTCATGCGGCCCGGCGCCGCCTGCTCGAAGTGATCGAACACGCGCACCATCTGCTCGCCGTTGCCTTCGTTCTTCTTCTCGAGCACGAAAACCGCCTTCTGCGTGCCTTGCAGGTCCGCGAGCACCGCCGGCATCGCGACGTTCTCGAGCGCCAGGTTGTTGACGCCGGTCGGGCGCTCAGGATCGAGATAGAAGGTCTTGAGAAACTGGTAGAGGTAGTCGGTGCCGCGAGCGCGCGCGATGAGCGTGAGATCCGGCGGCGTCTTGCCGAACCAGTTGGCGGAATCCGCGCTCGGCATCGCGGTCTTCATAATGTCGAACGGACGCCCGCCGCTGAACATGAAATTGCTCGTGAGCTGCTCTTCGGTGAGCCCGAGGTCCGCCGCCAGGCGGTTGTAGCGCATGTACTGCAGCGAGTGACAGCCGAGGCAGTAGTTCACGAAATTGCGCGCCCCGCGCTGGAGCGATGCCTTGTTGGCGATGTCGGTATGGGCCTGCCAGCTCTTCCACTCCACCGGGCCGGAGTGTTCGCCACTCTCCTGCGCGAGCGCGCCGCCGCAGATCAGCACGGTGAGAAGTCCGAGCGCGGCCTTACCCATGGTAGGTCACCCGGTCGGGCACCGGCTTCGTCTTGTCCACGCGCGTGTACCACGGCATGAGCAGGAAGAACGCGAAGTACACGACCGCAAGCACGCGGGCCGCGAGCACGTAGGAGCCTTGCGCCGGCTGCAAGCCGAGATAGCCGAGACCGATGAAAGCGACGATGAAGGCGCCAAGGAAGGTCTTGAACAGCCAGCCGCGGTAACGGATCGACTTGACCGGCGAGCGATCGAGCCACGGCAGGAAGAAGAAGAGCAGCACCGCCGCACCCATGAGCGCGGCGCCCGTGAGCTTATCCGGCACGGCGCGCAGGATTGCGTAGTACGGCGTGAAGTACCACACGGGTGCGATGTGCTCCGGCGTATTGAGCGCGTTCGCCGGTTCGAAGTTGGGATGCTCGAGGAACAGGCCGCCGAGCGTTGGCGCGAAGAAGATCACGCCGCAGAACAGCACCAGGAAGACGCCGACGCCGACCAGGTCCTTGTAGGTGTAGTACGGATGGAAGGGGATACCGTCGAGCGGGCGGCCCTTCGAGTCCTTGTGCTTCTTGATCTCGACGCCGTCGGGATTGTTGGAGCCCACTTCGTGCAGCGCCGTGACATGCACCACGACCAGCAGGATCAGGACCAGGGGCAGCGCGGCCACGTGCAGCGCGAAGAAGCGATTCAGCGTGATGTCCGAGATGCTGTAGTCGCCGCGTATCCACTCGACGAGATCCGGGCCGATTCCCGGAATTGCGCCGAACAGCGAGACGATGACCTGCGCACCCCAGAACGACATGTTGCCCCAGGGCAGCACGTAGCCGAAGAACGCTTCCGCCATCAGCGACACGTAGATCAGCATGCCGATGATCCACAAAAGTTCACGCGGGTTCTTGTACGAGCCGTAGAGCAGTGCACGCACCATGTGCAGATACACGACGATGAAGAACGCCGATGCGCCCGTGGAGTGGATGTAGCGGATCAGCCAGCCCCATTCCACTTCCCGCATGATGTATTCGACCGAACCGAACGCTTCCGCCTCGGACGGCTTGTAGTTCATCGTCAGGAAGATGCCGGTGACGAGCTGGATCACCAGCACCAGCAGCGCGAGCGAACCGAAGTAATACCAGAAGTTGAAGTTCTTGGGCGCGTAGTACTCGCTGGCCTGCGACCTCCAGAACTCACTGATCGGAAGCCGCGCATCGATCCAGCTGACGAAGGCCGCCCAGCGACCGCCCTTGGTCCCCGCCGCACCCGGTGTGGCAGTAGCCATCAGGCTGCTCCTTTCTTTGGCGCCTGGTCCGCGCCGACCAGGATCTTCGTGTCACTGATGAAGTCGTACGGCGGCACGCGCAGGTTCATCGCCGCGGGCGAGCCCTGGAACACGCGCCCCGCCATGTCGAAGCGCGAGCCGTGGCAGACGCAGAACCAGCCGCCCGGCCATTCGGGGCCGCCTTCGCCAACGCCGACCGCGAAGCGCTGCTTCGGCAGGCATCCGAGATGTGTGCAGGTGCCGACCAGCACCAGGAACTCCGGCTTGCGGGAACGCTGTTCGTTGTGAGCGTAGTCGGGTTGCTGATCCAGGTTGTCCGACTTCGGGTCCTTGAGACGCGCATCGTTGGCCGGCAACCGGTCGAGCATTTCCTTGGTGCGGTGAACGATCCAGATCGGCTGCTTGCGCCATTGCACGGTCATCATGGCGCCGGCGTCGAGCTTGCTGATGTCGACCTCCACCGGCGCGCCGAGCGCCTTTGCCCGGACGCTGGGTTTCCACGACGCGATGAAGGGTGCAATGGCGAAGGCCACGCCGATCGCGCCCGTCGCCATGGTGGCGGCCGTCAGGAATTGGCGTCGGCTCGGATCAACCTCTTCACTCATCCGGTCCCCTTTGCGCATGCACTGCCCGACAGCCGCGCGTGCTTCGTCCGGCGCCTGGCCTCGAGGAGCCGGACCGGTTTCGAATCCGCGGGAAGCGGCGCATTATACACAAATCACCAACCCCTCCCGGACGCGTGCCGTGCGCGAAAGCTGTGCGCAGGCCCCCGGAAATGAGCGTTGCGCGCCGGTTCCTGACCATGATGTCGATCACCCGCCTGCTGGGTTTTGTCGCACGCTTCGCGATCGTGGGCCTCGCGGTGGCGTTCATCGTCGTGGTGCTGCGGCCGGAGCTGATCCGCGCGCCGCAGGCCACTACTGCCGTACCTGCGCCAGTGTCCTTCGCACCCACCGGCACCGCCGTCAGCACCTACGCCGACGCCGTCGCGCGCAGTGCGCCCGCGGTGGTCAACGTCTATGCCGACCGGGTCGTGGCCGAGCGCACGCTGCCGCCGCAGCTCGAGGGCCTGTTCGGCGACATGTGGCCGGGGGTCCGCCAGCGTGTCGAACGGAGCCTCGGCTCGGGCGTGATCCTCGATACCGATGGTCACATCGTGACCAACAATCACGTGGTCGACGACGCGTCCGTCATCAAGGTGCAGCTCGCGGACGGCCGTGAAGCGCAGGCGAAGGTGATGGGCCGGGACACGGACACAGATCTGGCGGTGTTGCAGGTGGATCTCAAGGACTTGCCGACGATGCCGATGGGTCGCTCGGACACCCTTCGCGTGGGCGATGTGGTGCTCGCGATCGGCAACCCGGTCGGTCTCAGCCAGACCGTCACGCAGGGCATCGTGAGTGCAACCGGGCGCGGCCAGCTTGGCGTGGCACGATTCGAAAACTTCATCCAGACCGATGCCGCCATCAACCTGGGCAACTCGGGCGGCGCGCTGGTGAACGCCGCCGGCGAGCTGGTCGGCATCAACACCGCCATCATTGCGCGCAACGCCGGCATCGAAGGCATCGGCTTCGCCATCCCGGTGAACCTGGTCCGCGGCGTCATGGAGGAGATTTTCAAGAACGGCCGCGTGATTCGTGGCTGGCTCGGCGTCGTGCCCTCGGACCTCACGCCGCAACAGGCACGCGCGTTGGGCGCTCCCGAGGGCGGCGTCCTGGTCGCCAACCTGTACGTCAACAGCCCGGCACTGCGCGCTGGATTGCGCCCCGGCGATCTCATCACGCAGATCGACAACGAGAAGATGCAGTCGGCGCAAGAGGCGCTGTCTTATGTCGCCAAGCTCTCGCCAGGGGCGACGGTGCGGATCCGCGGCCTGCGGCGCGGCGAGAAGTTCGACGTCAGCGCGCAGGTGGTCGAGCGCGGGCAGCCTCCTCCTACCTAAGAGCAGTCCGGTTGGGTCGTCGGCTGGGTGTGCCCTTGGGCTCCTGGGTGAAATTCGCAGTGACGATTTCGAATGAGGAACATTCAAAATCGCACGCGAGCCCTCAGTCCGGCCGGCGCTCAGACGACGATTCGCCCCCTGATCAGAAACGAAGCCGGTCTGAGCGCACTTCGGCCGGACAGAGGGAATTTCACACAGGAGCCCAAGGGCACACCCAGCCAACGCCCCAACCGTCCTGCCTTGGCCAGTGACTTGAACGCGCACCGCGCTGGCTGGCTGGAGCTTCTTGCCGCATTCGCGCGTTAGTTAGCTTCTTCCCGCGCTAGCTCGCTAGTTTCTTACTTGGCGGGTGATTGCTGGCTTTTAGGCGTCCGCCGCACAACTCTCTTCAGTAGTGAATGCCGGAGCGGATGGACATTGGGTGACACCTGCTCGACGGCGCCGTACCAGTGTTTGCGGGTGCGACGCTTCAAGTTCTGCGGTACTGAGCGTGACCCCGGCGCCGGCGACAGGTTTGTCACCCAATGGCCACGCCGTGATGGCATTCACGGGGCTCTACAACGCCCCCACGAAGTCGCGCTTGCCCAATTCCAGGCCACTGTGGCGCAGCAGCGCGTAGGCGGTGGTGG
>DATFRO010000060.1:0-9999 GCA_035263105.1 Steroidobacteraceae bacterium | reverse complement strand
TCCACGTTCGGACGAAGCTCTCAGGGTTTCGATTCGCCGCGGATGAAGAGATAGTCCACTTCCGCTGGAAACAGCGGGGAGAGTGAATCCCTTGGTCCTGGGTTCGAGTCCCAGCGGGCCCATCACAATTTGGTTTCTAGTCAGTACGCACAGACCCGATAGTCTTGCGATGAACTCGCCAACATCGATTTCGTCGACGCTGCCTTGTGTGCGTTGACCGCCGATTTCTTCGCCGTCAATACAAGAAGTATGGAGATTCAGTTGAAGGCTATATTGTCGTTCCCGCCACTGAACTAGATCGCGCCTGACTCCTTCATTGACGGACCTTCCCTAGCCCTACATGACAAACACGCGGACTCCGACAACCCGCGCGGCCGGCACGCTGCGCATGATCTCCAGCGCCCTGACGCTCGTGCTCGTGACCACGGCAAATGCGGAGGCGGCAAACGACAAGGAGTGGGCAGCGACCGCGTACGTCGCGCAGGTCTCGAGCGAGGATCGTTGGGAGGACGTGTTCTTCGATCCGTTCTTTTCCAGTTACGCGCACTCGTTCCTGCTCGTCGCGGCGCTGTCGAAACGCTACGCGCTGCTGCACGAGGGCGATCTGCAGCTCGAGGTGGAAGGCAACGTCGCCTACGCCTTCGATGAGCAGCACTACTGGCAACTCAACTTTGCCCCGCTCATGGCGCGCTGGCAGAAGTTTCCCTGGAACCACAGCGTCGAAACGTCGGCGGCCTTCGGGCTCGGCCTTTCCTACGCGACGGAGCTGCCCGAGCTCGAAGTGAAGCAGGAGGGTGACAGCTCGCAACTGTTGGTCTTCTGGGTGGCGGAAGTCACGGCCGGACCGCCCGGCGCGGATTGGGCGATCTCACTGCGACTGCATCACCGCTCGGTGGGCTACGGATTGTTCGGCGACAAGGGCGGAATGAACGCGGTGGGCCTGGGCGTGCGTTACATGTTCTGAGTTACTGACGAGCGCCGATCGCGCGCAGATTCGGGGTGGCTCAAACGTCGAGGCCCGCTGCGTCACTCGACGGCGGGCCTGCGATCGATAGTTTCCATCTGTTTCTAGGCGAGCATGCCGCCCGGCAGGCACATCGCGGCGGTGCCTCCGACGACCAGCGTGGTCATGCTCACAAAGGTGAGACCCGCGAGAATCTGCTCAACCCTCTTGCGCCAGCCAGTCTTCGAACCGAATTGCGTGTTCATGTCGCTTCTCCCGTAGGGTGGTCGTGATCTGAACTCATCTGGGGAGACATGCTGGCGGAGGCTGCGCCGCGCGACTGTCAACCGGACGACACAGCGACGCGGGCCGAGCGCTTCATACAGGAGTCTGCGGTCGCGACTACTGTATGGACGAGATTTGAGCGCGCGAGAGCCGCAGCGGGCCGACGGAAACGCTCAAGTTCTATTGCCGCGCGCCGGCAGCATTGAGATCATGTGCCGAGCCCTCAACACCCGATTCCCATGCCCCTCGAATCCTTCCATCCAGCCGTCGCGGCCTGGTTCAGCCGCACTTTCAGTGCGCCGACCGAGCCGCAGGTCGCGGCGTGGCCGGCGATCCAGAGCGGGCGCGATGCACTGATTGCAGCGCCGACCGGCTCGGGCAAGACGCTCGCGGCGTTCATGGCGGCGATCGACGCGCTGGTGCGCAAGGGCGTCGCGGGTGAGCTCACCGATACGACGCACGTCGTCTACGTGTCGCCGCTCAAGGCGCTGTCGAACGACATCCGGCGCAACCTGGAACAACCGTTGCTCGGCATCATCGAGGAACTCGCGCAGCGTGGCGCGCCAGCGTTCGAGATTCGCGCGCAGGTTCGCACCGGCGATACGCCGCAAGGAGAACGCGCGGCCATGCGCAAGCGGCCGCCGCACATCCTCGTCACGACACCGGAGTCGCTCTACCTGCTGCTGACCAGCGAGTCGGGCCGCACCATGCTGTCGACGGCGAAGACGGCGATCGTCGACGAAATTCACGCGGTGGCCGCCACCAAGCGCGGCGCGCATCTCGCGCTGTCTCTGGAGCGATTGAGTGCCTTGTGCGGACAGAGCCTGCAGCGCATCGGTCTCTCGGCGACGCAGAAGCCGATCACCGAAGTGGCGCACTTCCTCGTGGGGACCGGCAAGGAAAGCCAGCCTGGCCGCGAACCCGATTGCCTCATCGTCGACAGCGGTCACGTGCGCGCGCGAGACCTGGACCTGGAGTTGCCGAGCGCGCCGCTGGAGGCGGTGATGTCCGGCGAAGTGTGGGAGACGGTCTACGATCGTCTCGCGCAGCTCGTACAGGAACATCGCACGACGCTGATCTTCGCCAACACGCGCCGCATGGTGGAGCGCGTGACGCGCCATCTCGGTGAGCGCCTGGGTGATGCGAACGTCGCGGCTCATCACGGCAGTCTCGCCAAGGAACAGCGCCTCGATGCGGAGACGCGCCTCAAGGAAGGCAAGCTCAAGGCGTTGGTCGCGACGGCGTCGCTCGAGCTCGGCATCGATATTGGCGATGTGGAGCTGGTGTGCCAGCTCGGCTCGCCACGTTCCATTTCGACTTTCCTGCAACGCGTCGGTCGCGCCAATCACTCGGTCAGCGGCGTGCCGAAGGGCCGGCTCTTCCCGGGCAGCCGCGATGAGCTGATCGAATGCATCGCGTTGCTCGACTCGGTGCGCCGAGGCGAGCTCGATGTGCTCAGCATCCCGCGCCACCCGCTCGACGTGCTGTCACAGCAGATCGTCGCTGAAGTCGCCTCGCAGGAATACGGCGAGGATGAACTGTTCGCGCTGGTGCGCCGTGCGTGGCCGTATCGCGCGCTCGAGCGCGCGCAGTTCGACGCGGTCGTCGGCATGCTGGCCGAAGGCATCAGCACACGGCGGGGAAGGCAGGGCGCGTACCTGCATCGCGATGCCGTGAATCGGCGCCTGCGCGGCCGCCGCGCGGCGCGCCTGACTGCGATCACTTGTGGCGGAGCGATCCCCGACAACGCGGATTACCAGGTGATCCTGGAGCCGTCGGGAATTTTCGTCGGCACGGTGCACGAGGATTTCGCCGTCGAGAGCCTGTCGGGCGATGTCTTTCAACTCGGCAACACGTCTTACCGGATCCTGCGAGTCGAGGCGGGGCGCGTGCGCGTCGAAGATGCCAAGGGTCAGCCGCCGAGCATTCCGTTCTGGCTGGGCGAGGCGCCGGCGCGCACCGCTGAGCTTTCGGTGTCGGTGTCGCGCTTGCGCGAGCAGATCGATGACAGCCTGTCGACCGTCGATGGCGCGGCGATCGAACGCTGCGTCGAAGCGGCGATGGCGCGCTACCAGATCAGTCGGCTCGCCGCGCAGCAGATGGTCGAGTACCTCGCCGGTGCCAAGGCCGTGCTCGGCCGGTTGCCAACGCAGCAGACGCTGGTGTTCGAGCGCTTCTTCGACGAGTCGGGCGGCATGCAACTCGTCATCCACACGCCTTTCGGCGCGCGCCTCAACCGTGCTTACGGCCTCGCGCTGCGCAAGCGCTTCTGCCGCGCGTTCAACTTCGAATTGCAGGCGGCGGCCACCGAGGACTCGATCGTGCTGTCGCTCGGCGAGACACACAGCTTCGCGCTCGAGGACGTGGTGCGCTTCCTCAACAGCCGCACCGTCGAGTCGGTGCTGGTGCAGGCGGTGCTCGATGCGCCGCTCTTCACGACACGCTGGCGCTGGAATGCGAGCATCTCGCTCGCCGTGCGACGCTCGCGCGGTGGCAAGCGCACGCCCGCGCCGTTGCAACGCATGGCCGCGGAGGACCTGATTTCGGTCGTGTTCCCGGACCAGATCGCGTGTGCCGAGAACCTCACCGGCGAGCGCGAGATTCCGGATCATCCGCTGGTGCGCCAGACCCTCGATGACTGCCTGCACGAGGCGATGGACATCGACGGCCTCGTGGCGCTGCTGCGCTCGATCGAAAGTGGCGCGGTAACGGTGCTCACGCGCGATTTGCCGCATCCGTCACCGCTGGCGCAGGAAATTCTCACCGCGCGGCCCTATGCGTACCTCGACGATGCGCCGCTCGAGGAACGGCGCACCCAGGCCGTGGCCTCGCGCCGCTGGCTCGATCCTGAGACCGCTGCGGACTTCGGCAAGCTCGATCCGCAGGCGATCGCCACGGTGCGCGAGGAAGCCTGGCCCGGCGCGGAAAACGCCGACGAGCTGCACGATGCATTGATGTCACTCGGACTCCTCGCGGCGGAGGAGGGACAACGCAGCGGCTGGAATGCGTTGATCGACGAACTGATCGCCGCGCGACGCGCGACGCGGCTGTCGCACGATGGACAGTCTTTCTGGGCGGCCGCGGAGTCCTTGCCGATGCTGCGCGCGATCTACGCCGCGCCGGTGGTCGAGCCGCAGATCTCAGCGCCGGAACCGTTCGCTTCACACCCGTGGTCGCGCGATGAGGCTTTGATCGAGCTGGTGCGCGGCCGATTGCAGGCGCTCGGCCCGACGACGCGAGATGCGATCGCGCAGTCGCTGCGAATTCCTGCTGCCTCGATCGAAACCGCGCTGAGGGCGCTCGAAGGCGAGGGGTTCGTGCTGCGTGGCCAGTTCACGGCTATCAGCGCGGACACTGAATGGTGCGAGCGGCGCCTGCTGGCGCGCATCCATCGCTACACGATTCGCACGCTGCGCGCCGAGATCGAGCCGGTTTCGAGCGCGGATTTCATGCGCTTCCTGCTCGAGTGGCAGGGCGTGACGCGTGAGCCGCGCGGCGAAGGTGTCGAGGCACTGTCAGGAGTCGTCGAGCAACTGCAGGGCTTCGAGGTTCCGGCGGCTGCGTGGGAAGACGATGTGCTCGCGGCGCGCCTCGAAGATTACGATCCCAACTGGCTCGACAGCCTGTGCCTATCGGGCCGCGCGCTCTGGGCGCGGCTGACTCCGGCCAAAGGTGCCACCGCGGCGCCCGTGCGCGCCACGCCGCTGGCGCTCGTCACTCGCAAGAACTGGGCGCTCTGGCACTCGCTCTCCGATACCTCGCGCAGCGAAGTCGCGCTGTCCCACGCCGCGACCGCGCTCGCTGACTATCTGCGCGCACACGGCGCGTCTTTCTTCGATGACATGGTGACGGGCTCCGGCCTGTTGCGCGCGCAGGCCGAAACCGGGCTTGGCGAGCTCGTGGCTGCGGGACTCGTCAATTCCGACAGCTTCAGCGGACTGCGTGCGCTGCTGCTGCCGGCCGATCGCAAGCGGCGGCTCGCCACGCGACGCCGTCGTATTGCGCTCTTCGGCCTCGAAGACGCCGGACGTTGGAGCCTCATCCGTCGCAGCGCCGCGAGCGGCGAAACCGACAGCGCAACGATCGAGCAGGTCGCTGAACTGCTGTTGCGCCGCTACGGTGTGGTGTTCCGCCGCGTGCTCACGCGCGAGGCCGACTGGTTGCCGCCCTGGCATGCGCTGTTGCGCGCGTATCGACGGCTCGAAGCGCAAGGTCACGTGCGCGGCGGGCGCTTCGTCGCCGGCATGAGTGGCGAGCAGTTTGCGTTGCCGGATGCCGTCGGCGCGCTGCGCGCGATCCGCCGCAAGGCGCCGGATGAGAAACTGGTTTCACTCAGCGCCGCCGATCCGCTCAACCTCTGCGGCATCGTGACCCCCGGCCCGCGTGTGCCGGCACTGGCGGGAAACCGCGTGCTGCTGCGAGATGGCGCGCCACTCGCGGTGCTCACGGGCGGGCAGACGGATTTCCTCGCGACGCTCGAGCCCGCCGCAGAGTGGGCCGCGCGCAATGCGCTGCTGCAGAAGCGCATCGTTTCTTCGACGACGCGGCCCAGCTGACGGCGCAAAGTGGTTAGAATCCTCCGGGGCGGCCGCGGAGGAACGCATGGACAAGAAAACGCTCGAACGCGCGTGCAAGCTGACGCGCCGGTTCCGGGTGAAAGATGGCAAGGGCTTTCGCCTCAAGGACTATGACCCGGACGATACGGGCGAGCTGACCGACGAGGACAAGCCCTCCGCGCAGCAGGCGCTGCGCAACGGCATTGAAATGCTCGCCGAGTTGCAAGCGCGCCTGTATGCGCAGGATCGCTGGGCCGTGCTGCTCATCTTCCAGGCGATGGACGCAGCGGGTAAGGACGGCGTCATCAAGCACGTCATGTCGGGTGTGAATCCGTCCGGCTGCCAGGTGGCATCGTTCAAGGCGCCATCGCCCGAAGAACTCGATCACGACTTCCTGTGGCGCTGCCAGGCACGCCTGCCTGAGCGGGGGCGCATCGGCATCTTCAATCGCTCCTACTACGAGGAAGTCCTGATCGTGCGGGTGCATCCCGAGATCCTGGTGCGTCAGAAGCTGCCTCCCGAGCTCGTGACCAAGGACATCTGGCGCGAGCGCCACAAGGACATCCGCAGTTTCGAGCGTTACCTCGCCCACAACGGCGTGAAGATCTGCAAGTTCTTCCTGAATGTTTCCAAGGGCGAGCAGAAAAAGCGCTTCCTCGAGCGCCTGAATGAGCCGGACAAGAACTGGAAATTCTCCGCGGACGACGTGCGCGAGCGCCGCTACTGGAAGCAGTACATGGCGGCCTTCGAGGATATGATCCGGCACACCGCGACCGAGTACGCGCCCTGGTACGTCGTGCCTGCGGACAACAAGTGGTTCACGCGCATCGTCGTGGCGGGTGCGGTGATCGACACGATGGCTTCCCTGGACCTCGAGTACCCGAAAGTGGCGCCCGACAGCCGCGCGGAGCTCGCCAAGGCGCGACGCGAGCTGATGGCCGAGAAGTAGGACGCCACACGGAGCAGGACGATGGCTGACAAAACCGAGATCTATCACGGCGCGCGTATCACGGTGCGCTTCGACGGCAACCGCTGCATTCATTCGCGCAACTGCGTGCTGGGTGACCCGCGTGTTTTCGTGCCGAATGCGCCCGGTCCGTGGATCAATCCCGATGCTGTGCCCATCGAACGCGTCGTGGAGCTGGTCCACGCGTGCCCGTCGGGAGCGCTGACGTACGAGCGCTCGGACGGGGAGGAGAGTGAGCAGCCCCCGGTCGTCAACACGGTGCGCGTGCGCGAGAACGGGCCACTCGCGTTTCACGCGCAGCTGCACTTCCGGGGCGGCGAGGTGGCGCTGCGGGCGACGCTGTGCCGTTGCGGAGCTTCGAAGACCAAGCCGTTCTGCGACGGCAGCCACACGGAAGCCGGATTCACCGCGACGGGCGAGCCGGCCGCGAAGGAGTCACAGCCGTTGGCCGTTCGCGGCGGTGCGCTTGCGATAACGCCGCGCCTCGACGGTCCTCTGCACGTCAAGGGGAGCCTGGAAGTCGTCTCCGGAACCGGGCATACGCTGAATCGTGTTTCGGAAACCTGGCTTTGCCGCTGCGGGCACTCATCGAACAAGCCGTACTGCGACGGCACGCACAAGAAAGTCGGCTTCAAGGCCGAGGGCGAGGCGCCGGTGCGCAAGCCTGAGAGCAAATGAAGCGCTCGCCGGGCCCACTGAGAGCTTCGCGGAAGATGGCGACGCTTCGCTGGCAGGCCGCCTGGACGATTGCGTGGACCTCGGTCCTGCTCGCGACGTTGCAAGCAGCGGCGACCGTGGCTCCAGCGGCCGCAGCATCGAGCTCGAGTTACGCGGCCGAGATCGAAACATGGCGCGCGCAGCGACTGACGAACCTGACTTCCGAGAATGGCTGGCTGACCCTTGTAGGCCTCTATTGGTTCAAGCCGGGTGAAAACTCGTTCGGACGGGCAGGCGACAATGCGCTCGTACTGAACAACACGGCCCTGGCACCGCACGCCGGCACGTTCCAGCTCGAGCAGCGCACGGTGCGCTTCGTTGCCGCGCCGGACGCGGGCATCAGTGCCAATGGGCAACCCGTGACCAAGATCGTGATGGCGCCCGACACCAGCGGTGAGCCCACGATGCTCGCGAGCGGGAGCCTGCGCTTCTACGCTATCGAGCGCGTTGGCCACATGGGGTTGCGCGTGCGTGACACCGCGAGTCCGCTGCGCACGCATTTCAAGGGACTCGACTATTTTCCGATCGATGAGCACTGGGCATTCCACGCGCAGTTCCATCCTTACGAGCCCGCGAAGAAGGTGCAGATCGTCAACGTGCTCGGCATGGTCGACACCATGACGGCGCCGGGATACCTGGCATTCACGCGCGACGGACACGAGTGGCGCCTCGACGCGTTGCTGGAGGACCCGCAGGCGGACGAGCTGTTCATCATGTTCGCGGACGGCACCAGTGGCCGCGAAACATATGGCGCGGGTCGCTTCATGTACCTGGAGCTGCCGAAGGCAGGCGAAGTGCTGCTCGACTTCAACAAGGCGTACAACCCGCCGTGCGCGTTCAACGAGTTTGCGACTTGCCCGCTGCCACCGCGCCAGAACCGCCTCGCGCTGCGTGTCGAAGCGGGCGAGAAGTCCTACAAAGGCGAACACTGACACCGCGTGCGTTCAGGGAAGAACGCGCTGATTCGTCTACCCTACCGATCCGCAGCTGCACAGGAGGTGCAACATGGATCGTCATCTTTGGCGAAGTACCGGAACCGCGCTGGCGATCGCGACGGTGAGTGCGCTGCCGCTCGGCGCGCTGCACGCCAAGCCTCCACCCGCATCACCTCCGCAGTTCGAGGTGGTGATGATCGAGACGCCGCTCGGCCAGCCGCTCGAGGCATTCGACATCAACAATCGCCAGGAGGTGGTCGGCAATTTCTCTGATCCGGCGACGCACACGTCGCGAGGGTTCTTCTGGACTGAGACGCAGGGCCTCCTTGATCTTGGAGTCGCGCTCGAGGGAGGCCGCTCAGCGGCGCAGGGTATCAACGAGTGTGGTGAGATCGCCGGATGGACCGAAGTTCCAGGCCAGCAGCGCTTGAGCCCGGCGCGATGGCATCGCGGGTCGAGCGATCTCGAGATCATCGCCGACGTGAACGGCGCTGCGGCGGGCATCAACGAGCGCGGGCACATCGTCGGCAACTTCCTGAACGCAGCGAACCAGTTCCATGCGTTTCTCTGGACTCCCGAGGACGGCATCATCGATCTCGGGACGCTCGGAAGCGGCGACGATGCCAGTTTCGCCTATGACGTCAACAACAAGGACGAGGTCGTAGGCACGAGCTTCACGACCGGCGGACAACACGCATTCCTGTGGACCCGCCGCGACGGCATGCGTGACCTCGGAGCGCTCGACAACGAGACCAGCGAGGCGCATGGCATCAATGATTCGCACCAGGTGACCGGCTTCACTCACATCCCGATCCAGGTGGGGAGCCGTCCGTTCCTGTGGACATCGAAGCAAGGCATGGTCGCGCTCGAGGTGCCGGACCTCGGCCCGCCCGATCACCTGGGCGACGGGCACGGGTTCGACAACAACCAGCGCGGCCAGATCACTGGAGACGCATCATTCCCGGACTTTGGACACCGCGCTGCGATCTGGATGGCGGGCAGTGCAGCGCCCGTGCAGATCGATTTCGATCCGCAGCCCGCGCTAACGTCCCTCGGCAACGCCATCAATGACCGCGGCGACGTCGTCGGCCGGCAGGAGGGCACGGGCTTTGAGCGCGCCGTGGTGTGGCGCGTCGTGGGCGGGTCACAGAAACCGAAGCCCAACGACGACAAGCTGTGCCGCAAACGGTAGGCGAGGACGTCCGCAGTGTCGGTGTGGCGGTGCCGGGCTATTTCCGGGACCGCGAGAGGCAGGACGTCTTCAGCACTGATAGGGGCGGACGTCCAGGTGCCCCACCTATTTGCGGGGCCGTGAAAAACAGGACGTTTTTCACGGAGCCTCCATGGATGGATTCACGGCGTCCCCGGAAATAGGTGGGGCACCTGGACGTCCGCCTGGTGAAAGCTGATCAGTCGTCCATCAGGAACGAGCGCAGCTGCTCGCTGCGGCTCGGATGACGGAGCTTGCGCAGCGCCTTCGCCTCGATCTGGCGGATGCGCTCGCGCGTGACGTCGAACTGCTTGCCGACTTCTTCCAGCGTGTGATCGGTATTCATGTCGATACCGAAGCGCATGCGCAGCACCTTGGCTTCGCGT
>DATFRO010000059.1:0-11415 GCA_035263105.1 Steroidobacteraceae bacterium | reverse complement strand
CCGACGGTCTTGCCACCCTCGCGGATCGCAAACCGCAAGCCCTCTTCCATCGCAATCGGGCTGATCAACTCCACCACCATCTTGATGTTGTCCCCCGGCATGACCATCTCGGTCCCCGCCGGCAACTCCACCGCCCCCGTCACGTCCGTGGTCCGGAAGTAAAACTGCGGCCGATACCCCTTGAAGAAGGGCGTGTGCCGTCCCCCTTCCTCCTTGGTCAGCACGTACACCTCGCACTCGAACTTGGTGTGCGGGGTGATGCTCCCGGGCTTGGCGAGCACTTGCCCGCGCTCGACTTCCTCACGCTTGGTGCCTCGGAGCAGCACCCCGACGTTATCGCCCGCCTGCCCCTCATCGAGGAGCTTTCTGAACATCTCCACCCCGGTGCAGATGGTCTTGGTGGTCGCCTTCAACCCCACGATCTCCACCTCATCGTTCACCCGCACAATGCCGCGCTCGATACGCCCCGTCACCACCGTGCCGCGGCCCGAGATCGAGAACACATCCTCCACCGGCATCAGGAACGGCCCATCCACGGCGCGCTTCGGCACCGGGATGAACTTGTCCATCTCATCCACCAGCTTCAAGACCGACTTGACCCCAAGGTCACTGTCCTCGCCCTCCAAGGCCTTCAGCGCCGAGCCAATGATGATCGGGGTCTTATCCCCCGGGAACTTGTACACCGACAAGAGATCGCGCACCTCGAGCTCAACGAGCTGCAAAAGCTCCGCATCGTCCACCATGTCGGCCTTGTTCATGTACACCACGATGTACGGCACCCCCACCTGGCGGGCCAAGAGAATGTGCTCCCTCGTCTGCGGCATCGGACCATCGGCGGCCGACACCACCAGGATCGCCCCGTCCATCTGCGCCGCTCCCGTGATCATGTTCTTCACGTAGTCCGCATGCCCCGGGCAATCCACATGCGCGTAGTGACGGTTCGCCGACTGGTACTCCACATGCGCTGTCGCAATCGTGATCCCGCGCGCCTTCTCCTCCGGCGCCTTGTCAATCTGGTCGTACGCCTTGAACTCCCCGCCAAACTTCTCCGCCAGCACCTTCGTCAACGCCGCCGTCAACGTCGTCTTCCCATGATCCACGTGCCCGATCGTCCCCACGTTCACGTGCGGCTTGGTGCGTGCAAACTTTTCTTTGGCCATTAGAGTCGTTCTCCGCTCAGGAAATTAGTCTTTCTTCATCACCGCATCGGCGACGTTCTTCGGCACTTCGACGTACTTGGCGAATTCCATCGTGAAGGTCGCGCGGCCCTGGCTCATGGAACGCACCGAGGTCGCATAGCCGAACATCTCGGCGAGCGGCACGTCGGCCGTGATCACCTTGCCGGACGGCGACTCTTCCATGCCGAGGATCTGGCCGCGGCGGCGATTCAAGTCGCCGATGATGTCGCCGTAGTAGTCCTCCGGCGTCACGACTTCGACCTTCATGATCGGCTCGAGCAGCACCGGCTTGGCCTTCATGAAGCCTTCCTTGAAGCCGATGGACGCGGCGATCTTGAACGCCATTTCGCTCGAGTCGACGTCGTGGTACGAACCATCGAAGGCAGTGACTTTCACGTCCACGATCGGATAGCCGGCAAGCACGCCGGTCTCGAGCACTTCCTTGATGCCCTTGTCGACGGCGGGAACGTACTCGCGCGGCACCGAACCGCCGACGATGCCGTTGACGAACTCGTAGCCCTTGCCCGATTCCTGCGGCTCGATGCGCAGCCAGATATCGCCGTACTGGCCGCGACCCCCGGACTGGCGCACGAACTTGCCCTGTTGCTCGACCTTGCCGCGAATGGTTTCGCGGTAGGCGACCTGCGGCTTGCCGACGTTGGCCTCGACCTTGAACTCGCGCTTCATGCGATCGACGATGATGTCGAGGTGCAGCTCGCCCATGCCGGCGATGATCGTCTGGCCGGACTCCTGGTCGGTGTTGACGCGGAACGACGGGTCCTCTTTCGCGAGGCGCTGCAGCGCCATGCCCATCTTTTCCTGGTCGGCCTTGGTCTTCGGCTCCACCGCGACCGAGATCACAGGCTCGGGGAACACCATCTTCTCGAGCGTGATGATCTTCTCCGGGTCGCACAGCGTGTCGCCGGTCGTGACGTCCTTGAGACCCACGGCCGCGGCGATGTCGCCCGCGCGCACTTCCTTGATCTCGGTGCGTTCAGCGGCGTGCATCTGCAGGAGGCGCCCGATGCGCTCCTTCTTGTCCTTGATCGGATTGAAGACCGCATCGCCCGAATTCAGCGTGCCGGAATACACCCGGAAGAACGTGAGGTTGCCGACGAACGGATCGTTCAAGATCTTGAATGCGAGCGCGGAAAACGGCTCATCGTCGCCCGGCTTGCGCACGTCGTCCTCATCTTTCTCGGACTTGCCCTTGGTGGGCGGCATCTCGATGGGTGACGGCATGAACTCGATGACCGCATCGAGCATCGCCTGCACGCCCTTGTTCTTGAACGCCGAGCCGCACATGGTGAGGCAGATCTCGTTCTTGATGGCGCGCGCGCGCAGCCCCTTGCGAATCTCGTCGTCGCTGAGCGTGCCGTCCTCGAGATACTTGTGGAGCAGCTCGTCGTTCCCTTCGGCCGCGGCTTCGATCATCTTGGCGCGGTATTCCTCGGCCTGGGCCTTGAGGTCCGCCGGGATATCGCGGTACTCGAAACGCATGCCCTGCGTTTCCTCGTCCCAGTAGATCGCCTTGTTGCGGATCAGGTCGACCACGCCTTCGAAATTCTCTTCAGCGCCGATCGGCAGCTGGATCGGCACGGCAACGCCGCGCAGGCGATCCTTGATCTGCTGCACGCAGCGCAGGAAGTTGGCGCCGGCACGATCCATCTTGTTGACGAACGCGATGCGCGGCACCTTGTAGCGGTTCATCTGCCGCCACACCGTCTCGGATTGCGGCTGCACGCCGCTCACCGCGCAGAAGACCGCGACGGCGCTGTCGAGCACGCGCAGGCTCCGTTCGACTTCGATGGTGAAGTCGACGTGTCCCGGCGTGTCGATGATGTTGATGCGATGCTCGGGGAAGTGGCCGTCCATGCCCTTCCAGAAGCAGGTGGTCGCCGCGGCGGTGATGGTGATGCCGCGCTCCTGTTCCTGCTCCATGTAATCCATCACAGCCGCGCCGTCGTGCACCTCTCCCATCTTGTGGGAGACACCCGTATAGAAAAGAATGCGCTCGGTCGTCGTCGTTTTACCGGCGTCGATGTGCGCCGAGATACCGATGTTGCGGTATCTCTCGATGGGGGTTGTTCGTGACACTGTCGGGTCCTTGGTACGGCGCCCGCTTGCAACACTCTCTGGCACCGCGCTCATAACTGTTACCAGCGGTAGTGAGCGAACGCCTTGTTCGCCTCCGCCATGCGGTGCGTGTCTTCGCGCTTGCGCACCGCGTTACCGCGATTCTCGGCGGCGTCCATCAGCTCGTGCGCGAGCCGGTGCGCCATCGACTTTTCGCTCCGGTCGCGCGCCGCCTCGATCACCCAGCGCATGGCGAGGGTCTGGCGGCGGCTGGAGCGCACTTCAACCGGCACCTGGTAAGTGGCGCCGCCGACGCGACGCGACTTCACCTCGACCACCGGCTTCACGTTCTCGAGCGCCTGCTGCAGCAGCTGGATCGCCTGGTCGCCGGGCTTGCCGGTCTTCTCCGAGATGCGATCGAGCGCACCGTAGAGGATCTGCTCCGCGGCTGACTTCTTGCCGCGCTTCATGACGACGTTCATGAACTTCGCGAGCATCTCGCTGTTGAACTTGGGGTCCGGAAGAATGCTGCGGACCGGGGCTTGTGCACGTCTGGACATATCGCTCTCGGTTACTTCTTGGGCCGCTTGGCGCCGTACTTGGAACGTCCCTGCTTGCGATCGGTGACACCGGCGCAGTCGAGCGTGCCGCGGATCGTGTGATAACGAACACCCGGCAGGTCCTTCACGCGGCCGCCGCGGATCATCACCACCGAGTGCTCCTGCAGGTTGTGGCCTTCGCCGCCGATGTAGCTCGTCACTTCGTAGCCGTTGGTGAGGCGCACGCGGCACACCTTGCGCAGCGCCGAGTTCGGCTTCTTCGGCGTCGTGGTGTACACGCGAGTGCACACGCCGCGCTTCTGCGGGCTGGCGCCGAGCGCCGGCACCTTGCTCTTGTAGGTGGCCGACAGGCGCGGCTTGCGGATCAACTGTGTCGTCGTCGCCATGTTTTTCCTGCGTGAGAAGAACCGGGCCGCCTTTTGGGGCGGCCCGGTCGTGGATTTCGGTTTTTGGGCCCGGCGGAAAATGGGCCGGGAAACAAAGGCCGCGGATTTTAGAAGTGGCTCAAGGACCTGTCAACCGGAATGATGCGCTGCAAGATGGCGTCCCGCATAGGTTTTTCAAGGCATCGGCGGCGCCCCGAGCATATCCACAGGACTTTCTGGATAGAACCGCTGCGATGCTTCCAGTAGGGTACCGCGTCCCGACCGGGGCTTGAGGTAAGGCCTGCATGAGACCGCTGTACGAAAACGCGGCGCAACGCGCCATCCGCTACCTGGAAAACCTCGACAAACGGCCGGTAGCCCCCTCTGCGCCGGCAGTCACCCGCCTCCAGGAGCTTGAGGGGCCGCTGCCCGCGACCGGAATGGCTCCAGAACAGATCCTCGAGCAGCTGGACGAGTACATCTCTCCCGCCACGATGGCCATGGCGGGACCCCGCTTCTTCGGATTTGTCATCGGCGGCGCGCTTCCCGTGACCGTGGCAGCCAACTGGCTCGCGACGGCGTGGGATCAGAACTCCGGGCTCTACCTGTCCACGCCGGGCGTCTCTCGTCTCGAAGAGATCGCGCTGCGCTGGATGATCGACCTGTTCGGATTTCCGCGGGAGACCGGCGCCGGTTTCGTCACCGGCGCCACCATGGCGAACTGCAGTGCGCTCGCGGCGGCTCGCAATCGCCTCTTCCACAATGCCGGCTGGAACGTCGAAGCCGACGGTCTCATTGGCGCGCCCCCTGTGACCGTCGTGGTCGGCGAGGAAGTACACCCAACGTTGCTCAAGTCGCTGGGGCTCCTCGGCCTCGGCCGCAACCGGGTCGTGCGTGTACCGGTCGATGGACAGGGACGTATGCGCGCCGACAGGTTCCCGCGCGTCGATGACCGCACCATCGTGTGCCTGCAGGCCGGCAACGTGAATACCGGCGCCTTCGATCCGCTGCGTGAGCTGACCCAGCGTGCTCACGATAGCGGCGCGTGGGTGCATATCGATGGCGCGTTCGGGCTGTGGGCCAAGGCGTCGCCGAAACTCGCACACCTGGCCGACGGTATCGAGCTTGCGGATTCCTGGGCGACCGATGCGCACAAGTGGCTCAACGTGCCCTACGATTCGGGACTCGCGTTTTCGCGTGACGCCCCGGCGCTGCGCGCGGCGATGTCGGTGAGCGCGGAATACCTGCCGAAGGACACGACGTATCGTGACCAGAGTGACTACACGCCCGAGCTGTCGCGACGCGCGCGTGGAGTGGAGGTGTGGGCCGCATTGAACCACCTCGGCCGCACGGGACTCGCCGAGCTCTTCGAGCGCAACTGTCGCGGCGCGCAGCTGTTCGCGACGCGGCTCGGCGCCGCCGGCTTCAAGGTGCTCAACGACGTGGTGCTGAACCAGGTGCTCGTCTCCTTCGGCTCTCCGCAGATGACGCAGCGCGTGATCGCCGGTATCCAGCAGGACGGCACTTGCTGGTGCGGCGGCACCGTCTGGCAGAAACAGAGCGCGATGCGCATCAGCATCTGCTCGTGGGCGACGACCGACGAGGACGTCGAGAAGAGCGCCGCTGCCATGATTCGCGTGGCACGGGCCGCCGGCGCATGAGGCGCAGGTGACTTTCGTCGAAGATCGCAGTGTGTTGTCGCGCGCGGCGCGCGCGCCCGACCAGGTCATCACTTGCGGCCAGGATCCCGACCATATCGCCGAGGTGTGGGTCGGCGGCGCCGGCGCGGACAAGCAGCCGCTCCTCCTCATCATCCACGGCGGCTTCTGGCGGCCGCAATACGACCGGGCGCACACGAGGCCGATGGCGGAGGCGCTGGCCGCGGCTGGCTGGACGGCTGCGTCCGCGGAATATCGCCGCATTCCCGGCAATCCGGATGCCACCTTCGAGGACGTCGGCCGCGCGCTGCAGATCGTTCCCGGCCGCGTGCGTCACCACAATGGCCGGGTGGTGCTGATCGGCCACTCCGCCGGCGGCCATCTCGTCCTCTGGTTGAGCGCCGCACGACGCACGCCCGAGCTGAGCGGCACGTTGGCGCTCGCGCCGGCGGCGGATCTGCGCCTCGCGCACCAGCGCAATCTTGGCGACGGCGCTGCGCAAGCGTTCCTTGGCATCACGCCCGCGAGTCGCACCGATGCGGATCCGTGCCGGCTCCCATCGCCCGACGGGCCGATCACGATTGTCCACGGTGCGCAGGATGAAATCGTTCCCGTCGCGCTGGCGGAGTCTTACGTGCTCACGCATCCGCGCACGCGCCTGGTGCGCGTGGCTGATGCGGGCCACTTCGCGATCATCGACCCCGCGAGTGGCGCGTGGCCCGTTGTCCTTGCGGAGCTTCGCGCCCTGTCTGCGGAGAAGACCGTCCGCTAGGCGCGCCTCACACCCTCTTGGTCCAGGCCGAACACCAACCCGCTGCCTTGACGTGCTTGCCCTGGAACAGCCCGCAGGGACCGTCCGCCGAGCCGGCCGCTCCCGTGTAGAGCTGGCAGTTTCCGCACGTGCTCCCGGGCTTGGCCGCGGTGGCCTTGGACGCATCTTCGACGTAGCCGAGCGCCTTGGCAGTGGGATCGTTCTTCGGATCCACCATCTGAACGCCCGCCGCCACGGTCGTGTGCGGCAAGAGCGCAGCCAGTGGTGCCGCGGCAGCGGCGATCGCGGTGAGACGCAGCAGTTCGCGGCGTGACTTCGATACGGTCATGTAGGCACTCCTGCGAATGGATTGTTCAGGGCGGATTCTAGCGGGCAGGCGTACAGACGACGATTGCACCAAGGGCGTAGATCGCGGTGCGTCTCAAAGAAAAGGGCCGTGCAACTCGCGCTGCACGGCCCTGATTCGCTGCGACGCGAATGGCGCTAGCGGATCATTCCGCCGCCGCCTCCGCATGCTCGCCGCCGGACTCTTCAATCTCGGGCAGCGCGCCACCGACGTCCATGAAGCTGCGACGCGTCGTGTCTTCCGGCTTGCGGCGCCGGCGCGCGTGATACGCGAAGCCGGTTCCGGCCGGGATCAGGCGACCGACGATCACGTTCTCCTTCAGGCCGCGCAGGTCGTCCTTGAGACCGCGCACCGCCGCCTCGGTGAGGACGCGGGTGGTCTCCTGGAACGAGGCCGCGGAGATGAAGGACTCCGTCGCGAGCGAAGCCTTGGTGATACCGAGCAACACTGGCTCGAAGATCGCCACGGCCTTGCCGCTGCTCTTGGCGCGCTCGTTGATGTCGAGACCGCGCGAACGATCGAGCTGCTCGCCACGGAGCAGGCCCGTTTCGCCCGAGCCCTCGACTTCGACCTTGCGCAGCATCTGGCGAATGATCACTTCGATGTGCTTGTCGTTGATCTTCACACCCTGCAGGCGATACACGTCCTGGATCTCGCGCACCAGGTAGTTCGCGAGCGCTTCCACGCCCTGCAGGCGCAGGATGTCGTGCGGGTTGGGCTCGCCGTCGGCGATGACCTCACCCTTCTCCACCTGCTCGCCTTCGAACACGTTGAGATGGCGCCACTTCGGAATCAGCTCCTCGTACTTCTCGCCATCCTCGTTGGTGATCACGAGCCGGCGCTTGCCCTTGGTCTCCTTGCCGAAGCTCACCGTGCCGGTGCGCTCCGCCAGGATCGCCGCATCCTTCGGCTTGCGGGCTTCGAACAGGTCCGCAACGCGCGGCAGACCGCCGGTGATGTCGCGGGTCTTCGAAGACTCCTGCGGGATACGCGCGATGACGTCGCCTGCCGTGACCTTGGCACCGTCCTCCAGGCTCACGATCGCGCCCGGGGGCAGCGCGTACACGGCCGGAATATCGGTATTGGCAAACGTGACTTCCTTGCCTTTTGCATTCACCAGCTTCACGACCGGGCGCATGTCCTTGCCGCCCGAGCCGCGCTGCTTCGGATCGCTCACCACGATGCTCGACAGGCCGGTGATCTCGTCGACCTGCGCGTTCACCGTGATGCCGTCCACGAAGTCCTGGAACTTGATGAAGCCCGCGACTTCGGTGACCACCGGGTGCGTGTGTGGATCCCAGGTCGCCACCACCTGGCCGGACGTCACCTGCTCCCCGTCGTTGACGGAGATCATGGCGCCGTACGGGATCTTGTAGCGTTCACGCTCACGACCGAACTCATCGACGATACCGAGCTCGCCGGAACGCGACACCGCGACCAGGTGGCCCTTCTCGTGGTGCACGGTCTTGATGTTGTGCAGGCGCACCGTGCCCTTGCCCTTGATCTCGACGCTGTTGGCCGCCGCCGCTCGCGATGCCGCGCCACCGATGTGGAACGTGCGCATCGTGAGCTGCGTGCCCGGCTCGCCGATCGACTGCGCCGCGATCACGCCGACCGCTTCGCCGATGTTGATGCGGCGTCCGCGTGCCAGGTCGCGCCCGTAGCACTGCGAGCACACGCCGTAGCGGGTGGCGCAGGTGATCGGTGAGCGCACCATGACCTGGTCCACCCCCATCTGCTCGAGCTTGCGCACCCAGCCTTCATCCAGAAGCGTGCCCGCTTCGACGATGACTTCATCACCGCCCGGCGTCTTGACCTCTTCAGCCACGACACGTCCGAGGACGCGTTCGCCGAGACCTTCGACGACGTCGCCGCCTTCGACCATCGGCGCCATCATCAGGCCGTTGCTGGTTCCGCAATCGATCTCGGTGACCACCAGGTCCTGCGCCACGTCGACGAGACGGCGGGTCAGGTAGCCGGAGTTGGCGGTCTTGAGCGCCGTATCCGCGAGACCCTTGCGCGCGCCGTGGGTCGAGATGAAGTACTGGTTGACGTTGAGGCCCTCACGGAAGTTCGCCGTGATCGGCGTCTCGATGATCGAGCCGTCCGGCTTCGCCATGAGACCGCGCATGCCGGCGAGCTGACGGATCTGCGCCGCCGAGCCTCTGGCGCCCGAGTCGGCCATCATGAAGATCGAGTTGAAGGACTTCTGGTTCACCTTGCGGCCGCGGACGTCCGTGGCCTCTTCGGTGCTCAGCTTCTCCATCATCGCCTTCGCCACCTGGTCGTTGGTGCGCGACCAGATGTCGACGACCTTGTTGTAGCGCTCGCCGCTGGTGACGAGACCGGACGCGTACTGGTCCTGGATCTCCTTCACTTCGTGCTCGGCGGAAGCCAGGATGCGGTTCTTCTGCTGCGGCACCACCATGTCGTCGACGCCGATCGAAACGCCGGCGCGCGTCGCGTAGTGGAAACCCGTGTACATCAACTGGTCCGCGAACACGACGGTCTCCTTGAGGCCGAGCGTGCGGTAGCAGGCGTTGATGATCGCGGAGATCGCCTTCTTGGTCATGTCCTGGTTGATCAGGTCGAAGGACAGTCCCGCCGGCAGAATTTCGAACAGCAGCGCACGGCCGATGGTGGTCGACACGACGCGCGTGTTGTTGCGCAGCTCGCCGCCCGCCTTCGCATCGCGCAGGCGCTCGACGATACGCACCTTCACCTTCGCCTGCAGGTCGGCGCTGCGCGTCTCGTAGGCGCGATGCGCTTCCTGCACGTCCGCAAAGAACGAGCCTTCGCCCCTGGCACCGACGCGCTCGCGCGTCATGTAGTAGAGACCGAGCACCACGTCCTGCGACGGCACGATGATCGGGTCGCCGTTGGCGGGCGAGAGGATGTTGTTCGACGACATCATCAGCGCGCGCGCTTCGAGCTGCGCTTCCAGCGACAGCGGCACGTGCACCGCCATCTGGTCGCCGTCGAAGTCGGCGTTGAACGCCGTGCACACCAGCGGATGCAGCTGGATCGCCTTGCCTTCGATCAGCACCGGCTCGAACGCCTGGATGCCGAGTCGATGCAGCGTCGGGGCGCGGTTGAGGAGCACCGGGTGTTCGCGGATCACCTCTTCGAGGATGTCCCACACCTCCGGCCCTTCACGCTCGACCAGGCGCTTGGCCGCCTTGATGGTCGAGGCTTCGCCGCGCAGCTGGAGCTTGGAGAAGATGAACGGCTTGAAGAGCTCGAGCGCCATCTTCTTCGGCAGGCCGCACTGGTGCAGGCGCAGTGTCGGGCCTACAACAATAACCGAGCGGCCCGAGTAGTCGACGCGCTTGCCGAGCAGGTTCTGGCGGAACCGGCCCTGCTTGCCCTTGATCATGTCCGCGAGTGACTTGAGCGGGCGCTTGTTGGTGCCCGTGATCGCGCGGCCGCGGCGGCCGTTGTCGAGCAACGCATCCACCGCTTCCTGCAGCATGCGCTTCTCGTTGCGCACGATGATGTCGGGCGCATTGAGCTCGAGGAGCCGGCGCAGGCGGTTGTTGCGGTTGATGACGCGCCGGTACAGATCGTTGAGATCCGAAGTCGCGAAGCGGCCGCCATCGAGCGGCACCAGCGGACGCAGATCCGGCGGCAGCACCGGCAGGACCGTGAGCACCATCCACTCAGGCTTGTTGCCCGACTCGATGAAGGACTCGAGGAGCTTGAGGCGCTTCGAGAGCCGCTTGATCTTGGTCTCGGAGCTGGTCGCCGCCATGTCTTCGCGGACCTTGGCGGTTTCGGCCGCCAAATCCAGCGTGCGCAGCAGCTCGTACACGGCTTCCGCGCCCATGCGCGCGTCGAATTCATCGCCGTGCTCCTCGATCGCCTCGAGGTACATCTCGTCGGTGAGGAGCTGACCGCGCGTCAGCGAGGTCATGCCGGCATCGATCACCACGAACGCCTCGAAATAGAGCACGCGCTCGATCTCGCGCAGCGTCATGTCGAGCATCAGGCCGATGCGCGACGGGAGCGACTTGAGGAACCAGATGTGCGCCACCGGGCTCGCGAGCTCGATGTGGCCCATGCGCTCGCGGCGCACCTTGGACTGCGTCACTTCGACGCCGCACTTCTCGCACACCACGCCGCGGTGCTTGAGGCGCTTGTACTTGCCGCACAAGCACTCGTAGTCCTTCACCGGCCCGAAGATCTTGGCGCAGAAGAGGCCATCGCGCTCCGGCTTGAAGGTGCGGTAGTTGATGGTCTCCGGCTTCTTCACCTCGCCGTACGACCACGAGCGCACCAGGTCCGGCGACGCCAGGCCGATACGGATCGAATCGAAGTTCTCGATCGGGGTCTGCTGCTTGAAGAGCTTCAATAGATCTTTCATTTCACGCGCCCTGCCGCTTGCGCGGCGAGTTGGACTCTGCTCTCTGCCTCTTGGCCGGGCCCCACGGAAGTATTCGCGTCTTCGCGAAACTTCCGTG
>DATFRO010000058.1:0-3530 GCA_035263105.1 Steroidobacteraceae bacterium | reverse complement strand
GAGAGCGGCGTCCTCGTCGAAGAGGCGAAACCGGAGGTCAAGCAGCCGCCCCTCTACCGCGTGGTGCTGCTGAATGATGACTACACTCCCATGGAGTTTGTCGTCGATGTGCTGGAAAAGTTCTTTACGATGAACCGCCCGACCGCCACGCGCATCATGCTCGAGGTGCACACCAAGGGTAAGGGAGTGTGCGGGGTCTTCACATACGAGATCGCTGAAACTAAGGTGGCGCAGGTGACCACCTACGCGCGGGATCACCAGCACCCGCTCATGTGTACGCTGGAGGAGGCCTGAAGTTGCGCGCAGCGCGGAACGGAACGGCCGTGACATTGCTCAAATCTGCGAAAGGGTCCTGCTGAAGTGCTGTCCAACGAGCTCGAGTACTGCCTCAACAACGCGTTCCATCAGGCGCGCGAGGCGCGCCATGAGTATCTGACCGTCGAGCACCTGCTGCTCGCGATCCTCGACACCCCGAAGGTGCGCGAGATCCTGCGCGCCTGCGGCGCCGACATGACCAAGCTCAAGAGCGACCTGGCGGCGTTCATCGAGCAGACCACGCCGCGCCTGCCGGAGGACGACGATCGCGAAGTGCAGCCGACGCTCGGGTTTCAGCGCGTCCTGCAGCGCGCGGTCTTCCACGTGCAGTCCAGCGGCAAGAAGGAAGTCACAGTCGCCAACGTGCTGGTGGCGATCTTCAGCGAGAAGCAATCGCACGCCGCGTACCTCCTCAGCATGCAGGACATCGCACGCCTGGACGTCGTGAACTACGTGTCACACGGCCTGACACGCGTCGGCGATGAGCCGAGCCCGAAAGAGGAAGCGCCGAGCGGCGAGGGCGGCGAGCGCGAAGTGGAGGGCGGATCGAGCCCGCTCGAGAAGTACACGACCAACCTCAACAAGCTGGCCGTCGACGGCAAGATCGACCCGCTCATCGGCCGGCGCATGGAAGTGCAGCGCACGATCGAGATTCTCTGCCGGCGCCGCAAGAACAACCCCTTGTATGTGGGTGAGGCTGGCGTCGGGAAGACCGCCATCGCCGAGGGGCTCGCGCGCCTGATCGTGGAAGGCGAGGTGCCGGACGTCCTCACGGATTGCACGATTTACGCGCTCGACATGGGTGCGCTCATCGCCGGCACCAAGTACCGCGGCGACTTCGAGAAGCGCCTCAAGGGCGTCCTCGCGGAGCTGCGCAAGAACCCGGGCGCCATCCTCTTCATCGACGAGATCCACACGGTGATCGGCGCAGGCGCCGCCTCGGGCGGAGTCATGGATGCCTCCAACCTGATCAAGCCGGTTCTGGCCAATGGCGAGCTGCGCTGCATCGGCTCGACCACCTACAGCGAATATCGCGGCATCTTCGAGAAGGACCACGCGCTCGCGCGGCGTTTCCAGAAGATCGATGTGACCGAGCCGAGCGTCGCCGAGACCATAGACATCCTGCTGGGCCTGAAGCCCAAGTTCGAGGAGCACCACGGCGTCAAGTACCTGGACGAGTCCTTGAAGGCGGCGGCCGAGCTGGCTGCCCGGCACATCAACGATCGCCACCTGCCGGACAAGGCCATCGACGTCGTCGACGAAGCGGGTGCGAGCCTGCGCCTGAAGCCGCCGGCCGAACGCGCGACCACGGTCACGGTTCAGCACATAGAAGATGTGGTGGCACGCATCGCGCGCATTCCGCCCAAGAACGTGTCGCTCTCCGATCGGGACGTGCTCAAGAACCTGGAGCGCAACCTGAAGCTCGTGATCTTCGGGCAGGACCCGGCCATCGAGGCCCTGGCCGCCGCGATCAAGATGTCGCGCTCCGGGCTCGGCGACCAGCGCAAGCCGGTGGGCTCGTTCCTATTCGCGGGGCCCACGGGCGTCGGCAAGACCGAAGTCACGCGGCAGCTCGCGATCGTCATGGGGGTGGAGTTCATCCGCTTCGACATGTCGGAGTACATGGAGCGCCACACCGTGTCGCGCCTGATCGGCGCGCCGCCGGGCTATGTCGGTTTCGACCAAGGGGGCCTGCTCACCGAGGCGATCACCAAGCATCCGCATTCGGTCCTGCTGCTCGATGAGGTCGAGAAGGCGCACCCGGACGTGTTCAACCTGCTGCTGCAGGTGATGGACCATGGGACGCTGACCGACAACAACGGGCGCAAGGCGGATTTCCGCCACGTCATCATCGTGATGACCACCAACGCCGGCGCGTTCGAGATGAACCGGCCGTCGATCGGGTTTACGCAGGCGGACAGCGCCAGCGACGGTATGGAGGCGATCCGGCGGATTTTCTCGCCCGAGTTCCGCAACCGCCTCGACGCCGTGATCCAGTTCAGCTCCCTGGACCCCGCGACGATCGAGCGCGTGGTGGACAAGCTCCTGGTCGAAGTCGAGACGCAGCTCGAGCAGAAGGGTGTGCAGCTCACCGTGGACGACACGGCTCGCTCCTGGATCGCCCGCAAGGGTTACGACCCCAAGATGGGAGCCCGGCCGATGGCACGGCTCATCCAGGATCACATCAAGCGCCCGCTCGCCGAAGACCTGCTGTTCGGCAAGCTGGTGGGCGGCGGCAACGTGCGCGTGACGGTGAGCGAGGACGGAACGGAGCTGGTGCTCATCGCCCGCTCGGCACACGAGCCGGAGCTGCTCACCCAGAGCAGCGAGTAGGAGCCTGATGACCGCGGCGCTGGTCAGCGCCCGCGGTAGATGATTCGTCCCTTCGTCAGGTCGTAGGGCGTCATTTCGACCGTGACCTGGTCGCCGGTGAGGATGCGGATGTAATTCTTGCGCATCTTGCCCGAGATGTGCGCCGTCACCAGGTGTCCGTTCTTGAGCTGCACGCGGAACGTCGTGTTCGGCAGGGTCTCTACGACCTCACCTTCCATCTGGATTGCTTCTTCTTTGGCCATGCAGTCCTGTGGGGCGGTTTCGGGGCGCGCGAATTGTGCATAGCCGCGAGTTCAAGCACAAGAGCCGTCCCGGCGTGGACATTGGGTGACAAACCTGTCGCCGGCGCCGGGATCACGCTCAGTACCGCAGGACTCGAAGCGTCGCACCCGCAAACACTGGTACGGCGCCGTCGAGCAGGTGTCACCCAATGTCCATCCGCTCCGGCCTGCATCGTTGGAGTGAGTTATGCGGCGGACGCCTAAGAGCTAACAAGCGCGCTGACGCGTAAGCAAAGAGGCTGGCCAGCGCGCTAGCGCGGGAAGAAGCTGGCTAACGCGCGAATGCGGCAAGAAGCTCCAGCCAACCAGCGCGGTGCGCGTTCAAGTCACTGGCTAAGGCAGGACGGTTGGGGCGTTGGCTGGGTGTGCCGGATGACCTCGGTGTCCCGTTCGGATTTGATTGCATTGAGAGCAAGACGAGGGACAGCGCGATCGCTCGGATGTCAGTGCCACGGCGTCTCATTCGTGTCGGGACGCCGAGGTCATCCGGGCACACCCAGCCGACGACCTCAGCCGGACTGCTCTTACTCTCCCAGCCGACGACCCGACCGGACTGCTCTACGGGAGGCTGACGGGCAGGGCGGCCTGCCAGCCGGGCTT
>DATFRO010000057.1:0-4716 GCA_035263105.1 Steroidobacteraceae bacterium | reverse complement strand
GGATCGACGCGCAGCTTCTCGCAGAAACTCTTGAAGCCATCCATCAGCGATGTCGAAGGCGTGATCGGATACCAGGCGCCAACCGTCGCGCCGGCATACACGCAGCCGAGCGCCGCCGCGGTGTTGCCGTCGATCATGATGTGGCCCGCGGTCTTGTCCATCGGCTTGATGCGCAACGACAGCGGGCAGCTCACGTGCTCCTTCGTGTGGTTGTAGCCGAGCTCGAGCGCCTTGAGGTTGGCGGCGACCAGGTTCGCCTTCTTGCCGTAGGTCTCGTTGAGGAGCTCCTTGAGCTTCTCCATGTCGATGTCGAGGAGCGCCGCGAGCACACCGGCGTAGGCGATGTTCTTCATCAGGATGCGCGCGCGCACGCCCTGGAAGTTCTCGTTGCAGAGTTTCGCGAGGGGCACGCCGATGATGGTGATGTCATCGCGCTGCAAGAGCGAGGAGCGCGGCCAGGTCGAGTCGTAGATGAGATAGCCGCCGGGGCTGACTTCCTTAAGATCGCGCGCGTAGGTCTCGACGTTCATCGCCACGATGAGATCGATGCGCCCGGAACGCGCGACGTAGCCGTCCCTGGTCACACGGATCTCGTACCAGGTCGGCAGGCCCTGGATGTTCGACGGGAAGTAGTTCTTGCCCATCACGGGCACGCCCATGCGGAAGATCGCCTTCATGAGCAGTGTGTTGGCGCTGGCCGAGCCAGTGCCATTCACGGTCGCGATCTTGAAAGCGAAGTCGTTTATGCGCTCTTGCGCTGGTCGGTCGGGCATGAACGGTCCTCATCGATGGCGTGCGGGATGACGATCGTGGACTTCTGCATGTCCCACGCGGCCGTGGGGCAGCGCTCGGCGCAGAGTCCGCAGTGCACGCACAGGTCTTCGTCTTTCACCATCACGCGCTTGGTCTGCGGTAGCGGCGCCGAGACGTACAGCGGCTGCTGGAGGTTGCGCGCCGGTGCCTTGAGGCGCTGGCGCAGCTCGCCCTCCTCACCGTTGTGCGTGATGGTGAGGCAATCCACGGGGCAGATGTCGAGGCAGGCGTCGCACTCGATGCAGAGCTTCGCCTCGAACACGGTCTGGATGTCGCAGTTGAGGCAGCGCTGCACTTCCTCGGCCGCCTGATCGGCCGTGAAACCGAGTTCGACCTCGATGTTGAGCTTCTTGAAGCGCTCCTTGAGGCTGACGTGCGGCATCAGCCGCCGCTCGGTCGGGTTGTAGTCGTTGTGGTACGACCACTCGTGCATGCCCATCTTGCGGCTTTGCAGGTTGACGCCGTTCGGCAACCGTTCGGTGAGCGACTGGCTCTGGCAATGCTTGTGGATCGAGATCGCGGCCTGGTGGCCGTGTTCGACCGCCCAGATGATGTTCTTCGGGCCGAACGCCGCGTCGCCGCCGAAGAAGACGCCGGGCCGCGTCGACTGGAACGTCACCTTGTCGACGAGCGGCACGTCCCACTTGTCGAACTCGATGCCGAGATCGCGCTCCACCCAGGGGAACGCATTCTCCTGGCCGATCGCCAGGATCACGTCATCGCACGGGAAGAATTCCTCGCCGACCACTCGCTCCGTCTTGATGCGGCCCTTGTCGATGTCGTACTCCATCTTCTCGAACGTCATGCCGACGAGCTTGCCGTCCTTGAGCACGAACGCTTTGGGCGAGTGATTGATAACGATCTCGACGTTCTCTTCTTCGGCGTCTTCGAGCTCCCAGTCGGAGGCCTTGAAGAAGCCGCGCGGCTTGCGCGCCATGACCTTGACGCTCTTCGCGCCGAGACGGAGCGAGGTGCGGCAGCAGTCCATCGCCGTGTTGCCGACCCCGATGATGAGCACGCGCTCGCCGATCGACTCGATGTGACCGAACGCGACCGACTCGAGCCAGGTGATGCCGATGTGGATGCGGTCGGTGTCGTGGCGGCCGGGAAGGACCAGTTCCTTGCCCTTCGGCGCGCCCGAGCCCACGAACACCGCGTCGAATTCCTTCGAATCGAGGAGCGCACGCATGCTCTCGATGCGATGGCCGAGTCGCAGGTCCACACCCATGCCGACGATCTGGCCGATCTCCTCGTCCAGCACCTCCGCGGGGAGGCGAAACGACGGAATGTTGGTGCGCATCAGTCCGCCCGGCTTGTCGAACGCCTCGAAGATCGTGACCTCGTAGCCGAGCGGCAGCAGGTCATTCGCGACCGTGAGCGAGGCGCAGCCCGCGCCGATGCAGGCGATGCGCTTGCCGTTCTTGAGCTTCGGGATCTTGGGCAGGCGGTCGCTGATGTCATCGCGCAGGTCCGCCGCGACACGCTTCAGGCGGCAGATCGCCACCGGCTTCTTCTCCACGCGCCCGCGACGGCACGCGGGCTCGCACGGCCGGTCGCACACGCGCCCGAGGATCGACGGGAACACGTTCGACTCGCGATTCACCATGTATGCGTCGCTGAACCGCCCCTGCGCGATGAGGCGGATGTATTCAGGAACGTCGGTGTGCGCGGGGCAGGCCCACTGACAGTCGACGACGCGGTGGAAGTAATCCGGATGCTTGGTATCCGTGGGATTCATTCAGGTATCGGGTGTGGTTGTAATGAGGGGGACGGACCTCGCGATCCGTCCCCCTGCGGAAGTTTCAATCGTGTGCGGTCTTTGACCTTGTGTTCTGACCGGCGTGCCGCGCGCGGGCTCGATGAACAGCGTCCTTAACTGTAGTGGCGGCTGAAGCGCAGGAACTGTGCGCCGTCCATGAGCCGCTCGAAACTCTTTTCGGTGACATGTACCAGCTCTTCATGGTCTCCAGCTTCGAGATAGATGTCGGTCTGATCGCGGAGCGATGCCTCCACGATCGTCGGTATGCCATATTCTGCGCCAAGCGCCGGCACCGCGCCGCGCGCGCAGTCCGCGAACAGGCGCTTCAGGTCTTCTTCGGTCGCGAGCCTGAGCTTGCGATGCAACGTCGAGTTCAGCACCTCGGTGAGGATCCGATGCGTGGCGGGCAACACCGCGAGCACGAATCCCAGCTCGTCCTTCAGCACCACGGCCTTGGCGATGCAATCGCCGGCGACGTGCGCCGCTTCAGCCACGCGCGAACTCGAGATCGCGTGCGGATGGCGCAGGATCTCGTGGTCGATCTCCTTCATCTTCAGGGCCTGGTGAACCGTCGGCGCGATGCTCATGGTCGCCCCTTTCCCTGTAGTTGAACGGAAAGGCGCAAGTATAGGCACCGGTGCGGCGAAGTCACGGAGCAGCGGGGCCGGCCTGCGGGCCGTCGCTCGACTTGTTGCAGCGCAACCAAAGCGCCAGCGGCCCGCAAATAGACCGAGGTCCAGGACCAATCGGCAATAATCCGCCTCCATGGCCGATCCTCGCCCCACCGAGATCAAGCTCCGGCGCAAGTCCCGGGTACTCGAGGTCGTCTTCGATGACGGCACGCGGTTCGAACTGCCGTTCGAGTACCTGCGCGTCTACTCACCGTCCGCCGAGGTCAGGGGTCACGGTGCCGGGCAGGAGGTCCTGCAGTTCGGCAAGGAGAACGTGCAGGTGACCGCGGTCGAGCCCACGGGCCAGTACGCCGTGCGCCTGCTCTTCGATGACGGCCACAACACCGGCCTCTATTCCTGGAAGTACCTCTACGAGTTGGGGAGCGAACAACCCACGAAGTGGCGGCACTACCTGGACCGACTCGCGCAGTACGGATACGAGCGCAAGCCGATCAGTGACAGCCCCGGCTGAGCCCGGGGCGGCCGGCTCGAAGGTCCCAACAAGAGAACCAGTACAATCATCGAGATGGGCGTGACAGAAGAACACCAAGACGACGAACGCAGGGCGGACTTCGGCTTCGAAGAGGTGGCGTGGGAGGAGAAGGCGCGCCGCGTCCGGGGCGTGTTCGACTCCGTCGCGGGCAAATACGACCTGATGAACGACTTGATGTCGGGCGGGATGCACCGGCTCTGGAAGCAGTTCGCGCTCGGGCTCACGGGTCTCAAGTCCGGCCAGCAGGCCCTCGATGTCGCGAGTGGAACCGGGGACATCGCGATCGGCCTCGCCAAACAGGTCGGCCGCACCGGCCGTGTCGTGCTCTCCGACATCAACGCCGCGATGCTCGAACGGGGACGCGACCGGTTGCTGGACGCGGGCGTCGCGGGAAACGTCTCCTTCCTCATTGCCAACGCCGAGCGCTTGCCGCTCGCCGACCAGAGCTTCGACTGCGTGACCATCGCGTTCGGGCTGCGCAACGTCACCGACAAAGCCGCGGCGCTCGCTTCGATGCGCCGGGTGCTGCGCCCCGGTGGTCAGCTCGTGATCCTCGAGTTCTCGCATCCGACGCTGCCGGGTCTCAAGCCGCTCTACGATGCGTATTCGTTCCGGGTGTTGCCACTCCTCGGGCGCCTGGTGGCGAGCGACGCCGACAGCTACCGCTACCTCGCGGAATCGATCCGCATGCACCCGGACCAGGAGGCGCTCGCGGCCCTGATCCGCGAAGCGGGCTTCGACGACTGCCGCTGGCACAACCTCGCGGCCGGCATCGTCGCGCTGCACGTCGGCGTCGTTCACTAGGCATGGGCCCGGAGTTCCTGCGCCCCGTCGAGCGCGCGCTCAACCGCCACATCGCGGCCTCCGGCCGCGCGCGGGCGCTGCTCGCCGAGCTCGACGGGCGCTCGATGGAGCTGCGCTTCGCGGCGACGCCGTTCCGCGTCCGGCTCGCCGCCACCGCGGAGGCGCTCTCGGTACGG
>DATFRO010000056.1:0-24958 GCA_035263105.1 Steroidobacteraceae bacterium | reverse complement strand
GGCCAAGCAGCGCAAGGACAGCGAGGCCGAGCTCAAGCGCCGGCTCGCCGAGGAGGAGCGGCGCAACGCGGCCGAGAACTCGGGCCAGCTGGCGCAGTACGTGGCACAGATCCAGGCCCGCATCCAGCGCGCCTGGATTCGCCCGCCGAGCGCCCGCGCGGGACTGACGTGCATCGTGAACGTGACCCAGGTGCCGGGCGGGCAAGTCGTCGGCGTCAAGGTCGGTGAATGCAATGGAGATGAGGCCGTGCGGCAATCGATCGAGGACGCGGTGATTCGCGCCTCGCCGCTTCCGGAACCGCCGGACCCGTCCCTGTTCGAAAGAAACCTGAGGCTTGAGTTCAAGCCGGGCGATCTGAACTGAAACTACTGCGAGGTGCAGGGTGACTGGCAGGGAACAACTGAAGCGAATGCTGGCGACGGTAACGGCGGGTGCGAGTCTGCTCTTCGCACTGGCGCCGGCCCGTGCCGAGCTCACGATCGAGATCACCGAAGGGGTGACGGACCCGATCCCGATAGCGATCGTTCCCTTCGGCTGGCACGGCGTCGACCAGGCGCCGACCGATGTCGCGGACGTCGTGGCCTCGGACCTGCAGCGCAGCGGGCGCTTCCGCCCGATGGCGCGCGCCGACATGGTCGACCTGCCGACCAAGGCGAGCGAGGTCGTGATCGACGACTGGCGCCTGCTGCGCAACGACTTCGTGGTGGTGGGTGAGCTGCAGCCCGGAGCACCGGGTCAGTACGAGATCCGCTACGCCCTGGTCAATGTGCTCAACGGCCAGAAGATGCTCGAGTACACCCAGCCCGCGACCACCAGCACCCTGCGCGCGGCGAGTCACCGCGTGAGCGATCGCATCTTCGAGAAGCTGACGGGCATTCCCGGCGCCTTCTCGACGCGCGTTGCCTATGTATCGGTCCTCGGGCAAGCGCCGAACACGCGCTACCAGCTCATCGTCGCCGACGCCGACGGCATGAATCCGCGCGTCGTGACGCAGTCCTCCGAACCGATCATGTCGCCCGCCTGGTCGCCCGATGGGCAGAACATCGCCTACGTGTCGTTCGAGAATCGCGCCGCCTCCGTGTTCGTGCAGCTGCTGCGCACGGGGGAACGACGTCGCGTGTCGGCGCGCGCCGGCATCAATGGCGCGCCCGCCTGGTCACCGGATGGAAAGCGCCTGGCGCTGACGCTGTCGCACAAGGACGGGAACCTCGACGTCTACGTGCTCGGGCTCACCGACCAGGTGCTCACGCGCGTGACCGAGGACAACGCGATCGACACCGAGCCCTGCTGGTCGGCGGATGGCAAGACCATCTACTTCACGTCGGACCGCTCCGGCGCGCCGCAGATCTACCGTGTGGGCCTCGGCGCCGGCGAGCGTGCGCAGCGCGTCACGTTCGAGGGCACCTACAACGCGCGACCGCGCGTCTCGCCCGACGGCTCGCAGCTCGCGATGGTGACGCTCGATCGCGGCGCATACCGCATCGCCGTCATGAACCTCAAGAACAACTCCACGCGCGTGCTGACACAGGGCAATCTCGATGAATCGCCGAGCTTCGCGCCCAACGGCGCGGTGCTCATCTACGGGACGCAGGACAAGGGACGTGGAGTTCTCGCCACGGTCTCGGTCGACGGCAGCGTGCATCAGCGCATCGCCGCCGAGCAGGGCGACATTCGCGAGCCGATCTGGTCGCCGCTGCCCGCATCATGAGTGTCGCCGGCACGTTCCGAGGGGTGTTGCGAACCAGGAGTCTGTGGTAGAAATCGACGACTCGGTCGTCTGGCAATGGAGATCAGAGAAATGCGAAGCTTCCTGCTGCTGACGATGCTCTCGGCCGCGCTGCTGCTGGCCGGTTGCCCGAAACACAACGAGGTCAAGGAGCCACCGCCGGCCACCACCGAAGGCGGCGGAGCGACCACGTCAGGAGCTGGGGGCGGGGTCGGCGAGGGACGGGCAGTCGCGGATGATGCGGCGGCGCGCGAGGCGGCGCGCCTCAACGAGCGCATCATCTACTTCGATTTCGACAACGCGGACATCCGCCCGGAGTTCCGCGACACGATTGCAGCCCACGCCAAGCGCCTCGCGGGGAGCGCCGCGATGAAAGTGCGCCTCGAGGGGCACACGGACGAGCGCGGCTCGCGTGAATACAACATCGGCCTCGGCGAGCGCCGCGCGCAGTCGGTGCGGCGCGCCCTGATGCTGCTCGGCGTGGGCGAGGCGCAGATCACCACGGTGAGCTACGGCGAGGAGCGTCCGGCCGTGCAAGGCGATGACGAGAGCGCGTGGGCGAAGAATCGCCGCGTCGAGATCGTCTACGTCAACTGAGAGCGGAGCCATGCTGCTGTACCGTTCCGCGCGATGGTCGCCCCGCTGGGGCTTGCTCGCTGCCGCTCTCCTTGTCACCCAGTTCGCGGGGTGTGCCAGCACACCCGGGCCCGATGACCCGGTCACGATCAAGTTGAACGATCTCGATCGGCGCCTGGAGCGGATCGAGCGTGTCATCTCCAACCAGAGCCTGCTCGAGCTCTCGCAGCAGCTGCAGGCGCTGCAGACCGAGGTGCGAACGCTGCGCGGATCGCTCGAAGAGCTGCAGTTCCAGAACGGCAATGCGAAGACCCAGCAGCGCGACCTGTACGCCGATCTCGACCGTCGCATGAAGGCGCTCGAGGCGGGCACCGCCGCGGTGGGTGCGACCGAGGCTGCCGGCGCCGGCGCGGGCTCAGCACTCTTGGTGCCGGCCGGATCGGATCGCGCCAACTACCAGGCTGCCTTCGACCTGTTGAAAGCCGGTGACTACGAGAAAGCGACGGCGGCCTTCAAGCAGTTCCTCGTCGCCTTTCCGCAGAGCGCGCTCGCCGACAACGCACAGTATTGGCTGGGCGAGAGCTACTACGTGACGCGCAACTACCCGGAGGCGTTGAAGACCTTCCGCGTCGTCGTGGATCGCTACAAGGAGTCGCGCAAGCTCCCGGATGCGTGGCTGAAGATCGGCTATTGCCAGTACGAGCTCAAGAACTGGAACGCAGCGCGCGACGCGCTCACGCGGGTGGGCAAGGATTTCCCGGATTCGGGCGCCGCACCCGAAGCGGCCAAGCGCTTGCAGAAGATGAAGGACGAGGGGCACTAGATGTGTCGACCGATCCCGTCCGGCTGAAGATCACCGAGATCTTCTTCTCATTGCAGGGTGAAGCGGACACCGTCGGCATCCCGACGGTGTTCGTGCGTCTCACCGGGTGTCCGCTGCGCTGCCAGTATTGCGATACGGCCTACGCGTTTCACGGCGGCGAGTGGCGCACGCTGGACGAGATCCTGGGCGAGGTGGGCCGTCACGGGACCCGCTATGTCTGCGTCACGGGCGGCGAGCCGCTGGCGCAACGTGCCTGCTTCCCGCTTCTCGAGCGGCTCTGTGACGCCGGATATCGCGTGTCGCTCGAAACGAGCGGTGCGATCGACGTGAGCCGCGTCGATCAGCGCGTGATCCGCGTGGTCGACATCAAGACGCCCGGCTCGCGCGAGAGTGAGCGCAATCTCATCGGGAACTTTGCCGGGCTGCGCGCCAGCGACCAGCTCAAGTTCGTGATCTGCGATCGCGCCGATTACGAGTGGAGCAAGGCTTTCGTGCGCGAGCATGCACTCGAGGGCCGCTGCCCGATCCTGTTCTCGCCCAGCCACGAGCAGCTCAAGGGTGCGGAGCTCGCCGACTGGATCCTCGCCGATCACCTGCCGGTGCGCTTCCAGATCCAGCTGCACAAGTACCTGTGGGGCAACGTGCGGGGGAAGTGATGCGCGCAGTCGTACTCCTCTCGGGCGGCCTCGATTCCGCGACCACGCTCGCGCTCGCGCGCGAGCAGGGATTCGCCTGTCACGCGTTGAGCTGCTCCTATGGTCAGCGACACGGGGCTGAGCTCGCAGCCGCCGCGCGCGTCGCGCGCCATCTCGGCGCTGTCGAACATCGCACCATGAAGGTGGATCTCGCGGGCATCGGCGGCTCGGCGCTCACCGATCCCGCTCTCGCGGTGCCCGAGCAGGAGAGCGCTGGAATCCCGATCACTTACGTGCCCGCGCGCAACACCATGCTCCTGTCGCTCGCGCTTGCCTGGGCGGAAGTGCTCGAGGCGCGCGATATCTTCATCGGCGTGAATGCCGTGGATTACTCGGGCTACCCGGACTGCCGTCCGGAATTCATTGCCGCCTTTGAGAAGCTGGCGGCGCTCGCGACGCGCGCGGGCGTCGAGGGCCAGCCGCTGCGCATTCACGCGCCGCTGATCCAGATGTCGAAGGCCGGGATCATCGCGCGCGGTGCCGAGCTCGGCGTCGACTTTGCGATGACGGTGTCGTGTTACCAGGCGGACGAAGCGGGCCGAGCCTGCGGACGCTGCGATTCGTGTCGCTTGCGTCGTGCCGGGTTCGCGGCAGTCAGGATCGCTGATCCGACGCGCTACCAGTAGCGCGGGCGCCGACGCGCGAGCAATTCAGCGCTGAAACGGCGACAGGGGCTCGCCCGCGCCGGGCGTCGCGCGGATCGCGGCGTTCAACGTATTGAGCAGCAGGCAGGCGATCGTCATCGGCCCGACGCCGCCGGGCACCGGCGTGATCGCGCCGGCGCGGGTCACGGCCGTATCGAAATCCACGTCCCCAACCACGCGATTGCGTCCCGCTGCATCGACGATGCGGTTGATCCCGACATCGATCACGATGGCGCCTTCGCGGACCCACTCGCCCCTGATCGCTTTCGGGCGTCCGAGCGCGGCGATGAGGACCTCGGCTTCGCCGCAGAGCGCTGGCAGGTCCCGCGTGCGCGAATGAGCGATGGTCACGGTGCAGTGTTCGCGCAGCAGCAGCTGGGCTGCGGGTTTGCCGACGATGTTCGATCGTCCGACGATCAGGGCGCGCGCACCGGCGAGATCCGGCCGCACGCTACGGATCAGGATCAGCGAGCCGAGTGGCGTGCACGGGACCATCGCTTCGAGACCGGTCGCGAGGCGGCCGACGTTGATGGGATGAAAGCCATCGACGTCCTTGCGTGGATCGATCCGCAGCAGCACTTCGGTCTCATCGACGCCCTTGGGCAGCGGCAATTGCACCAGGATGCCATGCACATCCTGCCTGGCGTTGAGCTCATCGATGAGACGGCACAGCTCCGCGGTCGTGACCGTGGTGGGGAGGCGGTGGTCGAAGCTGCGAAATCCGGCGGTGGCCGCCTGCTTGCTCTTGCTGTCGACGTAGATGCGGCTCGCGGGATCGTCGCCCGCCAGGACCACCGCGAGCCCGGGCTGCACACCGTTGGCCTTGCCGAGATCGGCAGCCCGCTGCCCAACCCTCGTGCGCAGTTCCGCGGCAATCGCCTTGCCATCAATGATTCTCGCTGCCAAGTCTCTTCCCCGTGAGCCGCTTCGCGGATTCAATTGTTCCAAATCCCGCCGGGCGCAGCCATCGTTCCTGTGCAGGCCGAATTTCGCTGCGAGTCGAGTCCACGCCGGGCAAACCCGGCAAACTGCGGCCCAGCACAGTCCCCGGGCCCCGCCCGCCACCACCGTTCACGATGACCGCACAAGCCGCCAAGCGCTACCAGGAACCCGCCATCAGCTCCGGCGACGAGCGAGCCACCATCATCCGCCTGGCGCAACACGCGTCGGTGGAGATGACCGTGCACGATGCGGGGAAGCTCGGCGACTGCCAGGCCATCCTGCGCGGCGGCTCGCGGCTCTACATCAGCCATCTTCCCGGCCAGGAATGGGAGGCGACGATCGCCACCGCCGCGCAGGTTCGCGGCCACGGCTTCGAGCCGGTGCCGCACGTCCCGGTGCGCAAGCTCGCCAGTCGCGAGGAACTGGAACAGGTGCTCGAGCAGCTGACACGCCGCGCGGGCGTCAGGCAGATCCTGCTGATCGCCGGGGATGTGAAGGAAGCCGCCGGCCCGTTCACTGCGAGCGCCGAGGTCATGAAGTCGGGTCTGCTCGGACGTCACGGCATCACGACGCTGAGCGTCGCCGGGCATCCGGAAGGTCACCCGGCGGTGAGCGAAACCGAAACCCGCAACGCCGAGGCGGCGAAGGCCGAGCTCGCGCGCGAGCTGGGCCTCGAGCTCACCTTCGTCACGCAATTCCTGTTCGAGACTGCGCCCATCGTCTCGTGGAGCCGCCAGCTCCACGAGCGCGGCGTGCAGGGACACATCGCCATCGGCCTCGCGGGGCCCGCCAAGCTCACGACCCTCATCAATTACGCGATGCGTTGCGGCGTCGGTCCCTCGATGCGCGCGCTCAGTCAGCGCGGCGGCGTCCTCACGAAGCTCATCGGCGAGCGCGGGCCGGAGAAGATCGTGCGCGAAATCGCCGGTGGCATGCTGTCGGGGCAGCTCGCGGTCGACAGCCTGCACTTCTATACCTTCGGCGGACTGCTGCGCACCTGCCGCTGGGTGAAGGCGGTCAGCGAGGGCCGATTCGAGCTCGACGACGACGCGGGCTTCGTCCTCGCGTCCGACTGAGGCCCGCCGTGACGACGACCTTGTCCGCGAAGGACGCGGGTCATCCGCGCCTGACCCTCACGCTCTCGTGCCCCGATCGCATCGGCATCGTCGCCGCGGTCGCGAACTTCCTGCTCGCGAACGACTGCAACATCATCGACAGTGCGCAGTTCGGCGATGAGCAGAACCAGCGTTTCTTCATGCGCGTGTACTTCGCATCGCTGGGGGCGCGCGGACAGAAGGACCTGCAGGGTGCGTTCCAGCCGATCGGCGAGCAGTTCGGCATGCAGTGGCACCTGTATGACGCGAGCGCAAAGCCGCGCGTGCTGATCATGGTGTCGAAGTTCGGGCACTGCCTGAACGACCTGCTGTTTCGCTACCGCACCGGCGCTTTGCCGATCGTCATCCCGGCGATCGTTTCCAACCATCGCGACTTCTACCAGCTCGCGGCGGCGCACGACATCCCGTTCCACCACCTGCCGGTCGATGCGAGCAGCAAGGCGCGGCAGGAAGCACGGCTGCTGGAGCTGATCGAGAGCGAGAGCTGCGACCTGGTGGTGCTCGCGCGCTACATGCAGATCCTCTCGCCGGAGTTGTGCGCGAAGCTGAGCGAGCGCGCGATCAACATCCACCACTCATTCCTGCCGAGCTTCCAGGGGGCGCGGCCGTATCAGCAGGCGCACGATCGCGGCGTCAAGCTCATCGGCGCCACCGCGCACTACGTCACCGAGGACCTCGACGAGGGGCCGATCATCGAGCAGGACGTGAGTCGCGTCGATCATGCCATGAGTGTCGAAGCCTGCGCCGCGGCGGGGCGCGACATCGAGTGCCTGGTGCTCGCGCGCGCCGTCACGTGGCACGTGGAGCGGCGGATTCTGCTCAACGGGCACCGCACGGTGATCTTCCGCTGAAGTTTCACCGGCTGCGATACCATGTGCGCCTCGCTACGCGAGGCGTCGTGACGGCATGCCAGCAAAACAAGAAGACAGCACCGGGATCGGCAATACGGGTACCAACTCCAACCGGCCCGTTCCTGATTCGAGATTCTGGCGCTTCCTGCGCCATCCACTGACTCGCATCGTCATCGCAACGGTCGCCATTGCGACTGTCATCGGTGGCCTGCAGTTCGCGGCTCTGGCCGCGCACATCGATCCGTATTCGACGCCGGGCGTGGGGATCGCTGTCTTGATCATCGTGGCAACGCTGGCGACGTACATCGCCTACGTGCGATTCATCGAGCGACGTCCCGTGATCGAGCTGGCGACGCACAAGGCAGGCGCGGAACTCGCGGTCGGCGCACTCATCGGCGCCGCCATGTTCGGGTTCACCATGCTGGTGCTGTGGTTCGCTCGCTGTGTCGAAGTCACGGCCGGCGGCGGGTGGCGTGCGGCCGCTTTTCCACTCCTGGGCGCTCTCATCGCCGGCGTCACTGAAGAAGTGCTGGTGCGCGGCGTGCTGTTCCGCATCGTCGAAGAAAGTCTCGGCACGTGGATCGCGCTCGCACTCTCGGCAGTCATCTTCGGCGCGCTGCATGCGTTCAATCCCAACGCGACCCTGGTGAGCAGCATCGCGATCGCGCTCGAGGCGGGCGTGTTGCTCGCGGCGGTGTTCGTCTTCGCACGCCGGCTGTGGATGGTGATCGGCCTGCACGCCGCGTGGAATTTCACCGAAGGCGGAATCTTCGGCGCGGGTGTGTCAGGAACACAGGAGGTGGGCGTGCTTGCCAGCCATTTCCAGGGACCCGAGGTGCTCACCGGCGGCGCCTTCGGCCCGGAAGCCTCGATCGTTGCAGTGCTGGTCGGCGTGAGCGTGGCGCTGATTTTCCTCGTGGGTGCCCGGCGTGCCGGCCGGATCGTCCAGCCCTGGTGGCGCCGTGCATCGAGCACGCGCCGCTGATATCATCGCGCGCCTTTCCGCCTTCGCGCCTCTGTGGGCCGTTAGCTCAGTCGGTAGAGCAGCAGACTTTTAATCTGTTGGTCGCGCGTTCGATTCGCGCACGGCCCACCACTCTTGGTCCACGTCATCACTTGCATCCCACGGTTCGGATCGAATCGGAGCCTTTGATCGCCCGCCCATCAAAGGTTTCTCCTGACAGGACGGCGGAGGTGTCTGCGCACTGAATGCCCGTCTCCTGGATCTTGAACTGCAAGACGATGTCGGTATTCCCGTCGCGGTCGACGTCTCTCAAGGCGAAGTGCGTTGGCGCAGCCTCGGTGCCGGTTGCGCCAAAAAGTACTTTGGCCGGATCGACGCTGGTGGCGTCGAAGGAATCGGTAGTCAGGATCGCCACCGGCACCTTGCCCTTGCTCCTGGGGTTGATCCTGTTGAGTGGGCCGTGCGGCCTGATCTCGATCGAAACAATTTCCGGTTCACCGATGAATTCGGACGACAAGACAAAGATGTCCTGGCTATTCACTTCCAGAAATATGCGCTGACTGTCGAGGTCGGAATCAATTGCGAGGCCGCGGCCGTCACCCAGATTGGTCGCTGCTGCTGCGACTTCGTGACCTGCACTGTCAACTTCGACGATGCGCCGGTCGAAGGTATCGACAACAAAGAAACCACCAGCCGTAAACGATGAGGCCAGTGCAAAAGGACCAGGGAATCCGGGAAAGCTCGCGGCTACCGACAGATCTTCAATGAATGCCCCATCGCGGGTGTAGTGGCGAATGACATCCTCCGAAAAGCGCGGCTGCCAGATGCCATCGTCTCTGACACGCAGGAAACCCCCGCCGTCAATATCCGTGATTGGCAGTTCGCTGAAAATCTGGGCCGTCTCGGGGTCGATCTCCACCAGTCGGACTTCACTGGCGAGCACGAAGAGGTGTCCGGTGCTTCTGTCGTAACTCAGGGACGTCGGATACCCTCCGACGGTGCCTTGAAAATTGAGCTCGCGCAGAAGGTTGCCATGGATATCCAGCGTATAGATGACACCTCCACGATCATCTGACCCATGGGCGAGGTAGAAGACGTTGGCATCCGGGTTGAAGGCGAGGCCAAGAGCGTTCCCGATGTCATGACGGGCAATGATCGGCCGAATATCGATGACCGCCAGGACCGGGTCGGCGCGCACCTGCAGCGCTCCGCCGAGGAGTAGCACACAGCCGGTGAACCACGCCGTCGCCAGTGGTTTGAGATTGACCATGGGACCCTCCTTGGCGCGTCTGTCTTGAGCACGCGTCCCTGGCAGATTGCTAGTCGGTCGCCCTCATGGCGTTGAAAGCGCGGGTTGCTTCATTGCAATCGGCGAGCATCGCCCCACGCCGCATCACCACGCCGGGGCAATGTACACCTGCAGCTGAGGCCATGCCGAATCTGAACGAAGAACAGGCCCCGGCCGTTGCCAGCCGGGGCCTGCTGACGATCCGCCGAATGGCCTCTATTCGTCGGACTTCCGGTAGAAGAAGTAGTCAGCCGTGTAAGGCATGAATGCCTGGCGACCGACGTCTGCCGAAGACGCGCAGCCCGTCGCCGGTGCAAGTCCTCCAGCCGTGTTCAGTCGCTGGACGAAGGTGACGTCCGTCAGCGTGTCGCCGCCGGCTGGTCCTTCCTGGGATCCAACGCGAATCAACTTGAGCCACGCAACCGCATCTTTCGCGACGAACCGCGAGTCGGTGGAGGAACCACCGTCCACCACCTTGGCCCACACGATGCTCGTGTCTCGCGCCTGCCAGGTGGCGCGGATCGGCGTGCCAGCTTCATCCGGGTTGGGGCTGAAATAGTGGGTGATGATCTGCTTGTCGCGCTTGAACAGCGTGGCCTGCGGCGTGAACAGTGTGTACTTGAAGCCAGTGCCTGAAGGCAGGCAGATGTAGTTCTGGGTACCGCGGGCGTGACCGACGAGGAATACGGTGTTGCCCGCGTCGACCCCGAGGCCGTCGGGCACCGGGGGCACCCTGATTTCGTCGGCGTGAGCGGGTCGCGCGAGCGCCACCGCGAGAGTCACTGCGAGAGCAGCGGCGGATGCGATGGGCAGGATGCGGTGGGTGGTCTCATTCTCCAATACGGTAGAGGTCTTCATACCAAACGTCCTTTCGAAGCTCGGTGAGTGGGGTGATGTGCTCGCGAGGCCGAACGCCGTTAAGGACGTGCGAGTGGGACGCATCTTGCCGCGTGGCGAGCGCGCCCTCTGTCAAGCGGTTGACACAAGAGCGCGGGTGGCGCGCTCGGGCGCAGACAGCTCTAGTCGGTGGGTCGCGCGTTCGATTCGCGCACGGCCCACCAATCCGCCAGCTTGAGATAGTGCCGCAGCGCCGGTGTCGTGATCACCGTGCTGACGATCGCCATGATCACGAGCATGGTGAACATCTGCTGCGAGATCACGCGCAGGTCGTAGCCGACGTTGATGACGACGAGTTCCATCAGGCCGCGCGTGTTCATCATGTAGCCGAGCACCGCGGACTCGGCGTGGTTGAGACGCGAGTAACGCGCAGCGGCGTAGGCGGCGCCGAACTTGGCGAGACTCGCCACGATGACGACGAGCGCGCACCAGCCCCACGCCGCGAGCGTGTCGAGGCCGGCGATCGAAGTGCGCAGGCCCGTGTAGGTGAAGAACAGCGGCAGGAAGAAAACGCTGACGAGTCCGCCCATGCGCTCGCGCCAGGCTCTCACCAGCTCGCGCTCATCGAACAGGATCACGCCCATCATGAAGGCGCCGAAGATCGCGAAGATGCCCAGCTGGTAGGTCACCATCGCGGCCGCGAACGCGACCACGAGCAACCCGGCGAGGAGATTCCCGGACATGCGTCCATCGCGCGGATTGGAACGTCTCACGACCCGTTTCAGGATCGGCCGCACGAGGTACAGGCTGGCGAGTACGAATGCGGCGACGAGCGCGACCCGGATGCCGAAGCGGTTCGAATCGAACGCGGCGGTGCTGAGCGCGGTGACGAGCGCCAGCATGATCCAGCCCACCACGTCGTTGATCGCAGCCGCGCTGATCGCCACGACGCCGAGACGAGTGCGCGTGATGTCGAGCTCGATCATGATGCGGCCGAGCACCGGCAGCGCGGTAATCGAGAACGCGGTGGCCACGAATAGCGCGGAGTAGACGCGATTGGCCTGCGGCGACAGCACGGGTGCGGCGTAGTAGCCGAACGCGAGACCGATGGCGAACGGTATCGTCAGGCCGGCCACGGCGAGGATCACCGCCGCACGGCGGTTGTGCTTCTGCGTGAGATGCGAGAAGTCGAACTCGAGCCCGATCTGGAACATGACCAGCACCAGTCCGAGGCCCGAGAGCACCTGCAGCGGCTCGGGCGCGCTCGAGTGAAACACGAAATTGAACGCGCCGGGCGCCAACCATCCGAACAATGACGGGCCGAGCAGAATGCCGGCCACGATCGCGCCGACGACGGGCGCCTGCCGGCAGAGCCTGGCGAGGCTCTCACCGCAGCGGCCGGCGATCACGATCACGCTCAGCTGCAGCAGCGTGAAGAACAGCAGCAGCTCGTTCTGGTGAACGGAGGCGACAGCCACGGCGTCGGGCGCAGTCATGCAGGCTCGCGCACTTCTGATGTGATCGTCACTCTAACAGATGCACAGCGCCGAACCGTCGCGGCGGTCCCGCGATTGATGAGCGTCCGATGTCCGCCGGGACCAGCGGATCACGGATAGTCGAATCTCGCTTTCGCTGACGGTCGATTCCGGGGAGGAACTCGGGCGTACGATCACTGCAACTCGCGGGGGTACACCGGTGAAACGGTGCTCGAAGCAGACCGGGTATGTGCGCAGGCCGGGTGGCAACACGGCGTGCCGTTCGCGTCACACGCGCTTCCAGCGCGCCAGCGTCAGCAATCGATTCTTCTTCTGTTCGGGATTCCCCTCGCGCACCACTTCGCGGCGCACGATCAAGCCACCGCCGCGCTCCAGCACCTCGTGCCGCTCGCGCCGCAGCAGCAGCTCCGCGCACACGGCGCGGATGCGGCTCGCGCGGAGTTGATCAGTCCTTCTGATCGGGCTCGAGGATTTCGAACCAGATCGCGTTGATCACGCCGAAGGCGAGCGCGAAGCCGAGTCCGAGAATCCAGGCGAAATACCACATGGCGGTGACCTCAGTAGTGGCCGCGCTGCTCACGCACGTGCGCGAGCGTGACCTGGCCGCGCAGTACCCGGAATACCCACGTCGTGTAGAGCAGTACGATCGGCAGGAAGATGCTGGCGGCCAGCAGCATGATGAAGAGCGTGAGTTGGCTGCTCGAAGCATCCCACACCGTGAGACTCGAGGCTGCGTGCGTCGAGGAGGGCAGGAGGAATGGAAACAAGCTGAAACCGCCCGTCAGGATGATCCCCGTGAGCGCCGCCCCACTCGCGAGAAAGGCGAGGCGATGGGCTTGCGAACGGATGGCGAGCACGACTCCCAGCGAACCGAGATACGCCGCCAAGGGCGCGAGCCAGAGTGCCGCGTGCGCCCGATAGTTGTCGAGCCACGCTCCGGCCGCCGCTTCCACGGTCTTGCGCAGCGGGTCGCTCGGACCGTTGCCGTCGACGACGCTCGTGATTCGCAGGCCGTCGATGCCCGTTGCGACCCACACGCCCGCCACCGTGAACGCGATGAGCAGCACCAGCGCCGCGATCCTGCCGATGCGCGCTGCACGCGGCCCCATGGGTGCTTCGACCTTCATCGCGGCGTAGGTCGCACCGTGCATCAGCAGCATGGCGAGGCTGACGACACCGCACAGCAGCGCGAATGGGTTCAACAAGGAGAAAAATCCCGCGGTGAACACCGGGCGTGACAGCGCATCGAGGTGAAAGCCGACGCCCACGAACAGGTTCCCAAAGGCGACGCCGAAGAGGACGCTCGCCATCAGCCCGGCGACGCACAAGCCCCAGTCCCAGGCCGCCCGCCAGCGACGATCGTCGACCTTGCCGCGAAATGCGAAGCCGACGGGTCGAATGATGAAGGTCACCAGGAGCAGCAGCATCGCGAGGTAGAAACTCGAGAACGCCGCGGCATAGAGCGGCGGCCAGGCGGCGAACGCCGCGCCGCCGCCGAGCACGAACCAGACCTGGTTGCCTTCCCAGACCGGTTCGATGGATTCGACAAGTGCATCTCGCTCGTCCTGCGAGCGCCCCACGAAGCGGAAGATCGCGGCGACGCCGAGATCGAAGCCGTCGGTGACCGCAAAGCCGATCAACAGCACTCCTAGCAGGAGCCACCAGATAAATCGCAACGTCTCGTAGTCGGGCATCGGCTTTCCTCAGCCGGCAGCGGTGACCATCGGAGCGGGCCCCGCATCGGGCTTGGTGTACCCGAGCCCTTCCGGACCCTGGCGCACGATGCGCACCATCAGGTATGCGTCGACAATCGCCAGCGCGCTGTAGAAGACGACGAAGCCGATGAGTGACAGCACCACGTTGTGCACCGGAACCGTGGACGCCGCGAGAAACGTGGGCAGTACCCCCTCGATCGCCCACGGCTGTCGGCCGTACTCCGCGACGATCCAGCCGAGTTCCGCGGCGATCCACGGCAAGGGCAGGGCGCAGAAGGCGACGCGCAGGAAATTCCGATGCCACTCGAAGCTGTGCCGCGCGGCGTACCAGAACGCCGTCGCGAACAGCAGGATGAAGAACATTCCCAGGCCGACCATGACGCGAAACGCCCAGAAGAGCACGGGCACGTTCGGCACCGTGAGCCATGCGGCTCGCTCGATGTCCGCGGGCGTGGCTTGCGACGGATCGTCGACGAACCTCAGGAGCAGCAGCCCGTAGCCGAGATCCTGCTGGTGTGCCTCGAACGCCTGGCGTGCGTTTGCATCGGTGCCGTCGGCACGCAGTCGCTGCAGCGCCTGGTGAGCGAGGATGCCGCTCGCAATGCGCTGGCGCGCATGCGCGACGAGCTCCTGCACGCCGGGCACTTCCTTGTCGAGCGAGCGCGTGGCGATGAGCCCCAGGAGCCACGGCACGCGCACAGCTGCATGCGTCGTGCGCTCCTCTACATCCGGGATGCCGAACACCGTGAATGGCGCCGGCGGCTTTTCGGTATGCCAGGCCGCCTCGATGGCGGCGATCTTCATCTTCTGATGCTCGGTCGCGGTGTATCCGGACTCATCTCCCAGCACCACCACCGACAGCGCGGAGGCGAGGCCGAAGCTCGCGGCGACCGCCACCGAGCGACGTGCGAAACCGCGGTTGCGTCCGTTGAGCAGATACCAGGCGGAAATCGCCAGCACGAACACCGCACCCGTGACGTAGCCGGCGGCCACGGTGTGCACGAACTTTGCCTGCGCGACGGGGTTGAACAGCACCTCGCGGAACGAAGTCAGCTCCATGCGCATGGTGGCGTAGTTGAAATGCGCGCCCGCCGGCAGTTGCATCCAGGCATTGGCGATGAGGATCCAGAGCGCCGAGAAGTTCGAGCCGATCGCGACCAGGAAGGTGACCAGCAGGTGTGCGCGGCGCGAGAGACGCTGCCAGCCGAAAAAGAACAGGCCAACGAACGTGGACTCGAGGAAGAACGCCATCAACCCTTCGAGCGCGAGCGGCGCGCCGAAGATGTCGCCGACGTAGTGCGAGAAGTAGGCCCAGTTGGTGCCGAACTGGAATTCCATCGTGATGCCGGTGGCGACACCCATCGCGAAGTTGATGCCGAAGAGCACGCCCCAGAAGCGCGTCATCTGCTTCCAGATCTCGCGGCCGGTCATCACGTAGACCGACTCCATGATCACGAGGAGCATCGAGAGGCCGAGCGTGAGCGGCACGAACAGGAAGTGATAGAGCGCGGTGAGCGCGAATTGCAGGCGCGAGAAGCCGACGACGTCGAGATCGATCACGGCTCGGCTCCTGCCGGCTCGATGGCGAGATGCTGCGCGCTCGCAGCGGGCGTGACCGGCGCGCGATGCGCGGGTGAGAAGAACAACGACCAGAGAATCACGAGCGCCCCGACCTTGAGCGCGAGAAGCCAGGCGATGTTGCGGCCGAGCGTGCGCCGCCAAGCCCCTCCGCCGTTCTGATTGCTATCCATATCTATCGTGTAGTATCAATAAGATACAAAAGCTACCTAATGTAATATCGCCATCAGCTGCTCACAGATCGTGGAATGGCTCGGCCACGTTTGCATAGGCGGCTGAGCGCACGGCCCCTTGCTTCAAGAGTTCCGCGGCGGCGATCGCCTCCTGGAACGTCGACCAGCCGGCGAGGACATCATCGAGTTTCACCTGCGCAGCCGCCACCGCGGCGAGCGACTGCGAGCGAAACTCCGGATCCTCGAGCGCGCGCGCACGCTCCTGCACGGCCTGCAACGAGTCTCTCGCGCCTGCGCGATCCCCCGATGCCGTCTGCACCCCGATGATTCCGAACCAGGCTGGAACCTGCAGGCGTGCATCCGCGAGGGACTCGGCTGTTGCGCGAGCGCCTTTCACATCTCCGGACTCGGCTTGCGCCGCCGCGATGTCGTGTACCAGGAGTGCGCGTGTCGCATCGTCGGCGACCTGTGCCGCCGTGGCCGAGGCGCCGGCAATGTCGCCCGCGCGGGCCTGCAGACGCGCGATCGCTTCAAGTCCGAGCCCGCCGCCGTTGCGCTCGCGGATCGCCGATTCCGCTTGCAGCGCTTGTTGCAGCGAAACGCGCGCCGCGTCCTTGTGCCCACTCGAGATCTGGGCGACCGCGATTTCGCACAGCGCCAGCGTTTGCGCGCGCGTTGCGCGTGAACGCCGCGCGGCGTCGAGCGCGCGCTGCAGGAGAACCGCGGCGTTCGCGGGGTCTCCCGGCGCGCGCATGGCGGCGAGGCGTGCGTATCCGAGCGCGCTCGAGGCGGGATCCTTCACGCGCTCGAGTGTCTTGACGGCGCCCGCCGCATCGCCTGATTGCGACTGAATCAGCGCGATGTAGACGAACGCGGCATCGCGTTCGTACTTGCCGCGGATGCCCCGCGCCATGCCGAGCGCCTTCTCGATGCTGTCGGCATTGCCGACGTCCGAGAGCGCGGCGGCGACGTCCGCAGCGGCGATGGTGCGAGTGCTGTCATCCTCGATCGCCGCCACCGTGGCGCGCGCTTCGGTGAGCTGGTCGCGACGCGCTTGCGCCTGCGCGATGTGTCTGAGGACTTGCTCGGCGTCGGCCGATGGGAGCTGTCGTGCGGTGGTTCTCGCGGCATCGAACTGGCCGGAAGCGATCAGGGCCGCGATCACCGCATCCAGCACCGGTGCGCGCAGTTCCGTCGACTCGATGGCACGGGCAGCATCGAGTGCGGCATCGGCGTCCCCGAGTCGCGTCCATTGCAGGCCGACGTCGCGCAGCGCGAGGTCGTGACTCGGCGCGCCGCTCACCTGGGCCGCGATGTCGCGCGCGCTTTTCAAGCTGGCGCGTGCGCCGGGCAGGTCGTCGAAACTCGCGCTGAGCGCGGCGAGGCGTACCAGGGCTTCGACCTTGAAGTACGGGTCGTCGATGTCCTCGACGGCGGTGCTCGACTGCGTCATTGCATAGCGCACCCAGCTCGCAGGGTCCTGCGGATCGAGTTGCCCGCGATCGCCGGCCTGGGGTTGAGCGCCAGCCAGCGCACGCCACAGCACGCACGCGGCCCCGAGCGTGACGAGTCCCCGGCGGAATGTGCTCATGAATACAAGATCTGGCTGCCCCCGGCCACCTAACGTACGTCCGCGCAGCCTGCATGTACACTTGGCGCAATGTCCGATGCGACCCTGCTCGAGACCATGGTGAGCGCCGCGGTGGCGGCGGGCGGAGCCGCATTCGACATCTACCAGGGACACTTCGACGTGCAGCGCAAGTCCGACAACTCGCCCGTGACTGCGGCCGATCACGCCGCGGAGCGCGTGATCCTGGATCAGTTGCACAGCCATGCGCCGCAACTCGCGATCGTCGCTGAGGAACAGGTCGCGCTCGGTCGTGTTCCACACCATGGGCGGGAATTCGTGCTGGTGGATCCGCTCGACGGCACACGCGAGTTCGTGCAGCGCAATGGCGAGTTCACCGTGAACATCGCACTGGTCCGTGACGGCGCGCCGGTTCTCGGCGTGGTGTATGCGCCGGCGGTCGGGGCCCTGTTTGCCGGTGATGTCGCGGCTCGCGCAGCGTGGCGCAGCGCATGCGCGCCCGGCGCAACCGAATGCAGCGAACGCACGGCGATCCGCGTCCGCAAGCCGCCGCAGAGCGGAATCACCGTGGTGGCCTCACGCTCCCACAACACGCCCGAAACCAGCACCTACCTCGAGCGCTACCCGATCGCGGAGATCGTCTCGGTGGGCTCCTCGCTCAAGTTCTGCAAAGTCGCTGCGGGCGAGGCTGACTTCTATCCGCGTCTCGGCACCACGATGGAATGGGATACAGCGGCGGGGCACGCGGTCCTCGCCGCAGCAGGCGGACGCGTCGTGACCGGCGATGGCGCGCCGCTGGTGTACGGCAAGCCGGACTTTCGCAATCCGTGGTTCTTCGCGACGGGCGCGGTCGACGTGCTGCGACCGGGCGGGTGAGCGTGCGTACCGAGTCGGCAACGCTTGCGGTTCACCTCAAGCGCCTCGAGGCGGAATCGATCGGTATCCTGCGCGAGGTCGTGGCCGAGTTCCGCAATCCTGTGCTGCTGTATTCGATCGGCAAGGATTCCGGCGTGCTGCTGCACCTGGCGATGAAGGCCTTCTACCCGGCACCGCCGCCGTTTCCCCTGCTGCACGTCGACACCGGCTGGAAGTTCCGCGACATGATTCGCCATCGCGATGCGATGGCGCAGCGCTACGGCGTCAAGCTGATCGTCTACACGAATGCGGAAGGTGTGGCTCGCGGCATCAACCCGATCGCATCCGGCTCGCAGCTGCACACGCAGGTCATGAAAACCGAAGCGCTGCGGCAGGCTCTCGACCAATACGGCTTCGATGCCGCCTTCGGCGGCGCCCGCCGTGACGAGGAGAAGAGCCGCGCCAAGGAGCGGATCTTCTCGTTCCGCTCCGCGGGACACACGTGGGATCCGCGCAACCAGCGTCCCGAGCTCTGGCGCCTGTACAACACGCGCATCAACAAGGGCGAGTCGATTCGCGTATTCCCGCTGTCCAACTGGACCGAGCTCGATATCTGGGAGTACACGCGCGCCGAGCAGTTGCCGGTGGTGCCGCTGTACTTCGCTGCGCCAAGGCCGGTGGTCGAGCGCGAGGGTCTGCTGATCGTGAGAGACGATGAGCGCTTGCCGCTGCGCGCGGGAGAGATCGCGCAGCTTCGGACCGTGCGCTTTCGCTCGCTGGGCTGCTACCCGCTGTCGGCCGCCGTCGAGAGCACGGCGGCGACGGTCGATGACATCATCAACGAGATGCTCGGCACGCGTACCTCCGAGCGCTCGGGCCGGCTGATCGATTCCGACGAGGCAGGCTCGATGGAAAAGAAGAAGCGCGAGGGTTACTTCTGATGCTCGACCGAACCAGCGAAGCGAACTTGCGGAGCGGGGCGCCGCGACCTGCCGCGCGCCATGATCTGTTGCGCTTCCTCACCTGCGGCTCGGTGGACGATGGCAAGTCGACGCTGATCGGGCGGCTCCTCTACGACAGCCAGCTGATTCCCGAGGATCAACTCGCGGCGCTGGCGCGTGACAGCGCGCGCCACGGGACGACGGGCGACGATCTCGACTTCGCCTTGCTGGTCGACGGGCTCGAAGCCGAGCGCGAGCAGGGCATCACGATCGACGTGGCGTATCGATTCTTTGCCACCGAGCGGCGCTCTTTCATCGTCGCGGACACGCCGGGGCACGAGCAATACACGCGCAACATGGCGACAGGCGCATCCGCGTCGGAGGTCGCGGTCATCCTGGTCGACGCGCGCAAGGGCGTGCTCACGCAGACCCGCCGGCACACTTACATCTGTTCGCTTCTCGGGATCCGCCACGTCTGCCTCGCCGTCAACAAGATCGACCTGGTGGACTACTCGGGCGAGCGCTTCCACCACATCGTGGGCGACTACCTGGGGTTTGCGCAGTCGCTCGAGTTCGGCGCCATCACGGCGATCCCGGTGTCGGCACGCTATGGCGACAACGTGCTGCGCCGCTCCGCGCACATGGGCTGGTACGAAGGGCCGACGCTGCTCGAGTATCTGGAGTCGGTGGAAGTCGATGCCGCGCTTGCGCAGAAGCCATTCCGCTTCCCCGTGCAGTGGGTCAACCGCGCCACGCACGATTTCCGCGGCTTCGCCGGAACCGTCGTGTCCGGGTCGATACGGCCGCGGGACGCGATTGTGGTCGCACAGTCCGGGCGCGAGTCGCGCATCGAACGCATCGTGACCGCGACCGGTGATGCCTCGATTGCCCATCCGGGCGATGCCGTGACCCTGACGCTCGCCGACGAGGTCGATATCGCGCGAGGCGACGTCCTGGCGCGGCCCGAATCGCGGCCCGAGGTCGTCGATCAGTTCGCTGCGCACGTGCTGTGGATGGCCGAAGAGCCGATGTTCCCGGGCCGCTCCTACCTGCTGCGCATCGGCACCAAGTACGTGCCGGCACGCATCACGACCCTCAAGCACAAGGTGGACGTCAATACGCTCGAGCACATCGCGGCCCGGACCCTGGCGCTCAACGAGATCGGGCTCTGCAACGTGGCGACGGCGACGCCCGTCGCCTTCGACCCGTACGCCGAGAACCGCGATATGGGTGCGTTCATCCTGATCGACCGCTACACCAACGCCACGGCCGGCGCGGGCATGATCACCTTCGGGCTGCGCCGTGCGACCAACATTCACCGCCAGAACCTGCTGATCGACAAGAGCGCGCGCTCGCGTCTGCACGGTCATCAGCCCGCGATCCTCTGGTTCACCGGCCTGCCGGGCTCGGGCAAGAGCACGATCGCCAACATGGTCGAGCGCGAGCTCCACGGCCGCGGAGTGCATACGTACCTGCTCGACGGCGACAACGTGCGTCATGGCCTGAGTCGCGACCTCGGGTTCACGGACGCGGATCGCGTCGAGAACATTCGCCGCGTCGGAGAGGTGGCCCGCTTGTTCGTGGATGGCGGCATGATCGTGCTGTGTTCCTTCATCTCGCCATTTCGCGCCGAGCGGCGCATGGTGCGCGAACTGGTCGGCGAGAACGAATTCATCGAAGTATTCGTCGACACGCCGCTCGAGGAATGCATGCGTCGCGATCCGAAGGGGCTTTACGCACGCGCGCGCGCCGGCAAGATCAAGAACTTCACCGGCATCGACTCGCCGTACGAGCCGCCGGAAGCGGCTGAAATCGTCATCAACACCGGCGAGAGCTCCGCGGAGCAGGCGGCGCGGCGCATCATCGATGAGTTGAGCGCGCGCGGCCTCATTTCCTGACGGGCTCGCCCATGGCCGAAGTCCGCTACCAGGTCATCGATTGCATCGCGGTGCTGGAAATCGACCATCCCCCGGTCAATGCACTGAGCCACAGCGTGCGCCGCGCGCTCGGCGAGTCGTTGCAGCGCGCCGCGACCGACGCTGCCGCCAGTGGCGTGGTGCTGACCGGGAGTGCAGGGCGTTTCATCGCGGGCGCGGACATCCATGAGTTCGCGAGCGGCGCTTTTCTCGAGGCACCCATCATCCGCGACCTGCAGGCTGAGATGGAGAAGCTGCAGAAGCCGCTGGTGGCCGCCATCGAGGGGGCGGCACTCGGCGGCGGGCTCGAGATCGCGATGGCCTGCCACTGGCGGGTGGCTTCGTCCCGATCGCGCATGGGTCTGCCCGAGGTCAAGCTCGGCCTGATGCCCGGATCGGGCGGGACGCAGCGCTTCCCACGCCTTGCCGGACCTGAGGCGGCGCTCGAGTACATCACCTCGGGAGAGCACATGGCCGCCGCGAAGGCGCTCGAGCTCGGCCTCGTGGACCTGCTGGCCGAAAACGCAGTGCCCGCCGCTATTGCCTTCGCGCAACGAGTGGTCCGCGAGCGGCGGCCGCTACGGGTCGTCAGCCAGCTCACCGAAAAGATCACTGGCGTGGACCCGGAACTGTTCACCTCGTTTCGACGCCGGCTCGAGCGCAAGGCCCGCGGCCAGCTGGCGCCCTGGAGGATCGTCGACAGCATCGAGGCGGCGTGCACTCTGCCGCGCGATGAGGCGTTTCGCTTCGAGCGCGCACGCTTCTTCGAGTGCAACGACAGCCCGCAACGCAAGGCGCTGGTGCACGTGTTCTTCGCCGAGCGCGAAGCGCGGCGCATCCCGGAGGCTCCGCAGACCGAGCCGCGAGCGGTCGAGAGCGTCGGCGTGATCGGTGCCGGCACCATGGGCGGCGGGATCGCCACCGTGTTCGCCAATGCCGCCATCCCCGTCAAGCTCCTGGAGCTCTCGCGCGAAACGCTGGACCGCGGCATGACGCTCATCCGCCGCAACTACGCGGCCTCGGTGGAGCGTGGCAGCGTGTCGCGCGAATCCGCCGAGCGTGCGCAGCAGCTGATCGGGGGCGTTACCGACTACACGGCGCTGGCGAACTGCGATCTCGTCATCGAAGCGGTATTCGAAGACCTCGAGATCAAGCGGCAGGTCTTTCAGCATCTCGATGCAGTGACGGCGCCGGACGCGATCCTTGCCACGAACACCTCGGCTCTCGACATCGACGCCATTGCCGCGGCGACCACACATCCCGAGCGGGTCGTCGGCCTGCACTTCTTCAGTCCGGCGCACGTCATGAAGCTGCTCGAAGTGGTGCGTGGCAAGAGCTCTGCGCCGTCGAGCGTCGCGACTGCGATGACTCTCGGCAAGCGCATCGGGAAGGTGGCCGTGCTCGCGGGCAATTGCGATGGCTTCATCGGCAACCGGATGTGGCAGTACTACACCGCGGAGGCCGAGTTCCTGCTGGAGGAGGGCGCGACGCCGGAACAAGTGGATCGTGTCATGGAGGCGTTCGGCTTCGCGATGGGGCCCCTCGCGGTGCGCGATCTCGCCGGTAACGATGTCGGCCTGATGATCCGCAAGCGCCGCAAGCTCCCGCCCGATGAGAGGACCTCATCGATCCTGGAGCGACTCGTTGAGCGGGGGCGGCTCGGGCAGAAAGCAGGGAAGGGCTATTACCGCTACGAAGGGCGCACACGGCTCGCGGACCCTGAAGTCACAGCGCTGATTGAGGGCGTATCCCGGGAGCGCGGCCTGCAGCGCCGCTCGATCTCGGATGAGGAAATCCAGGCGCGGCTCCTGCATCCGCTGGTGAACGAAGGGGCGAAGATCCTCGCGGATGGGACGGCGCTGCGCGCGAGCGACATCGATCTCGTCTATGTGTACGGCTACGGTTTCCCGGCGTACCGTGGCGGGCCGATGTTCTGGGCCGATACGATCGGCCTGGAGCCGGTGATCGCGACGATGCAGCGCCTCGCGCCGACGCACGGCGCGCGCTGGGCACCGGCACCGCTGTTGCTCGATCTGAGCGCGAGCGGGCGCCGCTTCGGGGATCTCGACGGGAAGCGCAGCTGACCAGGCCGCTTCAGGCAGTCACGCGATAATCGAGCTCGATGCCGGCGAGCTCATAGCCGCGCCGGAAATCGCGGATGTGCTTCTCCATCCAGTTGCGCGCGTCGTCGACGTTGCGCGTGCGGATGGCATCGAGGAGATGCCGCTGCGCGACGGTGATGCGCGAGCGCGCCTGCGGAACCTGATCGATCATCCGACCGAGGGTGGGCGACAGCAGTCGCATCAGCGGCGCCTGCGCCAGCACCAACACGTGATTCTGCGTCGAGCGCGCGATAGCCCGGAAGAATTCGACCACGACTTCCACGGCACGCTCGCGATCCGGACCCAGCGTCTCGAACTTCCTGTGCAGCGCCTCGAGCTCATCGAGCTGCAGCGGCTCGCGCTTGCGCGCGGCGAGTGCCGCCGCCTGTGGCTCGATAATCATCATCGCTTCCCAGACCTCGAGGAAGGTGACGCCGTGCAGTGTCAGCGCACGGCTGACATCCGAAGCGACGTTGGCGGCCTGGGGATGGGTGACGAACAGGCGCTTGCCGCCTTCCTTGCGCGTGAGAAGTCCCTTGCTTTGCAGCTCGCGCAGCGCCTCCCGCACCGTGGAGCGGTTGACGCCGAACTGCTTGGCGAGGTCGAGCTCGGGCGGCAGCGGATCTCCATCGTTGAGATCCCGCGCCATGATCTTGCCTTCGATCGTGGCGGCCACGCGCCGGTAGGCGGGTTCCAGATTCAGGGGTTCGAAGAGGGACGACATATATATATGTATGGACGATACAGGCTGCGCCGCAGCACTGGCGACTATTGACAGACAGTCGGATTGTCCGACAGAATGCTCGCCCATGTCCAGTATGCGAAAACCGGCCCCTGCGCGTTCGGCTCCCACCGGAGGACCGATGCTCGAGTTCGACTTCGGTCTCGGAGAAAGCGTCGATCTGCTGCGCGCCACGGTGCGCGCGTTCGCGTCTGAAAGAATTGCAGCGCGCGCCGAAGAAATCGACCGCAGCAACCAGTTTCCCCGCGACCTGTGGCCGGAATTGGGTGCGCTGGGGTTGCTCGGACCGACGGTCGAGGAGCAGTACGGTGGTGCCGGGATGGGGTATCTCGAGCACGTGGTTGCGATGGAAGAGATCAGTCGCGCCTCGGGCTCGGTCGGTCTCTCGTACGGCGCGCACTCCAACCTCTGTGTCAATCAACTCAGCCGCTGGGGAACACCCGAACAGAAGCGGCGCTACCTGCCGAAACTGCTGAGCGGCGAGCACGTCGGCGCACTCGCCATGAGCGAGGCCGGCTCGGGCTCGGACGTCGTCGGCATGCGCACGCGAGCCGTGCGCGATGGCGAGCACTACGTCATCAACGGCAGCAAGATGTGGATCACCAACGGCCCGGAAGCGGATGTGGTCGTTTTCTACGCGACGCTCGATCCGGCACTCGGTCCGAAAGGCATCACGACCTTCATCGTCGAGAAAGGGACCCCTGGATTCTGGAGCGCGCAGAAGCTCGACAAGCTCGGCATGCGCGGCTCGGATACGAGCGAGCTCGTGTTCAAGGATTGCCGCTTGCCGGTGGCGAATGTACTGCACGAGCCTGGCAAAGGCGCGCGCGTACTGATGAGTGGCCTCGACTACGAGCGCGTGGTGCTGGCAGGCGGACCGCTAGGCCTGATGCAGGCCTGCCTCGACACCGTACTCCCGTATATCCATGACCGGCGCCAGTTTGGCCAGCCGATCGGCACCTTCCAGCTGATGCAGGCAAAAGTGGCGGACCTGTATACGACGCTCAACGCATCGCGCGCCTACGTGTACTCAGTGGCGCGAGCCTGCGATCGCGGCCAGACCACGCGCTTCGATGCCGCCGGGTGCATCCTGTTCGCGGCGGAGCGTGCGACCCAGTGCGCGCTGGAGACGATCCAGGCGCTGGGCGGCAACGGCTACATCAATGAGTTTCCCGCCGGCCGCCTGCTGCGCGATGCGAAACTGTACGAGATCGGCGCGGGGACCAGTGAGATCCGCCGCATGCTGATCGGGCGAGAGTTGTTCGACGCCACCGCCTGAGGTCGCGCGCATGCCGGCCATCCACAGCGAGCTGAGCACGCACGCGGAGGAATTCCAGCGCAACGCCGCGATCAATCGCGGCCTCGCCGCGCAACTTCGCGAACTGGTCGC
>DATFRO010000055.1:0-16553 GCA_035263105.1 Steroidobacteraceae bacterium | reverse complement strand
GAAGGCTCGCTCACCGGCAGCCTGACGCTGGAATCGAAGTGGCCGGCGGGAGACTGGCGCAATCTCTATTTCGGCAAGTCGAACCTGGCGCCGACGGTCGAGCGCGTCGAGGCGCTGCGGCCGCTGGTGCCGCCGGACATGACGATGGCGGAGCTGGCCCTGCGTTTCGCAATCGCGGATCCGCGCATCAGCACCGTGATTCCCGGCATGCGCAGCGTCGCGCACGTGGCCGCGAATATTGGTGTGTCGGATGGAAGGGAGTTATCGGAAGAGCTGCGTCAGCGCCTGCGTACGCACCGCTGGGATCGGGCACCGACCAAGTGGTCGCACTGAAGAGGGTCCAAAGCAGGGTTGCGCGACGGGCTCGTGTGGGAACCAAGGAAGCAAAAGCAAACGTTAACTTATCGTTCTTACGTGACGCGCTCGCGCTGATGTCGGCGAATCACTTCAATTGATACTTCGTCGAGCTCCACTTCTGAGAGTTTATCGAACGTTACGTTGGTGAATGTCTTCTCAAGTGCGAATTTGACGCCGTCCTTGACAAGCACGAGCCCCATGCGCTCCGGAAACATGAATACATCGGAGTCGTCCCACTGTTCTGTGACGAAGCAAAGTCCGTGGTAGGACGAAAAGGCTTTATTGCCGGCCGTCTGTATGGTCGGCTGGATGCGTTTCAGGTCAACAGGTCCGCACCGGCCATTCACTACCAGCAGTTCGTAGTTGTAGATGGGTTCCCCTCGCGAGCCGATGAGTTGGACTGGACGGGAAGTCCAACCCGTGAATGGAGCCAGCAAGGAGCGCGCTTTCGGGCCAATTAGAATCCTGGCATCCGAATCCGTCCATACCAGTTCTGCTGGCACGGGGGGGCCTGATATCCAGCGACACCTCAAGCTTCCGGGAGGCTTCCGCTCACCGCGCATCAGCGTCAGGGCATCGATGCCGTCGAGCTCGACGGACGCACGAAACGACTGGGTACGAAAGTTCTCGCTCAGTAGAGAGATTCGGCCGAAATCCTGGGACTCAGTAGTTGATCTCGAGGTCATACCTAGATGCCATTATTCGCCCGAACCGCTCAATCTCACGAGCATTGGGGTTCGTCGCGAGAAACGTTTCCCATTGCTTATTGTACTCAGCCGACTTGGCAAGGTGCTGCGTCGCATTCCACCACGCACCGTACTTCGGGTCGTTTATGTTGATACCCCTCGCAGCGAATTGGGACTCAAACGCTTGCGGCAGCATGTGGTGTGCCTGCGCGTTCGCTGGTTCCTTGCCCGTCAGGCTGACTAGGTTTGCGCGGAAATTGTTGGCGGTGAACCTTCTGATGCCTATTAGTCGCAAAGAGCTTGCTATCAATCCCTTCACGACCTTGCCAGTCGCCCACCATTCATAGGCTTCTACCGTTGCGTCGCCGGCGTCGGATGCGAGTTGGCCGGTCTGTTTCGCCGCAGCGGGCACGGTATTTCGGATGCCAAGCTCCTGCTCGAGTGCGCGGCGGTCGCCACCCTGAAGACCATCCGTGCCGCCCTTTGGATCGTCCAGGCACCCGGCCTCGTTCTTGGAGATGCATTGCTTGCGGAATCCGAAAGGATCAATGAAGTTGAACGGGTCATTCCCGACATACGCATACAGATTGAGATCATCCGCATACCCCACAGGATCGGTCTGCAAGAACCGTCCGATACCGTAGGAATACATGCGTGCCTTGTAGTAAAAGAGCCCGAGCTCCTTGATCCAGGCCTGGCCCGTATAGCCGAAGCGATCTACGTTGGCGAAAGCCGGCCCGCCAAACACGTCATAGGCGAGCTTGTTGAGCACAGCGCCCGTGTTGTCGCTCTGCGCGATGATGCTGCCCTGGTGATCCGCATGCAGGAAGCGCCGGTAGGTGGCGCCGACACTTGCCCCGCTGTACTGCACGAGAGGCTCATCGACCTGATCGCCGTGCACGTAGCGGCGAGTGACAGCGCCCGCGCTGCTGTATTCGGCGACGAGCGCATCGCCATCGTAGAGAAACTGCGTGCTCACTCCCGTGATCGTCACCTGGAAGAGCCGTCCAAGCGGGTCGTAAGTCAGGGTCGAGACCGGGCTGCCCGCAGTGGCGACAAGGCGGTTCTCCATGTCGTAGGTGTAGGTGCGCGAGCCATCGCTCGTCAGGTTGCCGTTGGTGTCGTAGGTGAACGCCACACCGCCGATGTTCGTGTACTGGTTGAGGCCATTCGGCATGTAGTTGCCGCCGCGACTCTGGTTGCCGACGTTCGTGTACTGGGTGTTGCTCTGGATGAGCTGGGTGATCTGGTTCGCGGGGTTGTAGGAGAAGGTATTGGTGAGATCAGCGGCAGTGCCCGGGAAATCCTGCGCGAAGGTGCGCAGGCGATTGGCATTGTCCGGAGTGAATGTCGTGCTCGAAACGCCGCCGGCACGCGAGATGCTCAGGCGCCCGCCGTTGGTCCGGTAACTTACCGTCAACAAGGTTGACGTGGCGGCGGTCGGCGTCGCCGATGCGGACTCGGCGAGACTGTTCAAGCGATTGAGACCATCGAATCCATAAGCGAAGAACCATCCATCGGGGTGTGTGACGCGCGTGCGATTGCCGTTATCGTCGTATCGGTAGCTCAGGGCTCGGCTCACGCCGCCCATATTGGTGGTGCTGGTCAGCAGATTTCCAAAGCCGTCGAAGCTATTGGTGACGCCCTGGCCCGAGTCGCTGGTGAATCGGGCGTAGAGCAGCAAGCCGCGCAAGTCATAGTTGGAGTAGACATCCGCGGAATAGGTGTTGTTGGAGAGATCCTTCAGCACCAGGCGGTTGTTCTTGTCGTAGGTGTTGGTGATGAGCGTGCCGTTGCGCTTGCGTTCGGTCAGCACGTTGCCGTTGGCATCGTAGGTGTACTCGTTGTAATCGGCTTCGTTGACCGTGCCCGCGGTGGTTGGCGAAGGAAAGACGCGGCGGGAAACGCGCTTGTACGAATCGGGGCGAAGCTCCGTCCTGTTGCCGTTGGCATCGGTCTGGCTGGTGAGGAAGCGATTGGTGTAGGTGTTCGTGACATAGGTCTGCGCGAGCGAGGTGCCAACGCCCCGCTCCTCGGTCAGCACCTGGTCGAGTTGGTCGTACGTGAAACGCGAAATGCGGTCGGGCCCGAAAGAGCCCGCCGTTCCCTGGTCGCATGCGCTGGTGGGCAAAGCGGCGAAGGTGCTCGGGTTCATGCGAGTCGCCTGGCACTGCACACGGCTGTCCACGTCGTAGGTGTATTGCACCAGCGATTCGACCGCACCGTTCGCACCCTTCACGGATTCGGTCAGCCGGCGCCCGTAACTGTCGAACGTGAACTCCCTGGTGAGGAAGATGGCGTACCCGTAGTTGGTCCAGGATGCCGGTGTGATGGTCTCGTCGAGCCACGTGCTCAGTTCGCCGCTTTCCACGCGTATCAGGAGGCCGCGGCTGTTGTACGTGTTGCGCGTGGCCAGTAGGCGCAGCGGACCAGTGGCATCGGGATCCGGCGCAATCGTGCCGGTCACGCGGCCGTTCAAGTCGTAGCGCACCGCGGTCGTGTAGGCCACTTCCATCTGATTGGCGATGGCATTCGCAGCCGTGAAGCAGCCCGCGAGCAGCCAGCCGGCAACACCAAACCATTTTGTAAGAGCGCTCGGAGTCATGGCGTGCGTCCCCTTCGCAATCAATTGCAGCTCGCCAGGTTGGCCCTGGGTGCGGTCTTGCCGATCTGGTTGCCGTAGATGTCGTATTGATAACAGGTGCGAAGCGTCTTCCCGGTCGCGTCCGTCACCGTCATACCCGTCATGAGCAGGTTGTCATTGTTGTACTCGTACCGCGTTACGACCTCGTCGGCTCCCTGGCACGCGCCGCTCACGTAGCTGCTGTTGACGCAGTGCCTCTCGGCCGTGCGTAACCAGATCGGCGAGCCGCTGATCTTGTTGGCGCCGCCGGCGTAATAGCTGGCGGACTTCTGGGTGTACTCGTAGCGTGTCTGCGCGGCAATGCCGCTCTTGTTCGGCGGCGAAGTGATCGTCGCCACCTGGCCGGACTGGGCATGATAGGTGTATGTCGTCGTGTTTCCTCGCGCGTCCGTGATCGAGTTCGCCTGGTTGCAGGTCTTGGGATTCGTACACGTGGCTGGGTAGGACGCCTGCACGATGGTCGGGATGGCGTCGTTCTGGTTGTAGGTGATCTTCGTAAGGTTGCCGCGCGTGTATAAATAGTCCTCTCTCGGCCCCGTGTTGTTCAGGTAGCTGCTCGGGAAGTTTCTGAAGCTGTATTCGTAGTTCATCCTGCCGTCGACGGTGTCCACGAAGATCACGTTTCCGGGCAGGGTCGAGGCATTGCGATTGGCGACGGAAAGCACGCCGCCTTTCGTGGGCCCGAAGTTCTGGAAGTCCGAGTAGTAGGTCTGGTTGAACTGGTAGGTCCCCGACGCGCCCATCCGGGTTGCGCCGGTCACCACGCCGGCCTCCTGGACCAGCTGGACGTAGGTCGAATCGCTTCCGAGGATGGAATAGACGTTCTTGTAGTTGTACGTGAAAGCATCCGCAGTGCTGGCTGCAGGCCTGATGGCGAGCAGGCGCGGCGAGAAGCGCTGATTCACCGTGCACCCTGCGACGGGATTGCCGTTATCGAGGCACAGGTCGTACGCCCTGAACCGGTAGATCGTTGCACCTCCACCGGCATCCGTGACGGTGAGCGCGCTGTCGCCCAGGTAGAGCGACCTCGGCATGCCGGCGGGCCAGCTGAAGGTTGCCGCGGGCCAGCTGCGAGTGAGCGTGCAATCCGTCGCCGTCGGCGAGCAGTACTCCACCGCGTTGTTGATCGCCCGGATGAACTTCGGATTGAAGAGCGCCCACTGCGCAGAGTCGGCGGTGGGAAGGTAGGGACTGACGATGTCCGGCTTGTCGAGCGGCCGGTTGTCCGGAGCCAAGGCGTATTTGAGTTGAAAGCCGGTATTCGTGTTGACGCTGAGCGAGCTGATCGTGATCGTGAAGCCGTTCGGATAGATGATCTGATCCATCAACCCTTCTGAGCCCGCGTGTGGATTTGGACCACGCAGAAATCTGACGACCGTGCCGTCGGGCTTGGTCCACTCCAGGTGATCACCATTGACGGTCAGGGTGTGCCGATCGTCGCCGAGTGCCAGGTAGGTGTAATTGGAGGTGATTCCGCCCGGAGCGCCCGAGAACTCCACGCCGCCGACCATGATCTTGAAGTCGACGGTGTCCGCGAAATCATGCACCCGCAACACGTCGAGACCGCTCGGATGGTTCATGTACTGATCCACGATGTGCACGTAGCGCGTCTTGGCGTAGAACTTGTCCTGGTAGCCTCTCATCCCCGCCACGGAGGCCTGGTTCGTGTACGCGGCGATTTCATGGGACAGGCCGAGGTCGCCCCCGATCGCGACCGTCGTCAGTCGATTCGTGACCTGGCCGTTCGCCACGTTCACGCCGAACTTGTCGACGACCTGCATCCTGGGCGGCGCGAGGTCGATCGCCACCGCCGGCGCGGCTGCAACCAGGCTGGCGGCCGCGAAGGAGAGACCACACATCCGTGAAAAGATCTGCATGGCGATGTCTCCGGGCGGCTAGAACTGCGCCTTCACGCTGCAACCAACCTGGTTGCACGCCTGCACCCACTTCGGCTGGACGGCCTCGGGGTGTCCCGTTGGGCAGCTGATGAAGATGTAGAGTGTCGTGACGGTTCTTTCGACGCCGGTGGTGTCGCCAACCTTGTAGTTGGCGGCGCCGGCAGATGCGTTCCAGGTCCCGCGCCACGCGCAGTCGGCGACCTGCAACTTGGTCAGCCCGGTGGGCATGGGTGGCGCACCGGGCTCTACGGCCCCATCAGTTGCCTCGCCGACGGCCACGATCACGCGATTGCCGGCGCGGTCGTAGTCGTAATCGCGATTCCCGTTCAGCGGATCCTGGACGAACGTCAGACGCCCCAATGCGTCGTAGATGTAGTTCGTGGTCTTCGTCTGCGCGAATGTGCCGCTGGCCCAGAGACAGAGCGGCAACCAGGCCGTGAAGAGAAGTACGACAGTGGTGCGCTCGTTGCGTGGTGACACGTGAAGCTCCCTGCGGCGCTTGTGGTCTTTGCCGCTTCGCAAACTGCGGAACTGGACGTCGGCGGTGGTCGATTGCGTCGCGCGTTCTTTTTGGCGTCCGCATGGGCGGCAGCGTTGGATCGGCGCGAGTCGATGCGGAACCTACGCACAGCGTGGCGCGGAGTCAACGCTCGGCCGTTCGATTGCGAGCTTCCACTCGCGAAGCTGTAGGCGCGTCTCGCAAGTGAGCGCTGCGACGTGTAGCGACGGCAGAAAATGTCGAGGGTCATTTCTGTGCGATTTGCACAGATACTGACTTGGGCGACGAAATTCCTACGAGAATGCGAGGCTGCCGATGTGCAGCCTGCAAGGTCCAGATTGGCGGTGCGGTCTCAGCGCAGTCGCACCCGGAAGCGGATGGTAAACGACGGATTGCCGCTGCCGCCGGCCGCGTTCATCACACCGGTGGGCGCGATGCGCATGCCCGTGACGTTCGGATCGAAGCCATTCGCATCAGGGACCGGCGTGTAGTTGTACGGCGCCACGCCGCCCGGTTGATTCGAGTACGTGACATTGGACGCGTAGACGTAACTCAGGCCGCTCACTGGCGTGCCGTTCACGAACGCGACCGGATCGCCGCTCGCCGTCGAGACGTAGAGGTCCGAGTTCGGCGGCACGAACTCGCTGATGACGAGCGTGCTGGAATCCACCGTGCCCGGGCCCTGGTTCGTGATCGTGAGCGAGTACATCTGCACGCTGCCCGGGATGCGCTTCGGGTTGGTCGCGTTGTTGTACGGATCGGAGATGACCTGCGAAGTGCGCGTCACGATCAGCGTCGGTTGCGGAATGACGACGGCGAACGTTCCGACACCCAAGTCGGTCACCGTGTTCTCGGTGCCTTCGCGTGCGGTCACGCGCATGGTCCAGGAGCCCGCCGGCGCCGCTGCCGGTAGCGCGTAACTCACTTCATATGTCCGGGTCGACGTGCCCGAATCCGCCACCTGCGTCATCGCGACGGCGTTGAGCACGGTGCCGCTGCTCGGATTGAGCAGCGTCATGGAAGCGCTGGAGACGTCGAAGCTGCCGAAGGGATCGCTCACTACGGCACGCATGTACACGGTCGCACCCGGGAAGAACGATGCCGTCGCGACACCGCCGGCGTACGCGGCGTTGTAGCTCGTCACGCTGTTGACGTTGATGACCGTGTTGCTGTTGAAGCTCACGTTCGAGCGCGCAAGGCTCACGGGGTCGACCGGGAACACCTGGATCGGTCGATTGTTGGCGCCGTTGTTGGTGACTTGCAGTGAGAGCGTCGTGCCCACGGGGAGCACGCGCGCCGTGACCGGGATCGTGAACGTCGACAGCGCCGGGTTGCCGGTCGGCGGCGTCACGCTCAAGGTCGCCGTGCCGAGAGAGCCGATGCCGCCGCTCGCGATCAGGTTCACCACGATGCTGCGCGCGCCGTTGGTTCCGGAGCGCGTGAGCCAGAGCTGGACCGGGATGTTGCCGGCGGGCAGCGACAGGCTGGTCTGCAATGCGGGCGTCTGGACCCAGGTGGCCTGGCCTCCCAGGCTCACTATGTTGATCGAAGCCGGTGTGCCGGCGGGCGGCGTGCGCGACAACTGCTGTCCTGGCGTGCCGTAGAGATAGAGCACCTTGCCGCCGGTCGAGGGGATCTGCGACTGCGACACGATGACCTGCGCTGCCGCAGGCGTGGCGCCGGTGCCGAACTGATTGACGACCGTGGCGGTGTTGTCGAGCGTCGCGCCGGGCGGTGTGCCGTTCGCGATCACCACATCGAAGGTGACGGTCACCGTGCCGTTGGCAGGCACCGTGATGTTGGAGATGTCCACGAACCCGTCGCCGTTGACGCCGGTGCCGCTGCCCGTGGAGTTGTTGACGGCGCCCGCGGGGAGGGTCGTGACGGTGAACGAGCTGACGTTCGCGGGCACGTCGTCGGTGATGCGTACGCCCGGCGCGAGGATGCCGGCGGTCTCACGCAACGTGATCGTGTAGCGCAGCGTGTCGCCCGGATTCGCATCACCCGCGTTGAGATCCGCGACGGTCTTGGTGGACGTGGACAGATTCGACAGCTTGACGTTGGTGGCGTCGGTGGCCGTATCGTTCGCCGCATTGAAATCCAGGCTCGCGCTCGAGACCACGGCCGTGTTCGTGACCGAGGGCGAGGCCGCGGAGCCCGGCAGAACCGTCAGCGAAAGATCCGGCAGCGTTGCGCCCATCGCGAGCGGCGGCGGGTGATTGCAGGTGACGGTCTGTGCGGCGTTGCTGCACGTCCACCCGGTGCCCGTGCCCGACACATAAGTGAGGCCCGCGGGCAACGTGTCGGTGACCGTGATGATGTTGTCTTCTTCCTCGAGCCCGACGCCGGTGCCGTTGCTCACACGGATCGTGTAGGTGCCGTTGGTGCCCGCGGAGAAGTCGCCGGTGTGCGTCTTGGTGAGACTGAGATCGACGCTCGGCTCACTGGTCACGCTCACCACTTGCGCCGTGAGCAGCACCAGGTCGCCGCCCGCGGAGAACGTCGTGGTGGCGGAGGTCTGGCCCTGTGAGATGTAGGGATCGACCGTGAAGGTATCGACGTCGACGCCGTAGCTGGTCGCGATGCCGAGCGTGTTGACGGTGCCGTCGTACGGCTGCGTGATCGGATCGCTCCCGGCCACCACGATGCCGTCGTCGAGTGCGTTGCCGTTGAAGCTCAGCTGCTCGCTGAAGCCATTGAGCGGGTCCGAGTTCTGCGGATCGCCTTCCCAGGCGACGATCGTCATCTTGCCGTTGATCGGCGCGACCGGTACGCGGAAGCCGTCGGGGTTCAGCGTGATCGCGCTGCCGCGGAAGAACTGCAGGCCGTCGAAGACGTTGATGGCGCGCAGGTCTTCCGCCGCGCGCTGGTAGATCACGATCAGTCCCCAGCCCGCGACGACCGCCTGGCTGCCGCAGTGAGGCGCGCCGGTGTTGACCGTGAGTCCGCCGAATGTGTAGTTGCCGTTGCCCGCGACGCGCGTGGTGACGTCGGCGAAGCCGCCGAAGTACGGGAACAGCGTGCCGCCGTTGTTGAACGTGGTCGTGAAGGTGCGGCTCGCGGTGATCGCATTGCCGTTGAAGGTGACGTTGGAATCGATGGTGGCGCCGGTCTGTGAGCCTCCCCAATAGAGGTAGGCAGCCGTGATCGTCGCGCCCGCAGGAATGCCTGCGACCGCGGCGGTGCTGGTGGCGCCGACCGCACAGGCGTCGCCCGTGTTCGGCTGCGTACGGAGCGATCCGCCGGTCGCAACGAAATTGATGTTGCCGACGAAGCGCGCGTAGCGCGTGATCGTTTGTGAAAAGGCTGTAGCGGGCCCCAGGAGCAAGCCCACGACGGCCAGCCACGCCAGTGTTCGCCTCATTGCAACACTCGGGATTAACCTTCCGCTCGTGATCGCCACGCACGCCCCGGCGCCCCTGCGGGAACGCCTGCACGAATGGCGCGCTCACTGTATAAGTCTTTGAGTTAGAAGCGCGTGGACCGGCTCACAGGGCCTTTATGTCAACCGTGATCGAGCGCACAAATCGCCCCCCGGCGAAGCCCGTTATGGCACTCGTCGTCGCCATGGCTGAGAACGGTGTGATCGGGCACTCAAATCAGCTGCCCTGGCATTTGCCCGCGGATTTGAAGCATTTCAAGAACCTCACCATGGGGAAGCCGATGCTCATGGGGCGCAAGACCTTCGACTCGATCGGCAAGGCGCTGCCCGGGCGGCGCAGCCTGGTGATGACCCGCGGCGCGCCGCTCGACGCACCCGGCGTCGAAACCGTGCCGACGGTCGAGGCCGCGCTCGCAGCGACACGCGATGCGGACGAGTTGATGGTGATCGGCGGCGCGGAGATCTTTCGTCTCTGCCTGCCGCGCGCCGAGCGCATCTACCTCACGCGCGTGCACGCGCCGATCGCGGGCGATACACGTTTTCCCAACATCGACTGGAGCGAGTGGCGCTGCCTCGAGCGAACGACGCATCCGGTGGATGAAAAGAACAAGTACTCGATGACATTCTTCACCCTCGAGCGGTCCGCGCCCTGACGGGAACCTCCACACATACAATATCCGTCCGTTTCATTCGTCATGAGGGCGGGCCGTCCATGGAACAGAAACGCAAGATCCTGCCGCCGGTGTGGCTGCTGCTCAGCCTCGTTCTCGCGAGCGCGCTGCATTACCTCATGCCGATCGTGCGCCTGGTTTCACCTCCATGGTCATATGTCGGGGCGGTGCTGATCGTCGTCGGCATCCTCATGAGCGCGGTCGGCGCGCGCTCCTTTCGCAAGGCCGGGACCCCGGTCGTGCCCTTCGAGCAGTCCACGGCGCTCGTCGATGGCGGTCTTTACCGCTTTACTCGCAATCCCATGTACCTGGGCCTGACGATCTGTCTGCTCGGCGCCGGCGTGCTCTTCGGCACGCTGGGAGCGTTGCTCCCGGTGCCACTCTTCGTGTGGCTGATCCAGAGCCACTTCATCGTGGGCGAGGAACGCTTTCTCGAGGATATCTTCGGCGAGCAGTACCTCGCCTACAAGCGTCGCGTGCGGCGCTGGCTCTGAAGCGGCTGCCGTCGCAGCCTCACCGCGCGAGGAATCAGCGCAGCGTCACGCTCAAGCGGAGCTTGGGGCGTCCGACGGCTCGGCCGAAGGCTGCGGCGCGGTCTCCGTCGCGCCGCCATGCGCGGCGGCCAGCTCTGCCATCGCGCGGCGCAGCGCCTTCCAGCGACGGCCGCGCACGCGCCGATACGACTTGGTGAATCGCTGGCGCATGTCGCCGGCGCTGAGTCGCTGGCGTTCCGTGAAGACGCCCATCAGGAACACGGTCTCCGCCGGCATCTTGCACGCCCGCGTGCCCGCCATGGCACGGAAGCGGTTGGCAGCGACATTGGCATCCTGGTGCGAGCCCAGGCTGTTCTGCAGGCGGCGCACGGCGCTGAGCGCTTCTCCCGCCCCTTCACCGTAAAAGCCGTCGAAGGATTCGATTGCGTAGCGCAGGCGCTTGGTGCGCCGTCGCACGTCGTGATACGCCTCCGCGGTCATGTGCCGGTCCGCCGCTTGCGCCGCGCGCCGAAGCTTCTTGAACGTGCGGCGAATCAACTTCGGCGCAACCAGTGCGGCGACCGGGTTGTTGCTCTTCACCGGCAGGCGGTTCGCCTTGAACAACGCGACGCGCAGGCGCTCGACCAGCCGCCGCGTGGTGTCCCGGTCCAGCGCTGCCAGCATGCGTGTGCGCGCGTGCTGACGTTCCGCCTCCAGCCGGCCGCGCAGCGGCTCGAGCCGCTGGCGATCGATCTCGTTCAGCTCGCTCGCGAAGCGGGCGAGCTCCGCGAGCTGCACGTCGAGATCACGCACCGTGCCGAGCGTGCGCACCAGCGCTTTCCACGCGGGTCGCTGGCGGCTGATCGACTTCGGCAGGTGATCCTCGAACAGCGCCATGCTGGTTTCGAGCCGCCGCGCCGCCACGCGCAGCTCGTGCAGGCGCTCCTCGTGCTCACCGAGGCGCGCTGCGGGTTCACAGTTGAGCCAGGTCCAGAGGTGCCGCCGCAGGTTGGCGCGTGCCACTTCGCCGATGCTGAGCGTCGGATCGATGAGCGTCGAGCCGAGATCACTCGCGCTCGGCGCGGTGAGCCCGGTGGACTTGAGGCCCATCTCGTACTTGCTGTCCGCCGCGGGCTCCAGCGCGCATTCGACGCGCAGCTGATCGACGAGCCCCTCGAGCAATTGCGGCGATTCGGTCAGCGCCTCGACGTCAACGCGCTTGAAACGCGCCTTCGAGCCGCCGTCGGCGCTCGCGACGATCGTTTCATCGAGCGCGATCTCGGCCGCCTGCTCGCCTTCATCCTTGAGGACCGCGTAGGGCTGGCGTTGCGTGCGCACGCGAAACAAGGTGCGTAGCGGCCGGCTGCCGGCGACGGCCTGCACACGGGCACTCACCGGCCCGCTGCTCTTCTCGAAAGCAACTTGTTCAGCTGATGGCAGCGGCTCGTTGATCTCGCGCCGCACGCGCAGGCCATCCGCTCCGGGCGTGAGGTCCTTGAGGGTCGCCTCCGCGCGCCCTGGGAGATCCCGCAGGCGCAGCGCGAAGCCGGCGCGCAGGATGCGCCAGTCGTCGGTGTCGAGATAGGTGTCGTAGATGGTGCGGCTGGGTCGCGGCTCGATGGTGAAGCCTTCGATGCCGTTGTGGTCGCTCAGCCACTGCCGCACCGGGCCCAGGTCGCGGGCGGCGAGCTGCCATTCGATTTCGTGATGCGGCGGCGCCTCGGCTGTGCCGGCCGCCACCGGTTCTGGTTCCCCCGCCATAGCGCGCAATTCTACGGCGGCTCTGCGATCAATCCCAATCGCGTCGAAGCGCTTGTTAACGCTATGTCAACCTGGGCCGGGAGCCCGCCTGCAGGCCCGGCAACCGGTCCTTCACCAGCTTTGCGGCGAGCTGCCAATCCACCTGCTCGAGCGCCCCGGCCCGGGTCGTGAGCTCATCGAGGATCTCCTGCTGGATGCCGCCGCGCTCCAGGGCCTGCGTGTATGGAATCTCGTGGTGAAACATCACCATCGAATAGCGCGGAATGAACTGGCCGGGGAAGCGCTGCTCGAGCTGCAGCGACAGCTCCTTCTGCAGCACGAAGCGGGCGTTGCGCACCGAATCGCGCATCTCGATGTAGTTCTCCAGCGCCATCTGCGCGATCGCGTCCGCGTTCGGCTTGCGCACGTGATCGACGCGCGCGAACACGCGGCCCCAGTCCTCGTAGCGATCGAGCGATTGGTCGAGCGCGACGCAGTCCTCGAAGGCGCAATTCATGCCCTGCCCGTGGAACGGAACGATGGCGTGAGCGGCATCGCCGATCAGCAGCGCCTTGTCGGCGTATTTCCACGGCGCGGCGCGCACCGTGACCATGGTGCCGGTGGGGTGCTCGAAGAACTCCTCCGCGAGATCCGGGATCAGCGCCTGGGCATCGGCGAAGCGACGCGCGAAGAACTGGCGCACCGCATCGCGCGTAGCGAGATTCGCGAAACTCTCCGGGCCGTCCGCGGGCAGGAACAAGGTGACCGTGAAGCTGCCATCGACGTTGGGCAGCGCGATCAGCATATAGCCGCCGCGCGGCCAGATGTGCAGCGCGTGGGTCTCCATGCGGTGCTGGCCACCTGGGCCCGCGGGGATCGTCAACTCCTTGTAGCGATGCGAGAGGAGTTCCTCGCTGGCGCGCGTGCGGCCGTCGGCGAGCATCGCGGCACGAATTGCCGAGCTCGCGCCATCCGCGCCGATCATCGGCCCCACGGGTACGTCCTTCGGTTGCTCGGTGCGTTCGTCCACGAAGCGCAGTCGATTGGCCTGGAAGTCAACGCCACGGCAGTTGTGCTGAAACTGCACCTCGACACCGGCGGTGCGCTCCAGCTCGCTCAGCAGGAGCTTGTTGAGCTCCGCGCGCGACACCGAATAGATCACCTCGCTGTCGTCCTGGCCGTAACGTTGCAGCGAGGTGCGGCCCGCTTCGTCGTGGATCATGCGGCCGCGCATCGGGATCATCAGCGGCCGCACGGCATCGAGCACGCCGGCGTGCGCGAGTGCGTGAATGCCGCGGTCCGCGAGCGCGAGGTTGATCGAACGTCCGGCGCTCATGGTCTCGCGCCGCATGTCGGCGCGGCGTTCGTAAACCGCAATCGGAAAGCCACGGCGCGCGAGCAGGATCCCGAGGAGTGAGCCCGCGGGACCGGCCCCGACAATAGTCACGGTGGGCGAGCTCTGCACTGCTCCTACCCCTCGAGGCTGGCGGCGAGCGCTTCGACGAACTCCCACACTTCGACGAAGGTGTTGTAGAGCGGCACCGGCGCGACGCGAATGATGTCCGGCTCGCGCCAGTCGACGACCACATCGCGTTGCTCGAGGGCCGCGAACACGTGCTTGCCCGACTGCGCGCCGGAGCGCAGCCGCAGCGACAACTGGCTGCCGCGCTCCGTCGGCGCGGACGGTGTCACGCTCTCGACCTGTTCAGCGAGGCGCGAGCGCACCAGGAACTCGAGAAACCCGGTCAGGGCCCGCGACTTCTCCAGCAGCGGAGCCAGGCCCGCTTCGCGGAACATCGCGAGCGACACCACCAGCGGCGTCATCGACAGGATCGGCGGATTGCTGATCTGCCAGCCCTCGGCACCGCTCAGCAACTCGTAGTCGGGCTCCATCAGGAAGCGCCGGCCCTTGTGGTGTCCCCACCAGCCTGCGAAGCGGGGCAGCTCGCGTGATTGCGCATGGCGGCTGTGCACGAAACAGCCGCCGATCGAGCCGGGGCCCGCGTTCAGGTACTTGTACGTGCACCAGCAGGCGAAATCCGCTCCCCACTCGTGCATGCGCAACTCCACGTTGCCCACGGCGTGCGCGAGGTCGAAGCCGACCCTGGCACCCGCGCCTTGCGCGGCACGTGTGATGCGCGCGATGTCGAAGCTCTGGCCGGTGCGATATTGCACGCCGGGCAGCAACACGAGCGCAATGCGTGGGCCGTCACGCGCGAGCAGCGCTTCGATGTCCTCGTGGCGCACGCAGTGTTCGCCCGCGCGCGGTGCGACCTCGATGAGGGCCTGCGCCGCGGAGTAGCCGTGATGACCCAGGTGTGAGACCACGGCGTAGCGATCCGAGGGGAACGCACCCTTCTCGATGACGATGCAGTACCGCTCACGCGTCGGCCGGTAGAAGCTCACCATCATCAGGTGCAGGTTCACCGTGAGCGTATTCATGTTGACGACTTCGGCGGCCTCGGCACCGGCAAGAAGTGCCGTGTCGTTGGTGAGTTGCTCGTGATAAGGGAGCCACGGACGACGCGCCTCGAGGTGACCGAGCACCGCATGGCGCGCCCAGTCTTCGAGCTCTTCGTCGATCAGCTCGCGCACGCCCTTCGGCTGCAGGCCGAGCGAGTTGCCGCAGAAGTAGATTGCGGTCGCGCGAGTTCGGCCGGGTGGCAGGAAGAAACGCTCGCGAAAGCCCGCGAGGCGGTCCGCGCCGTCGCGCGCTTCGGCGTGAGCACGGGTCGCCTGGAATCCGCTCGGCGCCGTCATGCGAATTTCTCGCGCTCGAGGTTGAGCCACTCGAGTGCCGTTCCATGCAGCAGGCGCGCCACGGTCTCAGGCTCGAGCTGCATCGATTCGATCATGCGCCCGGGATGATCCTCACCGAGCGGGAACGGGTAATCGCTCCCGAGCGCAATGGTGTGCGGACCCATCAACTTCAGCATGTAGCGCAGCAGGTCGGGATCGTGCACCAGCGAATCGACATAGAAGCGCCCGAGGTATTCGCGCGGATTGGCCTGGTTGTTGACCGCGACCAGGTCGGGGCGCGCGTGAAAGCCGTGCTCGATGCGCCCGAGCGTCGCCGGGAAAGCGCCGCCGCCGTGCGCGAACGCGACGCGCAGTTTCGGCAACTTCGCGAACACGCCGCCGAAGATCATGCAGCAGATGGAGAGCGAGGTTTCCGCCGGCATGCCGACGAGCCACGGCAGCCAGTAGCGCGACATGCGCTCACGCCCGAGCATGTCCCACGGGTGAACGAAAATCGCGGCCTCCAGATCCTGCGCGGCAGCGAAGACCTCGACCACGCGCGGATCGTCGAGGTTGCGCCCGTTGACGTGCGAGCCGATCTCGATGCCGGGGAGCTTCAGCTCCTTCACGCAGCGCTCGAGCTCCTGGATCGCGAGATCCGGCTCCTGCATCGGCACCGTGCCGAGCCCGGTGAAGCGCGTCGGGTAACGGTCGACGAGCCCCGCGATGTGATCGTTGAGGTAGCGGCTGAGGTCGAGCGTGTCCGGGCCGCGCGCCCAGTAGTTGAACATCACCGGCACCGTCGAGAGCACCTGCACGTTGACGCCGGTGCGCGCGCAGTCTTCGAAGCGCTTGTCGGCATCCCAGCTGTTCGCCTCGATGTGCCGGAACAGCTTCCCTTCCTGCACCATCCGCGCGCAGCCCGGGCCCGTGTGCTCGATCTGCACCCAGCCGCCGTAGCCGTAGCGCTCCTGCAGGTTCGGCCAGTTCTCTGGCACGACATGGGTATGCATATCGATCTTGAGCATGGGTGCCCGCGCGCTACGTCATGCACGACGTTCTTGTCTGGCGCTTCGGTCGGGTGAGTCCTTTCGAGACCGTGAAAAACAGGACGTTTTTCACGGAGCCTACAGGGATGTATTTACGGCGTTCTCGAAAGGACTCACCCGATCGAAGCGCCTCTTGGACGTGATTCATGAGCCAGCTCGCGCGGGCGGCTGCATGACGGCGCCGCAGTGCTTGCACGTGCGCTTGTCGACACTGGCGAAGAAGCGCTCGAACGCGGGCGCGAGCTGCGTCTCGATGTTGGTGAGCTCGAAGTACTCGGAGTGGAGCTCGCGGCTGCAGTTCTCGCAGTACCAGAGGAAGCCGTCGCGCTCGCCGGGCTGACGCTGGCGCTCGACCACGAGGCCGACAGTGTTCGCGAAACGCTGCGGCGAGTGCGGCACGTGCGGTGGGAGCAAG
>DATFRO010000054.1:0-6512 GCA_035263105.1 Steroidobacteraceae bacterium | reverse complement strand
ACCGGAATCGGGATCACGTGCACACGCAGCTTTTCGGTCTTGAATTTCTTGTTGAGGAACTCTTCGAACATCTGCAGGCCGTCATAGGTCAGGCCACGCTGTTGTCCCTGGTCGACGAAGTAGAACAGCTTGCTCTGCACGACGAGCACGCGGATCGAGCGCCGCTTCAGCATCCCGTCGAGATCGTCGGACCTGGGCGTGAGAAAGTGGGTGTAGTCGTCCGGCAGCTCGAGAGGCTTTGCCGCAGAGAGTTCCTTGTCCTGCGCATCCGGCGCTTCGGCGGGAGCTGCTGAGTCCGGCGCAGCGGCCGTGCCTGCCGCCGGAGTCGACGCTGCTTTCTCAGCCGGTTTCGAATCACCGCCGCACGCGGCGAGAGCCAAGGTCATCGTGAGGAGACCGACGGTGAGAATTCGCATCATGTCCTCCGCGCCGCTTGCGCCAGTTTACGGGCGTACGATCTCGATCTTGACCAGCTTGCCGTCCTCGAAACGCAACACCGCGGGAAACTTCGAGGAGCCGCGATCATAGGTCCAGGTTTCGACGTGCACCGTCCCGCTCACGAACGTGGTCCCATTGGGCCGGCGCACCTGCTGCGGAATGTCTTCGCTCGTCTTCGAGGTCGGCGCGCCGCACTGCTGCAGGACGGCTTCCTGGCTCGAGCTCGTATCGATGAGCTTCGCTCCGCAGCGGAACGTATCGTCTGTAGCGAGCGCGCTCGCGGCAGCGAGCAGTGCAAGCAGCGGGAGTGTGGTGACGCGGTGCACGCGTTTAGCGGCCCGCGTAGTTCTCCATCATCAGACCGGTGCCGCCGCGCGAAACGTGCGCCACGACTGCGGTGCGACGGTGGATCTTCGTGACGGTCCCGAGGTTGATCGCGAACGCGAGCTCGACCGTCTGTCCTTTGCGCAACCCGTAGTTCTCGGTCTCGATGAACACACCGTTGGCGCTCAGGTTCTTCGCCTTGCAGATACGTCCGCGCTTACCGGGGAAGGTGATGTAGACGGTCGTCTTTGCGCGGTGACGAGTGTGTAGTCGTCGTTCCATGCCCGATCCTCGGAATAGTTCTTGTAGCTGGCCCAGGCGTGTGAGGGGGATTATGCCTGCTCGAAACCGCAACGCAACAGCAGTCAGGTAAAAGCCGTATTGCGGCGCGATATGTCAGGTGGGGACCTTAACCTGAATTTGACAGACTCCGAGCCAACCCGCACCGTCGCACCCTTTGGAAACCAATAGCCCCGCTGTGTCCCCCGTTCCGCCCCTCAAGCTCGACGACATCCGTGCGGCGCGCACACTCCTCGGCGATCGCGTGCTCACGACTCCAGTTCACGAATGGGAGAGCCAGACGCTCGTCGAATCACTCGGACCGGCCACACGGGTGTTCCTGAAGCTCGAGCTGCTGCAACGGACCGGCAGTTTCAAGGCACGCGGCGCGCTGCTCAACATGCTGAAGCTGACGCCCGAGCAAAGAGCCCGCGGCGTCACGGCGATCAGCGCCGGCAATCATGCGATCGCTGTCGCTTACGCCGCGCAGGCGCTCGGTGTCAACGCCAAGATCGTCATGATCAAGACGGCGAATCCGCTGCGCGTCGCGCTGGTGCGCAGCTTCGGTGCCGAGCTCGAGATGGCGGATGACGCGCACAAGGGATTTGCGCGCGTCGCGGAAGTCGAGAAGAGCGAAGGCCGTGCACTGATTCATCCGTACGAAGGCCTCGTCACTGCGACGGGCACCGCGACGCTTGGGCTGGAGCTGTGTCAGCAGATCGAGCAGCTCGACGCAGTGGTCATCCCGATCGGCGGCGGCGGACTCTGCGCGGGCGTCGCTTCGGCCGTGAAACTGCTGCAACCGAAGTGCGCGGTGTACGGCGTCGAGCCAACGGGGGCTGATTCCATGCACCGCAGTTTCAAGGCCGGCGAGCCGCGCGCGATCGAGCGCGTCGCGACCATTGCCGACAGCCTGGGCGCGCCGTTCGCACTGCCGATCTCCTTCGAGCTGTGTCGGCGCAACGTCGATGAGCTGGTGCTGGTTACGGACGATGAGCTGCGCGCCGGCATGCGCCTCATGCAGCGCGAATGCAAGCTTGCCGTCGAGCCGGCAGGGGCCGCGGCGATGACGGCGCTGCTCGGGCCGTTGCGCGAGAAGGTCCGGGGCAAGCGGGTGGCGCTGATCGTCTGCGGCGCCAACATCGATACCGCAACTTACGCGAAGCTCATCGAAGCCTGAGCGCGGCCGCGCACTGGTAAAACGCGCAATGTCGTTCGAGGTTCCCCTGTGGGATCATGCGGCCCCTCTTCAGTCCAGCATGGAGTCAGTGACATGAACGTGAAGTACGCAGTGTTCGCGCTATCAGCGGCGCTCGCCATATCGTCGTCGCTCGTGGCGGGAGCAGCGGAGCCAGCCAAGAGCGCGGCTGAGCCGCCCAAACCCGTGACGGTGGAGGGTTCGGTAAAGGTGCAGGCGAAGATCGAGAGTGTCGATGTGGCAAAACGCCTGATCACCGTGCGCGACCCGAATGGCGAACTGGTGGAGCTCGAAGTCAGTCCGGAGGTGCGCAATCTCGCGCAGGTCCACGCTGGGGACATGATGACGGTCGTCTACTACAGGGCGATCGGTGCCGAGTTCAAGAAACCGGGAACGGGCGTGCAGGGCGTGCAGCAGGATGCAGTCGCCGGGCGTGCGGCGGAGGGTGAGAAGCCGGCCGGCGCTGTGGGTCAGCGCGTCAAGGCGACTGTCAAGATCGATTCGGTCGATGCGGCCAAGAACATGGTCAGCTTCACCGGTCCGAAGGGAACGAAGCAGACAGTCGCGGTGAAGGATCCGAAGGCGCAGGCTTTCGTCAAGCAGCTCAAGCCTGGCGACGAAGTCGAGGTGACATACACCGAAGCGCTCGCCATCAGCGTGGATCCCACCGCGAAGCCGCCATCCAAATAGAAGGGGCACCCGGCCGTGTGTCGGGCGCCTCGCGCCCGACACACTCGGCTCGGGTCACTTGACGGTGTAGCCGCGTCCTTCCATGCAGGCGGCGACCGCGCGGGTGTAAGTCGCGATCTTTTCCTGCTTCGCCGCCTCTGCGTTGGCCGCGGCCTGTTGCTGTTGTGCCTGCGCCTGCTGTTGAGCGGCCGCCTTCTCCTGCCGTGCTCTGTGACCGCCGGCGATCACGCCGGCCGCGGCGCCGTACTTGGCTCCTTCGTCGGCGTCATTGTTGGCGACCTCGCCCACGACCGCGCCGGCCGCAGCACCCCGTACCGCACCTCTGGCTCTTTGCCCGGTGGGACCACTCGGAGGAGGCGGCGCCTGGGTGGCAGGCGGCGGCGCCTGGGCCACGGCTACCGGGTCGATCCCGGTGTTCTGCTTCGCCCACCCCTCACACTCGGTCTTGTCCTTGCTCTGCTGCTCGGCCGTCTGGTTCTTCGCCGGGTAGTAGATCGGCGCATCCGCCGCCACCAGCGCGCCGCTCATGGCGATACCGAGCAGAACTCCAATACCCTGTTTCAGTCGATTCATGTCAGGCTCCTGTGCGGCGATGACGCAGCCGGCATGGTGCGGACCGCACTTTTGCGGCGGAACAGTCTACGCTCAACGACGATGCGCGCCTTCCGCAGACTTTCGAGGTTGACAGGCTGAACCGAGGAGGTGACCCCATGATGTCCCTGGGCAGGTTTCCTGGACTCATCGTCGGAGCGCTCCTGGCGACGGGTTGCAGTGCCCAACAGGCAACGACGCACCCCGAGAAGACCATGAAATCAACCACGCTCGAGAACGTCCAGTGGACCTTGGTGCAACTCGAGGGCAAGGCGATCGAGCGCGGTTCGCGCGGCGCGCCCACGCTGACGTTGAGTTCGAAGGACAAGCGCTTGTCGGGCTTTGCCGGCTGCAACCGCATGATCGGCAGCTACGAGCTGGAGGGTGACGCGATCAAGTTCAGCGGTGTCGCGACCACGCGGATGGCGTGCATCGACGTGACTCCTGAGGAATCACTGCTGCGCACGCTTGGATATGTGACTCGCTGGAAGGTCAGCGGCAGCACGCTCGAGCTCCTCGACGCGGCGGGGACCGTGCGCTCGAACTGGACCGCGACAGCCATCGAGTCTGGAGCAAGCAAATGAAGACGCGAATGAATCGCGGGTGCCGCTGCGCGATCCTGTCGGCGGCCGCTCTGGTTGCATTGATCAGTGCTGGCTGCGGTCAGCAGGAGCCCAAAGTGAGCGTCGTCAAGGCGGTGCTCGACCAGGATGAAGCGGCGTACCGGCAGCAGGCCGCGCTCTACGACGAGCAGCTCAAGACCACCGCGCGCCAGATCGAACGACAGGAACAACAGATGCAGCGCACCGAGGCGCTGCTCGCGCGCTGGGAAAAACAGGCGGATCGATACGACGCATTACTCGCACGCTGGGAGAAGCAGTCCGGCGTGCGGCCGCAGTAACCTGCGGCGCGATTGCGACTGCTGAGTACACGGAGTTCAACATGTTGCTGGAAGCAATGACCATGGCACTCACACTGACATCACCTGCATTTTCACCCAATGGCCCGATACCGAAGCTCTACAGCTGCGAAGGCAGCGACATTTCACCGCCCCTGGCGTGGAGCGGCGTGCCCACGGGCGCGAAGAGCCTGGTGCTGATCGTGGATGATCCGGACGCGCCGGATCCGGCCGCGCCCAAGCTCACGTGGGTGCATTGGGTGCTCTACAACATTCCGCCGGGCACTGCCGCGCTTGCCGAGAACGAGAAGAAGGCGGGCGTACCAAAGGGCGCGTTGCCCGCGCTCAATGACTGGAAGAAGACCGGCTACGGCGGCCCGTGCCCGCCCATCGGGCGCCACCGCTATTTTCACAAGCTCTTTGCGCTCGACACGCTGCTGCCGGATCTGAAGCAGCCCACCAAGGCGCAGGTGCTCGAGGCGATGAACGGCCACGTGCTCGCCGAGACACAGCTCATCGGCACCTACCAGAAGGGACAATAGACACCGATGCGCTACGTGCTGGTTGCGATCCTGCTGCTGGGCGCAGGTGTGTGGATCGGCACCCAGTGGCATGCGCAGCCACAGCCGACCGACCCGCTCACCGTCATCGTCACCCAACTGAAGACGCAGGCGATCATCGAGCACGAGCGCCAGATCGCGGTCTGGTACAAGGCCTGCCCCGAAGTCGTGGGGGTCAACCCGCAGATGTTCGTCGCGTGGCCGGGAAAGCTGTCGTTCGAATTGCCACTCGATGACGTGAAGCTCGAACGCAGCGGTGCGACGCTCACGGTGCGTACCTCCGGGATCCGGCCGGACGAGCCGGCGTTGCCGACGGACTCACTCGAGTACCTCTCCACCGAGCCGATTCTCAATCTCGTCAACGAGGCGGAGCTCGTCAACGGCGAGTTACGCAAGGCTTCCGGTATCGCGCGCTACCTCAGCTCCTATTATCTGAAGCGCGACACCACGCTCCACGACGCGATGGCGGAGGAGCTGAAGTCACTGGTGGCGCGCATCGCCGGCGCGATCGATGCCGGCATCACCGACGTGCGGGTGGAGATCCCCCGGCCGGACCCGAAGCTGCCGCCGCTGCCGAAGCTGGAACTCTGTCCAGGCAGCATGGCGGACGTAAATGGACTACCCTTCGCCAAGGATGAGAGCGGCTACCTGGTCCCGGTCGCTTTCCGTGCGCCGCCCCCATCCGGGAAACCTGCCGAGTCGACGGAGCGGCCGCGCGGTGCGGCCGTGATTTACGAGGCACAGAAGAAATAATCGTTTGCCAAACGAAGGGAGGGTCTCATGAGTGGCGTAGGACTCATCGGCTTTCTGATCATCGGCTTGCTCGCCGGCTGGATCGCCAACAACCTGATGAAGGGGGCCGGGATGGGGCTGGTCGGCAACCTGATCGTCGGCGTCATTGGCGCGTTGCTGGGGGGATTTCTCTTCGGACTCCTGGGCTTGTCGAGCTATGGAATCGTGGGGGCGCTCATCACAGCGGTGATCGGCGCCTGCGTGCTGCTCTGGCTCATCAGCCTGATGAAAAAGAAGACCTGACGGAACCGGACGGTGGCTCTCCCCGTCTGCGGGGAGAGCACCGACTGCACGGCACGTGCCAGCGGCGTTGTCGCCGAAAAATGGCTCACGCCCCGCTTGATCTCCTCGGATAACAGGTTCAAATTCGGGCCGTGACCTCAACGGAGCTGACTGAAATCCATCAGGCTCTCGCCGCCGTGCAGCAAACGGTCGGCACGCTCACTTTCCCGCGCTGCGATCAGGATGACGTGTTCGAGCTCATCGACCGCGTCGAAGCGGAATTGCATTCCGCTCACCCGAACGTGCAGGTCATCACGACGTTCCTGAATTCGATCGCGCGCAGTCTTCGTGCACAGCCGGAAGCCCGCGAGGCTTGCCTGGTCATCGAAGACGCGATTGAGCATGCCGGCATTCCGAGCACCTGGCAGACGGGGATCTGAGCGGCGGCGAATGCTTGGGCGCCTCACTGCGGCGGCAGTGAGTACGGTGGCGCTCAACCTCCTGTCCCGCTATCCAGTAC
>DATFRO010000053.1:0-41203 GCA_035263105.1 Steroidobacteraceae bacterium | reverse complement strand
CAAAGTCGCGCGGCTGATGGATTTCGGTGCGTTCGTGACGATCCTGCCCGGCAAGGACGGCCTGGTGCACATCTCGCAGATTTCCGACGAGCGCGTCGAGCGCGTCAGCGACAAGCTCAAGGAAGGCGACGTCATCCGCGTCAAGGTGCTCGAGGTCGATCGGCAAGGCCGCATCCGACTGAGCATGCGCAACGTCAACTGACTCGCGGCACTTCCAGGAAAGGTTGGTCCTTTCGGGAACGCCGTGAATACATCCCTGTAGGCTCCGTGAAAAACGTCCTGTTTTTCACGGTCCCGAAAGGACCAACCTTCCCTGGAAGGCTCGCCATCAGTCCGCCTAAGGCTCGTTCTCGAAAGGAGCAAGCCGTCGCTGCACCTCAACCGCGTCGCTGCGACTCAACCGTGATCATGCTCGTTGTTGGCAGGCGCATCTGATTGCGCGAACGGCTTGTAGCGCGCCCAGCCGTGTTCGACCACGGCGAAGGGCAAAACCACGGCGATGCCGCCTCCGAAGTGGCGCGGCTCAAGGACGAGCGAGCCGTCGGTTGCTATTCCCAGCGCATACGATTCGTGATTAGTGACCGCTGAGAGCGCGATCGGATCCACCGCAGTCCCACCGGGCCGCGGGATTATCAGCATCGAGTCCTTGCACGTCGGCTCACGCTTGAAGGCTTGGTCGACCGTGTCGCCGTTGTGCAGATGGAGCGTGATCGCGATGTCCGACGCACCCGTCTGGAAGCTGACGTGCTCCACGGCATTGCGTTCGGCCTGGGGAAAGAAGAACGACACCAGTTCGCCCGAGACCGACGGATCCGTCCAAAGCCCGCCGTTCTTGGCGGCGGGTTGATTCTCGAAGTCGCCGGCGATTGACGGGCAGTCCCCGTCGCCCAGCCGCTGGAGCGGTGGCCAGTCACGGGGATATTCGGGAAGGGAGAAACAGCCCGTCAGCAGGGTGCCAATCGCCAGAGTCCAGACGCGCGATCTGCGAGGCGTGCGCGCCGCGGTCATTCCGAGGTTGGGGTAGTTCTCACGCTGCGGGCGTCTGCTTGTGCTCGCCGCCGTCGCCGTCCTCGGCCTCGGCGCGCGCCCGGCCCGTCGCGTTCATCAGCGCCTTGAAGATGTCGTCCTGCACCGACTTCCAGCGCGCGTAGTTCTTCTGCGCGAGGTTGGCGACGGTCTCGACCGGATCGACGCCCACCATGCTCTTCACGCGGTCGCGCACCTGCTGCTGCTGGCTCATGAACAGCTTCAGGCTCTGCTCGAGATAGCTGCCGACGAATCCCTGCATCGCGCCGCCGTAGGAGCGGATCACCTGCGACAGGAAATCCTGGCTCATCAGCGGCTCGCCCTGGTGCTCCTGCTCCGCGATCACCTGCAGCAGGATGCTGCGCGTGATGTCCTCCTGGGACTTCTTGTCGATCACGACGAAGTCGATCTTGTCGAGCACCAGCCGGCGGATGTCCGCCAGCGTGATGTAGCGACTCTCCACGGTGTCATAGAGACGCCGGTTCGGATATTTCTTGATGACTCGCGGTTCGCTCATCGCAGGCACTCCCGGGCGAGAGTCCGGGCGATGAGGCCGTTCGATCGGCTCTTGACCGCCCGGGCAGGCGGCGCACGTTTTAGGGTGCCTACGATAATCCATCCGCGCCGCGGACCCAAATCTCTTCGTGCGAGTCAGGTGGACTGTTGGACTGCGTCCAGAGCGATTTCGCGCGCGTTGCGCAGTGCTGTGGGATTCCATGCCCGGATCGCCCAGGACCACAGCTCGCGGACTGAGCCGCGTGCCAGTTCGGGCGGGGGCGCCTGTCGCAACCAGCGCAGCACGCTCCACAGCGCTGCCGCGGGCTGATGATTCGCGATCGTGACCGCGCGGCGCGACTTGGAGAGCTTGCGTCCGTCCGCCTCGGTGAGCAGCGGCAAGTGCATGTAGGCGGGTCGCGCAATCCCGAGTGCCTGCTGCAACAGGATCTGGCGCGGCGTGTTACTCAGCAGATCGCAGCCGCGCACCACTTCGGTGATGCCCTGCTCGTGGTCGTCCACCACGACAGCGAGCTGGTAGGCGAAGAGGCCGTCGCGCCGGCGGATCACGAAGTCCCCGATACTGTCGGCGACGTTCTGCGCAAAGCGTCCCTGCAATCCGTCCTCGAACTCGAGGGCGGCGTCGGTCACGCGAAAGCGGTACGCCAGAGGTCGCTCGGGATGTTGCGCGCCATTGCGACAGGTGCCCGGATAGAAGGTGTCCTCTTCCAGCGCAGCCGCAGGTTGCCGGGCCGCGAGTTCCTTGCGACTGCACGAGCAGGCGAAGACGAGCCCGTCGCGCTCGAGCGTTTCGAATGCCGCACCATAGAGGGCGAGGCGTTCGCTCTGTCGAACCACACCTCCGTCCCACTCGAATCCATACAGCTCGAGGGTGCGCAGGATTTCTTCCGTGGCGCCGGGCACCACGCGCGGTGTGTCGAGGTCTTCGACCCGAAGGAGCCACTGGCCGCCGCGAGCGCGCGCCTGCAGATAGCTGCCGGCGGCAGCGAGCAGCGAGCCGAGATGCAGTGGACCGGTCGGGGAGGGCGCGAACCGGCCGCGATACGGAGGCGCGGTCGCGCTCATGAAACCTGTTCGGAGCTTGCCTTGCTAGCGGTAGCGATCGTCCCGGTCGCCGTACTGGCGTTCACGGCGTTCGCGACGTTCCTGTGCCTCGACGCACAGCGTAGCCACCGGACGCGCCTCGAGGCGCTTGATGCCGATCTCCTCGCCGGTCTCGAGGCAGTAGCCGTACGAGCCGTCCTCGATGCGCATCAGCGCTTCCTCGATCTTGCGAATCAGCTTGCGCTCGCGGTCGCGGGTGCGCAGCTCGAGACTGAACTCCGACTCCTGCGTGGCGCGATCGTTGGGATCGGGGAAATTCGCCGCCTCGTCCTTCATGTGCAGCACGGTGCGGTCGACTTCCTCCATCAGGTCGCGCTTCCAGGTCAGCAGGATGTTGCGGAAGTGGTCGAGCTGCTCCTTGCTCATGTACTGCTCGCCGCGCTTCGCAATGTACGGCTGCACATTGCGTGGACCGGCCAGCAGGCTGGTATCGGCGAGGTCGTTGTCCTCGCCATCGGTCGGCAGCGGCACGAGCCGTGTCGGCGGCTCGAAGGAAGCCGTCGCGGGACGCAGGCGATTGAGCTTCAGGTCCGCCGCGGGGCGATGCGCAGTCGCCGCAGCCGGACGGGCGGCGGGAGCGTGCGCGCGAGCGGGCGAGGCAGTGACGGGTTTCTTCACCGGTGCGGCTTTCTTTGCCGGCACCGGTCGGGCGGCGGCGTGCGCCTTGGTGCGCGACTTGGCCTTGAGCTGAGCGCTCGCCTTTACGGGAGCCGCCTTGCGGGGTGCGGTTTTCTTCGCCTTCGTCCTTGCCGGCGCGCGTTTCGCAGGCATCAGTGCCTCCGGAAGCCTTTAAAAAAGAGGGCGCGATTATACCGGCGCACCTGTGTCCGTAAAGGGGGCAGCCTGACGGCGTCAGCCGACGCCCGCTGGAGGGTCTAACCTGCTGATTCCACTATTCCCAGCGTCCCGGATGGAGCGGCCGGCAGTGCTCCTTGAGCAGGCCCAGAAAGGCGCTGCGGCTGATCGGGCGGCTCCCGAGGCTCTGCAAATGCCGGGACGTCACCTGGCAGTCGATGAGCACGACCTCGCGTTGTTGACATTCGTGCACGAGCCGGATGAGCGCCACTTTGGAGGCGTCGGTCTCGCGGCTGAACATCGACTCGCCAAAAAAAATCCGCCCGAGGCACACGCCGTAGAGTCCGCCCACCAGCTGTTCGCCTTGCCATGTCTCGACACTGTGTGCGTGGCCGAGCGCGTGCAGCTTCTGGTACGCCTCGATCATTTCCTCGGTCAGCCACGTCCCCGCATCCGATGCGCGCGGCGCCGCGCACGCGCGTATCACTGCGGCGAAGTCACTGTCCAGGCGCGTGACCAGGCCGCCGTTGCGCACGCGTTTTTGCAGGCTGCGTGATACGCGCAGCTCCTTCGGGTAGAGCACGGCGCGCGGATCCGGTGACCACCAGAGCACCGGCTGACCGGGCGCGTACCAGGGGAAGATGCCGTGCTCGTAGGCAGCGAGCAGGCGTTCGACGGAGAGATCGCCGCCCGCGGCCAGCAGGCCGTCAGGTTCCTTGAGAGCCTCGGATGCCGGAGGAAACCACGGTGTTCCCGCCCGGCTCAGCCAGTAAACCGGGCTCATGGTCCGTGGTCGGCGACATCCACCCGCGACGAACGGCGATACGGAACGTGCGCATCGACTTCCGCGGCATAGTCATCGATGGCCTCGGCTTCGCGTTGCAGGAATTGCGCGATGGCGCGCGCGAACTGCGGATGCGCGATCCAGTGGGAGGACCAGGTGAGCGTCGGCTCGAAGCCGCGGCTCACCTTGTGCTCGCCCTGGGTGCCTGGCTCGAAGCGCGTCAATCCCTCGCGGATGCAGTAATCGATCCCCTGGTGATAGCAGGCCTCGAAATGCAGGCTGTGGAAGTCGCCGCTTGCACCCCAGTAGCGGCCGTAGAGCGTGCTCGAACTGCGAAAGCAGATGGCTGCCGCGACCGGCTGCGAGCGATGCTCGGCGAGCTGGATCACGATGTTGTCGGGCAGGCGCTCGGCGATCTCCAGGAAGAACCCGAGGCTGAGGTAGGGTGTGTGACCGTGCCGCAGGAACGTGTCGGCATGGAAGCCGTACAGGGTGCGCCACAGCCGCCGATCGATCTGCGCCCCCTGCAGGGTACGGAATTGAACGCCCGCATCGCTGATGCGGCGGCGTTCGCGGCGGACCTTCTTGCGCTTCTCCGCGGTGAAGCGCCCCAGGAACTCATCGAAGCTGCGATAGCCGCGATTGTGCCAGTGGAACTGGCAGTCCCGGCGCAACAGGAAACCGTCGGCGGCGAGCGCGTCGGCCTGAGTCTTCTCCGCGAACAGCACGTGCAACGAGGAAGCGCCTTCGTCCGCGGCCATGGCGAGCGCGGCGCGCACCAGTTCGCGGCGCCACGCGGCTTGCATCGGACCCGCTGCGACCAGCAATCGCGGCCCGCTCGCCGGTGTGAAGGGCACCGCTGCCACGAGCTTCGGGTAGTACTGCAGACCGCTGCGGGCGTACGCCTGCGCCCACGCGAAGTCGAACACGAACTCGCCCCAGGAATGCAGCTTGCGGTAGAGCGGCAGCGCGGCGCACAGCTCGCCGCGCGAATCGCTGAGCACGAGGTGACAGGGCGTCCAGCCGCTCTGGGCGCCGACGCAGGACTGATGCTCGAGCGCGGCCAGGAATTCGTGGCGCACGAACAGGGCGTCATCGTCGAGCAGCGCATTCCATTGCGCGGCCGGAATCTCATCGATGCTGGAGAGAATGCGCGACCGGTGCCTGGGCGATGCGGGATCTGGTCGTGAAGCGGTCATGGCTCCCGTGCATCAAACCGCTCTAGGTACTTGTCGGCGTCGAGGGCCGCCATGCAACCGGTCCCTGCGGAGGTCACCGCCTGCCGGTACACATGATCCGCCACGTCGCCCGCGGCAAACACTCCGGGGACGCTGGTTGCGGTCGCTTCGCCCTCGAGGCCCGTCTTGACGGTGATGTAGCCACCGCGCATCGCGAGCTGACCCTCGAAGAGCTGCGTATTGGGCGTGTGGCCGACGGCGATGAACACGCCATCGAGTTCCAGGCGTTCCTTGCCTCGCGCATCGGTCCCCTGGATCTCGAGCCCGGTGACACCCGATGCATCGCCGACGATCTGTTCCACCACGTGGTTCCAGCGGATCGACACCTTGCCGGCGCGCTCGCGCTCGAACAGCCGGTCCTGCAGGATTTTCTCCGCGCGCAGCCGATCGCGCCGGTGCACGAGCGTCACGTGCGAGGCGATGTTGGTCAGGTAGAGCGCCTCTTCCACTGCCGTGTTGCCGCCGCCGATCACCGCGACTTTCTTTCCTTTGTAGAAAAATCCATCGCAGGTCGCACAGGCAGAGACGCCCTTGCCGCGAAACTGCTCTTCCGAAGGCAGGCCGAGATAGCGGGCGGAGGCGCCCGTCGCAATGATCAGCGCGTCGCAGGTGTAGGTGCCGGCATCGCCGCGCAGGTGAAAGGGCCTGCGGTTCAGATCGACGGCGTTGATGTGATCGAACACGATGTCGGTGGCGAAGCGCTCGGCATGTTTGCGCATGCGCTCCATGAGTTGCGGGCCCTGCAGGCCCTCGATATCGCCCGGCCAGTTGTCCACGTCGGTCGTGGTCATCAGCTGGCCGCCTTGTTCGATCCCGGTGATCAGCGTCGGTTTGCGATTGGCGCGCGCGGCGTACACGGCCGCGCTGTAGCCAGCAGGCCCGGAGCCAAGGATGATGAGCCGGCTGTGTCCCGACATGTATAATTCGCCCCAATTTTCCTACTTGATTTACCGGACCGGAAAGTCGGCGCTCAGCCGGCAGCTCGCATCCACACCAGATGAATGAGTGCGCAAGTTGCGCATTCAATGGTAAGTGAATCGCCCGGTCCGGCAAAGCGACCAAGGAGCTCTCACATGCGAATTGGAATTCCGCGCGAACTGAAGCCGCGCGAGGGCCGCGTGGGCCTGGTGCCGGCGGCCTGTGCCGAACTGGTGCGCAACGGCCACGAGGTGTTCGTCGAGGCGGGCGCGGGCGAGAAGAGCGGCTACACCGATCAGCACTACCGCGACATCGGCGTGAAGATCCAGCCGTCGGCGCGCGAGGTCTACGGCGGCGCGCAGATGATCGTGAAGGTCAAGGAGCCGGTCGAGGCCGACCTCGGCCTGTTGCGCAAGGATCACCTGCTGTTCTGCTACCTGCATCTCGCCGCGCTTCCCGATCTCACGCGCCGCCTGTGCGACATCGGGCTCACCGCCGTCGCCTTCGAGACGGTCGAGGACGAGTTCGGCCGCCTGCCGCTGCTGGCGCCGATGAGCGACATCGCCGGGCGCCTGTCGATCCAGATCGCGACCTGCCTGCTGCATCAGCCGCAAGGGGGCAAGGGGATCCTGCTCGGCGGCGTGCCGGCGGCGCGACGCGGACGTGTGGTCATCCTCGGCGGAGGCGTCGCCGGCGGCAATGCAGCCATCGTCGCGGCGGGCCTGGGCGCGGACGTCGTCGTGTTCGACAAGGATCGCGACAAGCTGGTCGCGGCGCGTGAAATCGGTGCGAATGTGACTGGCCTCTATCCGCACACTGCGGATGTGGCGGATGCGGTCCGTAATGCAGACATCGTCGTAGGCGCGGTCCTCGTTACCGGTGCGCGGGCGCCGCACGTCATCAGCGCCGACATGGTCCGGCACATGCAAGCGGGAAGCGTGATCGTCGACATTTCGGTGGACCAGGGCGGCTGTGTCGAAACGACCCGGCCGACCACCTACGACGCGCCGACGTACGTCTGGGAAGGAGTCACGCATTTCACGGTCACGAACATGCCCGGTGCCGTTCCGCGTACTTCATCGCAGGCCCTGTCAGCGGCCATCGCGCCCTATGCGGGGCGGCTGGCGGACGGCGACTGGCAGGAGGATGCGGACCTGCGCAAGGGCATCAACGTGATGGCCGGGAAAGTCGTGCATCCGGCCTTGCTGAGCTGACTGATGGGCTCGTACAATCAAAGGGTTGAGTTAAACCCTTCATGTACGAGATCAATACTTGAGCGAAGTCTTCGACTCCCGTAAGCCCGCCTCGCGGCTGGCGTTGCCCGTGGTGCGGGCGCTGCGAGAGAGCGCGCTGCTGCTGTTCGGCGTGGTGGCCCTCATCCTGCTGGCGGCACTCCTCACCTACGACCCGCAGGATCCAGGGTTCTCCTCCACCGGTGAACCGGGGCGGATCAGTAACGCGATCGGCCCGGTCGGCGCCTGGTTCGCCAATGTGCTGTTGTTCCTCTTCGGGCGCGCGGCGTACCTGTTCCCGGTGATGCTGGCGCTCTCCGGCTGGGTCATCTATCGCGGCCATGCGGCACCGGAACTGAAGTCGCGTTCCACGCTGACGTTTCGCGCCATCGGTTTTCTGTTGACGCTCGCCACCAGCTGCGGTCTCGCCACCCTGCACTGGAGCGGCGCCGGCCTGCCGAGCACCGCCGGCGGCGTGCTCGGGTCGCTCGTCGGCAACGGGCTCGCCGCGGCCTTCAGCTTCCTCGGGGCAACGCTCCTCATGCTCGCGCTCTGGCTTGCGGGCGTATCGCTGTTTCTCGGTGTGTCGTGGTTTCGCGTGATGGACCTGCTCGGTCACGCCACGGTGCGCAGCATCGACTGGATTCGCAGGCGCATGCTCGCCTCGCGTGAGCACGCCGAAGGTCGCGAGCGCAAGCAGGCACGTGCCGAGAGCGTGCGTGAGGAGCAGCGCAAGTCCGCCACTCGCGCGCCGCCGCGCATCGAGCCGGTCGTTGCCGCGCCTGAGCGCAGCGAGCGCGTCGAGCGCGAGAAGCAGGTGCCGCTCTTCGAAGCGCCGAAGAGTGCGGAACTGCCGCCGCTGTCCCTGCTCGATGACCCGCCGCCGCGCGAATCGGGTTATTCCGAGGAAGCCCTCGAAGCGATGTCGCGGCTGGTCGAGCTCAAGCTGCGCGACTTCGGCGTCGATGTCGAAGTCGTCGCCGTGCATCCGGGCCCGGTGGTCACGCGCTTCGAATTGCGCCCCGCGGCCGGCGTGAAAGTGAGCCAGATCACCAACCTCGCGAAGGATCTCGCGCGCGCGCTCTCGGCGATCAGCGTGCGTGTCGTCGAAGTGATCCCGGGCAAGTCGGTCGTCGGCCTCGAGATTCCGAACGAGAAGCGCGAGCTCGTCACGCTGGGTGAAATCATCAAGTCGCGCGCCTATGACGATCTCGCTTCGCCGCTCGCGCTCGCCCTCGGCAAGGATATCGGCGGTCACCCGGTGGTGGCGGATCTCGCGCGCATGCCGCACCTGCTGATCGCCGGCACCACCGGGTCAGGCAAGTCCGTGGCACTCAACGCGATGGTGTTGAGCCTGCTCTACAAGGTCACGCTCGAGCACACGCGGCTCATCATGATCGACCCGAAGATGCTCGAGCTCTCGGTGTACGAGGGCATCCCGCACCTGCTGGCGCCGGTGGTGACGGATATGAAGCAAGCCGCCAACGCGTTGCGCTGGGGCGTTGCCGAAATGGAGCGGCGCTACCAGCTGATGGCAGCGCTCGGCGTGCGCAATCTCGCCGGCTTCAACCGCAAGGTGAAGGACGCGAAGGAGGACGGCAAGCCGCTCAAGGACCCGCTGGTCGCGGCGAAGGCGGCGAGCGATCCGGGCATGACCTTGCTCGACGTTCCGGACCTCGAGCCGCTGCCGAACATCGTCATCATCATCGACGAGCTTGCCGATCTCATGCTGGTGGTCGGCAAGAAAGTCGAAGAGCTGATCGCACGGCTGGCGCAGAAAGCGCGCGCTGCCGGCGTTCACCTCATCCTCGCCACGCAACGCCCCTCGGTGGATGTGATCACCGGTCTCATCAAGGCCAACATCCCGGCGCGCATTGCGTTCCAGGTCTCGGCCAAGGTCGATTCGCGCACGATCCTGGACCAGAGCGGCGCCGAGGCGCTGCTGAGCCACGGCGACATGCTGTACCTGCCGCCCGGGACTTCGGTGCCGATGCGCGTGCACGGCGCCTTCGTCTCCGATGCCGAGGTGCATCGGGTGGTCATGTCCCTGCGGCAAGCCGCGCCGCCCGTCTTTATCGAGGAAATTCTCTCCGGTCCGCGCGGTCCAATTCCCGGCTTGCCGGAAGAAGGCGAGGGCGGAGAAGAAGGAGCCGCCGGCGAAATCGACGGCGAACAGGATCCGCTTTACGACGAGGCGGTTCGCATCGTGCTCGAGACTCGCAAGGCTTCGATCTCCGGCGTGCAGCGGCGCCTGAAGATCGGCTACAACCGCGCGGCGCGGCTGGTGGAAACCATGGAGGCGGCAGGCCTGGTGGGCCCGCTGCAGACCAACGGCTCGCGCGAGGTGCTCGCGCCACCGCCGCCCGAGGACGATTGATTTCGAGAGAAGGATCACTTTGAAGTTCGCGCCGCGTGCCTGGTTGACGGTGGTGGTCGCAGTGGCGGCGACGCCGTTCGCTTTCAGTGCCAACGATGCTCCACGGTCGGCCGAGGCCGGCCAATGGCTGCAGAACTATCTTGCGGGGTTCACCAGCTTCCAGGCCGACTTCCACCAGCGTTCCAGCAACGCCGCCGGCGACCGCACGCAGGAGTCCTCCGGAACGCTCTACTTGCAGAAGCCCGGGCGCTTCCGCTGGGACTACAAGGAGCCCGATCACCAGCTCATCGTGAGCGACGGCGCGAAGATCTGGCTGTATGACGTGGAACTGGAGCAGGTCACGGTGAAGCGCGTCGATGACTCGCTGTCGGTGACGCCGGCGCTGCTCCTCGCCGGAAAGTCCAGCATCACCGACAGTTTCGAGGTGAAGCGCATCGGCAACCGCGAAGGCATCGACTGGCTGCAGCTCGTGCCGCGTCGTGCCGACACCGATTTCGTGGAGCTGCGGCTCGGCTTCGGCGACGGCGAGCTGAAGCTGATGGACCTCAAGGACAAACTCCAGCAGAGCACGCGCATCGAGTTCTCCGGCGTGCATCGCAATCCCCGCCTGGCGGGCGACCTCTTCACTTTCGTGCCGCCGCCGGGTGTGGACGTCATCGGCGCGGCGCAACGCTGAAGCATGCTGTCACTTCCCCATGCACGCACCTGGCTGGTCATCGGCTGGCTGCTGATCGCCGGCGTGGTGGTCGGCAGCCTCATTCCGAACGTTCCCACCTTCGGGCTCGGCATCAGCGACAAGGTCGAGCACTTCAGCAGCTACCTGCTGCTCATGCTCTGGTTCTCGGGACTCTACGAGCGCAAGCGGCACGGCTGGCTGGCGGTCGCGTTTTTCCTGATGGGCGCCGCGCTGGAGCTGCTGCAGGGTGCGCTCACCACGACCCGCGAGATGGACATCAAGGACGCGCTCACCAACGGCGCCGGCGTGGCGACCGGTTTCGTGCTTGCCGGCTTCGGCCTGGCGAACTGGACGCGGCGCATTGAGAACGCGTGGACACGCCACGGCTCCGCCCGCGAAGATTCCTAGGTCATGAACGACGACTTCCGTCCGCTCGCCGATCGCATGCGGCCGCGAACCCTCGATGAGTTCGTCGGGCAGCAACACCTGGTCGGCCCGGACAAGCCCCTGCGCCGCGTGGTGCAAGGCGGGCGGCTGCACTCGATGATCTTCTGGGGTCCGCCGGGGACCGGGAAGACGACGCTCGCGCGCCTGCTCGCCGGGAGTTGCGACTGTGAGTTCGTCGGCCTTTCCGCGGTCCTTGCGGGCGTCAAGGATGTACGGGCCGCGGTCGATCTCGCGCAACGCACGCGCGCAGCCACCGGACGCGGCACCGTGTTGTTCCTCGACGAAGTGCATCGCTTCAACAAGGCGCAGCAGGACAGCTTCCTGCCGTTCGTCGAGGATGGCACGCTGATCCTGATCGGCGCGACCACCGAGAATCCCTCCTTCGAAGTGAACAGCGCGCTCCTGTCGCGCGCTCGCGTCTATGTGCTCAAGTCGCTCACCCAGGCGGATCTTGCGCGCGTGATCGAGGCGGCGCTCGCCGATCGGGAACGCGGCCTCGGTGCGCTACAGCTTGCGCTCGAGCCGCGCGCGCTCGAGATCATGATCGCTGCGGCGGACGGGGACGCACGGCGCGCGCTCAACCTGCTGGAGGTGGCGGCCGACCTGGCGCAGCCACAGGGGGAGGGACGGCTCATCACCATCGCGGTGGCGGCCGAGGTCGCCTCGGGCGGCTATCGCCGCTTCGACAAGGGTGGCGATCAGTTCTACGACCAGATCTCGGCGCTGCACAAGTCGGTGCGCGGCAGCGATCCCGATGCGGCGCTCTACTGGTTGTGCCGCATGCTCGACGGCGGCTGCGATCCGCTGTACGTGGCGCGTCGCGTGGTGCGCATGGCGAGCGAAGACATCGGCAATGCCGATCCGCGCGGACTCGCGCTCGCGCTCGATGCGTGGGACACCTATGAAAGGCTCGGGACTCCCGAGGGCGAGCTCGCGGTCGCGCAGGCCGTCGTATACCTCGCCTGTGCGCCGAAGAGCAACGCGGTGTACACCGCGTACGGCGCAGCGATGCAGGACGTGCACCAGTACGGGACGCTGGACGTCCCTCTGCATCTGCGCAATGCGCCGACGGGACTCATGAAGAAGCTCGGCTTTGGCCGCGACTATCGCTATGCGCATGACGAGCCGGAGGCCTTCGCGGCCGGCGAACGCTACTTTCCCGAGGCGATGCCGGCTCACCCATACTATTATCAGCCGGTGGCGCGTGGACTCGAGATCCGCATCGCGGAAGCGCTCGAACGCCTGCGTCAGCGCAACGCGTCCGCCACCGACAAGACATCGGCCACCGAAAAGAAGACGCCGTGATCGATCCGAGACTGCTCAGAACCGAACCCGACAAGGTGGCGGAGAACCTCGCGCGCCGCGGCTTCCGGCTCGATGTCGCCGCCTTCGGCGCGCTGGAAGAGCAGCGCAAGCAGCTGCAGATCGAAGCTGATCGACTGCGCAATGAACGCAACACGCAGGCCAAGGCCGTGGGCAAGGCCAAGGCTTCGGGCCAGGACATCGCGCCCTTGCTGGCGCATGCCGAATCGCTCGGCAAGGAGTTGCAGGCGACCGAAGCCAGGCTCGCAGAAGTGCAGGCGCAGCTCGACCAGATCCTGCTCGGGTTACCCAACCTGCTGGACGCCTCGGTCCCCGCGGGGCGCGATGAGACGGCGAACGTCGAGGTGAGCCGCTGGGGCGAGCCGCGCAATTTCGACTTCGAGGCGAAGGATCATGTCGCGCTCGGCGCCGCGCTCGGTGGGCTCGACTTCGAAATCGCGGGCAAGATCTCCGGCGCGCGCTTCGCCGTGCTGTCCGGCGCGTTGGCGCGCATGCATCGCGCGCTGACCCAGTTCATGCTCGACCTGCACACGCGCGAGCACGGCTACCGGGAAGCTTACGTTCCGTATCTCGTGACCGCGCAGACGCTCACCGGAACGGGGCAGCTGCCGAAGATGGAACAGGACCTGTTTCAGGTCCGTGGCGAGAGCGGCCTGTACCTGATCCCGACCGCCGAGGTGCCGCTCACCAACCTGGTGCGCGAGTCGATCATCGAGCCCGAGCGCCTGCCGCTGAAGTACACGGCACACACGCCGTGCTTCCGCTCCGAGGCAGGCTCGTATGGCAAGGACACGCGCGGCATGTTGCGCCAGCATCAGTTCGAGAAGGTCGAGCTGGTGCAGATCGTGCGGCCGCAGGATTCCTACGCGGCGCTCGAGGAGCTCACGGGACACGCGGAACGCGTGCTGCAGCTGCTCGAACTGCCGTATCGCAAGGTGGCGCTGTGCGGCGGTGACATCGGCTTCGCGAGCGCGAAGACCTACGACCTCGAAGTCTGGCTGCCGGGACAGCAGCGCTACCGCGAGATTTCATCGTGCAGCAACTGCGAGAGCTTCCAGGCGCGGCGCATGCAGGCGCGCTGGCGCAATCCCGAAACCGGCAAGCCCGAACCGGTTCATACCCTGAACGGTTCGGGCGTTGCCGTAGGCCGGGCGCTGATAGCAGTGGTGGAGAATTATCAGCGCGCCGACGCTTCGATCATGGTCCCGGCGGCGTTGCGCCCGTACCTGGGCGGAGCCGATCAGCTTGGACCGAATGACTGATCGCTCTCGGATCTCCTCCGACAACACCCCGGTTCTCTTGCAGCTAGAGTGAACGCAGGAAGTTCAGCACGTCCTGCCGGCGGTTCGCCGGCAGAGCGTTGAACTGGTTGACCACCGCGTTCGCTTCCGACGGCCCGAAATTGCGGTCGCCGTTGCTGGCATGCGCCTGGATCGCCTGCAGCAGGTCCTTGGTGCGACCGTCATGCAGGAAGAAGATGCGCTGGCCCACGCCCCAGAGCGGCGCTGTCCTGAACTCGTCTCCGGCTGCGCCTCCCTGCTGAACGTTGTCGGCGAGGGCAGGGCCCATCCGGTGCAGGCCAAGGTCCGAGAACAGGTTCACCTTCTGATTCGCCAGGCCCGGTACGCCCGTGTTGCCGGTCAGCAGCGTCGGCGTGTGACACTGGGCGCAGCCGACACTCACGAAGGCGCTGCGGCCGTTGGCAATCGACGTTGCGCCACCAAATGAATTGGTCGCCGGTGTGGGCGCTGCCAGGAAGCGCATGAAGAAGGAGAACTTCTCGATGCCGCTCACCGAGTCGACACCCGTGGCTCCGTCGAGCGCGCTGATGTCGTTCGGCAACGTGGAGAGCTGACAGCTCGTGTTCTCCTCGCGCTCGGACTGGAAGCCCTCGTTGCTGATGCCCATCTCGACGTTGTAGGCCTCGCCGGAGAACACCATCAGGGACTTGTTCTGCGCCTTCCAGCCGAAACGGGTCACCGTCCCGTCATTGCCGCTGCGGTTCGCCCGTCCGGAAATGCCGAGGCGTGACTTGGTGGCCGAATCGGCGTTGAGATTGGCGAGAATCACGCTATCCGGAATCATTTCGATCAACCCGGCGCCGAACACCGGTGTCGGGATCCGGAAGATCACGTTGTTGCGCGCGACCTGCCGGTCGAAGTCCTCCTGCTGAATCCGGCAACCACTGGCGTTCGCACTCCCGTCATTGCGGCCGCTGATGACGAACAGCGCATGCACGCCGCCATCGCGCTGACCGCTCGAGGTGAACTTGAACCGCGCCTCGCGCACCGGCCCGTCGGACCTGATGAACGAGGGCAGGGTGTTGCGCGCGCCAAACGCGGTGGCGACCGTCACCTGCGGATTCACCGCGGGCGAGCTGCCGCCGACTGCGGGCGCCGCGTGGCAGCCTGCGCAACCATCGAGATTGAATCGCGGGCCCAGTCCTTCCGCCAGGGTCTCCGCTTCGTTGAAGTCCTCCAGTCCTGCTTCGAAATAGGTCGTTTCGTAGCCCCGCAGTCCTGGGATCGCCTGGCCTGCGCCGGCGGGGCCGCCGCGCACGCCAGGGTCCCGGACTCCATCGGCGAATGCGCCCGTCCCGGCGACGAGCGCACACGTAGCTACAACGATTTGCAGCTTGCTGCTTTTCACGTTTGTTTCCCCTTATCGGTGAAGGGCCGCACCATTGCGACGCGGCCGCTAACCGGGCGCGCGCGGCCACCGGAAGGAAAAACAGCAGGCGGGCGAGCCAGGAAGGTACCCGCAGGAGTCGAAACTCGAGCGAAACAATCGATCGCGTTTGGCAACCCCGCTGTCTTGGGACATTTCCCCTGCAGACCGGTGGCTTTGCGTCCCCACCTCTCGGTGGGTTTGCCCTTTACAACGTCTCCCGTGCGTACGCAGTCGATCGACTGGTCATCCCCGAACCCGAGAGCACATGAAATGAAAGTCCGTTTACTCTCAGACCGTGCGCCGCACGCTTGAAAAAACAGCAAGAAATATGCCGTAGGAATTTCAACTGCGATTTCGTTCCCAAGTCATTGAGTGCTGGTTGAGCAAAAGTGCACAACGTTCAGCTTGCGCCACGTCGTTGTAGGAACAATGTCGCCGGACTCCGACGTCCCATCGGCGCCCTCGCGATAACGTTTTGATTCGATATCAGGGTTACTGTCGCCGGATCACGACGTCGGACAACGACGTCAGACGACGGCGCACTACACCGTGCTGCTGAACAGCTGAACCTGTGGCGCCTTGCGCGCGAGGCGTGCATCGAAGGCCATGCAGATGTTGCGGATGAAGGCGTGGCCGCGTTCCGTGACCACGCAGCTTTCGCCATCGAGCGTGACGAGCTGATCGTCGATCAACTCGTGCAGCCGCTCGGGGAGCGATCGCAGGTGCTCGTGGCGAGCAGCGAGGCCGTCCCAGCGCGTGCTGAAGCGCGTCATCAGCTCCAGGATCAGGCGCCGCAGAAGCAGGTCTTCGTCGTCGAGCAGGTGCCCGCGCAGGATCGGCAGCTCGCCGCGCTGCACGCGCTCCTGGTAGGGCTCGATGGCCTTTTCGTTCTGCACGAACGCGCTCCAGGCATCGCCGATCGCGGAGACGCCGAGCCCGATGAGCGGCGCCACGTGGCGCGAGGTGTAGCCCATGAAGTTGCGATGCAGGGTCGCATCGCGCACCGCGTGCGAGAGCGAATCGCTCTCGAGCGCAAAGTGATCCATGCCGATCTCGTGATAGCCCGCATCCTCGAGGATTTCGCGTCCGCGCTCGTAGAGCGCCCGCTTCGCATCGCCCTGCGGCAGGTCGGCCTCGGTGAAGCGGCGCTGGCCCGGCTTGATCCAGGGCACGTGAGCGTAGGCGTAGAAGGCGATGCGGTCCGGACGCAGGCGGCGCACCGCAGCCAGCGTGGTCTCGATCGACTCGAGCGTCTGCAGCGGCAGCCCGTAGATCAAGTCGTAGTTGATGCTGGTGAAGCCGATGCGGCGCGCGTCCTCGGTGAGCTCGCGTACCTGCTCCTCGCTCTGCACGCGATTGACGATGTCCTGCACGCGCGGATCGAAATCCTGGATGCCGAGGCTCAGGCGGCGGAAGCCGGACGCATGGAGCGTCGCGAGTTGTCCGGCCGTCGTCACGCGCGGGTCGGCCTCGACCGAAAACTCCGCGCCGCCCACCAGGGTGCTGCGCGCGAGGAGTCCTTCCATGAGAAAGCGCAGTTCCTCCGGATTGAGAAACGTCGGCGTGCCGCCGCCCAGGTGGATTTCGCCGATCTCGAGTTTCTCGACTCCGAGGCGCTCGATGTACAGGTTCCACTCGGTGCGCACGGCTTCGAGATATGGTCTGGCAATCGCGCGATTGCGCGTGACACGCATGTTGCAGCCGCAGTAGGTGCACAGCGAGCGGCAGAACGGGATGTGCACGTAGATCGCTGCGCCGGCGTGGCTGCCCACGGACGTCTGCAGCGCCGCGCGCAGCGCCGTGATCCACTCCTCCTGTGTCGGGGTGCGCTCCCAGAAGGGGACCGTCGGGTAGCTCGTGTAGCGCGGACCCGGCACGTTGTACTTCGCGAGCAGGCGGGAGAGTTCTGGATTCAAGTGAACAGCTCGCGTTGCAGGTCGACGAACAGGCGCACGTGATTTTCCGGGGTCGCCGGCAGCACGCCGTGGCCGAGACCACAGATCCAGCCGCGGCGCCGCTCCGCCGGCAGCGCGGCAACTGCGCTCAGGAAGTGCTCGGCGCTGCGCAGGAAATCAGCCTCCGGCAGGAGCAGCGTGTGCGGATCGATATTGCCCTGCACCGCCCACTGCGCTCCGAACTCGTGCAGTACGTCCGCGAGCGGAGTGCGCCAGTCGACGCCGATCCCGTCGATCTTGAGGTCGGTGAGCAGCCGCCAATGCGTGGCATCGGTGCCCTTGGAGTAGTAGAGGATTCGTGCCTCGGGGCATTCGCGCCGCACGGCGTCCACGACCGTGGTGAGCTGCGGCACGACCCAGCGGCCGAAGGCCTGCGCTCCGAGCTCGCCCGCGCAGGTGTCGAAGATGGCGATGCAATCGGCGCCCGCGCGCCATTGCAGGAGAATGTTCTGTGTGAGCAGCGGCAGGAGCTTTTCGCAGAACCCGGCGTAGCGGCCGTCGGCGAGCCCCGCGTGAGCGACACCGAGATCGCCCTGGTGCGAGCCGGCGGCGGCATAGAAGAAGAGAGTCAATGGACCGCCGACGAACCCCAGCAGCCCCTTGCTGTCCGGCAGCCGCTCGCGGATCGAGCGCATGGCGCTCCCCTGGAACTGAAGCGCGGCGACACTCGCGTCGTTCAGCACGAGGCGCTGCAGGTCATCGTGCCTGCGCACGTGCCAGCCGAGCTGCGGTCCCGGGTCGTACTTGAGTGGCATCCCTAAGGCTTCGAGTGGAAACAACAGGTCGGAGAAGAGGATCGCCGCATCGAAATCGAAGTCCTCGATCGGCCCGAGCGTCACTTCGGTGGCGAGGGCTGGCTGCTTGCACAACGCTTCGAACGAATGTCGCCCGCGCAGCTGCCGGTAGTGGCTGTGGTAGCGCCCGGCCTGGCGCATGAACCACACGGGCGGCCGCGAAGCGTTGCAGCGCGCGAGCGCGGACTGGAGCAGGTTCTTCATGCTCCAGCCTCGCGCACCGCGGCACTGTCGAGCTGATAGCCGACGCCGCGTACGCTGCGGATCACCTGCGGCTCTGCCGGGTCGGCCTCGATCAGGCGCCGCAGGCGCACGATGAAATTGTCGACGGTGCGTGGCGTCGGAAATTCGTCCGGCGCCCAGGCGCGATCGAGAATCTCGTCGCGTGCCAGTACCGCGCCTTGCTTCTCGAGCAGCAACGTGAGCACCGCGCACTCCTTGTGGGTGAGCGATACCCGTTCCTCGCCCACCGTGGCTTCCATGCGCTTGAGATCGATGCGCGCACGCCCCACCAGGAGCGGTCGTTCGTACTTCGACTCCGCATTCGCCAGGAGCTTCGCGCGGCGCAACGCGTTCTCGATGCGCAACAACAGCTCCTTGTAGTGAAACGGCTTGACGATGTAGTCCTCGGCGCCGAGCTCGAGTCCGCGCACGCGATCGTCCGGTGTGCCGAACGCGGTCAGGAACACGATCGCGGTTTTCGGATGACTGCGCCGCAGCGTCGCGGCGAGATCGAAGCCGGATTGATCGGGCAGCCCGACGTCGAGCAGGGCCAGGTCGAACGCGGGTCCGTTGGACAGATTGAGCGCTTCTCCCGCGGTGCGCGCCCACTCGATCGTGTGCCCCTCGGCGATGAGCCGCTCGGTGAGCGTGCGGCCGACGTTGGGTTCATCCTCGACCACCAGGATCCGTGCGGAAGCGCTCACGTGGGCTCCTCGGCGCGCCGGAAAGTGAGGCGCGTTTCGAATCCGGCGCCGGACCGCGAGCGATATTCGGCATCGCCGCCCATGCGGCGCATCAGCATGCGGATCAGGTACAGCCCGACGCCCGCGCCTTGTGAACGCTCGCCGCGAAAGAAGAGCGTGCCGAGCTGCAGCGGATCGCCGCTGAAGCCGCGCCCCTGGTCGGCGAAGCTCACGGTCACCGTGGCAGGAGCGCTCTCGATGGCGATGCGCGCCTGCGCCGGCGAAGCCTGCGAGTGGCGCAGCGTGTTCTCCACCAGGTTGCGCACGATCACCTTGAGCGCGTTGCGGTCGGCCAGCACCAGCGCATCATCCTTCTGGCCGGCGGCTTGCAGATTCACCTCGAGCTGACTGCCTTCGGCCCTGGCACTCGCGACCTGCCGCTCGAGCCACGCGCCGATGGGCAGCGGTTGCAGATCGAGCACGCCACCGCCTTCGAGGCGCGCGAGTTCCAGCGTTCGTTCCACCTGCGCTTCGAGCCGGCTCGTGTCCTCGAGCAGCCGGTGAATGAGCGGGCTCGCGGCGCCCGTCTCGGCCAGCGATTCGGCCTGCAGCCGAATGCTGGTGAGGGGTGTGCGCAACTCGTGCGTGACGGAAGCAAAGAACGCCTGCGATGCGCGCGTGCGGCGCTGGTCGCGCAGGTAGAGCCAGAGGAGCGCGACCGAGAGGCCGGTGAGCAGCACCAGCAAGGTGCCGCCTTCCCAGACCAGCATGCGTTGCGTGATGCGCCACTGTGCATGTCCCGCGGAAACATCCTGCGCGACGATCTGTTGCAGCTCTTCGATCTTGACGGCCTGCTCGTGCACCACCCAACCCCACCAGAGCATCAGCGCGAACAGCAGCACCAGCCACAGCACCGCGATCAGCACCAGCCAGCGCAGGCCTCGTCGGGCAGTGATGAGCCGGGCAGCCATCGGGTCAGGACGCCGGCAGGGTTTCCAACGACGCTTCGAACGCGGAAACGAACTGGTCGAGGTCGGCGTGGGTGTGCGCCGTAGACAGGAACCCGACTTCGAAGCCGCTCGGTGCGAGATAGATGCCGCGATCGAGCAGCGCGTGAAACAGCAGGGCGAACCGTTGCTTCTGTCGCGCGGGAATGGCCTCGACGCTGCGCACGGTGGAACCGCGAGGCGCGCCGTCCACGAGCCAGAACAGAGAGCCCTCACGTTGCACGCTGAAGTCGGCGCCGACGCGCGCGATGACTGCCTGTAGCGCGTCAGCCAACAGGGCCCCCAGGCGTTCGAGCGACGCGTAAGGCGAACTGGATTCGAGCCTGCTGAGCGTCGCGTGCCCCGCGGCCATCGCGACCGGGTTCGCGCTCAACGTGCCTGCCTGGTATACGGGCCCGGCGGGCGCGATCTGTTCCATGAGGTCACGCCGGCCACCGAACGCGCCAACCGGGAAACCGCCACCGATCACCTTGCCGTACGTCACGAGGTCCGGCTTCAATTCCAGCCGCTCGGCCATCCCGCCGAGCGCGACGCGAAAACCGCTGATCACCTCGTCGAAGATGACGAGCGCGCCGTTCGCATGAGCGAGAGCGACGATCTCCTTGAGGAACTCGGGGCGCTGAGGTAGCAGGCCGTAGTTTGCCGGGAGCGGCTCGATGATGACGGCCGCGATGCTGGCGCCGTGGCGTGCGAATGCTTCCTGCAGCGCGGCGGAATCATCCAGCGGAACCACTAGGGTGTTTGCGGCCGTTTCGGCACTCACGCCTGCGCTGTCGGGACTCGCGGCCTCCGCGAGCCCGGAGCCCGCCTTGACCAGCATCGAATCCACGTGACCGTGATAGCAGCCGTGAAACTTGAGCACGCGCGGTCGGCCGGTCGCGGCGCGCGCCAGGCGCAACGCCGACATCACCGCCTCGGTGCCCGAATTCACGAAGCGGATCTGCTCCACCCAGGGAATGCGCCGGCAGATCCACTCGGCGAGCTCGAGCGAGCCCGACTCCGCGGCGCCGTACGACCAGCCGCGGGCCAGCGCACCTTCGACGGCCGCTCGCACGTGCGAGTCCTGGTGTCCGAAGATGAGCGGTCCCCACGACATGCAGAAGTCGATGTAGATGTTGCCGTCGACATCGATGAGACGGCTCCCGGCGGCCTCGCGGATGAACCGCGGCACACCGCCGACGCCGCGAAACGCACGCACCGGAGAGTGCACGCCGCCCGGCGTGACGCGTCGCGCGCGTTCGAAGAGCGCGGCGGAGCGCTCGGATTTCATGCGCCCGCCAGCCAGCGGCGGGCGTAACGCGCGCCGTAGGTGATGATCATCGATGCGCCGGCGCGCACGAACCCGGTCCAGCACTCGATGTGTGCGTTCGGACCATCCATGAGCTGCTGCGCGGCCAGCGCTTCGAACGCGCCGTACTCGCCGCTCACTTCGTACACCGCCCACGGTCGCGCAATGCGCGTCGACAAGTCCTTGAGGATGTCGAGGTAGGGCAGGCCGGGCTTCACCATCAGGATGTCCGCGCCTTCGTCCGCATCACGCTGCGAGCTGAGAAACGCATCGTCGGCGCGCGCGGGATCGATCTGGTAGCTGGCGCGATCCTTGAGTGCCGCGCGCGGGGCGGAGTCGGCGGCTTCGCGAAACGGCCCATAGAAACGCGAGTGAAACTTGGCCGAGTAACTCATCAGGAGCGTGCGCTCGCAGCCGCCGCCGTCGAGCGCCTCGCGGATCGCCGCGACGCGCCCGTCCATCATGTCGCTGGGCGCCACGCAATTCGCGCCCGCCTGCGCGTATTCCAGTGCCGCGCGCGCCAGCTGCTCGACGCTCGCGTCGTTGATCACGTGGTCCTGTTCGTGGTTGAGCACACCGCAATGCCCGTGCGTCGTGAACGAGCACAGGCACACATCCACCGCGATCCACAGGTCCGCTCCGAAACGCTTGCGCAGCGCCGCGATCTGGCGCGCGGTGAAGTCGAAGCGAATGTCCGCATCGCGCTTCTCGCCCGGGACACCGAAGATCAGGATCTTGTCGGCCCCGGCTTCGAGATCCTGCTCGACCTGGCGCAGGAAGCTGTCCGGTGTTTCCCGGTAAACGCCCGGCAGCCCCGGAACGTCCTCGCGCCTCGGCAGGCCCTCGACCACGAAATGCGGCTGGATGAGCTGCGTCGCGGACACTCGCACTTCGCGCGTCAGCTCGCGAATGTGCTTGTCCTGGCGCAGGCGGCGCAGGGTCAATCCGTAGCGCGTTCGATCTGTAGCCATCGTCGCCACTCGTGCACGGAAGGAAAGACGGTCAGGTTGCTGATGCCGGCGTCGCGGATGATCTGCGCGGTCTTGCCGGGCCCGCACGCATGATGAACCGAGGCGGGCAGGCGTGACCAGAGCTCGCGGAATTGACTGCCACTCGCCCAATACACGTGCGTGAGCGAGCCGGCGTCGGCAATCGACTGTGTACCGACCTCGGGCAGGCGATAGGTGCCGATGACTTCGCCGCCCGGCCAGTGATCGGCGGCCGCGGCGTGGCTCAGGATCTGCCAGCGATCGAGCGGGGGCAGCCCCAGGACGGGCTCGGCGAGCGTAGGCGCAATCGATTCGTAGCCGAGACCCTCCGCACAGCCTTCGACCCAGACGCCGAGGCGCGCGAGGCGAAACCAGCTCGCGCTGCCGGAGGTCCAGACGCGATGGCTCGCGAGGCGTGCGGCGGCATGGCCAGGCAGTGCGCGGCTGTGCGCGATGAACACCGGCGCTGCGCTGTTGCGAAACGCCGCGTCCACGGCATGCGCGATCTCGGTCGGTGGAACGTCGTTCGATTCGCGGGCATTGAAGCCATCCCACCAGCGCGCGGGTGCGCGCGGCGGCTGTGGCATGCCAAGCCAGGTCACACGGTCCATGCGAGCGCCACTCGGGTCCGTGCCGCGGACGTAGAGCAGCGCCCCAAACGCCGGATGCTCGATGCAGGTGGCACCGAAACGCTGGTGGCAACCGCCACCACTTTCGGCCAGCACTTCTCGCTCGACGTCGACGAGGCGTGCACTGCTTGCGTCGTTGAGGCGACCGAGCGCGGCGCGGACTGCCTTCGCATCGCTGCGGCACTCGACCGCCAACGCACCCTGGCCGGGTGCGCTCGGGCAATCGGTGAGCGGCAGCACCATCCAGCGGACGTTCTCGAGCAGGCGCTGCAATTTCTCCCGGCCGCCTTGCGGGCGCGTGTCGCGCCACAGCCGGATCAGTCCGGCGAACGCCAGCACGACGCCATCGAGATGGCGTGCGCTGCCCTCGGGTTCGTGTAACCGGCCGAGGCGCGTGTCGACGTTGCCGCGGATCTCGACGCACTCGACCTGCGCCGTGCCATCACCCGGCAGTGCACGCGCGAGGAAGTGCGGCACGTTTTCCAGCCGGCGTGGGGCGGAAGTCCCGATGCGCAGCACTTGCCCGGCTTGCAGGCGTTGCGGCACATCGGCGCGAAACAGCACGACATCGCGCGGATTCTCGCGCGGCGGAATCGCCGCGAGCAGCAACTCGGATGGACGTTCGAGGCTCAGGTCCTTGAGCGAGTGAACGGTGAGATCGACTTTGCCGGCGAGCAATGCCGCGTCGATCTCGGCGGAGAAGAAGTCCTTGCCCTCGACGCGACTGAGCGCGATATCGGTGATCTGGTCGCCGCGCGTCTCGATCGGCACCAGCTCAACGCGCGTGCCGGGATTGAGGGCCTGGATGCGTTCGGCGACCCACAGGCTCTGCGCCCACGCGAGAGCGGAGCGCCGGGTGCCGAGGCGCAGCTCCCCCATGGATCACGCGCTGTGGGCGAAGAGCGAGAGGTCTTCCCAGCCGTGCGCCACGCCGGCGCCGCCGCCGAGGCTACGCAGCTGCGCGCGCTCGCGGCAGGCATTGCGCGCGTGGAGCAGTTGAACACGCCGCCGCTCGGAATTGGCGGACTGAAGGGCGAAGAGATCGACGAGCGTCGCGAAGCGATCGAGGTTAGCCCACACGGAATCGCCCGGAGCGAGCTTGCCGAGATGCAGCAGGTGACCGGAGTTCGCATCGCGCTCCTTCCAGGCTTGCACGCGCGCGAGGTCGCGCTCGCGATTCGGCGGGACGCACACGATGACGTTGGTCACCGTGCGCCACAGTGCGAGCTCGGTTTCGGAATCGCCACCGAGGAGCTTGATCTCGTCGGCATGGTCGGACTTGCGTCGCAGGCCGGCCAGCAGCGCTGCGGCGCGCTCGGGCGTGCGATTCGCGATGTAGAGCGGGCGGCCCGAAAGGTAAGGCAGGATCGCGGCCGCCATCTCGCCCGCGCCGATGAGGAGCGTGGGCTGTTCGGCGTCGGAGCCGAGCAGGGCACGCACCAGGCTCCCGTACGTCGCCGCGCCGAGTCCCGTGAGATGCCGCGAGCGAATCTCCTTCACGTCCTCGAAGAGCTTGCGGATGAGTGGATCGAGGGCTCGCGCCGCCTCGCCATGCTGCGTGCGATAGGCCTGCCAGCCCTGCTTGAACTGGCCGAAGACCTCGGATTCGCCCGGCACTTCGCTTTCCAGTCCGCTCGCGATGCGCAGGAGCAGGTCGTAAGCATCGACGCCGCGCAGGAACTCGACACCGGCCGGCGCAGCCGCGCTGGCAATCGCGCTGTCGGTGGTCTGGGTGATCAGCAGGCGCCGCAGGCAGGTTTCGATGGTGAAGCGTCCCTGGTTCGCGGCAAATGCCTCGAAAGCGCCAGCGGCCGGCTTGGCTTGCTTGCGCTGGTGGGCAACCAGGAGCTGCTCGAAACCCATGGGCGCATGCTACGAGCGGCTCACCGTGAGCGTGTCATGTGAGTGTCACTCGAGGTGCGCAAATCCTCATTTCATACGGCGAGTCGCAGCGTCGCCGCGCACTTGTTGAGAATGATTCCCAACAATCCCCATTTTTCATATCGCGGCACGGACCAGCCCGGCGCCGCACGCGTCATCGCGCGTGCTCGAAAATCTAGACCGCGGTGCGCAGGAGGAGGGCGACGCCGAGAGCGAACCCGCCGAGATACGTGCCCAACGCGCCGACTGCCCGCAGCGGATGCGGGGGTGCTTTGAATGTCTTCGTCATCAACATGCCGAGCGCATGCAGGATGCGCGACGCCGTGACGATGATGGCGACCCACTCGATCCATCCGCCGGCGCCCGACAGGAGAAAGTAGAGAAACAACGCCACGAAGATCGGGACGTATTCGGCCGCGTTGCCGTGGGCACGAACCGCCTTGCTCATCGGGCCGGCAGGATCATCGCCCGCGCCGATGCCGGTCTGGGTGCGCCCGCGGGTCATCGAGACGTGCAGCGACAGTGCGAAATAGAGCAGCACCAGGATCGCCGAGCAGATCAGGAACGCATTCATACCGTTCTCCTTGAGTAAAGCCGGCTCGCATGATGCACGTACGCAGCGGAGTTTGTCTGCGTGCGCAGGGCTGATGGTAGGATGCGCCGCCGTGACGCCTGGCCGCGGCGCCAGGTCCGACGGCCACGCGCGACAACGGAGTACGGTTCAATGGAGAGTCGGAGCATCGATCTGCAGGCGCTCAGCCAGGCAGGCACGGTCGCACTTCAGACCGGCGACGCTGCGACGGCGCGCCGGAACTTCGAGCAGATCGTCGCCACCGGGTACGTCGACCCGAACGTGTGGCTCGCCCTTGCGATCGCGTGCCAGAAACTCTCGGATCACCCGGCGGCCCTCGCAGCCGCTGACAAGGTGCTGGCCCTCGAACCGCGCAACCTCAATGCACTCGTCCTCAAGGGCGATTCCCTCGCGGTGCTAGGCAACGAGCGAGCCGCAGCGGATTTCTACCAGGTGGCCGTCGCGCTGGCGTCGAGGGCGACGAACCTGCCCGCTCCGCTCGTGGAACTGGTGCGCAACGCCGACGCCAAACGCGTCCGGATCCATGCGCGGGTCGAAGCCTATCTGCACGAGCGGCTCGCGGCGAGCGGCTACGACACGCGGCGCTCGAGCGAACGCTTCAGCCAGTCGCTCGACCTGCTGCTGGGCAAGAAGCAGCCGTACTTCCAGCAACCGCGCGCGTACTTCTTTCCTGGTTTGCCGCAGATCCAGTTCTATCCGCGCTCGACCTTTCCATGGCTCGACGCCGTCGAAGCCGCAACCGACGACATCTGCGCGGAGCTGATGGAGGTGCTGAAGACACCGGACGTGCTCGTGCCATACCTGCAAGCGCCGGCCGACGTCACGCCTGGAGCTTCGCACCGTCTCCTCAACAATCCCGACTGGACCGCATTTTTTCTCTGGAAGGACGGCGATGTCGTGCCGGAGAACGCCGAGCGCTGCCCACGGACGCTCGCGGCGCTGAAGGACGTGCCGCTCTCGCACATCCCGGGACGCACGCCGTCGATTCTGTTCTCGGTGCTGAAGCCGGGCGCGCGCATCCTGCCGCACACGGGCTACGTCAACACGCGGCTCATCTGTCACCTGCCGCTCGTCGTGCCTCCGGGGTGCCGCTTTCGCGTCGGCAACGAAGTGCGCGAATGGGAGCGTGGCAAGGCCTGGGTGTTCGACGACACCATGGAGCACGAAGCGTGGAACTCGAGCGACCAGCTGCGGGTGGTGCTGATCTTCGACGTGTGGCGCCCGGAGCTCACCGCCGAGGAGCGGGAGCTCGTCGCCGTGCTGCTCGATGCCGCGAACACGTTCGGTACCGGCCGGATACAACGATGGGATGCCTGAGCGCAAGGTCCACCGCTCATCTAGAATGACGCCGCCGGAGAGGTGGCAGAGCGGTTGAATGCACCGGTCTTGAAAACCGGCAACCCCTTACGGGGTTCGGGAGTTCGAATCTCCCCCTCTCCGCCAATAAGAATTGGGTTCTATGTCATTCGTCTTCCGGGACGGGGCTGATCAGTCCGATGACGACGCGTGGCGACGCTCTTTGGCGCGCGGCTCACCGCACTCTAGGGCACCGGGTCCAGCGTCGCCGGGATCGGCACCACTACGAACTTGCGGTCGCCCATGAAGATCAGCGCGCTGCCGTCGGGCGTGATCGCCCGCATCGGCTGCACGAGGCACTGGCTCGCCGACTGGCTCTCGTCGAAGTTGGACCAGCAGCTCGGGTAGTCGATCGCGGGGAAGTCGAACGTGCCGAGCACCGGCAGCGCGTTGCCTTCGCCGACCGACTGGGAACAGTCGAAGACCAGCACTCGTGGCGGGTGCGTCGCGTTCGCATCGCCCACGGCGAAATCGTCGTTGTGGTAGCCCAGTCCGTAACAGCGCTGCCCATCCGGCGAGACCGCACTCGCAATCACGATGTAGCTCGCGAGCGTCGGCGGGGTTCCCATGATGCCGAGGCTCTGGAAGTTCTCGTCCATGAGCAGGTTCTGGTCGAAGATCACGCGATGCCCGTCATCGGACATGTGCGCCTGGAAGAAGATGTCCTTGGTCGACGGCACGTTATGTAGAACACCCTCTGAGGCGTCCATATAGAGGAGTGGCGAGCGCGGCGTGCAGCAGGCCTGCTGCGTCAACATCATCCGTTCGCCATTGCGCGAAATCACGAACCAGGGTCCGCCGCTGGTGTAGTCGCGATTGTTGGGATCGACCGTGATCTCGCCGCTCGCCACATCGAAGTTGTCCAGGCTCCCGCCGTTGATGCCACCGGCGAACCAGACGCGTCCGTCATTGGTCGTCGGCAGCGGCTCCTTGCCGACACCGACGGTCGTTGACACCACAATGTTCGCGACGGGCGCCAATGTGTCTGCATCGACGGTCTGGATCGCGCCCTGCGTCGTCAGCACCACCTTCGAGCCGTCCAGGCTCAACCCGGCGTGATAGATGAGCGGAACGGCGAGCGTCTGGCGCACCCAGTTGCCATTTTCCAGCCGCAAGCGCACGAGCTGGTTGGTATCGCGTGCCGCCCCGTAAGCGGCGTTGCGCTCCGGATCGAACGCCATCGTGTCGACCTTGTCCGGGTTCGCGACCGCGGCATAGGCGTAGGCCGTCGGATCGACGACCACGAAAGCCCGCGTGTCGGTCGGGATACCGAGCGCGTTCGACACCGAGATCGTGTAGCTGCCCGCGGCCAGCGCTGGCAGATCCGCCAGCACCGCCGTGTCGTTCGAGCGCGTCAGCGTCGTCGGCTGCACGCCCGCGATGCTCACGCGTTGCGCGAGATTCGTGATCGCCGAGAACCCGTGGCCGCGGATGATCAGGCGCTGCGGCTTGCCGGAGAGAAGCAGGTGAGGGCCCGTGCCCGTCACGCCGCCGAGTGCCTTCTGCAGGTGCACCTGGAACTGCGTGGGCGGGAGCGGCGTCGTCGGCGCCGTGATCGTGATCGTGCCGACGTGCTCTGCGCCATCGCGCAGCGTTGCGAGGAACATGGGGTTCACCTGGAAAGTCACGTTGCCCCCCAGGGGTCCGGTGGAGGCCTGCAGCGCGAGCCACGGAACGTTGACGTTCGCCTGCCAGTTCGGAGTCGTGCCTCCGGGCGCCGTGCCGGTGATCAGCGCGCTTCCCTGCAGATCGGTGAGGACGGACTCCGGGGTGGCGGCGAGCGTCGCATCCGCCGGCTTGATGAGGCCGAGCGAGCGCACGGTATAGGCGACGGGGATCGGTGTCCCGCCGACGGGCGTGGTGCATTGTGGGTCGGAGCAGGCGAAGAACAACACGCGTCCCGTGTACACGCCAGCTGTCAGACTCGCGCGCGGCGTCACCGTGATGGTGGCATTCGTGCCGTTGATGAGGAGCACCACGTTCGGATCGATGCCTTGCCCTTCGATGATGGCACCGACGAACAGCGTGCCGTTGAACTCACCCTGTGAGGTCGCGTTGATCGCGATCGGTGCCGGCGCCGTGCCCTGCACGAATTCGCTGTTGATCACCGTTCGATCCAGCGTGACCCTGAACGGCGGCGGACCGCCGCCACCACCGCCGCCGCCACCACCCCCGCCGCAGGCGCTGAGGGTGAGCACGCCGATCAACACCATCGCGTGCAGGATTCGGTCAGGGCGCATCGTCGTTCGACTCATCATCCGCTCCCTCAGGTCACAACCAATTCGCGAACGCTGCGCGTGCGCGTCCAGGCGTGGTAGGTGAATGCAAGTAAAAGCCGCGTCCGAATTTCTTCTTTGTCGCGGCGTCGCAGGCGGACTCAATCCTTTCAAACGCGACCTGCGTGCGTCAAGGGAACACCGAGAACTTTTTCTCTCGGGTTCGCTGATAGTCAGGTCGAGTTCACTGATAGTCGAGTGCCGGGTAATGCCTGAACAGATCTTCGTTGTTGAACACGAGCCGACGCTCGGACCCAACGTAGCGCGCGATACGCGGCCGCGCGAACACCTTGTCGTGCAGCTTGCGCAGGCGCGGACGGCTGCGCAGCGCCCGGCGTGTCGCGTTCGGAAACGCGTAGCGCAGACCCGAGATCACCTGTGCCAGGGAGAGATCCGCGTACGTCAGGCGCGCTCCGACCAGCCAACCGCTGCGCGTGTGATTGCGAGTGAGCACGCGCTCGAAATAGTCGAAGAACTTCGGCAGGCGTACCGAAAGAAAATCCCTGGTGCGACGCTTGGCCGCGACCTTCTGCTCCTCGTAGGCATAGCCATCGCCGAGCGGATGATGCGTGTGGAAGATCTCCAGGTAGAAGTCCGAAATCGTCAGTTGCAACTGCTGCGTCCAGAGTCGGCCCATGGCGTCGCGCGGCGCGAGCTTCAGGCGCTCGCCGAGGTACATCAGGATGTTCGGCGTCTGCGAGATGAGCTGCCGCCCGGACTTGAGGACCGGCACCGCGAACGGCACGCGCTCGAGGCCGCGGGCCTCGAGCATCCGCAGAATCGCGGGAACGCCGCCGCCTTTCTTCTCCGGCAGCTTCGCGATGTCGAGGTAACGGACGCCGGCCTCTTCGAGGGCGAGGCGGATGAACTCACCGCGTCCCTGGACTCCGGGCCAGTAATACAGCTCGTAGCTCATAAGATGACTCCGCTCATGGCGACCGCGCCTCGCGAGTTCGGGCTGGCGGCGCACCAGGTGCCCGCAGTTTCACATCGGCATTGCCGTCAGAGCAAAAGACGTCGCGGAGTGACCGCGCGGACGTTGTATTTCGTGCAATGAGTGGCAGCGCATCGATCGTACCAGCGATGAGCCGAGCGCAACGGCGCGCTTCGTGCATCGGAGATTGAACGCGGTGCTGCGGCTCGACTCCAACCAGTCTTCTGAGGCACGTCATGCCCAAGCGCGACATCATCGTCGTCGGTGCATCGACCGGCGGGATCGCTTCCCTGCAGGAACTGGTGAGCGCGCTGCCCGCGGATCTGCCGGCCGCGATGCTGATCGTGTTGCACCTGGGCGCGAATGCGCCCGGCATGCTCCCGGAGATTCTTGGCCGGGCGGGTCCTTTGCCGGCGCAAGTGCCCGAGGACAAGGCCGCCATCGAAGCGGGCCGGATCTACGTGGCGCCGCCGGACCGGCACTTGCTCGTCGAGCGCGGCCGCGTGCGCGTGGTGCGCGGACCGAAGGAGAACCGCCATCGACCGGCGATCGACCCGCTGTTCCGCTCCGCCGCCTGGGCTTACGGGCCGCGTGTGATCGGCGTGGTGCTGAGTGGAGAGCTCGACGACGGCACGGCGGGCCTTTGGGCCATCAAGACCTGCGGCGGCATCGCCGTGGTGCAGGATCCACACGGCGCCATCTCGCAGGGCATGCCGCGCAACGCGTTGGCCCACACCGAGATCGATCATTGCGTGCCGCTGGTGGAGATTGCGCCGCTCCTGGTCCGGCTCGCGGACGAAGAAGTCGATGGAGCCGTGCGCGCGCCGGAAACGCTCAAGTCCGAAGTCGACTTCGCCAGCATGAAGGGCGACATCCGCGACATGGACGCGCTCGGCACGTTGTCGCCCTATACCTGCCCGACCTGCCGTGGCGCGCTCTGGGAGCTCACGGACGCTGACCTGCTGCGCTATCGGTGTCACACCGGGCACGCGTTCTCAGCCGAGAGCCTGGTCGCGGAGCAGTCCACCGCGGTCGAGGACGCGCTCTATTCCGCGCTGCGCGTCGTCGAGGAGAAGGCGACGGCCCTGCGCCGCATCGACGAGACGATGCCGGCGACCGCCCACCAGGTCACCCAGCACCGCATCACCGACCTCGACGCGACCGCCAAGATCCTGCGAGGCCTGCTCGCGGGCGATCGATCCTAGGAAGTCGACGCAGACCGTCCCCAGTCTTCAGCGAATCAGGCTGAGCAGCTTTTCGGGGTCGGCGGGCTTGACGAGGTGATGATCGAAGCCGGCTTCCTTGGCGAGCGCGCGATCCGTCGGGCGTCCCCAGCCGGTGCAGGCCACGATCAGCATGTTTTCGCTCCAGGGTTGCTCGCGCAACCGGCGGCAGATCTCGTAGCCGTTCATGTCTGGCATGCCGATATCGAGGAGCACGGCGTGCGGCCGGTACTGTTCGGCGAGATGCAGCGCATGTTCGCCATCGTTCGCCACACGCACCTCGTGGCCGGCGCTTTGCAGGACGCTCTCGAGACTGCGGGCGACATCGACATTGTCATCGACGACGAGGACACGGCGCGCTCGCGTACCAGTCGAGGCATCCGTCCCTGGCAGGCCTGTCTCGTGTGTCGCGACCTCAGGATTGGTCACATCGACGATCGGCAGGTACACGCTGAACTCGGACCCCTTGCCGGGGCCCTTGCTGGCGGCGCTGATCCGGCCGCCGTGCAGATCGACCAGCGCCTTGGCGAGGGACAGGCCGACGCCGATGCCGCCGCGCGAGCGGGTGAGCGCGGACTCGACCTGCGAGAACAGCTCGAACACTTTGGGCAGATGCTCGGCGGAGATGCCGATGCCGGAATCCTTCACCCGGATCACGGCTTCACGGCCTTCGACTTCGATGCCGAGCGAGATCTGGCCGCCACGGTCGGTGTATTTCGCGGCATTGTTGAGCAGGTTGCCGAGCACCTGCGTCAGGCGCGTGGCGTCGCCGTTCACGCTGATGGTCGTGTTGGGCATGCTGACCGAGAGTTGATGGCCCATCTCGTCGATCAGCGGGCGCACGGTCTCGACCGCCTGCGCGATGATTCGCGCCAGGTCGGTGCGCTCCAGGTGCAGCTCGATGCGCCGCCGGGTCAGGCGGCTGACATCGAGCAGATCCTCGAGCAGATCGGCCATGACGCCAACCTGGCGCTCGATCACGTCCCGGCACCAGCGGAACTTGGGATCGAGCAGCGTGCTGTAACGCAGGGCGACTGCGGCATTGCGGATCGGCGCCAGCGGATTGCGCAACTCGTGCGCGAGCGTGGCGATGAAGTCGTCCTTGCGCCGATCCGCATCCTTGAGCGCCGCTTCGCGCGCGCGCAATTCGCCGATCAGGCGCCCGCGCTCCAGCGTCGCGGCGATCTGGTCGCACAGCGTCTGCATCAGGTGGATCTCGCGTTCCGTATACCTCTGGCGCGCGGCGCCGAAGGCGAGTACGCCGAGCAGCGTTCCATGGGCCAGCAGCGGAAAGCCTGCATAACAGCGCACGCCGAGCTTGACCAGTGAGCCGCCCTCGGCGCCGAGCGGCTCCTCGATGATGGTCATCAGATGCGTCTTGCGCCGCGCCACCTGGCCGCTGAGGTTGTCCGTGAACGGCAATGTGACCGGTGGCGGGTATTCGGGGCGGAGCGACGCGACGGCCGCGAGACTCAGCACATTGCCTTCGGGGCCGACCACGTAGATGCAGCAGGATTCGCCGCGCAACGACTTGCGCAAGCGGTCGGCGAGCTCCGACCACAGGCCGCCGTCCGCCTCATCGCCCACGATCAGCGCCTGGGCAGTGGAGGCGAGCAGGTCGAGCTGGCGCATCTGCTCGTGCAGGTCCTGCTGCACGCGTTTCTCGGTGCGAATGTCGCGCGCGATCTCGGAGATGCCGACGATCTGCGCGTGCTCGCCGTAGATCGGCGAGGAGGTGATCGAGACCGGGATGGTGAAGCCATCCTTGTGCACGCGCAGGCATTCGATGTTCGCGAGTGTCTCGCCAAGACGGATGCGGTTCTGGTTGCGCGCCTCCTCGTGCAGCTGGTCCTGCGGGACCAGGATGTGGAAGGACTGGCCGAGGATCTCGGTCGCGTCGTAGCCGAGCAGGAGCTCGGCGCTGCGGTTCCACGACATGATGCGACCGCGCATGTCGCGGCTGAAGATCGCATCGCTGGAGGATTCGACCAGCGCGGCGAGCCGCGACATGCTTTCGCGCGCGCGGCGCCGCTCGCTGATGTCGCTGATCCCGACACTGCACAGGCGCGCGCCGCTGTCCGGGTCGTGCGTCACGCCCAGTTCGAGTTGCGCCCAGAAGGGCCGGGCGCCACGGCGCAGCAGCTGCACCTCGCAGGTCTGTTCTTCGCCGCTCGCCAGGAGTTGGCTGCGGTGCCGCTCGTACACCGCATGCGAGGAGGGCAGGATGAACTCCGGCAGGCGGCCGCGCGTGAGATCGCGCACCGGTACGCGCAGCAGCCGCGCCGCATGGTCGTTCGCCTCGAGGATGAAGCTGCGCAAGCCGACGGTCAGGAAACCGACGGGATCGGGATGAAAGAGGCTGAGGTATCGCGTTTGCGGACTGACAGCATCCTGCTCGCGCACCAGCCGCTCGTTCTCCAGGGCCAGTTCCGCCTGGCGCTCGCGCAGGTCCCGCACGAAGCGTCGCACGCTCTCCGGGGCCCGGGTGAGATCGTCGGGCTCGGGTTCGCCGGCGAGGCGGCCTCCCGCCGCCGCGCTCAGCCGCGCCGACGGTGCGGCACCGTCGCTGTCCTGGTCATTGGGCGGACTCATGCGGATGCTCGAGCACGACGGAGATGGCGACGATGGACTCGACATTGCCCCTGGCGTCGCGAATGCCGTTCACGCTGTTGGTGACCCAGAGCGGGGTGCCGTCCTTGCGCACCAGCCGCCGCTTCACGGTGAAGTCGGGGCCGCCGCCCACGAGGATGTCGAACAATTCGTTGTTGTGCTGGCGTTCGTCCGGATGGGTCAGGTCCGTGAACGTCAACTGCTTCAGCTCGTCGCGCGTGTAACCGAGGATCCGGCAGTACTGGTCGTTGACGAAGAGGTAGCGGCCGGCGAGATCGATCTGCGCAATGCCGACGAACGCCTGGTGGAAGATCGCCTGGTAGCGCGCCTCGCTGTTGCGCAGCTGCAGCTCCGCTCGCTTGCGTTCGCTGATGTCGACAAAAGTCACGACCGCACCTTCGATGACATTCTCTATCGTCCGGTAGGGCCGGATGCGCATCAGGTACCAGGCGCCTGACTTGGTCTGGACCTCCGCTTCTTTCGGCTGCAGCGTATCAAGCACCGCGCGCAGGTCCTCCACGAACGTGTCGTAGTCCACCAGGTTGGTGACGACATGCTCGACCGGACGGCCGACGTCGTGATGAATGAGGTTGATCACCTGCGTTGCCGCAGGTGTGAAGCGCGAGATGCGCAGCTGGTGATCGACGAATACGGTACCGACGCCGGTGCCCGCGAGGAGGTTGTTCATGTCGTTGTTGGCGCGCGAGAGGTCGGACACCTTGTCCTGCAACTCCGCGTTGACCGTGGACAACTCTTCGTTCACCGATTGCAACTCTTCCTTCGAGGTCTCGAGCTCTTCATTGGTCGACTGCAGTTCCTCGTTCACCGACTGCATCTCTTCGTTGGTCGACTTGAGCTCCTCGTTGGTGGTTTCCATCTCTTCGAGCGTCGTCTGCAGGTATTCCTCCTTGGCACGCAGTTCCTGCTCCAGCACCGCGATGCGACTGCTGGCATCGGCCGACGCTGCCGTCGTGTCCGTATCCGGCGGCGTGGCGGCCTCGATCTCTTCTTCGATCACGACCAGGAACATGTCGGTGATCGCGCCGTCGCCGATCACGGCGGGGCGCACCGTCAGGTTGGCGTTGATGTAACCGCCGTTCGCACGCACCCGGATGGAGCGCTGGTGAACCGGCTCCTTGTGCGTGGTCGCCTTGTGCAGAGCGGTGCTCAACGGACGCTGCAACCCTTCACGCGCCATGGACACAATATTCATGACAGCATCGCCGCTCGCGGGTTCGAGGAATTTTCCGGTGCGCCCCACGATGTGTAGGACGTCACCCCGCGAGTTGATGAGCACGCCGGCCTGCGCATAGTGAACGAGGAGCGCCTGCTCGGTGATCGCGCGCAGGTCGTTGCGCCGCTCGCCCGGCTCGAGCGTCGGCATGCGCGCGCGGCGGTCTCCGGGCTCGTGCAGCGTCGCGACGAACTCGCCGAGTACCGGCCGCGGCATGCTGAGATCATCCGGGTGGCGCACGTAGATCTTCCACTTGCGGTCGACCAGCGAGAATTGCCGTGACAGATCGCCGACTGTTTCCGAGGTGCCGAGGAACAGCGTGCCGCCCGCGCGCAGCGCGTAGTGGAACAGCAGCATCAGGCGCTTCTGCAGATCCGGCTTGAGATAGATGAGGAGGTTGCGGCAGCTGATGAGGTCCAGCTTGGAGAAGGGCGGATCGCGGATCACGTCCTGCTCGGAGAAAACCAGCAGGTCGCGCACCACTTTCTGCACGCGGTACATGCCGCGTTCCTGGTCGAAGACGAAGTAGCGCGCGAGCCTCTCGGGGCTCACGTCCGCGGCGATGCTCGCCGGGTAGATGCCGGAGCGCGCCTGTTCGATGGCCTCGCGATCGATGTCGGTCGCGAACACCTGCACGCGCACCGCGCGCTTGAGGGTGTCCATCTGCTCCTGCAACAGGATTGCGATGGAATAGGCTTCCTCGCCGGTCGAGCAGCCGCACACCCACACGCGGATGGTCTCTTCCGCGAGCTTGCGGCCGAACAGCTGCGGGATCACCCGCTCCTCGAGCGCTTTGTACGCGTCCGGATCGCGGAAGAAGTTGGTGACGCCGATCAGCAGGTCGCGGAACAGCCCCTCGATCTCGGCGACGTTGTCGCGCACGAACTGCAGGTACTCCTCCGGATCCTCGATCTGGTAGAGCGCCATGCGCCGTTCCATGCGCCGGAGCAGCGTGCTTTCCTTGTACTGCGAAAAGTCGTGCCCGGTCTGCGAGCGCAGCAGCACGCAGAGCTTCTTCAGCGTGTCCTCGATCTTCGGCGGAGGAACGGTTCGCTTGCCCGCGCGCCCGAAAGCGTGGCGCGCGTAGGCCATGAGCTGCGCCGGCATCTCCTGCGGCGGCAGCACGTAGTCGACCATGCCGGTCGCGATCGCGCTGCGCGGCATGCCGTCGTGCTCGGTGGTCTCCGGCGTTTGCGCCATCGCCATGCCACCTTCGCCCTTGATCGCGCGCAGACCCAGCGTGCCATCGCTCCCCGTGCCCGACAGGACGACGCAGATCGCGCGATCGCGCTGCTGCTCCGCCAGGGAGCGGAAGAAGAAGTCGATCGGCAGGCGGATCCCGCTGCGCACGGTCGCGGGGCTCGTCAGGCGCAGCTCGCCGTCGACCAGGGCCATGTCCTTGTTGGGCGGAATGATGTAGGTGCAGTCGGGCTTCACCTTCATCTTGTCTTCCACTTCGTGCACTTCCATGCGCGTATAGCGGCCGACAATCTCGTGCAGGATGCTCTTGTGATCGGGCGAGAGGTGTTGCACGAGCACGAAGGCCATGCCGGTGTTCTCCTGCGGCACGGCGGAGAAGAAGGCCTCGAACGCGGCGAGCCCGCCCGCGGACGCACCGATGCCGACGATCGGGAACGTTTGCCCCTCACGCTCGGCGGCTGGATCCGCGTCCACCGTCACCGCGGCGTCGGGAGCCTGGGGGCGCGCGGGCGCGGCCGCCTCCGGCTTGTGCGACCGGGACGGTGCGGACTTGCCAGCCGTCTTGCGAGGACGATGGCCGGGTTTGTCGTTCCTTCCCAATTTCTTCTCCTGGCAGCGCGAGGCGCGCCGGTGCGTCGGGTAAGGGCGAAATTGTACGCTCGCGCTGTGCCATTTATTGCACCGCCGGATGTACCACGACCCCGGCAGTCAGCCGCGGCGGGCAGTGCTCAGCCAGTAAAAATTACCAGTGACCAGCGCCGCAGAGCCGGCCGGGTGCCAGCTCGGCCGTATCGTGCCGGCGGCTGGGCGAGCGTCATCCCGGCCCGGGTCGTGACACGGGACTGGCTTGCCTATCGGTAACGGGCAGGCAGCCGGAGGGTGCGACGGGTTGCTGATCGCTCCCCTGGAGGACGCCCTCGCCGCGCTCGTTCGAGGAGGGCACGTCGCGGGGATCGGCGCACACGCGCAACACCTGCGGTTGGGATGTCGCGTGAGCATCGGCAGCGGAGGTCGGCAACAGGAGGCCGTAGTTGATCGCGGCGGCACCGCCGAGCGTCACGGCGAGGAGCGAGCAACCGACGAGCAGGTCGAGTCTGTTCCTGGAGTCCGAAGACATACAGCATGCCTCCTCGAGAAGGATCGTGAGGCGAGCGCCAGCCGCGCGCAGTCATCCCCGTCCGCGCGCGTCTGGCGCCGGCCCCTGTCAATCACGACGTTGCTGATCCAAAGGGCGTTCCTTGCCGTGCCACGGCTTTTGGATAGCAGGAGCAAGAAACGTACCGTGAGAGAGAAACGCCGCTTTGCGGTTGCAAGCGTCGCACTCGAGGCAAATGTTCAACCTTGCGAAGCAAGGCTTACATGCGATCCGGCAATGGTGCTTTGCGGTCGCGTGATCGTCGCAGTGTCTAATGCATCGCTTCGGCAGCGGCGTTGTCAGGGGCCGTGCTCTGGCGCTTCGGGATCTTGAACAGCAGCAGCATCGGCAGCGCGAGCAGCGCGAGTGCGCTGATCACCGCGAACACGTTTTCATAGCCGATGACGGTCGCCTGCTGCTGCACCTGCATCGTGAGCACGGCCGTCGCCTTGTCGCCGACGACCTGGGCGGCGGCCGACATGCGTTGCGGGTCGAACATCGAGAAATACTCGACCAAACGCGACTGGTTGGCCGCCGTCGAGTGAGTCAACAACGTGCCCGCGATGGAAATGCCGATCGCGCCGCTCAAGGTGCGTCCCAACGTCACCAGCACTGCGCCCTCGGTGCGCAGTTGCGCGGGTAGCGTCGCGTAGGCCGCCGCGTTGATGCACAGGAACGTGAGCCCCATGCCGACGCCCTGGAAGAACGTGATCGTGCCGATGCTCGCGGCGCTGGTGTCGGTGGTGATGTGCACCAGCATGACGCAGGTCGCGAGCACGATGCCGAGGCCGATGGCGGCCATCAGGCGCGAGTCGATGCGCGCGATGAGACGCCCGCCGGTGAGCATCGCCACCGCCATGCCGAGTCCGCGCGGTGCCATCACGAGGCCCGCGGTCGCGGCGGTGTGGTCCTGGAGCTGCTGCATGAACACCGGCAACAACGCGCCCGGCACCATGATGAGCGGGTACACGACGAAGGGCGTGACCAGGCCGGCCACCAGGTTGCGGTCGCGAAACAGTGCGCGCTCGAAGAAGGGATGCGCGGTCGTCAGCGTGTGCACCAGGAACATATAAAAGAGAATGCCCGCGAACAGCATCTCGGCGACGATCTCGGTCGAATCGAGCCAGCCCTGGCTGTTGCCGCGATCGAGCGCGAGCTGCGCTAGCCCGATGGCGAGGGCGAGCATCACGAAGCCCTTGAGGTCGAACCGCCGGTCCTGCAGCGTCGTGCTGCGCGGCAGGGATGCGGTGAGGCCGATCCAGGCGAGCACCCCGACGGGCACGTTGATGTAGAACACCCACCGCCAGTTGAGCGCTTCCGTGAGCCAGCCGCCGAGCGTCGGCCCGATCACCGGCCCGACCATCACGCCGAGACCCCAGATCGCGAGCGCGGTGCCGTGTTTCTCGCGCGGATAGACGCTCAGCAGGCATGACTGCGAAATCGGAATGAGCGCCGCGCCGCACGCGCCCTGCAGCCCGCGGAAAAACACGAGCTCGGGGAGCGAGGTGGCGATCCCGCACAGCGCCGAGGCGATGGTGAAGCCCGCCACGCTGAAAAGCAGGATGCGCCGCTCGCCGATGCGCAGCGCCAGGAAGCCGACGATCGGCGTCGCAATCGCGCTCACTACGATGTAGGAGGTGAGCACCCACAGGACCTGGTCGGGCCCGGCCTGCAGTCCGCCTTGGATGTGGGGGAGCGCGACATTCGCGATCGTGGTGTCGATCGCGTAGAGCATCGTCGCCAGCATGGTCGAGGCGACGACCAGGCCGCGGTTGACGCGACCTTGCGGATTCACGGTGCGGCCTGGGCAGTCCGCGCTACGGATTGTTCGGGTTCAACGCGTGTGTCGACTCGGACTGTAGCGCTCATGCCGGCGCGCAGGGGTGGATCACCAGGCGCGGTCGTCACCGCAATGCGCACCGGGATGCGCTGCACGACCTTCACCCAGTTGCCGCTGGCGTTCTGCGCGGGAAGGATTGCGAACTCGGCGCCGGTGGCCTGCGCGATGCTCTGCACGCGGCCGGACCACTTGCGCCGCCCGTAGGTATCGATCTCGATCTGGACCGGCTGGCCCTTGCGGACGTGAGCGAGATCGGTCTCCTTGAAATTCGCTTCGATCCACATCCCTTCGTCCGACACGATCGCGAGGGCAGGGTTGCCGACGGTGAGGTGATCGCCCACCTGCGGCAGATGACTCACGATGCCATCGCGCGGCGCGAGGATCTTCGCGCGACGCAGGTTGAGCTCGGCGCGCTGCAGGTCCGCGACCGCGGCTTCGACGTCGGGATGCGACTCGACCGAGCGGCGCGGATCGCCGCCGAGACTCGCGCCGATGGCCGCGAGATCATGCTGCGTGACCTGCACCTGGCCGATGGCGAGCTGCGCGGCCTGCTCGGCATCATCGAGCTTCGACATCGCGACCAGGTGCTTCGCGGCGAGCTCCTGCTCGCGAGTCTGCTCGCGCCGGGCAAACTCGGCCGAGCGCTGTGCAACGGCGAGCGCCGCGGCTTTCTCCGTGTATTGCGCCTTGAGGCTGGCGATCTGCGCCTTGACGGCATCGACATGCGCCTTCGCGCTCTGCACGGCGTAGCGCAGCGGCTCGTCATCGAGCTGCACCAGCACATCGCCCGCAGCCACGTGCATGTTCTCCTTCACCGGCACACTGCGCACGGTGCCGTCGACTTCGGCAGCCACGATGGTCTTGTCCGCCTTGACGTATGCGTTGTCGGTGGTGGCGTAGCCGCGGCTGTAGAGCCAGAAGCCTCCGGCCACAGCCAGCATCAGGGCCGGGACGCCCCAGAGCAGGATGCGGCGCCAGATGGGCCGGCGCGCTTCAGTCGTGTTCGATTCAGTGGCCATGATGTGAGGCGGTCACCTGCGTGTGAGCCTGCTCGCGCTGCTGGGCGCGATCTTCGGCGAGCGTTTCACGCACGGTCCCGAGCAGTCGCAGCAAGGTCTCGCGTTCGGTCCTGGAGAGCTTGCGGGTCGCGCGCTCGTAGATGCCCTCGCCGATTTCATGCAGCTGGTCGAGCCGCGCGCGCGACTTCGGCGTGAGGTACAGGCACACCGCGCGCCGATCGAGCGGATCCGGACGGCGCTCGATGAGCCCGGCGGCCTCGAGCAGGTCGATCTGCCGGCCGAGCGTGATCGGGCGCACCTCGATGATTTCCGCAAGCTCGCGCTGACTGCAGCCTTCCATGCGCCCCAGGTACGCAATCGTGCGCATATGCGTCTGCGTCGTGCGGTGCTTGATGGCGCGCGCGGCAAACTCCTGGCGGATCAGGCGCGCCACGTCATGGACGAGGTAGCCGAGTCGACGTTCGCTCTGGGTAGTCATATGCACCCCTTACAATAAGCAATGCTTATTATATTCATGAGGAGGGCATTTGCAAGGGCCACCGCTCGCACTTTCATCCCGCGCAGTGTCAGAATGCGCGCCGGTCAAATTGCCGCGTAACCCCTTGAGAAAGGCGGAAAGGCCGATGAAAAAGGAGCACGCCGAACTCCGGCGCCGCCCACTCCTGACGCCCCTGTGGCTCACCGCGCTGGCCGGGCTCGTGGTGCTGGTCCTGGCGAGCTGGTTCCTGCTGTCGATGACGACGACCACGGTGATCGTGGTGCGCCACGCGGAGAAGGAGCTCAGCACGATCGATGACCCACCACTCAGCCAGGTGGGGGAGCAACGCGCCGAAGTGCTGGCTCGCATGTTCGGCAACCGCGACGGTGCCGGACGGATCGCGGCCGTTTTCGCGAGCGACACGCGGCGCGCGCAGCGAACCGCGGAACCGCTCGCCGCGAGGCTGGGAATTGCGGTGAAGACACTGCCGGCCGCCGACGTGTCGGGCCTGCTGCGCGAGATCCGCACCAGCTACCGCGGGCGCAACGTGTTCGTGGTCGGGCACAGCAACACCGTGCCCGAGATCGTGCGGCGCCTGAGCCGCGACCCGACCATCCCGCCCATGGCGGATAGCGAGTACGGCACGATGTACGTCGTGACGATCCCGACGCTCGGTCGCGCGGCGGTGCTCAGGATCAATTACTAGGAAATGAATCTAAACAGTAACAGTAAGTTACTGGAACTTCCTAAGG
>DATFRO010000052.1:0-2933 GCA_035263105.1 Steroidobacteraceae bacterium | reverse complement strand
CGTCTCGACGAGCGCACCGTCGCGCACCTCTTCGCGCGAGGCGATGCCCCGCAACACGTCAGGGAAGGCATCGTGCGCCGCCCACGACCGCGCACGCATCTTGAACATGCGGTCCGGATACTCTTGCCACGGGCCCTGTTTACTCAGCAGGCCCGCCCTTTTCGCCTGCGCCACGCTGAACGTCGCGGTGCGCGGACGCGGCGAGTCGGCGCGCCAGAAGGTGGTCACCGCCATCGTGGTGCTCGTCTGCAGGTCGCCCTCGACGAGGAAGTCCTGCCGCTTGCCGCCGACGAGGAAGTACTCGTCGTGGTCCTTGTATTTCGGCGAGGCCATGATCACCGCGAGCAGCCCATCGCCCCAGAGTTGCGGGCGACCGTTGGTCACGTAGATGGAATGCAGCGCCTGCATCGGCGGCAGGTTGACCTCGGCGCCGTACTGCATCGCGACGAGAATGTCGGCCGCGCGCCCGCGGTAGCCCTTCGGCACCAAATCCGAGAGCGCGATCATCTTCGCGAGGCGCCAGGCTTCCTCGGCCGTCTTCGGCATGACGCCCATCGGCAGCGGCGCCTTCGTCGCCGGCGCGAGCGCCTGTTCGGTTTCAGCCATCTGCTCGGCGGTCTGCGGCGTTGGTTCGTCGACGACGGCCGTCGCGCCGTTAAGCTTCTCGGGTTTCGGCATGGGACTCCTTCTCAGGCTCGAGTTTGGTGGACGGGAACTTGCCGCGGATGAACGCGGCGTAGAACTTGCCGACCGACGGCGCATCGACGAACGCTTCGTAGAGCTCCACCGGCACGTCGCGGTATTCGTAGACGGTGCCGCTTGAGAACTCGATGTGCAGCACGCCATCGTGGTAGCCGATGCTCGCGAGGTTCGATGACTGGACGGGCAGGCGCGTCATTGGCGCGCCTCCAGCATCGCGTCGGCGTACTCGTACGCCGCCTCCGCGACCTCCGCTGCGGGACTCTTCACGCCACGGGCGATGACACCAAGCAGCGCTTGGCCGGCGAACCAATCGCGCAGCGTCATGCCAGGGTGCATGTCGATCGGCCGCTCGTCGTAGAACTCCACCGTTGGAAACGCCGGCTTGTCGTGCGTCATTCGCCGGCCCTCCCGAAGACCTCCTCGCCGGTGCGCGTGTCGGCGAGCTCGCGCGCCCGCGCGTGCGCGCACAACGCACACGTCGGCTCGCTGGCGTGGGTGCTGCGCCCGACGTACTGGCCGCAGAGGGCGAGCGCGGTCCGCCCGCGGCCGCCCAAAGCGTCGAACGAAATGAAGTGTGTTACCGTGTGTTGGTTCATGGCGTGCTGCGCTCCTATCGCAGCGGGTTGTGAAAGGGCGCGCGCTTCAGCCCCGCGCGCCCGTTGTCCGAACGTCCACTCGTTGATCGCCTGACACATCGCGCACTCAAGCGCGACCCGTCCCGACTCGACCTTGAACACCCACGCATGCCCGCGCAGGCGACAGCCGAGGCGCGCCCACCATCGCGCGGTTAGCGTTTCTCGTTGCCCCGCACATACACGTCGTAGAGCCAGAGCACGGCGGCCCGCTGCGCCGCCGGCGGCTCGTCGTTAATCCAGCGCACGAACTCACGCATCGCGCGCACGTCGTTCGAGATCGGCTGACGCCCGCGCTTCCGCCGTGGCGGCGTCTGGTCGATCGTCTGGTCCGTCTGGTCAGTGCTCATGTCAGGCCTTCCGTTTCGCGCGCGCCCACTCAAGTGCCGTGGTGCCGCGCAACCACGCATCGACCTCGCGCGTATCGAAGCGCAACCGACCGCCGGCATGCAGGCACGGCAGTGCGTATTCCTTGATCAGGTGGTAGACCTGCGACGGCGACGTCAGGACCAGGTAAGCCATCACGCCGCGGAGGTCGCGGTACGGACTCGGCGGATACGCCGCTTCGGCATGGCGCGAACGTGGGTCGCGCTGATTTGCGCGAGTGCGGCCTTGACGTCCTTGCGCGCCAGATAGAGGCGCAGGCGGAACGTGGTGACCTCCCAGATCCGCGCGGGGTTCGGCGTCGTCAGCACGCGCCGCACGCCGCTCTCCGTCACGGTGCCGATGTCCTGCGCGAGCGCGCGGTAGGACCAGTTGTGGTGGAGCCGCAGTCGGCGCAGTGCTTCGATCTCCTGCAGTGTCATCATGGCCTCGCACTTGAACGGACACGACCGACGGTGTCTTCGATGAGGACATTATTAGATTACCGTCCGGACATCAATCTTAGTGAGGCGAGTCGGGCCAGTCAAGAGCTTTCGGCGTGGGGGAATGCCCGAAATTTCACGACAAATGCGCCCGCTAGCTTGTCCGTGCGGACACACGCCGCAGAATTGTGCGCGCGCGGTCGGTCGTTTCTGTTAGGCTAGTCCGGCCAGTCAGTCCAGACTGGCTGATGCGTCAGTTATGGCCGAGTCCCTCGACGATCTGATCGAAGCGGTCCTGCCGAAATTCGGCAGCAAGCAGGCGCTCGCCGACGCGTGCGGCATGACGCCGTCCGGCTTCGGCCGCGGGATGTCGAACAACACCATGACCGTCGGCAATCTGCTGACCTTCGCGAAAGTCGGCGGCGTTGATCCCCTCCGAGTCCTCCGCGCGGCCGGCAAGACGGATGTCGCGGATCGCATCGAGGACTTATTCGGCGCGAGCGCCAGCAAGGCGCCCGTGCTTAGTCGGCCCGACCGCGATCATCTGTCACTGTGGAACGCGCTGCCTCCCCAGGTGCGCGCCACCTTCGATCAAGTGTTTCGCATCATGGTCGAGCAGCAAAGAGAGCAGGCCAGTGGCACGGGGAGGAAAGTCCGACGGAGTGCGCGCACGGCATAAGCAACTCGCGCTGACGTTCCACGACCAGACGGTCCGGCATCACCAGTTGATCGAGCGCGTCGAACAGACGCTCTGGGCGTGCCGCGTAGCGCGCCACGCAAAAGCACAAGGGGG
>DATFRO010000051.1:0-16010 GCA_035263105.1 Steroidobacteraceae bacterium | reverse complement strand
CCGCGGACTCAAGGCGCTGCACGTGCGTTGGTAGAACGCGCTCAAGATCCGCGTGCCGGAAATTTTTCTGCAATATCCTCCGCATTTACACAACTTGCGCACAGCTTGCTCTCTCGACAAAAGCTGCGAGCGGCGTACGCTTCGTACCCACGGTGCCGGGCATCGCAAGTCCGGAAAAACACCGGGCCTCATTGGCTGGGGCCAGGGTCACGAGCCAAAGGTGACCAAGAGCGCACGGGAAGCCCGCGCGCAGGTCCGCCCGAAAGGGAGGGCAGGCGAAACGAGCGGATGAATTAATCCGCGAGTGATGCGAGTGGAAGGTGCACTCGACCGTGGAGACGCTGACGGAGCGTCTCGGCGGGAGACGCGGCCAGCGTCTTGAAAGAAACAAGCGGGGACTGCAGTCCTCGGGCCGGTGATAGGTACGCATCGACAGCCGCCTCGTGCGGTTGCGGAGCGAACTGAAGGCCGAGCAGGACGGAGAGCGATTCGGGTGATCGACCTTCACCGGTCGAAAATCCGGGACGCGAGCCGATCAGGCTGAAACGAGGGGATGAGGCCGGCGGGTCTCATCCCCTCAATTATTTGTGCGGCGCGCTCACCGCAGGCGCCTGCCCACTCCCACCGGCCTCTGCACAACCACACGGGCTTCTGCCCAACCGCACGGGCTTCTGCCCAACCTGGTGGCGCAGGCCTCAGCTGCCGATCGGATGCCAGGTCGTCTTGGTTTCCTGGGTGTCGCTGATGAAGTAGGGGCTCTGCGCCTCGTCCGCGGACCAGTCGATGCGCGCCCGCAGGATCACGCGCTTGATGTTGTCGGCCGCGAGCTCGCCAATCTGGCGCGTCGCCTTCGCATCGCCCTCGCAATAGATCACCGCGTTCACGTCCATGTGCGAGGCGAACTGCTCGATGAGTTCGCTCTTGTGCCCGGTGAGGACGTTGACGACGCCGGCCGGAACGTCCGAGGACTGCAGCACTTCAGCGAGGCTCACGGCGCTCAGCGGCTGCGACTCTGAGGCGAGCACCACACAGGTGTTGCCGCCCGCGATGGCCGGCGCGATGTTCGACACCAGGCCGAGGAGGCCGCTCGCTTCCGGGGCAATCACGGCGACGACGCCCGTTGGCTCGAGCACCGAGAAATTGAAGTGCGAGGTGCTCACCGGATTCACCGCGCTGAACACCTGCTGGTACTTGTCGGCCCAGCCGGCGTAGTACACGAGCCGGTCGATGCTCTTTGAGACTTCCGCTTCGGCTTCGCGCCGCGTCCGTCCCTGCAATGTGAGCTCGGTGATGAACTGCTCGCTTCGTCCTTCGAGCATTTCCGCGATCCGGTAGAGGATCTGTCCGCGCAGGTACGCGCTCGAGCTCGACCACTTGTCGAACGCGGCGCGAGCCGCGACCAGCGCATCGCGAAAGTCCTTGCGGCTGCTGCGACACACGTTGGCGATCAGGGCACCGCCGTTCACGTGCAATTCGAAGTAGCGGCCCGATTCGCTGCGCGGGAACTTGCCGTCGATGTAGAGCTTGTAAGTCTTCGCGACCGGCAGACGCGTGACACCGCGTGCGGCACCAGCGCGCTGGCGTGCGGTTGCACTGCGTTGGCCGGCACCGGCACCGGCGCCGGCGGCGCGCGGGCGTGTGGCGCCACGGGAAGTCTTGGCGCGCGCGCCGCCAGTCTTCGCGCGCGAGCCCCCCGCTTTCCTGCGTGCGGCCATCAGCGCAGCTCCACGTACGCGGCGAGGCCGTGCAGGCCGCCTTCGCGACCGATGCCGCTTTCCTTGTAGCCGCCGAAGGGCGCGGTCGGATCGAATTTGTTGAAGGTGTTGGCCCAGATCACACCGGCGCGAATGCTGCGCGTCATCTTGAAGATCTTCGCGCCCTTGTCGGTCCATACGCCGCCCGAGAGGCCGTAAGGCGTGTTGTTCGCCTTCTCAAGAGCTTCCTGGAGGGTGCGGAAAGTCTGGATCGTGAGCACCGGCCCGAAGATCTCTTCCTTCACGACGCGATTCGATTGCGAGACGCCGGTGAAGAGCGTCGGCCGGCACCAGTAGCCTTTTTCCGGTAGCGAGGCCGAGCTTTGATACAGCTCGGCGCCTTCGGACTTGCCGATGCGCAGGTAGTCTTCGATCTTCTCGAGCTGTGCGGCGGAATTGATCGCGCCGATATCGGTGTTCTTGTCGAGCGGGTCGCCGACGATGAGCGTCTCCATCCGGTCCTTGAGACGCGCGATCACCTCATCCGCCACCGCTTCCTGCACCAGCAGGCGCGAGCCCGCGCAGCACACGTGGCCCTGGTTGAAGAAGATCGCGTTCACGATGCCTTCGACCGCCTGGTCGAGCGCGGCATCGGCGAAGATGATGTTCGCGGCTTTGCCGCCGAGCTCGAGCGTGTACTTCTTGCTGGTGCCGGCGAGCTTGCGCTGAATGATCCGGCCCACTTCAGTCGAACCGGTGAACGCGATCTTGTCGATGTCGGGATGCTGGACAATAGCCGCGCCCGTTTCGCCCGCACCGGTGACGATGTTGACCACACCCGGCGGCAGGTCGACGTCGCGCATGAGTTCCGCGAGCTTGAGCGCGGTGAGCGGTGTGGTCTCGGCGGGCTTGAGCACCACCGTGTTGCCACACGCGAGTGCCGGCGCGATCTTCCACGCCGCCATCAGCAGCGGGAAATTCCACGGAATGATCTGTCCGGCGACGCCGAGCGCTGCGGCCTTGCGACCCGGGAATGCGTACTCCAGCTTGTCGGCCCAGCCGGCGTAATAGAAGAAGTGCGCCGCCGCGAGCGGCACGTCCACATCGCGCGATTCGCGAATGGGCTTGCCGCCATCGAGAGATTCGATCGCGGCGAATTCGCGCGCGCGCTCCTGGAGAGCCCGAGCGATTCGGTACAGATACTTGCCGCGTTCGGCCGGACGGAGCTTGGACCAGGTGCGCGTGTATGCGTTGCGTGCGGCGGCAACGGCGCGATCGACATCGGCCTCATCGGCCTTCGCGACCCGCGCCAGCGTCTGCGCGCGAGCGGGATTGATCGTGTCGAAATACTGGCGCTTGCCGGGCGGCACGAACTCGCCGCCGATGAAGAGCTCGTACTGCGGATCGATGCGCACGTGGTCCGTGCTCTCGGGCGCCGGCGCGTACTTCCAGGCGGTGTCGAACTGCAGCTTCACATCGGGACGCGACATGCTCAGTCCTTGGAGAAGTAGTCGGCGGACTGATAGACACCGGTGCGCTGCTTGACGATCTGCATCAGCAGGTCGTTCGCGAGGCTGCTCGCGCCGAAGCGGAAGAGCTCCGGGGTCAGCCAGGCCTCGCCCAGCGTCTCACGCAGCATCACGAGGTACTGGATCGCAAGCTTCGCCTTCGAGATGCCGCCCGCCGGCTTCATGCCGACGCGCCGCCCTGTCGCGTAGTAGTGATCGCGGATCGCAAGGAGCATCACCAGCGTGACTGGAAGCGTCGCCGCCGGTTGCACTTTTCCGGTCGAGGTCTTGATGAAGTCCGCCCCGGCGTTGATCGCGAGGACGCTGGCGCGGCGCACGCGATCTAGCGTGCCGAGCTCGCCGGTCTCGAGAATCACCTTGAGATGCGCCGGGCCGCAGGCCTCCTTCACAGCGACGATCTCATCGAACACGCGCTGATATTCGCCGGCGAGAAAGGCGCCGCGCGAAATCACCATGTCGACTTCATCGGCGCCTTCGGCCACCGCCGCGCGCACGTCCTCGAGCTTGACGCTGAGCGGCGCCATGCCGCTCGGAAACGCGGTGGCGACGGAGGCGACCTTGATGTCCTCGTGCCCCGCGAGCGCCCGGCGCGCCACGCCGACCATGGTCGGATAGACGCAGACCGCGGCGACGTGCGGCAGATCGGGCACCGCATCGTGCAGGTGTATGGCCTTCTGGCAGAGCTGGCGGACCTTGCCCGGGGTGTCCTGACCCTCGAGCGTGGTCAGGTCGATCATGCTGAGCGCGAGCTTCAAGGCGTGGAGCTTGGCGTCCTTCTTGATGCTGCGGGTGCCGAAGCGCGCCACGCGCTCTTCCACACCGACCTCATCCACCGGCGTCACCCGATCGAGCATCGGCAGGTGCGGCGTCCACGTCTTGACGGCAACTTGCATGACGGTCAGGTGAGGTCGAGGAGCGCCGTTTCCAAGGCGAGCTCGATCATCTGGTCGAACGACGTCTGGCGCTCCGCCGTCGACAGGTGCCGCCCGCTGTAGATCTCATCGCTCACCGTGCAGATCGCGAGCGCTTCCGCGCCGAACTCGGCCGCGAGAGTGTAGATCCCCGCAGCCTCCATCTCGACGCCGAGGATGTTGTACTTCTTCATCACCTCGAACAGTTCCGGCTCGGGCGTGTAGAAGAGATCGGCGGAAAAGATGTTGCCGACCTGCACCGGGATCTTCCGTTCGTCTGCCACCCGTGCGCACTCGCGTAACAGTCGAAAGCTCGCGAGCGCGGCGAGATCATGGCCCCCGAGCCGCATGCGGTTCACGCCGGAGTCGGTCGAGGCACCCATGCCGACAACTATGTCGTTGAGCTTCACCGTCGGCAGAACACTGCCGCAGCTGCCCACGCGGATCACGCGCCTGACCCCGTACTCCGCCAGCAATTCGTGACAGTAGAGCGAGGCGGACGGAATCCCGATGCCATGAGCCTGCAGTGAGATCGGCCGGCCGCGATATTCACCGGTGAACCCATACATGGCACGCACGTCATTGACGCGGCGGGCGTTCTTCAGGTGACGCTCCGCGATGTATTGCGCACGCAACGGATCGCCGGGCATGAGCACGGTGCTCGCGTAGTCACCGTCTTTGGCGTTGAAGTGCTTCGATGCCATGGGTCAGGGCCGTTATGGTCGCATGCGTGCGAAATGGACGCCGGATCGGCGTGTTAGCTGCGGGTTTGCGGGGTCGGTGATTGTACCCAAGATGGTGTCGGCATTGTATTGGAAGTGGATCGCACAGCGCCCCTGAACCGGTGCGTTGCCGCTGCTCGAGGAAGCCAGGACCGACGCGCCGTTGCGGCACTCGGTGCTCGTCGATCGCACGCCAGCGATCGCATGCAACGCGAACTGCGCGTCGCTTCGTCCTAGATTCGGCAATAAGTTACTGGGTATACTCGCCGCGGCTGCCGACACGCGCACGCGTCCCGTGTCGGGATTCCCCGGGATGAAGTTGCGACGACGCGCAAGCCGGGCAAGTTGTCGACAAATCTTGCGCAGCTTGTTGCACAACGACAATCAAAGTCTCGTTCGGGCTGGTTCGACAAAGTTGTTTGCAGGGGGCTCCGCCATGACTTCAGCACGTCTCTGGTTCGCATCGTTCACGCGCGTCGCCGTGTCTCTCGGTGTTGCGCTGATCGCGGCCTCAGGTTCCGCGTTCGCACAGCAATCCACCGGCACGCTCGAGGAGCTCGTTGTCACTGCGCAACGCCACTCGCAGAGCACACAGAACGTGCCGATCTCGGTCTCGGCGCTCTCGGGCGAGAAGCTTGCGGCGATATTCGAAGGCGGCGATGACATTCGGGCACTGGCCACGCGAGTCCCCGGCGTGTATGCCGAGTCCTCCAATGGACGCTTGGCGCCGCGCTTCTATATTCGCGGTCTCGGTAACACCGACTTCGACCTCGCCGCCTCACAGCCGGTATCCATCATCGTCGACGACGTGGTGCTCGAGAACGTGGTGCTGAAGAGCTTCCCGCTGTTCGATATCGAGCGAGTCGAAGTGTTCCGGGGTCCGCAGGGCACCTTGTTCGGCCGTAATACGCCGGCGGGCATCGTCCAGTTCTCTACTGTGAAGCCCAAGGCCGGCTTCGACGGCGACATCGGCGTTTCCTACGGTGAACTCGGGACCACCACTGTTGAAGGTGCAATCGGAGGTGGCTCGGAGCGTGTATCGGGACGGCTGTCCGTCCTTTATCACGAGCGTGAGGACTGGATCGACAACAAAGTGCCAGTTGTTCCTGGTCTCATTCCCGATGCCGACACGCCCGCCAAGAAGGACGCGATGGGCGGCTTTGAAGAGTACGCCTTTCGCGGACAGCTCCTGCTCTCGCCGAGCGAGGACCTGAGCATTCTCTTCAACGTTCACGGCCGCGACATGAGCAACGGCACGGCCGCGATCTTCCGCGCCAACGTCCTCGGGCCGGGCAAGGACGGCTTCAATTCCAACTACGATCGCAATTCAGTGACCTTCGACCAGGGCGGCGAGAACCCGCAGGACGCTGAAGGGTACGGCGGTTCGGTCAAGGTCGACTGGACGTTCGGCAACCACATCACGCTCACCTCCGTCTCGGCCTACGAGGGCACGAATGACAAGAGCAAGGGCGACATCGATGGCGGATTCGGTGCCGACTTCCTGCCCGTCCAGGGTCCGTGCCCGCCGGGTCAGGCAGGCCCGCCTTGCATTCCATTCCCATCGGTGACGCAGGACGGTATCACCAGCCTTGATCAGTTCACGCAGGAAATTCGCTTCGCGCAGCAGGCGACCGATGCCGTGTTCTGGCAGGCGGGCGCGTACTACTTCGATTCCAGGTTCCGCGTCAAAACCGAGCCGTTCTTCGTGCCGCCGACCACGGTCGAGCACACGAACACCGCGTGGGCCGCGTTTGCTCATGTGAGCGTGGATGTGACGGACTCCTGGAACATCACGGGCGGCGTGCGTTGGACGGATGACGACAAGGATTTCAAGGTGATCAGCACCCCGATCGGGCCCACGGACCCTGCTTCGGTCTCAGACAGCAAGCTCAGCTGGGACCTGAGCGCGCTCTACAAGGCCACTCCTGATTTCAGCGTCTATGGGCGTGTCGCCAACGGCTTTCGCGCACCGACGATCCAGGGACGCAACGTCGCATTCGGCCAACCGGCGACCACTGCCGATTCCGAGACCATCACGTCCGGTGAGATTGGCTTCAAGTCGCAGCTCGCCGGCAATCGCGTACGTCTGAGCGGCGCGGTGTTCTACTACGAGATCAAGGATCAGCAACTGACCGCCATCGGCGGCGCGTCGAACTCCCTGCGCCTGCTGAATGCGGACAAGGGCACGGGCCAGGGCTTCGAGATTGAGGGTGACTTCCTGCCCACGGACAATCTCGAGTTCACGCTGGGTTACAGCTACGTCAAGACCGAGCTCAAGGACGATAACCTTGTCGTTCCCCCGTGCGGTAGCGGAATGTGCACAGTGACCGATCCACTGGATGCCAACGGCAACGCTATTGTCGATGGCAATCCGTTCCCGCAGGCACCGAAGTACGTTGCCTACGTGACCGCGCGCTATGGCATTCCGATCGGCAACGGTGAGCTCTTCTTCTATACCGACTGGGCGTTCCAGGGTGAAACCAACTTCTTCCTCTACGAAGCGAAGGAGTTCGAGAGCGACAACACGTTCGAAGGCGGAGCGCGCATCGGCTACTCGTTCAACCAGGGCAAGTACGAAGTGGCCGTCTACGGGCGCAACATCACGGATGAGGAAAACGTGAAGGGCGCGATCGACTTCAACAACCTCACCGGCTTCGACAACGAGCCGCGGGTGGTTGGCGTTTCCTTCAACGCTCACTTCTGAGTTCTCAACCCCGTGCCCGGCTTTTCACTCGAGCAGTGAAGAGCCGGGCCGGGATTTCCCTCACCCGATACCCGGGATCGGCCGCGGCCAGACTTCCTGCTTCACGCTCTCCGGCACGAAGCTGTGCGTAGCCGCCAGGTCGTTGCAGCGGTCGAATTCCGCGTGCGTGAACGCGAGCTCGCGCTCGAGCACGCGGTACTCGTGGCACAGGTCGGTGCCGAAGAGCCCGGGATCATCGGAATTGATCGAGACGGCGACACCGGCGTCCAGGAACAAGCGAATCGGATGCTCGCGAATCGAGGGCACGGAGCTCGTCAACCAATTGCTCGTCGGACAGAGCTCGAACAGCACCTTGCGCTGGCGCGCGAGTTCCAGGACCGCCGGATCGCGGGCGGCGAAGATGCCGTGGCCGATGCGTTCGGCGCCGAGCTCCTCGATCGCCATGCGTACGTGCGCGGCGGCTTCGGGCACGTTGTCCTCGCCGCAGTGAGTCGTGAAATGCAACCCGGCGCGATGTGCCTTCTCGACCAGCGGTGCGAAGCGCCGCAGCTCAAAGCCGATGTCGCGGTCCGCGAAGTCGAGCCCGACGAAGCTTTCCCGGTGCTCGATGATGAAATCCGTGGTGTAGGCGGCCTGCTCCTGGGGCAGAATCTTGCGCACGATGCCGATCAGGCCGACGGCGAAATCCGGATGCTGTGCGCGGTGCACGCCGCGCAGGATCGCGCCATGGATCTGCTCGAAGCCGAGCGCCGCGTGACCCTCGGCGATGAAGTCGGGCGAGTAGCGCAGCTCGAAGATGCGGATGCCCTGGCGATGGCCGTATTCACAGACCTCGAAAGTCAGCCGTTCGATGATCTCTTGCGAACACCACAGCGACTGGATGTTGGCGAACTTGCCGAGGGCGACGGCGAGGTTGGTCATCGGCTCGGTGATCAACCACTCGCGCCGGAAGGTCGCCTCATCGGTCGGAACCGCAATTCCGATCGAACGCGCGACTTCGCGGATCACGGGCGGCGGCACGGCTCCTTCCAGGTGACAATGCAGCTCGACCTTTGGCAGTGACTGGATATCCACCATGAAACAGTACCGGACTCCGCATCGTTTCGGCCAGCTGGCAGTGCTCGCCACCCTGCTCGGAGTCATCGCGGCCTGCGCCGCTCGGACCGACGTCGATCTCATCGTCGAAGGCGATCACGTGGTCACCATGCAGGCCGATCAGCCGGTGCTGGAGAAGGGCGCGGTCGTGATCGACAAGGGCGCGATCGTGGCCGTGGGCCCCGCCGCCGACATCTCGGCCAAGTACCACGCGCGCGAGACGCTTCCCGGCAAGGATCGCGTCGTGCTGCCGGGACTCATCAACGGCCACAGTCATGCGGCGATGACGCTCCTGCGCGGGATCGCCGACGACCGCGAGCTGATGGACTGGCTGACGCATTACATCTTCCCCACCGAAGTGCGGTTCGTCGACGCCGAGTTCGTGCGCATCGGCACCGAGCTCGCGTGCTGGGAAATGATCCGCGGCGGCACCACTACCTTCGTTGACATGTATTACTTTCCAGACGCGGTGGCGAATGCGGTCGACAAATGTGGCCTGCGCGTGCTGGTCGCACCCTCCGTGATCGATCAGAAGAGCCCCGACGCCGCCAACGCCGAGGAGCAGCTGAAGCTCGCCGCGGATTTCGTCAAGCGCTGGAAGGGCAAGAACCCGCGTGTCATCCCGATCATCGGCGCGCATTCGATCTACACCATCAAGCCGCCGATGTTGAAGAAGATCCGCGCGACGGCCCAGGAACTGGGTGTGCCGATCAGCATCCATGTGTCCGAATCACGCTTCGAGGTCGACTACAGCCAGAAGAACTATGGTACGACTCCGGTGGCGTTCCTCGACAGCATCGGCTTCTTCAGCGGCCCGACGATTGCGGCGCACGTGGTGTGGCCGACGGAGGCCGAGATCCAGCTGCTCGCGCAGCGGCACGTCGGAGTGATTCACAATCCGTCCTCGAACATGAAGATTTCCTCCGGCGCCTCGCCCGTGACGGCAATGCTGAAGGCCGGAGTCACGATGGGGCTGGGCACTGACGGGGCGGCCACCAACAACGATCTCGACTTGTTCGAGGAAATGCGGCTCGCGGCCTTCCTGCAGAAAGTGTCGACGATGGATCCGACGGCGGTCCCTGCCGCGACGGCGCTGCGCATGGCGACGGCGGGCGGCGCCGAGGCGATCGGGCTGGGCGACAAGATCGGCTCACTGACGCCGGGCAGGCGCGCGGATCTCATCCAGGTGTCGCTCGCCGATCCGCACTTCACGCCGCTCTACGACGTCATCTCGCACCTGGTCTATGTAGGTCACGGGCAGGACGTGGTGAGCACCATCGTCGAAGGCAAGGTGCTGATGCGCGATGGCCAGGTGCTGACGCTCGATACCGCACGCGTTCGCGCGGAGGCGAATGCGCTCGCGGCCAAAATCAAGGCCGCGGTGGTAGATCAGCCCAGGAAATCCTTGCCGTAATCCATCGGCTCGAGCTCGAAGAAGCTCGCAAGGCTTTGCCCGATGTCGGCGAAGCTCGAGCGCTTGCCGAGCGATCCCGGCCTGACCCGGGCGCCGTAGGCGAGCACCGGAATGTGCTCGCGAGTGTGATCCGTTCCGCTCCAGGTCGGATCGCAGCCGTGATCCGCGCTCAACATCAGGACGTCTTCGTCGCCCAAGCGGTTCAGTAGCTCAGGCAGGCGCACGTCGAACTGCTCGAGCGCACGCGCATAGCCTTCGACATCACGGCGGTGCCCGTAGAGTGTGTCGAAGTCGACGAAGTTGCTGAACACGAAACAGCGATCCGCTGCACCGTCGAAGGCATCGAGCGTCACATCGAACATCGCATCGTTGCCGAACGCGTGCACCTCGCGCGAGATGCCCCGGTGCGCAAAGATGTCGGGGATCTTGCCGATGCCGATCACCTCGCCGCCACTCGCGATCAGCTTGTCGAGCACGGTGGGGGAGGGCGGAGGCACCGCGTAGTCGTGCCGGTTGCCGGTGCGTTTGAAGTCCTTGGGCGATCTGCCCACGAAAGGCCGCGCGATGACTCGCGCGATGCGATAGGGATCGACCAGTCGACGCGCAACCAGGCACAGGTCGAGCAGGCGCTCGAGCCCGAAGGTCTCCTCGTGCGCGGCAATCTGGAACACGCTGTCCGCGGACGTGTAGACAATCGGCTTGCCGGTGCGCAGGTGCTCTTCGCCGAGTTGCGCGATGATCTCGGTGCCCGAGGCAATGCAATTGCCGAGCACACCCGGCAAACGCGCTTCCTTGATCAAATCGTTCAGCAGTGAGGGCGGAAATGAATTCTCGGCGTCACGAAAATAGCCCCACTCGAAGAGCACCGGCACGCCCGCCATCTCCCAATGGCCGCTCGGCGTGTCCTTGCCGGTGCTGAGTTCCTCGGCATAGCCGTACGCACCGGTGACTTCGCTGTCGGGTTGACAGCCATCGGGAAACCGACCGCAGCTTTCGCGCGCCGCGTGCAACAGTCCCAGGCGAGCAAGATTCGGAATCTTGAGCGGATGGCCAGCGCGTGAGCGATAAGCGGCGATGTGCCCGAGCGTGTTCGAGCCTGCGTCGCCGAAACGCGGTGCGTCAGCGGCAGCGCCGATGCCGAACGAATCCAGGACCAGGACCACGGCTCGCTTCATTGCGCGCAACTCACCGGCTGACGATCACGACTCATGGCGCGCAGGGTAACATGCAGTGCAAACCTGGAGACTGCAGGAAGCGATATGAAGCGAATCTGTGTATTTGCGGGCTCGAGTCGCGGCGCGCGCGAGGACTATGCGCGAGCCGCGGAGGCGCTGGCGCGCGAGCTCGTCACGCGCGGCTACGGCGTGGTCTATGGCGGCGGCAAAGTTGGGATGATGGGCGTGCTCGCGGACGCGACGTTGGCCGCGGGCGGCGAGGTCATCGGCGTGATTCCCCGGGCGCTGCTCGAGAAGGAAGTCGGCCACGGCGGACTGACCGAGCTACGCGTGGTCGCCTCGATGCACGAGCGCAAGGCGATGATGGCGGATCTGTCGGAAGGATTCATCGCGCTGCCCGGTGGGCTGGGCACGCTCGAAGAGTTCTTCGAGGTGCTCACGTGGGCACAGCTCGGCCTGCACCCGAAACCCTGTGGACTGCTCAACGTCAGCGGCTACTACGACCGGCTGCTCCAGTTCCTGGATTTCACGGTCGAGGAACGCTTCGTCAAGAGTCAGCATCGCGGGCTCGTGATCACTTCGACCTCGCCCGCCGAGCTGCTCGAGCGGCTCGCGAACTATCGCCCGCCGCAGGTCGAGAAGTGGATCGATCGCGCTTCCTCCTAGAACCCGAGCCCCGCTCGCGCTGCAACAGTCTTACATCGCTCGACGACTGAGCAGCGCTGCGGCTTTGGCTTGTCCGTCCGCGGGCATCACCTGCGACAGTCGACTCACTGCCACTGAGGTGTGGGTTTGCGGGCGACTGAGCAGTGCTGCGGCCCTGGCCTGAGCGTCGATGCGCGGCGCAAGCGCTGCCGTCGCACGCGCGTCCGCGGCAACGGGTGTCCATTCCGGGCTGAGCAACGCCGCAGCCTGCATCTGTCCATCCCGGGCTCCGCCAGGCGCAGCCAGTAGCGAACCTCCGAGCAGGACGGTCGTCGCCAGTAAGCAGGAAATCATCCGCGCGGTCTTCATCTGAATCGCCTCCATAGGTGAAATGACTGTGGTGCCTTCGATCTCGCGTGCGCGTTCGTGCACGTATGGAGCAGGGGACCCGATGGCCCGCGAAAGCATTACGTGAAAAAGGGGTGCGAAAAAAAACAATCGAGGGCTGCAATATTCGAGCAGCCGGGGCGGTCTTGCGGGTCTTCCTTGCGCGATCGCTACGTCAGGCGCCGCCGAGTGCTTCCAGCAGCGTCTTCGCGAACTCGGGTCCCTTGCCCGCTTCTTCGTGCTTGAAGTAGACCCACACGTCCTTGCACGCTGACGCCTTGTCCTGGAGCGTTTTCGCCCAGCGCCGCAGATCGGCGGGCTGGTATCCCTCATCGCGCAGCCTGAAGTACGCGTAGTCGGCGGTGATCTCGACCGGCGTCGACTTCGTTTCGCTGTCGGCAATGCACAGCGCGAAGTTGCGCATCTTCAGCCGCTGGTACACCTCATCATCGAGCCAGGAATCGTTGCGGAACTCGAATGCGGCAATGGTGCCCGCCGGCAGCGTGTCGAGAAACGCATCGAAACGCGCGATGTCCTTCTTGAAGTTGGGCGGCAGTTGAAAGAGCAGCACCGCGAGCTTGGGTCCGAGTGCCCTGGCGGTCTCGAGGAAATACTGCACGCGATCGGCGCAATCCTTGAGGCGCGCATCGTGCGTGATGCGCTTGGGCGCCTTGAGGGTGAACCTGAAGTGATCGGGTGTCTGCGCGCTCCAGCCCTCGAGGATCTTCGGGTTCGGCGAGCGGTAGAAGGTGTAGTTGATCTCGACGGTCTTGAGGCGCTCGGCGTAGTAGGGAAGCATCTTGGCGGTGGGAAACTTCTCGGGGTAGAAGCTCCCTCTCCATTCCGGGTAGTTGTACCCGGAGGTTCCGACCCAGATAGTCATTCTCACGTACCCGCATGCTGGCGCACGCGCGTAGTGTCCATGGAGTGGACTGGGGACGCTAGTAGGCGCAACTGGTCTTGTTCGACAGGCCAGCGTTGAATCTGTGACCCTGGTCGCGAGCGTCGCGGTGTCGCGCGCTAACATGCGCCACGTCAGGGATCAGGGATAGAAAGCATGTCGCTCGGCAAGGGATTGATCACGTTGCTGATGGCGCTCGCATGGGCCGTCATGCCCGCCATGGCGGACGAGCCCGACAATCCCACCTTGACCTACCTTAGATCACCGGAATGGCTGGGACCGGTGTGGGTTGAAGCGAGCGAATGGGCGAATCTCGAGGAGATGGTCGAATCGCTCGCGAGCTCGCGCAGCCGAGCCGAGGACGGCCAGTACCAGCTCTACAAGCTCACCAACAGCCTCCATGCCTACTTCACGCGGCAGGGCGAAGACAGGGATGAGCTCCTACGCACACGGCTGGCGGACTATCGAGCGCAGTACCCCAAATCAGCCTTCGCCGTGATTCTTCCCGCCATGCAACTGCACGCGGCGGCCTGGCGCGCGCGCGGGCGCGGCTTTGCGTCGACCATCACGCCCGAAGGCGAAGAACTGTGGCGGGAGCGGAACAAGGAAGCATGGAAGGTCATCCGTGCGTCGAAGATGCGCGGAGACCGGTTGCCCGCCTGGTACGAGCAAGCGATTTCCATCGGGCTCGATGCGAGAGCCCCCTTCGATGACCTGACGGCACTCTTCAATGAAGGCATCGAGCGCTTTCCCGGTTACGATCCCATCTATTTCGCGTTCACGCGCCAGTTCGCGCCGCGCTGGGGCGGGAGCTACGAGGAAGCCGACGCCTTCATCACCGCGCAGGTCGCGGCGAAGACCAATGTCGAAGGCGAAGAGCTGTACACGCGCCTCTATTGGTTGATCGACGACTACGAGGCCGGTAGCCCTGGGTTCTTTGCAGAGTCCCTGGTGGACTGGTCTCGCATGAAGGCGGGTTTCGAACAGATGCTGAAGGAATTCCCCAGCAGCAAGGTTTACCCGGCCGCGTTTGCCTCCTACGCGTGCCGTGCTGCTGACGTCGCGACGTACATGAAGCTGCGGGCCAAGGTCAGTCCACAAGCCTTCGCTGATCGCGCGCCAGAAGGCATTTCGCTGGAAGTGTGTGACGCGCGCTTTATCAAGAAGACGTAGCGCCTCATCCTCTTACATTCGACACCAGCCGCCGGTACTGCCCGAGGTGCCGGATGGCGTGCTGCGGCTGGCCGAAGTTCTCGTAGAGGCGCGCCAGGTTGAAGTGGCAGTCGGCGAGCGTCGGGTCCTCGGTGATCGCGAGCTGATACGCCTCGAGGGCGGCGCGCGTGCGACCCTGGTCTTCGAGCACCACGCCGAGATTGAACATGAGCACGGAGTCGGGCTCGACGTGGCTCAACGCACGCCGGTAGATGTTCTCCGCCTTCTTGAGCTGTCCCTGCTCGTGCGCCAGCCGGCCCCAGTTGGTCCACGCTGAGACATTGAGCGGATCCGTCACCACCGCGTGCTCGTAGGCTTCCTGCGCCTTGCGCGGATCGATCATCTCCAGCTCGACGCCGGTCGCGAACCAGTCGACGGTGTCGGTCGTCCGCTGTACGGGCTCGACCTTGATCGGCTCCGGCGGCAGCACTTCGACCACGTGCAGCTCGCCCTCATCCATGCTCACATCGAGACCGAGCACGTACTGCCCGTCATCGACTTGCCGCAGGCTCGTGCCTTCGCGCACGACGACGCGATCGCCGACCGCCTTGATGCTGATGCCGGAGAGCGGCATCTCATCGGGCAGGTGATCGCGCAGGTCCTTGAGGGCGCGCTTGATGCGCTTCTGCGGCACCTTCGCCTGCACCAGCGCACGCGCGGCGCGCAGGACGATCAGGTCCTGGAATGAAAACTCGTATTGGCGCCGCGGCCCACGCGCGGGCTTGACGAAGCCGCCGTCGATCAGGCCCTGGACCGTGCTGCGCGACAGATGCAGGACCCGTTCGACGTCCCGCACGCTGTAGGAATGCATCTCGCCTCTCTGCGGCTGCTACCGCCGCGACGACTTGCGCGTCTTCGCCGGTGCTTCCGCCTTCGCGGCCGGCTCGACACGCTTCGGAGCCTTGCGGTCACCGAGCTTGGAAGCCGTGACGCGCGCCTTCTCGGTCTTCTCGAGGCTCGCGCGCAACGCTTCCATGAGGTCGATGACCTTGCCCTTGCCGGCCGGCTCCTCCTCCGTGATCTTGATCTCCTGGCCCTGCACCTTCTTCTGGATCTCCGCGTCGATGCGGCCCTTCACCTCGTCGACGTAGGCGCTCGGGTCGTACTTCGGCGTCATCTGCTGCTCGATCAGCTGGCGCGCGAGCTTGAGCTCCTGCGCCTTCACTTCGGTCTTCGGCACATCCACTTCGCTCGCGGGGCGCACTTCGCCGACGAAGTGCAGCTGCTGCATCGAGAGCACGTTGCCGATCGGCCTCAAGATCACGATGTGCGCCTTGCCCTTGCTCGCCCAGCGTCCGACCGCGCACTGCTTCATCTCTTTCAGCGCCTCGGCGAGGAGCGCGTACGACTTCTGGGCGCCCTTGTCCGGCGAAAGATAATACATCTTGTCGAAGTACACCGGATCGACCGTCTCGATCGGCACGAACTCGGAAATGTCCACTGAATGAGTGCCGACTTCCTCGAGCGCCTTGATCTCCTCGGGCGTGAACGTGACGTACTGGTCCTTGGCGAACTCGTAGCCCTTCACCATGTCGTCGCGCTCGACGATCGAGCCGTCCTTCTGGCAGATGTACTGCTGCTTGATGCGCGAGCCGCAATCCTTGTGCAGCAGGTTGAACGA
>DATFRO010000050.1:0-18637 GCA_035263105.1 Steroidobacteraceae bacterium | reverse complement strand
GTATTCGGTCTGCTCCTCGGAGAGCTTGAGGCGCTTCATGAGGACGGGCTTGGGCTCGTCCTCGCGACGGATGATCCGGATGACCTCGTCGAGGTTCAGGTAGACCGCGACGAGGCCTTCGAGGATGTGCAGCCGCTTCGTGACCTTGTCGAGGCGGTGCTGCAGGCGCCGCGTGACCGTCGCGATCCGGAACTCGAGCCACTGGGAGAGGATCTCCTTGAGGCCCATCACCTTCGGCCGGCCGTCGAGCCCGATGATGTTGAGGTTGACGCGATAGGTGCGCTCGAGATCGGTGGTCGCAAACAGGTGCTGCATCAACTGCACTTCATCGACACGGTTCGAGCGCGGGATGATGACCAGTCGGGTCGGGTTCTCGTGATCGGACTCATCGCGCACTTCGTCCACCATCGGCAGCTTCTTCGCCTGCCGCTGTGCGTCGATCTGTTCCTGGATCCGCGCACCCGACACCTGGTACGGAAGCGCGGTGATGACGATGTTGCCCTCCTCGACCTCGTACGAAGCGCGCGCGCGAAATGCGCCGGTGCCGGACTTGTAGAAGTCCAGCAACTCCTTGCGCGCGGAAACGATCTCGCCGCCGGTCGGAAAGTCCGGGCCCTTGATGTGCTGACAGAGCTTGCCCAGCGTGACGTCCGGATCGTCGAGCAGATGCACGCAGGCCGCCACCACCTCGCGCAGGTTGTGCGGCGGGATGTCGGTCGCCATGCCGACCGCGATGCCCGAAGTACCATTGAGCAGCAGGTTCGGCACGCGCGCCGGCAGCACCTGTGGCTCCTCGAGCGTGCCGTCGAAGTTGGGCTGCCAGTCGACCGTGCCCTGCACCAGCTCATTCAGCAGCAGGCTCGCGTACGGCGTGAGGCGCGATTCGGTATAGCGCATCGCCGCGAACGACTTGGGATCGTCGGTCGAGCCCCAGTTGCCCTGTCCGTCGACGATCGGATAGCGATACGAGAACGGCTGCGCCATGTGCACCATGGCTTCATAGCAGGCCGAGTCGCCGTGCGGATGGAACTTGCCGATCACATCGCCCACGGTGCGTGCGGACTTCTTGTGCTTCGAGCCGGCGCCGAGACCCAGCTCGCTCATCGCATAGATGATGCGCCGTTGCACCGGCTTCAGGCCGTCGCCGATGCCGGGCAAGGCGCGGTCGAGAATCACGTACATCGAGTAATCGAGGTACGCCTTCTCGGTGAAGGTTCTCAGGGGCTGCTTTTCGATGCCCTCGAAATTCAGTTCCGATTGGCTCGTCATACTTCGGCGAGGTTCCCCTTCTCTTCCAGCCACTCACGCCGGTCGGGCGCGCGTTTCTTCGCCAGCATCATGTCCATCAGCTGATCGGTCTTGTCGTTCGCCGCGATCGTCAGCTGCAGGAGCCGGCGCGTCTGCGGCGCCATCACGGTCTCGCGCAGCTGCGTCGGGTTCATCTCGCCGAGACCCTTGAAGCGCATCACGGTGACCTTGCCGCGAATGCTCTCGGCCGCGATGCGGTCGATGATGCCCTGGCGCTCGGCATCGTCCAGCGCGTAGAAGACCTGCTTGCCGACATCGACGCGATAGAGCGGCGGCATCGCCACGAACACGTGGCCCGCGTTGACCAGCGGGCGGAAGTGACGCAGGAACAGGGCGCACAGCAGCGTCGCGATGTGCTGGCCGTCGGAGTCCGCGTCCGCGAGGATGCAGACCTTGTGGTAGCGCAGGCCGGAGAGATCCTGCGAGGTCGGATCGACGCCGAGTGCGACCGCGATATCGTGCACTTCCTGCGACTTGAGAATCTCGCCCGGCTCGACCTCCCAGGTGTTCAGGATCTTGCCGCGCAACGGCATGATCGCCTGGTAGTCCTTGTCGCGCGCCTGCTTGGCCGAGCCGCCCGCCGAATCGCCTTCGACGAGAAACAGCTCCGAGCGCACCGGGTCGTCGCTCGTGCAGTCGGCGAGCTTGCCGGGCAGCACCGAGCCGCTGCTATTGCGCCGGCGCGTCACCTTCTGCGCGGCCTTCATGCGCGATTGCGCATTGGCAATGGCGAACTGCGCAATGCGTTCGCCCGCATCCGGGTGCTGGTTGAGCCAGAGCGCGAAAGCGTCTTTCACCACGCCACCGACGAACGCCGCGCTCTCACGCGAGCCGAGCTTCTCCTTGGTCTGGCCGGCGAACTGCGGGTTCTGCATCTTCACCGAGAGCACGTAGCTCACACGGTCGAAGACATCCTCCGGCGCGAGCTTCACGCCGCGCGGCACGAGATTGCGGAACTCGCAGAACTCGCGCACCGCATCGGTGACGCCGGTGCGCAGTCCGTTCACATGCGTGCCGCCCTCGGTGGTGGGGATCAGGTTGACGTAGCTTTCCGCGACCGGGTGCTCACCCTCGAGCAGCCAGACGAAGGCCCATTCGGCCGCCTCGCGTTCCGCCTTGAAATCCCCGCTGAACGGCTCCTGCGGCATCCATTCGCCGTCCTTGAGCTGATCGAGCAGGTACTGAGTGAGGCCGCCGGTGTAGAACCACTCCTCTTTCTCACCCGTCGCTTCGATCTTGAGCTTGACCTTGAGGCCCGGGCACAACACCGCCTTGGCGCGCAGCACGTGCTTGAGCCTGGGGATCGAGAACTTCTCGGAATCGAAAAATTGCGGATCCGGCCAGAAGCGCACCGTTGTCCCGGTATTGCGCGCGCCCACCTCGCCGACCACCTCGAGCTTCGATTTGACCTTCGCGTCCTTGAAGCTGATGTTGTATTCCTTGCCGCCGCGTCGCACCCAGCACTCGAGGTTCTTCGACAGCGCGTTGACGACGGAGACGCCGACGCCGTGCAGGCCGCCGGCGAATTCGTAGTTCTTGTCCGAGAACTTCCCGCCCGCATGCAGGCGCGTGAGGATCAGTTCGACGCCCGAGATCTTCTCTTTCGGGTGGATATCGACCGGCATGCCGCGGCCGTCGTCTTCCACTTCGAGCGAACCGTCCTTGTGGACGGTCACATCGATGTTCTTGCAGTGTCCGCCGATGGCTTCATCGACGCTGTTGTCGATGACTTCGTGGGCAAGGTGATTGGGCGTGCGGGTGTCGGTGTACATCCCCGGCCGGCGACGCACGGGGTCGAGGCCGCTGAGGACCTCAATGTCGGAAGCGGTGTAAGACTGTGCCATCGCGCGCTAGATCACCGGCTGGGCTGAACGGAACGCGCGCGATTGTACAAGACGTGCGCGCGCCGTGCGCGTCGCGTTCGGGGTGTCGCAATAAAGAATCAGTGGCGCACAGAGGCCGGGGCATCGAGATCGGCGAGCAACGCGACCCGCACTTCGTCAGGTACGTGCCCGATCGCGTGCCGGTAGTGCTCATGATCGATGCCGATGCCGAACTTGGCGCCGCCGAGCAGCGCCCGGCGCATCGCGTGATCGAGCTCGAAGCGCAGGAAATGCACCGACGAAGTCTTCTCGTCGGTTTCACGCTCCAGGTCCTCGTCGGCGATCGCGAATAGCCGTTCGTGTCCATCGATCTGCACCCAGCAGCGCTTCTCGAAGCCTCGCAGTCGCGCGAGCGCATCGCGGCGTTCGCCCGGATCCGGATATTCGATCAGCAGCGTGACCTTCCAGTTGCTGCCGTCCGGAATGAGCGGGTTGTACGCCTCGAGTTCCTCCGCGATCCCGCCCGCCTCGAAGATGCGTTCCGCGCGCAGCATTTCCTGGACCTGGTACTGGATGGTGAGTCGATCCTCGAACAACCAGGTGCAGTTGGGGCCCACCGCGAGCTGGCGGTTCTTCTTGTGGTCCATGATGCGTGCGCGAAAGGCCGGCCGCTCGCGCGCGTACTGCTCGAGGGTCATGAGATCCGACGCGATCAGCTTCTTCACAGTCCGTAAGCCATCCTGAGGAGGGTGAGCGGATGCTCGGGCGCTCGCCGCGGCTCCAGACCGTTCTCGATCTGGTGTCCCGCCATCGGGCAATCGCTCGAGTAGTGATCGGCGCCGCTCGCGTTCACCTTCTGTGCGACCGGCCGGCCGATCTTCATCGAAACCTCGTGGAATTCCTCTTTTACTGCGTAGGTGCCGTTGTGACCCGAACAACGCTCGATGACCTCGATGCTGGTCCCCGGCACCAGGAGCAGCAGGTCGCGCGTCTTGAGCCCGAGATTCTGCACACGCAGATGGCACGGCACGTGGTAAGCGACCTTTCCCAACTCGCGCTTGAAGTCGGTCTTCAGCAGGCCCGCCCGGTGGCGCAGCATCAGGTACTCGAACGGATCGAAGATGTGATCGCGCACGCGGGCGATCGCGGCGTCCTCCGGGAACATCAATGGCAGCTCCTGCTTGAACATCAGCACGCAGGAGGGCACCGGCGCAACGATGTCGTGGCCGGCATCGATCAGCTGCGTGAGCGTCGCCACGTTGGCCTTCCCGAGCTTCGCGACCGCCTGCAGGTCGCCGAGTTCCAGCTTGGGCATTCCACAGCACCTTTCGTTCGGCGCCAGCGAGACGGGAATGCCGTTGTGCTCGAACACCTTGACCAGGTCGGCCGCGATGTCGGGCTCGTTGCGGTTGCAGTAACAGGTGACGAAGAGCGCGACCTTGCCACGCGTCTCGCCAACGGCCTGCGCGGGCGTTGAGAGCGGGACACGCTTGCGGTCGCGACGCCGGAAGGTGCGGCTGTGGTACTTCGGCACAGGTGCAGCAGCGTGCACGCCGAGAGCCTTCTGCAGGACGCGCCGCCCGGTGCGACTGCGATTCACCGCGTTCACGGCTTCGACGACCACCGGAATGCCGGCAATGCGTCCGACCGCCTCGGTCGAGCTCAACACGCGATCCCGGAAGCTCGCTCCACTCTCGGCGTGGCGCACCGCCTTGGCGCGCAACATGAGATGCGGAAAGTCGACGTTCCAGGGATGCGGCGGCACGTACGGACACTTGGTCATGTAGCACATGTCGCAGAGATAACAATGATCGACGACCTTCCAGAAGGCCTTGCGATCGACCGAGGCGAGCTCGCCCGTCGCGGACTCGTCGACCGCCTCGAACAGCGTGGGGAACGCGTTACAGAGATTGAAGCAGCGGCGGCAGCCGTGGCAGATGTCGAAGACGCGCTCGAGCTCCTTCTCGAGCGCGCTCCGGTCATAGAAGGCGGGCTGCTCCCAGCCCAGCGGATGGCGCGTGGGGGCTTCCAGGCTCCCCTCGCGCCCGCCCGGCAACTCGTTGGACATCAGTCCGTGAGTCGGCTTTCGGTCACAGGCCGTCGAGTGCTTTCTGGAAGCGGTTGGCGTGCGAACGCTCCGCCTTGGCGAGCGTCTCGAACCAGTCCGCGATCTCCGCGAAACCTTCCTCGCGCGCGGCTTTGGCCATGCCCGGGTACATGTCGGTGTACTCGTGCGTCTCGCCGGCGATCGCGGCCTTGAGGTTCTTGGAGGTGTCGCCGATCGGCAGGCCCGTCGCCGGATCGCCGACCTGCTCGAGGTACTCGAGGTGCCCGTGCGCGTGGCCCGTCTCACCCTCGGCCGTCGAGCGGAAGACCGCGGAGACGTCGTTGTAGCCTTCGACGTCGGCCTTGGCTGCGAAGTACAGGTAACGGCGGTTCGCCTGGGACTCGCCCGCGAACGCATCCTTCAGATTCTTCTCGGTTTTGCTGCCTTTAAGATTCATGGACTCAACCCTCCGGGCTTTCCGATATTCAAGCTGAACAAGAAATCCTTAGAATGATTCTAGCGGCGGAATCTAGACTCGCCCCGAGGCGAAGTCAACGCAGGAAATCCCCCACGCGGGCGAATTGACCCTGCTCCGAAGCGCTGTGTAACGTACGCCGCCCTCCGCAAAGAGCATCCGATGTCTGCACCACCACGCAAGAGCAAGATCCCCGACTTCGAGCAATGCATGGCCGAGCTCGAGGCACTGGTGGAGCGCCTGGAACGCGGCGATCTGCCGCTCGAAGAATCGTTGAAGCAGTTCGAACGCGGTGTGCTGCTCGCGCGCTCCTGCCAGACCGCGCTCAAGGCGGCCGAGCAGAAGGTCGAGATCCTGCTCAAGCCCGCAAGCGGCGACGCCGAGCCCGTGGTCGAGGATTTCGAGCCCGAGTCCTGACGATTGAGTTCCTCCCTGATTCCTCCGCGGCGCATCGCCGAGTACCGGGCACGCATCGAAGCCGTGCTCGAGCGCTGGCTTCCGACAACCGACCGTGTCCCGCAGCGGCTGCACGCGGCCTTGCGCTACAGCGTGCTCGGATCGGGCAAGCGCCTGCGCCCGATCCTGGTGTACGCGACCGCTGAAGCGCTGGGTGCCGATCTCGCCCGGCTCGATGCCGCGGCCGCGGCGGTCGAACTGATTCATGCCTATTCCCTGGTCCACGATGACCTGCCCGCCATGGACAACGACGACTTGCGCCGTGGCCGTCCCACGGTCCACAAGGCGTTCGACGAGGCGACCGCGATCCTGGTCGGCGATGCGCTGCAGGTGCTCGCGTTTCGCATCCTCGCAGTCGACCCGGCGCTCGACGGCGAACCGCAAACGCGCGTGCAGTTCATCGACCTGCTGTCGGCGGCGAGCGGAACCGAGGGCATGGCCGGCGGCCAGGCCATCGATCTCGGCGCCGTCGGCCGCAAGTTGAACGTGCCTGAGCTCGAACAAATGCACGAGCGCAAGACCGGTGCGCTCATCCGGGCCAGTGTGCTCATGCCGGCGCTGGCGCAGCGGGTTGATGCGCATCGTTTCGCGGTGCTCGACCAGTTCGCCAGGCGCATCGGCCTCGCCTTCCAGGTCCAGGACGATATCCTCGATGTGGAAGGCGACTCCGCGACAGTCGGCAAGCCCACACGCGCCGACAGTGCCAAGGACAAGCCAACCTACCCCAGCATCGTTGGTTTGGAGGAATCCAAGCGCCGCTGTCGCGACCTGCATGCGCAGGCACTCGACACGCTGCGCGACTTCGGACCGGGCGCGGACAACCTGCGCTGGCTCGCCGACTTCGTCATCGAGCGCGACAGCTGATGCGCGGCCGGGCGCCTCGCGCAACCTGCTAGTACACTGCGGCCATGGCTGAACAGGCCCAATACCCGCTCCTCGACGCCATCCGTTCCCCGGCGGATCTGCGCAAGCTTCCGGCCAAGAAGCTCGAGGCGCTGGCTGCGGAACTGCGCACCTTCCTCATCCAGACGGTGGCGACGCGGGGCGGCCACTTCGCCGCGGGACTCGGCACGGTCGAGCTCACGATCGCGCTCCACTACATCTACGACACGCCGGTCGATCGCATCGTCTGGGACGTGGGTCACCAGGCCTATCCGCACAAGGTGCTGACCGGCCGGCGCGAACAGCTGCACACGATCAAACAGACCGGTGGGCTCGCGCCCTTTCCATCGCGGGCGGAGAGCGTGTTCGACACCTTCGGTGTCGGTCACTCGAGCACTTCGATCAGCGCGGCGCTCGGCATGGCGATCGGCGCGGCCCGCGCGGGCGAACAGCGCCGCGTGGTCGCGGTGATCGGTGACGGCGCGATGAGCGCCGGGCTCGCCTTCGAAGCGCTGAATCACGCGGGCAGTCTCGACGTCGACCTGCTCGTGATTCTCAACGACAACGACATGTCGATCTCCGAGAACGTCGGCGCCCTCTCGAACTATTTCGCCAAGGTGCTCTCTGGCAAGGTCTACGCAGGAATCCGTGAAGGCAGCAAGAAAGTGCTGCGCCAGATGCCGACGGCTTGGGAGCTGGCGCGCCGCTCCGAGGAGCACATGAAGGGCATGGTGCTGCCCGGCACGATGTTCGAGGAGATGGGCTGGAATTACATCGGGCCCATCGACGGCCACGACCTCAAGGCGCTGACCAAGACGCTGCGCAATCTCAAGGGGCTGCACGGCCCGCAGCTGCTGCACATCGTGACGCGCAAGGGCAAAGGCTACCCCCCGGCCGAGGCCGATCCGATCAAGTGGCACGGCCCCGGCCCGTTCGACCCGGTGAGCGGCACGATCTACAAGGAGAAGGCGAGCGGGCCGACGTACTCGCAGGTCTTCGGGCAATGGCTGTGCGACATGGCGGAGCGCGATCCGCGCATCGTTGGGATCACGCCGGCCATGCGCGAGGGCTCAGGACTGGTCGAGTTTGAAAAGCGCTTCCCGGACCGCTATTTCGACGTCGCGATTGCCGAGCAGCACGCGGTGACTTTCGCCGCCGGATTGGCGTGCGAAGGTGCGCGGCCCGTGGTCGCGATCTATTCGACGTTTCTGCAGCGCGCCTACGACCAGCTGATCCACGACGTCGCCCTGCAGAGGCTCCCGGTGCTGTTCGCGCTCGATCGCGCCGGCCTGGTGGGCGGCGACGGCGTGACCCACCAGGGCAACTACGACCTCAGTTACCTGCGCTGCATTCCCAACATGGTCGTGATGGCGCCCGCCGATGAGAACGAGTGTCGGCAGATGCTGTACACGGCGACGACGCTCGATCAGCCCGCGGCGGTGCGCTATCCGCGCGGACAAGGGCCCGGTGTCGCGGTACAGGAAGCGATGCAGGCATTGCCCGTGGGTCGGGCCCAGTTGCGCCGCGAGGGGCGCAGCGGGCTGGCGCTGCTCGCGTTCGGTACCCTGGTCGCTCCTGCGGAAAGAATCGCCGAACGCTTCGATGCCACGCTCATCAACATGCGTTTCATCAAGCCGCTCGACGAAGAGTTGATCCTGCGCCTGGCGGCACGCCACGTGGCCTTGGTTACGCTCGAGGAAAACGCAGTGGCCGGCGGCGCCGGATCAGCGGTCGGGGAACTGCTCACGGCGCAAGGTGTACAAATACCGTTGTTGCAGATCGGAATCCCGGACCGCTTCGTCGAACACGGTTCACGCGAGGACTGCCTGAAGATGGCCGGTCTCGATGCGCCGGCGCTGGAGGCTGCGGTCGGACAATTCTGGCAGCGGCCAGGGCTCGCCCCCGCCGCTCCCGCCTCCGCCTGACGCGCAGCGCAGCCCGCAGCCGTCGCCGTGAGCGCGGTGACGCGCGTGCGTATAATCCCCAGCCCTTGCTGAATTGACCTGAGAGACCCAATGGACGCGCCCGCCAGGCCCCGCAAACCCGCCGTCGTCGGCATCGAGGACGTGCAGAGCCGCGCCGATACGCGGCGCATTCCCATCAATCGCGTCGGCGTGAAGGACGTGTATCACCCGGTGCGGGTCAAGGATCGCTCCGGCGGCGAGCAGCACACCATCGCGAACTTCAACATGTACGTGAACCTGCCGCACGACTTCAAGGGCACGCACATGTCGCGCTTCATCGAGATCCTGCACCACGAGCGCGAGATCTCCGTCGATTCGTTTCGCGCGCTGCTCGAGGAGATGACCCGCCGGCTCGACGCCGACGCGGGCCACATCGAGATGTCGTTCCCGTACTTCGTGATGAAGAAGGCGCCGGTCTCGGGTGTCGAGAGCCTGATGGACTATCGCGCCTCGCTGATCGGCGAGCGCCGCGGCGCGAAGACCGAGATGTGGATCAAGGTCGTGGTCGCCGTGACCAGCCTGTGTCCGTGCTCGAAGAAGATCTCAGACTACGGCGCGCACAACCAGCGCTCGCACATCACCATCACCGCCAAGATCCGCGAGCACATCTGGATCGAGGAGTTGATCGACGTCGCCGAGGACGAGGCGTCGTGCGAGCTCTATGGGATCCTGAAGCGCCCGGACGAGAAGTACGTCACCGAGCATGCCTACGACAACCCGAAATTCGTCGAGGACATGGTGCGCGACATCGCGCTGCGCCTGAACAAGGACGAGCGCGTGCTGGCCTACGTGGTGGAATCAGAGAACTTCGAGTCGATCCACAACCACTCGGCCTACGCGCTCATCGAGAAGGACAAGGAGCGAAGCGGGCGAGCCGCCCGCTGAGGTCCGCAGCGGGGCGCCGGGGCTCATTCGAGCCCCGATTCCGCCGCCGCGTCAACCCCGCTGCCGGTTACTTCAGCACGCCGGCCAGCAGGTTCCCGACGTTGCTGCCGCCTGCCTTGCCGACCAGGTTGGTCACCGCCGGAACGAACTTGTCGATGGTGTCCGGCGACATCGCGAGCCGGCCGAGCGCCGCCTTCAGCCCATCCATATCCTTGATCGGGCCCGTCACGGCGCCGAGCTTCTTGGCCTGGTCCATGTACTTCGACGCCCCGGGAACGACCGCGGCGACCTTGTCGAAGTCACCCTTGATGAGCTTCTCCTGGGCCAGGGTCAGGATCGAGCCGACGCCGCCGGTGGCCTGCTGGTCGGTGACCCCGAGCTGGCTCTTGAGCATGCTCGTGATCCCGCCCTTGGTCATCGAGTTCAACGATTCGAGCGCGCCCACCGCGGATGCCAGCGGCGACACGGCCAATAGAGTGATGAGCAACAGAATTCTGCGGTTCATGATGGCCTCCAATGCGAGGGAATCCATGTTGATGGACCGGCGCTCGCGTCCCTTCCAAGCGGCAAAGCGCCGGCGTCGCGGACCCTACTGCCGCGATTCTACGAGCGTCAAGTGAACGAAAGTGCAGGCGCGGTTCGCGCCGCAACCGGATGGGGACGACCTGCTACGAGCTTGTTCGTCGTTCGGCGTTCTGCAGGCGGCCGATGAGACTGCGCAGGAACACCTTGTTGAAGCGCAACTGGCAGGACGCGGAAACCTGTTCGAGCAGCGTCGAGCTCACCTTCATCACGGTGACCTCGCCGTCCGCCTTGATGGTCGCCGTGCGCTTGGCACCGCGCACGTAGCTGGTTTCGCCGAAGCAGTCGCCGCTGTCGAGACGGCCGAGCTCCACGCCGTGGCGCTCCACCTTCACGTGGCCGGAGACGATGATGTAGAAGCGATCGTCCATCTCGCCTTCTTTCACGATCTCTTCGCCGTTGGTGTATTCCTGCCAGCTGCTGGCGCGCAGCACTTCCCAGATCTCGCCGTGCGAGAAGTCGTGGAAGAATTTCAGCCGGCGCAGCAGGTCGAACTGCTGCTGACTGTCGATCTGCTCGTAGTGCGCGCGCAGCTTCTGGTGCACGCGCGTGAGCTCGGCCGCGAAGTCGAGGCCGGTCTTGTAGCGTTTGTCGGCCTCCTTCTGCAGCGCCGTCGCCACGACGTTCTCGAGCTCTTCCGGGATCTCCTTGCGCATCGTGTGGATCGGCGGCGGAGTCGCGAACACGATCTGGTGCAGGAGCTTGGAAAGATTGCCGGCACGGAACGGGCGAAAACCGGTGAGCAGCTCGTACATGACGGCGCCCAGCGAATAGAGGTCGGAACGCGACGTGATCTCCGCGTTCTGCACCTGTTCGGGCGACATGTAGCTCGGGCTGCCGGCGATGCCCTGGATGCTCGAGATGTCCGAGTCCTGCACCAGCGCAATGCCGAAGTCGATGATGCGCACGTCGCTGTCGGTCGTGAGCATGATGTTGCTCGGCTTGATGTCGCGGTGGATCACGCCGCGCCCGTGCGCGTAGTGCAGCGCCTTGGCGCACTTGAACATGATCTCGACCGCGTCGTCGACGCGGAGCAGGTTGTCGGGACGGCAGTACGCGACCAGCGTGCGCGCGCCCTGCACGTGCTCGGTCACGATGTAGCAGTGACCGTTCTCTTCGCCCGCATCGTAGATCGGCAGGATGTTCGGGTGCTGGAGCATGCCCACCATGTGGGCCTCGGAGAGGAACATCTTGCGCGCCACCTTGGCGCGCTCCTCGTCCCCGCCGGTCTCCATGTTGTAGACCTTGATCGCGACGTCGCGGCCGTAGTACGGGTCATGCGAGAGATAGACGACGCCGGTGCTGCCGCGACCGACCTCGTTGATGATGACGTACTTGCCGATCTTCTCCGGCACACCGGCGGGCCGTGCGGAGCGCTCTGCAATCAGGTTACGAATGATGGCTTACCGAGGTTATGTTGGGCCGGCAGAATACGGATGGGCCCGGGGTCGATCTGTGACGCAACTCCCGGATCATTCCCGCGTTGCGGCCGCGGTGGGGGTCACGCACAAAATCTGAGAAATTTGAACGGCCTCCGTGCCCACAAGTACGGGTTTCCCTGAAGGCTCAGCCAGCCCTGAAATGCTCGTAGCCGCGGACCGGAATTGGCGCCGCAACCCCGTCGCGATAGAGGCGCAGTCCCGGCGGCTCTTCCACCACCCCGACGCGCGTGACCGCACAGCCGCCTTCCGCGGCAACCGCGCTCAGCAAGTGCTCGTGATCGGGGGACAGGGTGAAGCACAGCTCGTAGTCATCGCCGCCCGCGAGTGCGCTCTCGACGCAGCGTTGCGCACCCAGGGTCGCTGCGAGCGCCGTTGACAAGGGCAGGCGCTCGAGTTCGAGGCGCGCGCCCACGCGACTTGCATCGAGGACATGTGTGAGATCCGCGGCCAGGCCGTCCGAGATGTCGATCGCGGCCGAGGCGACTCCGCGCAATGCGAGTCCCAGCGCCACGCGCGGTAGCGGCCGCCAGAACCGGGCTTGCAGGTGATCGCGAAACGCCGCGCTGGCCGTGCTCGCTCGCCCCTCGATGAGCGCGAGACCCGCAGCGGCATCGCCGATCTCGCCGCTCACGAAGACCAGGTCACCGATGCGCGCACCGCTGCGCTTGAGCGCCGTGCCCTCCGGGACCCAGCCCATGATCTGCACCGTCACGCTGAGCGGACCCGAAGTGGTATCGCCGCCGATCAGCATCACTTCGTGCAGGCGCGCGAGCGCGAAGAATCCTTCGCTGAACGCCTCGAGCCACGCTGCGTCCACTGTCGGCAGAGTCAGCGCCAGGGTCGCCCACGCGGGCGTCGCGCCCATGGCTGCCATGTCGCTCAGGTTTACCGCCAGTGCGCGATAGCCGATGTCCTGCGGCGCAGTGTTCGGGGGGAAGTGCACACCGGCAACGATGGTGTCGGCGGCAACGACCAGCTCCGCACCCTCAGGTACGCGGACCAGCGCCGCATCGTCGCCGACGCCGAGACTCACATCGGCCCGTTGCGGTCCGCCCTGGCTGAAGAACCGCCGGATCAGCTCGAATTCGCCGAGCGACATCGCGGGATCCGCGGTCAGTTCGACGTCGGCCCGCGCTCGCCGGCACGCAAGCGCGCCGCAGCGCGATCCAGCACCGCGTTGACGTACTTGTGCCCATCGGTGGCGCCGAACTTGCGCGCCAGGCCAACGCCCTCGTTGATCACGACGCGAAACGGCACATCGCTGCGCGCTTCGAGCTCGTAGAGACCGATGAGGAGAATCGCGTGCTCCACCGGGTCGAGATCCTTCGGTGGCCGGTCGAGGAGCGCCGCGAGATCCGCGTCCAGTCGCTCGCGCGCCGCGCACACCTGCTCCACGAGCTCACGGAAGTACTCGCCATCCGCGCGCGGCATGTCCTCATTGGTGAGGAATTGCTGGTGCAGGTCCTGCCAGGGCTGCGCGTTGAGCTGCGCCTGGTAGATCGCCTGCATCGCGAGGCGTCGAGCCACCGAACGTGCCCGTGTGCTGGGGGGAGAAGCATTCATCGAACGCCTCAGCCTTCCAGGCGCCGGAGGAGATTCGCCATCTCGATCGCGGTCACCGCGGCTTCGGCGCCCTTGTTGCCGTTCTTGCCGCCCGCGCGATCCACCGCCTGCTCAACACTGTCGGTCGTGAGCACGCCGAAGGCGATCGGGATGCCGGTATCCAGCGCAACGCGCGTGAGCCCGCTGGCGCACTCGCCCGCTACGTACTCGAAGTGCGGCGTCGCGCCGCGAATGACCGCGCCGAGCGCGATCACGGCGTCGTGGCGCCGCGCCGCGAGGAGCCGCTTCACGGTGACGGGCATCTCGAACGCGCCCGGCACGCGCACCAGCTCGATCTGCTGCTCCGATGCGCCGTGGCGCTGCAGCGTCTCGATGGCGCCGCGGATCAGGCTCTCGACGATGAATTCATTGAAGCGCGAGGCGACGATCGCGAACCGCAGGTCGCGCGCCAGGTGATCGCCTTCCAGGGTGCGAATGGTAGTCATGGCTCTGTGGCAGGAAAGGGCTGGGCAGTATAACGGATGAGCCCGCCGCGCCCCTCAGGAGTCGCTGTCGACGTATTCGGTGATCTCGAGGTCGAAGGCCGAGATCGCGATCATCTGGCGCGGCGCGCTCAGCACCCGCATGCGCTTCACGCCGAGATCCTGCAGGATCTGCGCGCCGATGCCGTAAGTGCGCAGGACCGGGGCGCTTTCATGACGCGCGCCCGCCTTGCTGGCATCCAGCGTGCGCAGCGCCTCGACCAGTTCGCGCGGCGATTCCGCCTGGCGCAGGATCACCACGACACCACTGCCCTCCTCCGCGATGCGCCGCAGGGCATCGCGCAGCGGCCAGCCGCGATCGCCGCGGATGCCGATCACATCGCGCAGCGTGTCCGTGAGATGCACGCGCACCAGCGGCGGGCCGTTGGCATCGAGCGTGCCGCGCACCAGCGCAATGTGCACATCGCGATTGACGTGGTCCTCGTAGCAGTACATGCGAAACGGCCCGAATTCCGTCTCCACCGGCTGGTCGGAAATGCGCTCGACCGAGCGCTCCTTCTTCAGCCGGTAACGGATCAGGTCGGCGATCGTGCCGACCTTGAGCTGGTGCGCACGCGCGAACTCGACGAGCTGCGGTCCGCGCTTCATGGTGCCATCGTCGTTCACGATCTCGCACAGGATGCCGGTGAGTGAGCGAAACCCCGCGAGACGCACCAGGTCCACCGTCGCTTCCGTGTGCCCGGCGCGACACAGTACGCCCCCTTCCGTGTAACGCAGCGGAAAGATGTGGCCCGGGCGCGCAAAGTCATCCGGTTGCGCGGCGGGATCGGCGAGCGCGCGGATGGTTTTCGACCGATCGTGCGCGGAGATGCCAGTGGTCGTGCCGTGGCGATAGTCGACCGAGATCGTGAACGCGGTGCGATGCGACTCGGTGTTTTCGGGGACCATCTGCGGCAGGCGCAGCTCCTGCAGGCGCGAAGCAAGCATGGGCTGGCAGATGATGCCGCTGGTATAGCGCACGAAGAACGCGATGGCTTCCGGAGTCGATGCCTCCGCCGCCATGATGAGGTCCGCTTCGTTCTCGCGCGTCTCATCGTCCATGATGACGACCATGCGGCCGTTGCGGACCTCCGCGACGATCTCCTCGGTGCTGTTCATGGCGTGGATTCTGCCAGACGCTCCACGTAGCGGGCGATGAGATCGACCTCGATGTTGACGCGCGCGCCGGGGCGAAGACCTCCGAGCGTGGTGCTCGCCAGCGTGTGCGGGATCAGGTTGACGCCGAAGCGTGCGCCGGCGACCTCATTCACCGTGAGGCTCACGCCGTCGATGCAGATCGATCCCTTGCGCGCCACGTAGCGGGCGAGCGCGGGCTCGAGCTCGAACTCGAAACGCTCCGAACGCGCGTCGGCACCCCGTGACACGAGTCGCCCGATGCCATCGACGTGGCCCGAGACGAGATGCCCGCCGATGGGCTCACCGGCTCTGAGTGCCGGCTCGAGATTGACGCGGCTTGCGGGCTCGAGGTCGCCGAGCGTGGTGAGACTGAGCGTTTCGCGCGATACGTCGGTCGCAAAGCGTGACGCCGTCGTCCGGGTGACCGTGAGGCACACGCCGCTGACGCAAATGCTGTCGCCAATGCGCGTGGCGTCGAGCGAGAGTGTGCCCGCATCGATGGTGAGCTCGACATCTCCGCCATGCTCGCGCCGCTCGCTGATGGTGCCGACGGCTTGAATGATCCCGGCGAACATCCGGCTAGCTCACACACGCGGCAATCACGCGCAGGTCGGGGCCGATCCGGCGCACATCGCGATATTCGAGCTTGATGCGCTGCTCGAGCGCGGTGAACACGGGCAGTTCGAACATGCCCTGCGCCGCCGAGCCCAGGGCCGACGGCGCGAGATACACGATCACTTCGTCCACCAGGCCTTCGGCGAGCAGCGCACCGGTCAGGCGCGGCCCAGCCTCCACCCACACTTCGTTGCTCTCCATCTCGGTCAGGCGGTTGAGCACCGCTCGCAGGTCGAGCCCACTGGTGCCGCGCGGCATGGTTTCGATCGAGACGCCACGCGATTCGAACCCGACGCCGCGCTGGCCGCTGGAAGGGCTCGTGAGGATGAGCGCCCTGCCGGGCGCATCGAGAATGCGCGCCTTCGGCGGAGTGCGCAGCTCCGTGTCGAGAATCACTCGCAGGGGCTGTCGGTCCTCCTTCGGCTCATTCGAGGTGCGAACGTCGAGGCGCGGATCGTCCCTGAGCACCGTACCCGAGCCCGTCAGGATCACCGAGCTGCGAGCACGCCAGCTGTGCACGTCGGCGCGCGCTTCCTCGCTGGTGATCCACTGGCTGGTGCCGTTCGCGAGCGCCGTGCGACCGTCGAGACTCGCGCCGATCTTGACGCGCACCCACGGCATGCCGCGCTCCATGCGGCTGATGTGTCCCGGGTTGAGCGCGCGCGCCTCCGCTTCCATCAGGCCCGACTCGACCGTGATGCCGGCAGAGCGCAGCCGTTCGATGCCGGCGCCGCGCACGTGCGGATTGGGGTCGACCATGGCGCACACGACGCGCGACACGCCGGCCTTCAGCAACGCATCGACACAGGGCGGCGTGCGACCGGCATGCGAGCAGGGCTCGAGCGTCACGTAGACCGTCGCGCCGCGCGCGCCGTCACCCGCCATGACGAGCGCGATCACCTCGGCGTGCGCCTGGCCGGCGCGTTCGTGCCAGCCCTCGCCCACGGCCTTGCTGCCGCGCGTGATGAGACAACCGACGCGCGGATTCGGATCGGTCGTGTTCATCCCGCGCTCCGCGATCTGCAGCGCGTGCGCCATGCAGCGGCGGTCGAATTCGTTGAAAGGCACGGCTCAGCTCTTCTTGTCGGCGCCCGCACCCGGCAGGAGCGAGAGCTGGTCAGCGCTCGCCTCGCGGCGCCGCCGATGGCGCAGGCGTTCCACTTCCTCGCGGAAGGCTTCCACGTCCTGAAAGCTCCGGTAGACGGACGCGAAGCGCACGTAGGCCACCTCATCGAGGTGGCGCAGCTCCTCCATCACCAGCTCGCCGACCTGGCGCGCCTGCACCTCGCGTTCGCCGAGGCTGCGGATCTTGTGGCAGATGCGATTCACGGCTTGCTCCACGGCCTCACTGCTCACGGGGCGCTTCTCCAGCGCCTTGAGGATTCCGGCGCGCAGCTTGTGCTCATCGAACGGCTCGCGCCCGCGGTCACTCTTCACGACCTGCGGCATGACCAGCTCGGCGCTCTCGAACGTCGTGAAGCGCTCCGCACATTTCAGGCACTCGCGCCGGCGACGGATCTGGCTGCCATCGCCCGCCAGGCGCGAGTCGATCACCTTGGTCTCTTCATGCGCGCAGAACGGGCAATGCATGGACTAGAGCGGGCCGGCGTCCAGGAACGGCGCGGCTGCCCCCTCACGCGTAGACCGGGAAGCGGCGACAGAGCTCGAGCACCGCACTCTGCACGCGCTTCAGCGTGGCATCGTTCGCCGGGTCGGCGAGCACATCGGCGATCCAGTGGCTCACCTGCTCCACTTCGGTCTCGCGAAAGCCACGCGTGGTGATCGCCGGAGTTCCCATGCGCAGGCCGCTCGTGACCATCGGCGGACGCGGATCGCCAGGAACGGCGTTCTTGTTCACCGTGATGTTGGCGCGGTCGAGTGCGGCGTCCGCATCCTTGCCCGTGAGGTTCTTGGCGATGAGATCGAGCAGGAAGAGGTGATTGTCCGTGCCGCCCGACACGATCTTGTGGCCGCGCTCGATCAGCACGCGACACATGGTGCGCGCGTTACTGAGCACCTGGCGTTGGTACCCGGCGAACTCCGGTTGCAGCGCCTCGAGCAGCGCCACCGCCTTGGCCGCGATCACGTGCATCAGCGGCCCGCCCTGCGTGCCGGGAAACACCAGCGAGTTGAGCCGCTTCTCGATCTCCGGGTTGGCGCGCGCCAGGATCATCCCGCCGCGCGGGCCGCGCAGCGTCTTGTGCGTCGTCGTGGTCGTTACGTCCGCGATGGAGACGGGATTCGGATAGAGGCCGACCGCACACAACCCGGCGACGTGCGCCATGTCGACCAGGAAGTACGCCCCCACTGCATCGGCGATCTTGCGGAAGCGCGCAAAGTCGATCACGCGCGAATAGGCGGAGAAGCCCGCGATGATGAGCTTGGGACGGTGCTCGTGCGCGAGTCGCTCGACCTGGTCGTAATCGATGAGCCCGGTTTCCGGCACCAGCCCGTACTGCACAGCCTTGAAGTATCGGCCGGAGAAATTGACCTTGGCGCCGTGCGTGAGGTGCCCGCCCTGGTCGAGACTCATGCCGAGTAGCGTATCGCCCGGGTTGATGAGGGCGAAGTAGGCGGCGGCATTGGCCTGCGAACCGGAGTGCGGCTGTACGTTGGCGTAAGCGGCGCCGAACAGCTTCTTCGCCCGATCGATGGCGAGCTGCTCGGCGATATCGACGTATTCGCACCCGCCGTAGTAGCGCTTGCCGGGGTACCCTTCGGCGTACTTGTTGGTGAGCACCGAGCCCTGCGCCTCGAGCACCCGCGGGCTCGCATAGTTCTCGGAGGCGATCAGCTCGATGTGATCTTCCTGGCGCTTGCGCTCGCCGTTGATGGCGGCATCCAGCTCGGGGTCAAAACTGCCCACAGTCATCGCGGTTCGGAACATTTAGGAGGCCTCGGTAGGGTCGCCACGGGGGCCGCGAATTGTAGCGGGAA
>DATFRO010000049.1:0-3863 GCA_035263105.1 Steroidobacteraceae bacterium | reverse complement strand
CGAAAACGCGCGCACTCAACACCTGCGGCGTGGCGTCGCACATTCCCGCGGTCGGGCCGTCAGGCAGCCGGTCGACCAGCGTCACGTCCACCGCGGTGGACACCCCGATGTTCCGCACGTCGAGGAGGAAGTCACCGGGCTCGCTCAGATTCATCGTCGCCGGGCCCGACTTCGTGACCGTGAGCGCCGGCGTGCCGGGCACGAATTGGCCCACGAGACCCGAAGTGTTGGTGGTGCCGCCTTCCCGCGTGATGAATTCGGACACCGGATTGCCGTTGGCGTCGAGGAAGCTCATCGCCAATGTGTAATCCACTCCCCCGACGTTGAACGTCGTGGGCTGGGGCGAGGCGACGATGGTCACGCGATCCGTGCATCCCTCTCCGGGCGGTGTCGGATACGGACAGGGATTCGCGTTGTTCGGGGTTTCCTCGTGGTTGAACGTGAACGTGAAGGTCAACGGAGGCTGCGGGATGCCGTCCACACTGAGCACGAGGAGAACGTCGAGCTTCACTGAAGTCAGGGAAGGATCGTCGACCTCGAAATTCCGGTGCGTGAACGAGCCCAGGGAAAAGAACGGAATGGGGCCGGGCAGCGTAAAGGGCGGCGGGGTCGCCGTGGTGTAGTCGTAGCCGCTTTGCGGCGTACCGTTCGTTGTGCCCCAACGGATGATCGAGGTCGGAACGCCGTTGGTGATGACGGGATCGCCGGGCTGACTGCCGGGGACGTTATCCGTCGGGTCGTGCCAGATTCCGGTGACGGACTGGAAAGTGATCGTCGCCGCCGATGCGCTGGCAAGAGGCAGCAGCCACAACGCGAGCACGGACAGCAGGATTGCGATCCAGCCGCCGCGCGCTTTCGTAGTTGTTTTCCGCCCTGAACTCATGAACGTCCTCGTGCCACCTGTGGAGCGATGTCATCGCAAGGGGACCGAGGCAGTCCGAAACTCGGACTGGATTCCGGCGGTCCCGCCATCGTGGGGCTTGAAAGCCCTGTAGACCGGAGACTTTGCGTCGCCACCTTTCGGTGGTTTTGCCCTTGTCTGAATCGCGCCCAGACTGTGTGTCAGCTCATCCCGGTGGTGCGATACCTCTCGTTGCTGGTAGTGCTCAGGCCGCCGGCAGGAAATCGATCGGGTAAACGATCGTGATCGCCGGGACTTCCTTGGCGCCGAAATCGAACGTCTTCACGCGGTCCACGACCTGCACCACGAGCTCGGGCGCCTGCATGTCCGTCGACTGCAACACGCAGAAGGACACGCTCCCGTTGGGCTCGATCGTCAGGCGCAGCACCATCTGCCCCTGGAGCGTGGGGTCCTTGCGCAGCTCGCGGTTGTAGAGGCGGTAGAGCGATTGCTTGTAGCGATCGAAGACGATCTGGATCTCTTCATCGGTGCGCGCCAGGCCCGGCCCATTGCTGGACGGGTGATCGGCCGGGCCAATGCTGCTGATGTTGCTCGTGGCCCGGGTCAACGCCGCGCCGTGGATCGCGCCACGCTCGTTGCCGCCGTTCGGGCCGAAGTCGCGACTCAGCGAGGCGAGCTTGATGCCGCCGCTCGAGCCCGGTGCGTTGGTCGTCAGCATGGAGCGCTCGGGGCGCGCGCTCTGGTTCGAGTCGTTGATGTGCGCCTGCGCGCCGAGCCGCGCGAGCATCGGCGCTTCCTTCAGGTTCTCGAACTTCTCGCGGAAGGCGAGCAGGCCCTGCTCGGGCTCCGGCGTCGCCGGCTCGGTCTTCTGCTCCTGCGGCTGCACGGACTTCTGCGGCAGGGGCTTCTCGACCGGCTTCTGCTGCACGACCTTCTGCGGCGGCGGCTTGAGCTGCACCGGCGGCGGCGCAATCTTCCGCGTCTCCATCATCATGGTCACGATGCGGTCGGGAACCTCGGCAGTCTGCTGAAGCGTGCTCAGCGGCAGGGGGATCAACGGTGCGAGCAGCGCGAACAGCAGACTGACGAGGAGCGTTGCGAGGACGGACTTACGGAAGCGCCGGTCGTCGTCCACCGCGCGCACCCAGGGCTTCGCGGCCTCGCTGGCACGAATCGCGTCGATCTCACGCTCGACGATCCACTCGTGCTTGAGTTGCTCTTCCTCGTCCAGTGCCTCGAAGACGTCGTCCTCGAGCAGGTAGGTCTGTTCCTCCTGCTGCGAGATCTCATCGAGCAGTACGCGGCGCGCGACCTCGATCTCGTCCACGCGCGCCTGGAAGCGCTCGATGCGCTTGCGCACATCGCGCAGGTGCTCTTCGCTCGCGCTCGTGGCCTCGCGATTGCCCCAGAAGAGCTTCGCGCCACCGCTCTTGTCCAGCTCCTCGAGCGCAGCGCAGGCATCGCGCAGCAGCTGGTGCTGGCGGCGGTCGGCCGCGAGGCTCTCGAGCTCGGCGTCCTTGGCGCGCACCTCGCGCACCAGGGCCTCGAGCCTTTCGCGCGCCTCGGCGAGGAGCTGTTCGAGCTCCTGGGGGGTCACGGCATCTTGAGTTGCAGCTTGCATTGAACTACCTCTGCGTCTCTAAGCCGTCTTGCCGATCGCATCGATCAGCTTTTCCTTCTCGATCACCGCCAGCGAAATCTTGCCGTAGGAAGCCGCGGTGCAGGTCTGCATCACCTTCTTCACGACTTCGTAGGGCAGGGACTTGTCGGCGAGCACCGTGATTTCACGCGCGGCGAGCGCCTCGGCCTGCGCCGCCGGCGCGCCATTGACCAGCAACGGCCGCTCGAGCACCGCACGCAGCGGCTCGATCAGCGGCGTCGGCGACTCGCGGATCTCGGCGATGGTCGTGATCAGCTCGTTCTGCACGAACAGCTGATCCTTGGTGATCATCACCACCACCGCCTGCTGCGGCTGCACGTCGGCAGTCGACTGCGGGATTTCCACGCCCTTGGCGTTCTGCACCACTTCCACGTTGGTGGTGTAGACCAGCAGGAACGCGACCATCACCGACAGGATGTCGATGAGCGGGATCAGGTTGAGCTCGACCTCGGTCCGATGCCGCGGACTGCCGCGCACCAGGCGACTCGGGAGGAACGGGATCATGGCGCGTCTCCTACGGCGATCTTGGTGAAGAGCGTGACCTTCGTAGGCTGCGCAGCGGCGGGATCGCTTCCCGCAGCCGGCGAAGGGACGACGCCCATTTCCGCGAGTCGCGCATCGCCTGGCGGCAGCTCGATGTTGCGGATCGCATCCATCACCTGGATGAGGCTGTCGTAACGCACTTGCGCTTCGAGCAGCACGGACGCGCTGTCGACGTTGGGATGGTCACGCTTCAGCGACAGCGCGAGATCGGCCAGCGTCTTCAGGTCGTACTCGCCATTCACCGCCGGGATGGTGGCGATCCGGGTCTCGCCGTTGGTGAGCTCGAGGCCCTCCTGGCGCACGATCACCTCGAGCCGGAAGGTCGGCTCGCTCGGCGGGCCGCCCGCGGCGCTCGGCAGGTCGAGCTGCAGGATGGTGATGCGCGCAAACACGGCCGTCATCAGCAGGAACGTGACCAGCACCGTGAAGATGTCGATCATCGGTACCAGCAGGAGTCCGGCCGGTTTGCGCATGCGTACTTGACTCTCGTACATGGGTGATTCCTACGCGTTGGCGGCCCGCGCCAGCTCCAGGTGAGCCCGCGACGACTGGCGTGTCGTGAGCACGGTGAGGAACTTGATGGAGACGCCCTCGAGGTTCTCGATCAGGTGCGCGGTCTTCGACTGCAGAAGCGCGTGCAGCACCAGGAACGGCACCGCAGTGACGAGACCGAAGGCCGTGCAGTTCATGGCCTCCGAGATGCTCGCTGACAGCAGGTTGGCCTTTTCGGCAGGGTTCACCGTCGCCACCGCCGAGAAGGCGTGGATCAGACCGCTGACGGTGCCGAGGAGGCCGAGG
>DATFRO010000048.1:0-74730 GCA_035263105.1 Steroidobacteraceae bacterium | reverse complement strand
CGCGCGGCGAGCAGCGTTTGCCAGTGTGCATCCACGTGATCGCGCAGGCCGGGCACGATCAGGACGGTGGGTCCCGCCATGATCAGGCGATGCGGCGCACGAACCCGCGCTGACCCGGCCGCCGATTTGGCGCGAAGCCGTTCTTCGCGAGCGTCTCATCCGCACTCTTGTAGAACTCGCCGATGCGGTAGATCTCGCGCGCTTCCTTGCCGGTGGCGATGTCGCGACCGAGCTCACGCGAGATGCGCACCAGCTGCTCGACCTGCTGCACCGACGTCATCTTGGCTTTGCGGTCCTGGGTCCAGAGGTTGTCCTCGATGCCGCAGCGCACGTGCAGGCCGAGCGCGATGGCGATGGTGTTGATCGGCAGCACGTTCAACATCGAGGTTTCGAGCGTGAGCACGGCGCCATCGGGCACGGCACGCACGAAGTTCGCAAGGTTGTAGAGGTTCGGCTGATCGAACCCGCCGCCGATCGCGACCCAGGTGAGGATCAGCGGCACATTGCAGGAGCCGCTGCGCATCATGCGCTCCACCGTCTCGAGCTGCGTGATGTTCGCAAGCTGGAAGTGTGTCTGGATGCCGCTCGCGCTCAGGCGCCGGATGTGCTCGTCGACCCACTCGGGACCCGCGGGAATCGTCATCTCGCGGTACGCGCGATACAGGCCGGGCTCGGCGAGCGAGGTGCCCTTGAGATCCGCCTCGCACATCTGCTCGACGATGTTCATCTGGTTGGTGTTGATCGCGATCGTCACCTGGTCCGGCGCGGGCTTGAGATCCGCCAGCATGTGGCGCGTGTCATCGCTCAGCCACTTGGCGACCTCGCCCTCGCCTTCCGGAGAGAAGGAGATCGAGCCGCCGACCTGCAGGATCATGTCCGGCACGGCGCTGCGCAGGCGCGCGAGCAGCTCGTTGAACATCGAGAGGCGCTTCGAGCCCTTGCCGTCGAGCTCGCGCACGTGCACGTGAAGCACCGTGGCTCCCGCGTTGTAGCAGTCCACCGCCTTCTGCACGTGCTCATCGAGCGTGACCGGGATGTCCTCGGGGAAGTCCGAGGGCATCCACTCGGGGCCGTACGGGGCGACCGTGATCACGAGCTTCTGCTGGTTTTCAGGAAAGAGAGCGCCGTCGATGAAATGCATACGAGTCCTGTGAGCGTTCGGTGGTGGAGTGAATTCTAGAAAGGCAGGTCGCCGATGATCCCGGCGCGCTCCATCTTGCGATGGCACGGTGGGTAATCCATGACGGCGTAGTGCTGGGTGCAGCGGTTGTCCCACATGGCGACGCTGTTCCTGGTCCAGCGCCAGCGCACCTGGTACTCGGGGATCTGCGCCTGGTTGATGAGGTATTGGAGGAGCTGCGCGCCGCCCTGCGTGTAGTCCTGTCCGTAGCGCACATTCGCGGGGCTGTGGAAATTCGTGAAATGCGTGGTGAAGGCATTCACGAACAGGATTTCCTCGCCCGTTTCGGGATGCGTGCGCACCACTGGGTGCTCGGCATCGGGGAACTGCGCCTTGAGCGCGAGACGCTTCTCTCTCGGCATGGCGGCGCCGAAAGTCGCTTCGATGCTGTGGCGCGCGCGCAGGCCGTCGATCTGCGTCTTGATGTGCTGGGGAAGCTTCTCATAGGCGAGCACCATGTTGGCCCACATCGTGTCGCCGCCCACCGGCGGGCATTCGACACACCGCAGGACGCAACCGAATGGCGGCTTCTCGCGCCACGTCGCATCGCAGTGCCAGGCGTTCTCGTAACGCTCGTTCGGTGTCTCGGGCGACTTGTAGATCCGCACCAGGCCCGGATGCTCGGGATCGCTCCCGGCGACCGGGTGATCCTCGAGCTCGCCGAAGTAGCGCGCGAACGCGACGTGCTCGGCGCGCGTGATGTCCTGATTCCTGAAGAACAGCACGCGGTGCTTGAGCAGGAGCGCGCGGATCTCGGCCATCATCTCGGGGCTGCGCGCGGCCTCACCCAGGTGGATGTTGAACAACTCCGCGCCGATCGCGCAGGTGAGCGGCTCGACCCGCATCGACCTGAGCGTGGTCGAGCAGACGATGGCCGGCGCCCGGTTGCTGATCTCTCGAGCCATGAACTTCATCATGTTTTCCTGCGATGACCTCAAAGGTGCCGCGCGCGGACGTTCGCCCCTGTCCGGGCGGGTGGCGGCATTTTGCGAGGCTGGGTGCGTTGTGGATTGACGCTCGGTGACATACGTTTACCATTTCGGGACAGCAGCGAAATGCCCCAGTGCGTGGACTCATCCGCAGCGCGAGCCTGGCAAGTTTCGGCGAGGTCGCCCGCAGCGCGGGCCTCGATCCGATGGCGTTGCTGCGCGAGTTCGAACTGCCTGCCCGCTGCCTGACCGAGCCGGAGCTGCGGATCCCGGTCGACTCGGTGCGACGACTCCTCGAGGCCTCCGCCGAACGCAGCCGCGTCGAGGGTTTCGGCCTGCGGATGGCGCAGGCGCGCCGGCTTTCCGACATGGGTCCGCTGGGACTCCTGATGCGCGAACAGCCGACGCTGCGCCTCGCGCTCGAGGTCTGCGTCGAATACGCCCATCGGCTGAACGAGGCGCTCCTGCTGTCGCTCGAAGAAAGCCCGCACGCGGTGGTGCTGCGCGAGGACCTGGTGATGGGCCGCCCAGGACCGCTCCGGCAATCGACTGAGCTCGCGATCGGCGTGGTGTTTCGCGTGCTGCAGCTCTTCATGGGGCAGAACTGGCGGCCCCTGCGCGTGTGCTTTTCGCACGATCCGCCGGTCGACCGCACCGAGCACGACCGGCTGTTCGGCTGCCGGCTCGAATTCGGTCACGCGTTCAACGGCATCGTCTGCGCGCAACGCGATCTCGAAGCCGCCAATCCCAACGCCGATCCCGGGATCGCGCGGCTCGCACGCGAAATGCTCGAGGCGCTGCCGGTCGAGAGTCCGGAGAAACTGGCGGGCCAGGTGCGGCGCCTGGTCCTCGGCTTGCTCGGCACCGGTGCGTGCAGCATCGAAGTCGTGGCGCAGCATCTCGGCGTCGATCGGCGCACCGTGCATCGGCGCCTGGCGCAGGAGAGCGAAACGTTCTCGAACATCGTGGCCACGGTGCGGCGCGAGCTGGCCGAGCGCTTCCTCGCCGATCCACAGCGCAATCTCGCGGAGATCTCCTCGCTCCTCGGCTTCTCTTCTATAAGTGGCTTCTCGCGCTGGCACCGCCAGCAGTTCGGCAAGACTGCGTCCGCACAGCGCACGGGAGGCCGCACCCCGTCCGCGGCGCGCGGGCGTGTGAAGCTCACAAAAGAGAGCCAGTAAGACCCGGCGAAAGAGCCAGTCGTCCCCTACGGATAAATAGATGTCCCGGATTGCACGCCGACGCGTGCAGGCGGGCACTACGATGCGCCGCCATCAAAAGTGTGCGCGCGTCGCACGAGGGGGCAGATGTGCAGTTTTTGAAGTCCGGCTCGATTCTTTCGGCGTTGACGCTGCTTGCCGTGCAGGCGTCCGCCCAGGAGACGACTGCGCCCGAGGCGGCGTCGGCGGATGTCGCGCCTGCCGCGGTGGGTGCGTCCGGCCTCGAAGAGGTCGTGGTCTCGGCGACCAAGCGCCAGGAATCGTTGCAGCGCGTGCCGGTCTCGGTGAACGCGATCCCCGGCAGCCAGCTGCAGCAGGAGGGCATCGTGCGCCTGCAGGACATGCAGCTTCCCAGCCTCACCGTGCAGGAAGGCGGCATCGGCAACAGCGTGTTCATTCGCGGCATCGGCTCGGGCATCAACCCGGGCTTCGAGCAGTCCGCGGGCACGTACGTTGATGGCATCTATCGCGGCCGCGGCCAGCTGTCGCGCGCCCCGCTCTTCGACGTCGAGCGCATCGAGTTGCTGCGCGGCCCGCAGACGACGCTCTTCGGCAAGAACAGCGTCGCAGGCGCGATCAACGTGACGAGCGCGGCGCCGACTTCGACCCTCGACGGCTACGTCACCGCCCTCTACGACTTCGATCTCGAGGAGACCCAGTTCGAAGGCGCGATCTCCGGTCCGCTCGGCGATCGCGTGCGCGGCCGTCTTTCCGGCCGGGCGACGCAGGCCGATGGCTTCGTCGAGAATCTCACCAGCGGCAAGAACGAGCCGCGCCGCGACGACACGAGTGTGCGCGGCCAGCTCGCGTTCGATGTGACGGACAACCTCACCGCGACGCTCAAGGCCGAGGTGAGTGAGTTCAACAAGGAAGGTCGTGGCATCGAGATCTACAACGAGCGTCCCGCCGCCGCGGGTCCGTTCACGGGCCTCACCTACGCGCAGATCCTGCGCGCCCTGGGCTCGGATCCTTCCGTGCTCAACAACACGCTCGACTACAAGCGCTCGGGCGGTCCCGAGAAGAGCGACAACCGGAGCGAAGAGTACGCACTCACCCTCGACTGGGCGATCGGCGAGCACACGCTGACGGCGATCACCGGCTACTCGACGTACAACTTCAACGAGCTTTGCGACTGCGACTTCACCGGCGCCAACGTCTTCAACGTCGGCCTGGATGAGGACTTCAACCAGTTCAGCCAGGAGATCCGCTTCGCTTCTTCGCAGGGCAACAAGCTCGATTACATCGTTGGTGCCTACTACGAGAACACTGATCTCGAGTACCGCGATTCGATCCTCATCAACCAGACCAGCATCCTGGTGCCGTTGATCAATGCGATGGCGCCGGGCGGCGGCACGGCGATCGCCAACACCGCCACGCCGCGCGTGTTCACGCAGGACGAGAGCGGCAGCTCGGCGTTCGCCCGCCTGACCTGGAACGCCACCGATGACCTGCACCTGAACTTCGGCGTGCGCGCCGCGTACGAGGAAAAGGACGCGAGCCGCACGCTCACGATCACCGGCATCGACGGCACGCCCCTGGCCGGCGCTGCAGCGGTGGTCGCACCGGCCGTGTACGCGCAGGTGTTCAACGTGCGCGCCCACTCGCTGAGCGGTTCGCGCGATGGCTGGAAGACCATGCCGTCCTTCAGCGTGCAGTACGACCTGAGCAACGATGTCATGGGGTATCTCTCTTACGTGCAGGGTTACAAGTCGGGCGGCTTCGATGCGCGCTCGAACAACCCGACCGCGCCGCCCGCCACGGTCTGCACGGCGCCCAACACTCCAGCGGGCTGTATTCCGGCGGCGAGCGTCGGCAGCTTCGAATTCAAGGACGAGAATTCGCAGAGCTACGAGGCGGGCCTCAAGTCGCGCTTCGCGCATGACCGCGCGGAGCTCAACCTCGCCTACTACTACAACGACTTCAAGGATCTGCAGGTCAGCACCTTCGATGGCGTGCTCGGCTTCAACGTGAGCAACGCCGGCGCCGCGACGGTGCAGGGTGTGGAGCTCGACGGACGCTGGCAGATCGTCAACAGCCTCCTGCTGCGCGGCTCGCTCGCCTGGACCGACTTCGAATACAAGGAGTTCTTCGGCCAGTGCTACGTCGGCCAGGCGCCGAACGCGCCGGATGGCCGCAACTGCGACTACGCGGGCAAGACCAACATGTTCGTGCCGGACCTCGCGGGCAGCGTCGCGCTCGACTGGTCGATCAATCTCGGCTCCGCGCTGCGTCTCGCGACGACGCTCGAGACGGTCTACAGCGGCTCGTACTTCCCGCAGGCGACGCTCGATCCGGCGACGGAGCAGGACTCGTACTTCAAGTACAACGCCCGCATCGCGCTGATGTCGCAGAAGAACACGTGGGAGATCGCACTCCTCGGCCGCAATCTCACGGATGAGACCGTCACCGGCTACGCCGCTGACATCCCGCTCGCCGCGCGCACCTTCGGCGCTCCGAGCTACGGCTCATTCGTCGCTCCGCCGCGCAGCATCGCTTTGCAGGCACGCTGGAACTTCTAAGCTCGACCCGTGGAGCAACCCCGGCCCGCGCAGGCGGGCCGGGGTTTTGTTTTTCTCGAGCTCAACTCAACGCTTGATGTTCAGCAGGTTGGCTTCCTTCGCTCCGTTCTTGTTGTCCTGCGAAACGATCATCAAGCCGAGTGGCGGCGTGACCGCAAACTCCGTCGGATCGATGCTGACCGTCACGCCGATGGCGGCGTTGGGAGCAACCGTCTCGAAGTCTGCGGTGCTGACCGCGCTCTGGAACGCATTGAACGCGGCCGAGGTTCCAAACGAATCGCTGTCGTCGCTCAGCAGGTCGAACGAATCGACCGTGTAGCTGAAGCGCGGATTCGTCGCGGTGACGCCGACGTCAGCCGCGACCACTGGCAACAGGATAGTGCTGGAGTTGGACGCTGCTATGGCAAAGAAGTCGACGAACAGCTCGCCGGTAGTGACGTTGAAAACGGCCGCAACCATCTGACCGTTGGCGGCCCCGACGGATAACAGACCGAAATCTGCGCTGAACACGATGTAATCGGGCTGTCCGTCGCCGTTCGAGTCGATGGAGACATCGAACTCCTGGGTCTCGGCCGTCGACCAGCCCTTGAACGTGTTGATGGCGAACACGACCACCTTGTCCGTACCGAGGTCGAACGACTGCACGCCGGCAGCATGCAGATCGAAGCGTCCCAGGGCGTCGTTCTGGCTCTGCAGGCCCCACGCGTAGAAGTCCGCAGTGCCTGCCATCGGGCTCCCCTGGTTGGTGAGCGACACCACGCCCTGCGTCGCGTTCTTCTTGAGCGCGAGCTTCGCATCGACGTTGGTCGTCACGCGCGGCACCAGGTAGTACGGAACTCGCAGCGTGTAGCCACGGTTGGACGATGACGTCGCAGGCGTAAAGGTCACGAGCCCCGCGACATCATGGAACGCGTCGAGGTCCGCGGGCGGATTCGCCAACGAGTTCCCCGCGGTCGCCGCCGGCACGCTCAACGTCACATCGACCTTGCCCTGGCTGCGCGCCGGGACCGTGATCGAGGACGTGCTCAGCGTGACGTTGTGCGGCGACCCCGACTTGCGCTCCACGCTCACGTTGAAGGAGACCGGGGTCGATCCATCGTTCTTCACCGTGATCGTTCCCGACTGTGTGAAGTCGCTCGAGAACTCCGCCAGCTGGAAGTTGAGAGTGGTCTCGTCGGCGTCGGCGAACGCGATGGCCTGCGTGCCCGCAACTGACGCTGCGTTCACCTCACCGCTGCCCGAGCGTCGCGGGAGGTAGTTGGAGAGCCCGTTCGGGTCGCCGCTGTTGATGATCGCCGACTTGATCGCGTTCGGCTTCCACTTGGGATGGGCCTGCACCCCAAGAGCCGCCGTGCCCGCCACATGCGGAGTCGCCATGGAAGTGCCGGAGAGAATGAGGCTCCCGTTTCCGGTGCCGATGCCGGTCGAGACGATGTTTTCGCCTGGCGCAGTGATATCCGGCTTGAGGCGCGAATCCGGCGTGCGCGGACCGGTCGAGCTGAACGCGGACTGGCCCGTGAGGATCGGGGCACCCACTGTGATCGGTATCTGCTGACCGTCGCGCTGTACCAGCGCGAAGCCATCCGAGCTCGGAGTGGTCGCCAGACCGCGCACTCCGAAGAACGGAATGGTGACCGTGAACTGCTCACCCGTGTCCGGGTTCGAAGTGATGTCACCTTCGAAGGGCGGCAGGCCCGCCGCGTTGTTGATCATGACCACGGCAGCCGCGCCTGCCTGCTGGCCGAAGATCGCCCGGGCGACGCGTGCACAAGTTCCACGCTGCACGACGACCAGCTTGCCGGTGACGCCGGCCGCGGTGTACTCGTTCGGGTCGCACCCCAGGCTCACCGTGCCGTTGGGATTTCGCAGCACGATCGCGGTCAGGTTGAGCGACGAGCCGAAGTTCACGCCGTTGGCGTTCAGCGCATTGATGGTCTTCGCAGCGGCAGCCGGAACTGCCGGCAGTGCGAAGTTGGCGCTTGGATCCGTGGCTTCCCTCGCTCCCGATGCAACGGCGATGCCTTTCAAACTGTCTCCGGGCGATCCCAGGATGTAGTTGATGTCACCCGCATTGCCCGCGGCGGAAACGACGACAACGCCGGCTTTGACCGCATCGTCAGCCGCCTTGGCGTCCGCAGTCGTACCCGGTTCGAAATCGGCGCCGAGCGACATGTTCACCACGTCCATGTCGTTGTCGACCGCCCACTCGAGGGCTTCGGTCACCACGTTGGTGGAACCCTCGCAGCCGAATACTCGCACCGCATAGAGATCAGCGCGTGGCGCAACGCCCGGGCCGATCGAGAAGGTGTTGTTAAGGTGCGTAAGTTGATCGTACGTGCCGTTGTACGTCGTGCCGTCGTCACGCACGCCAAATCCAGCGGCAGTGCCGGCGACGTGACTGCCGTGTCCATTGCAATCCAGCGGATTGGGATCCGGTTGCGGCTGCGACGCAGGATTGTCGGCGTCGTAATCATCACCGACCAGGTCGATTCCGCCCTTGACCTTCGGGGCATTCGGGCCGAACACCGCCGGATCGGCCGGGCTTGTGTCCGCTGCAAACGCCTGGTTGAAGGCGTCGACTGTGCCGGGCCCGCCAAAGTTTGCATGCGTGTAGTCAATGCCCGTGTCGATGATGGCGACCTTGATGCCTTCACCATGCACACCCGCGGCGCCGGACCATGCGATCGGCGCCTTGATGTGGGGGACGCTGACGACGTTCTTGATTCTGTAAACGCCGACCGGCAGTACGTCGGTGACTCCGGGGACCTGCCGCAACGCGCTCACCTGGTTGCGCGGAATCGAAACCTTGATGCCGTTCAAGGCGCTCTGGAAGGTGCGGATCACGTGTCCACCCGCGGCCTCGATGGAACCACGCTTGCCCGCCTGCTCCGCGGCACGTTGCATCTTGATGGCACTCTTCTCGGCGCGCGTCAGCTTGCGACCGGCCGCCGCCTGCACATTGGCGACCGAGTCGCCCGACAGGATTGCGACGACTGTGACGGGCGTGCGATCCCGCACGGCAGGCACGATCGTCGAGTGAATGCGGCCGCTGCTCGCGACCCGTCGCAGATTCTTACCCTGAGATGCAGGACCCGCTGCAGCCACAGTTGTCAGTGCGGCAGCCAGCAGCGCCCAGCCGAATTGTCGGCGCACATTGATAGTCATGAATGTTCCCCAGTCTTGTTGTCGACCACGTCCGTGGATTGCACTCGCGCCTGTTCGCAATGACTGTTCTGTGAGTCGAGCCGTCCCCGAGCGAAGCGGGCGCGCCGTTCGTTGTGTTGTGTCACAAGTACAGGAGCACAAAGCATACCCCGCACCGAATGCGCGAGATTGATGTACGAACAAGTTCGTTTGGTTAAGGTTCGTTAAGGAACAACGTTGCGGTGTAAGCTTTGCCACAACACCAAGATGCGCTAACGCACTGCATGCACCGCTTCGTGAGAGCTCGCCTGAGCGTGATGATGTTCCTGGAGTTCTTCATCTGGGGCGGCTGGTTCGTCACGATGGGGAGCTATCTCGCCGCGAACCTCGGCGCCACGGGAGCGCAGAGTGCGAGCGCGTACTCGACGCAATCCTGGGGAGCGATCGTCGCGCCGTTCTTCATCGGCCTGATCGCCGACCGCTTCGTGAACGCGGAGAAACTCCTCGGCGCGCTTCACATGATCGGCGCGCTGCTGCTGTTCCAGCTCTATCGCGCCGGGCAGTTCGATCATTTCTATCCGTACCTGCTGGCCTACATGATCCTGTACATGCCGACGCTCGCGCTGGTGAACTCGATCGCCATGCGCGCACTCGAGGATCCGCGCAGCCATTTCGCGAAGATCCGCCTGTGGGGCACGATCGGCTGGATCGTCGCCGGCCTGATGATCAGCTACGCGTTCGGGTGGGATGCTCGCGATGCGCTGGCCGGCGGCCTGCTGCGCAACACGTTCCTGATGTGTGCCGTGGTGTCGCTACTGCTGGGCCTGTTCAGCTTCACGCTGCCGCGCACGCCACCCTCCGGGAAGAACGTCGCTGGCGGAGCGACGCTCAAGCAAGCCTTCGGCTCGGAAGCCCTCGGCCTGCTGCGCGAGCGGAACTTCCTGGTGTTCTTCGTCGCCTCGATCCTGATCTGCATCCCGCTCGCGTTCTACTACCAGCACGCCAACCAGTTCCTCACCGAGATCGGCGTGGCGAACGCCGCCGGCAAGCAGACCCTGGGGCAGGCCTCAGAAGTACTCTTCATGCTGGCAGTGCCGTTCTTTCTGCAGCGCGTGGGCATGAAATGGACGCTGTTGATGGGCATGCTGGCGTGGGCTGTGCGCTACGCGCTGTTCGCATTCGGCAATGCCGGCGAGCTCGCGTGGTTCCTGCTCATCGGCATCGCCCTGCACGGCGCCTGCTACGACTTCTTCTTCGTCGCCGGCCAGATCTACACCGATTCGCGGGCGGGCGAGCGCTGCCGCAGCTCCGCGCAGGGCCTGATCACGCTCGCCACCTACGGCGTCGGCATGCTGGCGGGATTCCAGATCGCCGGCGCGATCACCGACTCTTATATAAGAGCGGGCGTGCACGACTGGCCGAAGATCTGGCTGTTTCCGGCCGGCATTGCCGCGCTGATATTCTTGGGCTTCGCGCTCTCCTTCAAGAACGTCGTCGTCGAATACAAGCGGTAAGCGAGCATGCCTTTTGTCACCACGCCGGCAAGCGAGGGCTACGACGTCATCGTCGTAGGCTCGGGCGCGGCCGGTGGCCAGAGCGCCTACACGCTCACGATGTCCGGCGCCCGCGTGTTGATGCTCGAGGCGGGACGCAACTACGTCCCCGAGCAGGAGACGCCGATGTTCCAGACGCGCGGCGAGGCGCCGCTGCGGGGTTCATCGACGCCGGACAAGCCGTTCGGCTTTCACGATGCGACGATCGACGGCGGCTGGCAGGTCCCCGGCGAGCCCTACGTCAATACCGCGCAGGATGACTCGGGACGCTTCGACTGGTGGCGTGCGCGCATGCTCGGCGGTCGCACCAATCACTGGGGACGTTACTCGTTCCGCAACGGCCCCTACGACTTCAAGCCACGCAGCCGCGACGGCCTGGGATTCGACTGGCCGCTGACGTATGAGGAGCTCGCGCCCTACTACGACAAGGTTGAAATGCTCATCGGCGTCTACGGAGCGAATGACGGGTTGGAAAATACGCCGAACTCATCCGCAGGCTGCCTGCTGCCGCCGCCGAAGCCACGCGTCAGCGATCTGTTGATCGCCGCGCGCGGCCGCAAGCTCGGCATCCCGGTCGTCGCGGGACATCGCGCGGTGCTGACGCAGGCGCTCGATCACCAGAACATCCCGGCGAAGCTTCATCCCGGCAACGCCAACGCGCAGCAGATCATCGCCGAGCAGATGCGCAATCGCGCCGCGTGCTTCTGGGCGACGCCGTGCGGTCGCGGCTGCTCGATTCGCGCGACTTACCAGTCGACCACCGTCCATCTGCCGCCCGCACTCGCGACCGGCAAGCTCGACATCCTCGTGAACGCGATGGTGCGTGAGGTCACGCTCGACCCGGCCGGCCGCGCGAGCGGCGTCAGCTATGTCGACAAGCGCACGGGCAAGCCGGGTCACGCCACGGCGCGCGCCGTCGTTCTCGCCGCGAGCTCGTGTGAAACCGTGCGCATCCTGCTCAATTCGAAGAGCGCGAGCTTCCCGCAAGGTCTCGCGAATTCGAGCGGCAAGGTCGGCCGCTATCTCATGGACACCGTCGGCAGCAGCGTCGAAGGACAGGTTCCACTGCTCGAGAACCTGCCGCCGCACAACGAGGATGGTGCGAGCGGTGGACACATGTACGCGCCGTGGTGGCTCTACAAGGAGCAACTCGCGGGCAAGCTCGGATTTGCGCGCGGCTATCACATCGAGTTCGGCGGCGGGCGGCTGATGCCGAGCCTCGATACCGGTGCCGGCCTCGAGTGGCTCACCGGCGGCAGCTACGGCCGCAAGTTCAAGGAAGATGTGCGGCGTTACTATGGCTCGTTCGTCTGGTTCGACGGACGCGGCGAGATGATTCCCAACGAAGATTCCTATTGCGAGATCGATTCGAAGGTCAAGGACCGGTGGGGCATCCCGGTGCTGCGCTTTCACTGGAAATGGTCCGAGCACGAAACGCGCCAGGCCGCGCACATGCAGCACACGTTCGCGCAGATCATCGAGGCGATGGGCGGGCGCGTGAAGGGCGAAGTCGTCACCGATGGTGTCAAGGCGATCGCGCCGGGCGGTTCGATCATCCACGAGGTGGGCGGCACCATCATGGGCGATGATGCCAGGCGCTCGGTGACCAACCGCTTTGGCCAGACCTGGGACGTGAAGAATCTCTTCATCACTGACGGCGCCGTCTTCGCATCGAACGCGGACAAGAACCCGACACTGACGATCATGGCGCTGGCGTGGCGCGCCGCCGATCACATCCTCGAGCGCATGAACCGCAAGGAACTGTAGATGAGTGATCCGTTGCGTATCGATCGCCGCACCACGCTCAAGTGGGTCGCTGCCGCATCCGCCCTGCCGTGGTTGCAGGCGCGCGTGGCCGCTGCCGCCGCGGCTCACGGCAAGGGCTATGGCACCGATCCGATGCTCAACAAGGTCTACAAGCCCGGCGAGCTATGGCCCCTCACACTTCCGCCTGGAATGCGGCGCACGGCCGCGACGCTCTGCGATGTGATCATTCCCGCGGACGGCGTCTCACCGAGCGCCTCGCAGGCCGGCGTCGTCGATTTCATCGACGAGTGGATCAGCGCGCCTTATGCCGCGCAGCGCGCCGACCGCAAGACGGTCCTCGAAGGGATCGGCTGGCTCGAGATCGAGTCGAAGCGCCGCTTCAAGCAGTTCTTCGCCCAGCTCGCGCCCGAGCAGCGGACGGCGATCTGCGACGACATCTGCTACCTGCCGAAAGCCCGGCCGCAGTTCGTCGAGGCCGCAAAGTTCTTCGCCACCTATCGCGACCTGACCGCGGGCGGTTTCTACACCACGCCCGTCGGCATGAAAGACTTGAAGTACGTGGGCAATGTGGCACTGAAGCGCTTCGACGGACCACCGGCCGAAGTGCTACGCAAGGTCGGTCTGGAGACTCCATGAGCGACGCGCAACGCCTGGGTGTGGGCCTCATCGGCAGCGGCTTCAATGCAGGCTTCCACCTGCGTGCGTTTCGCGCCGTGCGCGAAGCCGATGTGCGCGGTGTGTGGAGTCCCGACCCGGCGAAGGCGGGCGCGGCGGCGGCGCAGGCCCGCAAGCTCGATGTGGGCGACGCGAAACCCTACGCCTCGATCAGCGACATGGTCGCTGATCCCGCGATCGGCGCGCTCTGGATCGCCGGCCCCAATCACCGCCGCGTCGAGAACATCGAGGAGATCGTCGATGCGCTCGAGCGCGGTCGCGGAACCCTGCGCGGCATCGCATGCGAGAAGCCGCTGGCGCGCACCGTCGCCGAGGCGCAGCACATCGTGGATCTCGTGAGACGTGTCGGCGTGCCGAGTGGGTATCTCGAGAACCAGTGCTTCGCGCCGCAAGTACAGACCGGACACGCGCTCACCTGGTCGCGCGGTGCGGCGAAGGCCGGTCGGCCCTACCTGGCGCGCGCCGCAGAGGAGCACAGCGGCCCGCACGCGCCCTGGTTCTGGCGCGGCGAGCTGCAGGGCGGCGGTGTGCTCAACGACATGATGTGTCATTCGGCGCTGCTGGTGCGCCACCTCCTCACCGCGCCCGGAGCGCCGCGTTCATCGGTACGGCCGGTACGCGTGACGGCGCATATCGCGAGTCTCAAGTGGACGCGCCCGCAGTACGCGAGCCAACTCGCCGCGACGCACGGCCGCGAGGTGGACTACACGCGCAAGCCCGCGGAGGACTTTGCGAGCCTGACGATCGAGTTCGAGACCGATGACGGGCACCGCGTGATTGGCGAAGCCACGACGTCGTGGAGTTTCGTGGGCGCGGGCTTGCGCCTTTCGGCGGAGCTTCTCGGACCGGAGTACTCGATGTCGTGGAACACGCTCGACAGCGGGCTCAAGGTCTTCTTCTCGCGCGAGGTGCGCGCGCAAGCCGGTGAGGACCTCATCGAGAAGCAGAATGCGGAGATCGGCCTCATGCCCGTGATCGCGGACGAAGCGGCCGCGTACGGCTATGAGAACGAGGATCGTCACTTCGTGCGCGCATTCCTCGGCAAGGAGGCTCCGCAGTTGACGTTCGAGGACGGACTGGAAGTGGTGCAGATCCTGATGGCCGCGTACCAGAGCGCCGAGGAAGGTCGCACGCTCGCCTTCCCGCCGCCGGGGCTCGACAAATTCGTTCCTGCGGTGGCCCGCGGAACCTGGAAGGGTGGCTCGAAGTGAAACTGTTGCTCATGCTCGCGGCGCCGTTGCTGTTCGTCAGCGCAGCGGCGCAGGATTGCGCCTCGATGCATGCGTGGCGCTCATTGCTCGCCGACCAGGCGAGTGCCTTGCGAGGCTGGGAGTCCGAGAGCCTGCCCGCGGGCTGGCACGTCGAGAACGACACGATCTCCAAGGATGGCGAAGTCGACGATCTCGTCACGCGCGAGATGTTCGGCGACTTCGAGCTCGAGCTCGAATGGAAGATCGGCAAGGGCGGCAACAGCGGCCTCTTCTACCGCGGCACGCGCGAATACGATCACATCTACTGGAGCGCGCCGGAATACCAGCTGCTGGACGATGCGAACGCGCCCGACGGGCGCAATCGCCTCACCTCAGCCGCCTCGGCTTACGCGCTCTACGCCGCGCCCGCCGGGATCGTCAAACCCTTCGACGAATGGAACCGCGCCCGCATCATCGTCAGGGGCGCGCACGTCGAGCACTGGCTGAACGGCCAGAAGGTCGTGAGCTACGAGCTCTGGAGCGCGGACTGGAAAGCGAAGGTGGCCGCGAGCAAGTTCGCGAAGTACCCGAACTTCGGACTCGCCAAGTCGGGCTACCTCGGCATCCAGGGCGACCATCCGGGCACGCTCGCCCTGCGTCACATCCGCATTCGCACGCTGGACTGAAGACCGGGAACGCGACGCGTCCGCTGCGACCGGTTGAGGCCGCAGCAGACGGTCGTTGCGCGCTACCAATCGACCCGCTAACGCCCCGGGATGGGCAACACTTCCATGATCTCCACCGCATCGCCGGGGAAGATCGCGAAATGCGGGTGGTTCACGAACAATTTGGCGGCCGCCTCGTGAGAGTCCGCCTGGACGACGGTGTAGGCCGCCATGTTGTTGCGGATGTCCGAAACCCCCTGCTTCGCGGCGCGCTTGGTTTTTCCGAGCGGCCCGCCCTGCTCGACGATGGCGGCCTTGTGCTCTTCCGCCCAGGCACCCCAGGCCTTCATTCCGGACGCTTCGCGCTCCTTGCGCTTGGCCGGGTCGAGCTTGTCCCATTCAGCTCTCGCAGCCGCAGTACCAAGATAGATTGCCAGAAACTTTTTCATACGCTCCTCCGGTTTGGGTTGTCTGCACTGACCCGAAGGACGATGCGGAGTTCAAGAATCCGAAATCGGTCCTCTACTCCGGCGTTGCAAAAAGTGCGCGCGGCCGAGGCGGCGCTGGCCGCACGAACCGCTGAGGCTACTCGCGATCCAGCTTGATGGTCAGCCCGGTCACCGAGGAGTTGACCAGCGTCAGCTCGAAGTCCGGCGTCTTTCCCTTCTTCTTGACCAGCACGTCCTCACCGTCGTCGACCTCGACCTTGTAGCCTTTGCCGAGCTTCGTCCGCAGCGAATCGCGAATCAGCTTGGCGGCGGCGTTCTCGCCGGTCTTGGCCGGAATACTGGTCTGCACGTCGATGGGCGTGCCGCCGACGGGCGCGATGCGAAACGTAACGCTCCCGTCATTGTCGGACCTGCTATCGAGCTCGATGCGCCACTTGTTCGATGGATCTGCGTGCGCGAGAGCAAAGACACCCATGCAGATCGCGGCCGCGAGGGCCGCACCGCGTCGAATGCGTGAATGATTCATGGTTCGCCGCTCCTTCTCTGCTTGCGCTCGGGCGAGCGCTGTGTGGACCGGTGCTGCCCGAGCATCCGGATTGTCTTGCGAGCGATGAACCCGAGGTATTGGCCCTTGGGGCAAGGCCCGCTTGGACGACCCCAGCTCACGGTCAGCGCTGGATCGGCGGCGTCGCGAGCGGTATCCCCAGCGCCTCGTGCGCCTTGGTGTCGGCAACGCGGGCGGTGAACCAGTTGGGATAGATCGGCGTCGGCCGGGTCGCCGCATCGAGCTTCGCCAGGTCATCGGCATCGAGCTTGAGATCGGCAGCCCCGAGATTGTCTTCGAGCTGTTTCGCATTGGCGGCGCCGACGAGGAGTGACGACACGGTCGGCCGGGTCAGGAGCCACGCCAATGAAACCTGCGCGGGAACGGCGTTGTGCTTCTTGCCGATCGAATGCAGCAGATCGACCAGCTGGTAGCCGCGCTCCTTGTCATACGGCAGGAACTCGAAGCTTGCCAGCCGTGCGTTCGCGTCACCCTTCGGGTTCGCGCGCGTGTACTTGCCGCTCAGGAATCCGCCGGCGAGCGGGCTCCACACCATCACGCCGATCCCCGCGTCGGCACAGAACGGCACGAGCTCGTGCTCGAGATCGCGGCCCAGCAGCGAGTAGTAGACCTCCGCCGCACGGAACGGGCTCCAGCCGCGCGCGCGTTGCACGCCCACCGCTGTCGCAGCGAGCCACGCGGGCCAATTCGAGAAGCCGACGTAACGCACCTTGCCCTGGCGCACGACGTCCTCGAGTGCCTCGATCGTCTCCTCGAGCGGCGTCAGCACATCGACCTTGTGCACCAGGTAGACGTCGATGTAATCGGTTCCAAGACGGCTGAGGCTCCCCTCCACGGCAGCAAGAATGTGCCGGCGCGACAGGCCGGTCTCGATCACCGACGGGCCCATGCGATTGCCGACCTTGGTCGCGATCACGACTTCCTTGCGCCTGGCGCCGATCGCCTTGCCGAGCATGCGTTCGGACTCGCCACCCGCATAGACGTCGGCGGAGTTGAAGAAGTTGACGCCGCGATCGATCGCGCGCGCCACCACCTCGGTCGCGCCGGCCTGATCGAGCTTGAAGGTCGATGCGAAGGGGCCTTCCTTGAGCGTGCCGAAGGTCATGCTGCCGAGAGCGAGCCGCGACACGATCAGGCCCGTGTCGCCGAGACGAGCGTATTGCATGGAAGCTACCTCACTACTGCGTCGCAATGGTGGTCGTGCGTCCTGCGCGACCGCCGTCAGAATCGAAAACTCACACCGATCGCCGGCCCGCTCAAGCTCACACCCTGCAGCAGATCGCCGTGCTTCTGGTCGTAGTCGAGATGGCGGTACGCCAGCAGCACATCGCCCCACGAGAACGCGTAGCCGACGCCGGCGAGGAGCTGCCAGGTGAGATCGGAGTCGCCCGTGCCGATGTCGAAGTGAAACGGCACGAACCACTTGCCGCCGCCGAACGTGTAGCGGCCGTGGGTGCCGACGATGACATCCAGGAGCGAGACATCCTGCGAGAGGTGTCCCGACTGCGGCAGCAGGCTCAACGGGCTCTCGAACTCCCAGTCGAGATCGAAGCTGACGTCGAGGTATCTGAACCCGCCGAGGAGCTCGAGCGAAAGGTTCGGCTCGTTGACCACGAGGTAGCCGAGCGTCGCCTGCCATTCCAGTCCGTCGAGCGAGGTGGTCGTATCGGTGTTTACCGGAAACTCCACGAGGCCACCGGGGCCGCTCACCGATCTCACGGAGGAGCGTTGGTGCCCGAAATCGACGTAGACCAGGTCCGCGCGCAGGACCCAGTTCTCCCTGCGCGCTTCGCCCGACAGCATCAGCGCGAACTCGAGCCGCTCCAGGTAGTCGACCGGACCGATTTCGACATCGGGCCGCGCACCACTGTCGGTCTCGGCGTCACCGGTGCCCTCGATGTTGGGCAGCCACAGGTACGGAGTGATTGCGAACTGCCAGTCCTGCGCGTCAGCGGCCGCGGGCGCCAGCGCAGCGGCGAGCGCGAGCGCCGCGACGACGATAGTGGGCCGTGGGTATGCAAACATGCCTGCGAGAACCTCGCGCGTATGTTCCCATAGCGCGCCTGCAAGCGCAGCATCTGCGCAGATGCCAGATGCCACGGTTACATTCGGCGAGAGCGTGTTGCAGTTCTACGCGCGCCTGCGCGCCCCGCGCGACCTGCCCAGGGGCGTCGCGATCATGAACCCGCACCGCGACCGTCGGGTCCGCGCCTATGTCGAGGAGTTCTTCCGCAAATTCTATGGCGACACGGCGCCGCGAGTGCTCGTGTTCGGCATCAACCCCGGACGCTTCGGCGCCGGACGCACCGGTGTCATGTTCACTGATCCGGTCGCACTCGCTTCGGAATGCGGGATCGAGAACGAGCTCGAAAAGCGTCGCGAGCTGTCATCGGAGTTCATCTACGATTTCATCGAACACTATGGCGGGGCGCGGGACTTCTACCGCAGATTCTTCCTGACCGCGGTGTCGCCGCTCGGCTTCGTCCGCAACGGTCTCAACATGAACTACTACGACGATCGCGAGCTACTGGCGAGGCTGAAGCCATTCATCCTGCGCACGCTGCGCGAGCAGCTGGCATTCGGTGCGCGCACCGACGCTGCGATCGTGCTCGGCACGGGCGAGAATTACCGGTTCCTCGCTGCGCTCAACGCAGAGCAGCGCTTCTTCGGCAAGCTGCTCGCACTCGATCATCCGCGCTTCATCATGCAATACCGCCGCAAGCGGCTGGCCGAGTACCGCAGGAAGTATCTCGAGGTGTTCGCGGCCGCCGCGCAGATCTGAGTCAGGCCCGGTCGATCGCGTGCAGCTTCAGCGTCCGTCGAAGTAGTCGGTTGCGAGCACGTAGGCGTCCGTCGCGATCTTCTGGCCGACGATGCGCCCCGGGATGTCGTCCGCCGGCGGATGAATGCCACCCCAGATGCGCGACAGGCTGCTCTGCTCCGCGGCGTCGCGGTACGTCGCCCATTGCAGCGTCATGTCGACGCTTGGGCCTTCTTCGAACACCAGGAACTCGTTCTTCTTGATGACGAACCCGCTCATGCCGCCGGGAAAGTACGGATCGCCCGTGAGCGAGGTGAGAACTTCAGCGGCCGCTCGCGAGTAGGTGGAATGTCCGGAGATGTAGCCGGGGAACGGTGGCGTCACGAACGTGGGTCGCTGGTAAGGCCACCAGTCCGAGCACAGGACCCACCCGGCGTGTGCCTGCTGCGTCTTCGGATCGGTGATGGTCGGCGGTCCGCGCCATGCGTAGATCTTCACCCTGCCAACGTTCTCGTTGTTCGGACCCGCCAACGGATCGCCCGCCTGGATCAACTCGATGTGCCCCGGCACCAGCGGCATCCCGTCCGGGTTGTAGGACGGCAGATTCGGATCCGAGCTCTGCCCGCGGTCGGCCATCGCACGAATCGCCGAAAGCGGCCGGATCGAGTCATACCAGCCCTTGATGCCCCAGGCGGTGATCGCCGCGTCATGCATCGCACCGCCCAACACGAAGTAGCCTTTGACGTCCCACTCCAGGGGACCGACTTCGGTACCTGCGCCACCGATGCGCCGCTTGAGGAGCGGGTGGTCCGTGATCTTGTTGAAGATCGTGAACCAGTGACCGGGCGGCGTCTCCGACGTCGGGCCGTCCGCCCAGAATTCCGCCAGCACGCGCGTGTAGTCACCCCGCGGCACCATCTGGGGCGCATACGGCGCGCCCGTCGAAGGATTCACCGTGTAGCCGCTGTGCGTGACGCCGCCATTCACGGTGTCGTAGAACGCCTGGTATTCGCTGAGCGTGGCAGGCAACGCGCCGCTGTTGCCGTTACTCGCCGGCGAGATGTCGATCATCACGCCGTCATCCTGGTCGAGATGGCCGGACCAGATCGCCACGAGCGCGTAGTTCCACTTGTAGTCATCGGCGGTGAGGCCGTGCGCGTGCGGCGGCGCGCCGGGATCGTGATAGACGTTGTAGCCATAACCGCCGCGGAAATACGTAGTGCGGTCGCTGTCCTTGAGTGCGAACGGAAATACCGCGCCCCATTCCGGCGTCAGCGCGGGAGGCGTCGAATTGACCGGGTTGCCCGCCTGGTCGATGGCGATCGGCAGCGAAATCGGTTGCCAGCGATCCAGATCGGTGATCGTTGGATCGCCGGACTTGAAGGGCTCGATCGGCGCATTCACCGGCTGGTAGTGCTGGTTGCGATAGCCATTGCCTTCGTTGGAGCCATCCGCGAGGCCGTACTCGATGTAGCACTGCGCGATCCGGTTGCCCACCGCCGCAGCGCCCGTGCTCAGGTCCGTTGAGGTGTTCGCCGCGTCGTAGCCGAGCGAGCTCATCAACTGGTCCATCTCCGCGAACGTCGGCGTGACGCCCGGGGAATTGGCGAAGCGGTGACGGATCATGCGGTACGCCGCAAAGCTGATCGCCTGTTCGCGCGCGACCTGCCGGTCGACGTTGGTCACGAGCCCGGTCAGTGAGCACGTGTACCCGTTCAACGTCTTGCCCGCGAGATACGCGGACGCGGTATTCGAATACACCGCCCATGCGTCGTACATGGCGGCCGAGACGTGAAACAGGTTGCGAGCGTGCACCGTGGGGCGCGCCAGGTCCTTGCGGATGCCGTTCAGCAGCACTTCGTTCCACAGACGTGCGATCGACGGGTTGCGTGCGTCCGCGGTCTGGGAAATCGGCGGCGGCGGCGCGGGGGACTCGGAGCCGCCGCCGCTCGAGCAGGCGCTCACGAGGAGCGCACAGGCGATCGCAACGCAACCGGCACGAAGGACTGATGCTTTCATCGAAGTCTCGATCCGTTACTGCTGAAAGAACACCACATTGCCGGCGGCGACGGTCGGATAGGTGTCGACCTTCCCGTCGGGCCACTCGATCTCCACCTTGTCGGCCGTGGCCGCCGCCCCCAGGCCGAAGATCTGCGTGGTCGGAGTCTGCGAGGTGAAGTTGCCGACGGCGATTTCGCGCAACTGCGTCGTGCCGCCGATCGTGACGCGGATCCGCGCACCGATGGCTTGCGTGTTGGGTGCGGCGCCCGAGAGGCGCACCGCGAGCGCGCGATTGGAGGCATCGCCGCCGTGGTTGATCCAGAGCGCGCCCGAGTTCGCCAGGCCGCGGTTGGTCATGAAGATATCGACGTCGCCGTCGTGATCGAAATCCGCGCAAACCACCGCACGTCCCTGCTCCGTATCGGTCATGCCGCGCGTGCCCGCTTCGTCGACGAATCCGCCGCTGGCCTGCTGGATGAAGAGGCGACTGCGATCGTGCTCGAAGTCATCGATCGGGTTGAGGCTGGCCCAGCCGTTGGTGTGGAAGATGTCGAGCCGCCCGTCGAGATTGAAGTCGGCAAAGCACGCGCCCCAGCCCCAGCCGCCATCCTGCAGGCCGACCGAGACCGTGATGTCCTGCAGGACGCCCGTGCCGTCGTTGCGATAGAGGCGATTACCGACCGTCTCGGATGCGCCGAAGATGCCGGTGACGAACCAGTCGAGATCGCCGTCGTTGTCGAAATCGCCGACTGCCGAGCCCATGCCGTTGCGGTCGATGATGACGGTGTTGTCGGTGGCGTCGTGGAACGTGACCTTGCCGCCCTGCGCGCCGTTGCTGATGAAGTAGCGCGTGTTGTTGAAGTCCGCAACGCTCAGGATGTCCGGATAGCGGTCGCCGTTCATGCGCGCGAAGCTCGGCACGAACGAGTAGTCGTAGTCGAGCGCGGTGGGCTGAAACTCCCCGTATCCGCCGCGCCGCGCGATGATCGCCCCGGCGATTCCCGCTTCGACGCTCACGTTGGTGAAGTGGATGCCGGTGGCATCCGAATCGTTGCGCCACAGGGATTCGGTGTCGCCATTTCCGCCGGTGCCGTCCGGCGGTCGCGCCGTGCCCCAATGGGCGAGCATGACATCGAGGTCGCCATCGAGATCGTAATCGCCGAAGGCTGCCGAGATCGTGCTGGTCGCGCCCAGGGTGCCGATGCCGGATTGCGCGGTCCGGTCGGTGAACGTGCCGTTGCCGTTGTTCACGAACAGCGCGCACGGATCGCCTTCGAGCCCGCCGATGAAGAGGTCGAGGTCGCCGTCACCGTCCATGTCGGCGAACACCGGACCGCTCTGCAGGTAGCCGCCGCCTGAGGGTTTCGCACGCGCCACGCCCGCGGCCGCAGCGACATCCGTGAAGTGGCCGCTGCCGTCATTGCGATAGAGGAGATTCGGGCCGACGTTGCCGCGCACCACATACAGGTCAATGTCGCCGTCGTTGTCGTAATCGCCGGCCGCGACGCCGCCCGCGAAGTTCTCGGCCTTCGAGTTCGTGCCGTTGACCACCCCGTACACGAACGAGATGCCGGAGTTATTGGTCTCGTTGCTGAACTGCTTGGGAGGAGGTGGCGAAGAGGTCGGTGGTGGCGGTGGCGCTGTAGAGCCACCCTCGCCGCCTCCCCCTCCGCCACAGCTGGCCAGAAGACTGCTCAGTACACCCAGTGCGATTGCCCGCGCGCTCGTGTGCGCCAGGACTCGCTGCCACTGCTCCCACATTTCGCCGACCCTCCCCCGATTCAGCGCCACTGGGTCGAACTGCCGCCGTCTTACCTGTACTGGAACGCGATGCGCACGCCGTAGATGCGCGGGTCGCCCCACTTGTAGAAGGTCTGCGGCGTGCCGTAGAACGCTTCGGTCTTCACCGATTCGTCCGTCGCATTATCGACGAAGAGCTCCGCCGTCCACTGATCCTTCGGCGAGTGATAGCCGAGGCTCAGGTCGACGATCGTGTAGGCGGGCTGCACGCCGAAGTCCTTCTCACCGGGATCGGTGGGGCTCAAGGTGCCCGGCGGACGATCAGTGCGGTTTTCCCAGCCGAGGAACATCTCGTCGTAGTAACTCGCACGCACGCGCGGCACCAGGGTGCCGCCGCCCGGCATGTCGAACGTGTGCTGGTAGACGAGCGTCGCCTGGTAGTCCGGTGCGTACGGCAGGTGATTGCCCGCGAAATCGAACACGTTGCTGGTGCAGGCACCACTCGGCTCTACGCCGATGCCGCACGGATTCCAGATGCGCCCACGCGCGTCGCCGAAGTTGCTCTCGTTGCCGAGGAACTCGTCGTACGTGGCGTCGAGATACGCCAGCGTCAGGTCGAGGCGACCCTTGCCTTCGAAGAACGCCCAGGAGCCTTCGAACTCCAGTCCCTGGATCGTCGCCTTGCCGGCGTTGGTATTGACCAGGGTCGACTGCCCCGTCACCGGGTCGAGCACAGCGCCCGTGACCTGCATGTCCTTGAAGTCCATGTAGAACGCATTGGCACTCAGGCGCCAGGTCGGGAAGTCCGTCTTGACGCCGAGCTCGATGCTGTCCACTTCCTCGGGCTTCTGCAGCAGCGCATCGTTGCGCGAGAAGTCGAGAGTCCCGCCGGTGGTGAGGAGGTCTGAGTAGCCCTTGCCATCCTGCAGCACACCCGACTTCCAGCCGGTCGCATAGGAGAGATAAAGGAGTGTCGAGTCGGTGAGGTCGTACTCACCGCGCGCCATCCATGTCGTCTTGCTCCACTCGCCCTTCATGTCGTTGTACTGGCGGTAGAAGCAGCCCTGTGCGCCGTTGAGGTCGGAGGCTTGCGCGGCAATGTTGGTCGGCAGCGCGCCCACCAGGCCGAAAGTGCAGTCGATGGAACGGCCACCCTTGTCCTGGCGTGTGTCATCGATGTAGCGCGCACCCGCGGTGAAGCGCAAGGAATCCGTGAAGCTGAACGTGCCCTGCGCGTAGGCGCTCTGTGATTCCAGGCTGCGGCTCGGCTGCACGAACGTGGAGAGAACCCCGTTCGGGTCGTCCTGCGGGGTGAACCCCCAGCTGCCGTGCAGCATGTCGAAGCGGATGCTGTTGTCTTCCTTGAAGTAGAAGAGGCCCGCGGTCCATGTGAATTTCTGATTGGACGGGCTCACGAGCTGCAGCTCGTGCTGGTCGGCATCGTAGGTGGAGTAAACGGTGTTGCGCGTATCGCCCTGCGCGCCGTTGCCGTAGAGCTGGCTCTGGTCGAACTCGGAATGCCCGCCGATGTAGCTCACGGTGTAGCCGTCGCCGAAGCCGATATCGAGCCGCGTGCGGATGTTGTCCGAATCGAGGTCGATGTTGCCCGGCGCCGTTGCATTGTTGACGCGGTTATCGAAGTCGATGCTGCCGACGTCTCCCGTGCCCGTGTTGCGGAAATTCTCGTACGCCAGGTACCAGCTGATGTTGTCGGTCGGCTGGAGCATGGAACTGATGCGATACGAGGCGAGGTCGATCGTGCCGTAATTGCGATTGGTCTCGAACTGATTGCCGGGCGCGAACTCGGTGAGCCCGTCTCGCTCTTCCTTGGCACCGGCCACGCGCACTGCCCACTTGTCGCCGATCGGCACATTGAGCATGCCCCGCAGGCCGAGGAGCGATTCGGAGCCGGCGGTGAGTTCACCGGCGGCATCGAAGCCGGAGAGGCTCGGTTTCGCGGTATTGATGAGGATCGCGCCGCCCGTGGAATTGCGCCCGAACAGCGTGCCCTGCGGACCGCGCAACACTTCGACGCGGTCGAGGTCATACATCATGACCGTCGTGCCCTGCGAACGTGCCGCGAAGATGCCGTCCGAGTAGAACGCGATGCCCTGGTCGCCCGCCTCGGTCTGGTTACGCGTGCCGAGGCCGCGGATGAAAATCAGCGGCACGGCGTGATCGCCGTTCTCGAAGAACTGCAGGTTCGGCACCAGGCCGCGCAGGTCGAGCAGTGACACGACGTGATTCTCGTCGAGGGTCACCTGGTTGAACGCCGAGATCGCCAGCGGCGTGGATTGGAGGTCCGTCGCCCTGCGGGTCGCCGTGACCACGATTTCGTCCATGAGCTGCGCATATGCGCTGACGGCCACGGACAGGTAGAGCGCCAGGCCGCCCAATAACAGACTCAGTCTTCTCATGTCTTGCCCCCCTCTTACTCGGCGTGTCACGTAACGATGTACGAACCCCGAAACACTGCGGGACTCTGTGGTCCCTATGACAGCGCTATCATATTAGGCACAAAATGACAGCGCTGTCCAACGAAAATTTCCCGCCTGTCGCCAAGAGCCTTCTGTTCAGTTAGTCCCGCGCCCGCGGACCAGCGCTTTCGCGAATCACCAGCTCGGTCGCAACTTCCCGGTTTTCAGGTGTGCGATCGTCGGTCCTGAGGCTGTCGAGCAACATCCCGGTCGCGAGCGCCGCCGCCCGCTTGGTGGGCTGGCGCACCGTCGTCAGCGCCGGCCATAGGCGCTGCGACATCGCGATGTCGTCGAAGCCCACGATGCTCATCTCGGCGGGCACCTCCAGTCCGCTGCGGTGCGCCACCATCAGCGCGCCCGCCGCCATGTCGTCGTTGCTGGCGAACACGGCCGTGGGCCGCTTCTTGAGCGTCAGGATCTCGGTCATGCAGCGGCTGCCCGATTCGAAGGTGAAGTCGCCCTGCCGGACCCACTCCGGGTTGTCGGTCAGGCCGAAATCCTTGACGGCCTCCCGGTAGCCGCGCAGCCGGTCGACACTCGCCCCCTGGTTCTCGTTACCGACGATGAACGCGACGTCGCGGTGACCGAGGCCCGCCAGGTATTCGGTCATGCGGAATGCACCCTGGCGGTCGCCCACCGAGACCGAGGGCGAAAATTGCCCGCGAAATAGCTGCGAAACGCGTACGAACGGCAGCGCGAGGCGCGCCACGGCGGTGAGCAGCTTGCGGGAGTCTGCGAGTGGCGGCGTGACAATGAAGCCGTCGAGCAGCGCCTGGCGCGCGAGCTGCTGGATCTCGTGTGCCGCATCGTCCATGTCTCCCTGGCAGGGATGCAGCAGCAGGTTGTAGCCGCGCTCCCGGCAGGTATCCAGGGCACCGTGCTGGATGTCGGGAATGTAATGATTGACGTCATCGTCGCGGTACACGAGCGCAACGATGAAGGACCTGCGAGCCGCGAGGCGGCGCGCCGAGATGTTGGGCGCGTATCCGAGCGCGCGTGCGGTTGCGAAGACCTTGTCGCGCGTCGACTGGCGCACGTTCGGCTCGCGGTTGAGAACGCGCGAAACCGTCTTGATCGACACTCCGGCCCGTTGCGCCACGTCATCGATGGTCTTGTTCGGACTCTGCTTCATTCTCATGCCATCCCCTCGAGGCACGTTACGCGGCACGATAGCACTGCGCGGCTGCGCGACCACTTCCGCTCTCCAATGTGATGCCCGGACCTGCTCGAGCTGCAGCAGTGCGCGGCTGCGGCATCATAATCTTTATTGACAGCGCTGTCACGAGCATGGAATGATTCTGTCGCAGGCGTGGGAACAGCCTGCGTAGGCCGGCGCGATTTGCGGCACTTTGCCGCGCATTGGTACTCGCGCCGGGCCGGAGTCTCGGTCGATTCACAAGAACTCGCACGGGGGATCGCCGCAACATGCAGGGCATCGACATCGCCATCGTCGGCCTGTACGTGCTTGCCACCGTGGCGATCGGTCTCGCGGCGCGCAGGCGCGCGGCGCGGAGCCTGCAGTCCTACTACCTCGCCGACAAGTCGCTGCCCTTCTACATGCTCGGCCTCTCCAATGCCTCCGACATGTTCGACATCACCGGAACGATGTGGCTGGTGACGCTGTGCGTGGTCTACGGTCTGAAGAGCGTCTGGATTCCGTGGGTCTGGCCGGTCTTCAACCAGATTTTCCTGATGGTGTACCTCTCGAGCTGGCTGCGACGTTCGAACGCGCTGACCGGCGCCGAGTGGATCGAGACGCGCTTCGGCCAGGGCACGGGCGGACAACTCTCCCAGTTCGTCGTGATCGGATTCGCGGTGCTGAGCGTGCTCGGCTTTCTCGCCTACGGCTTCGTCGGCATCGGCAAGTTCATCGAGATCTTCCTGCCGTGGTCGGCCGTCGCTCCCTACGTTCCGTTCGAGGTCGCACCCGCCAACGTCGCCCACTTCTACGGCATCGTCTTCACGACGATCACCATGATCTACGCGGTGCTGGGCGGCATGTTCAGCATCGTCTGGACCGACGTGCTCAAGTTCGTGCTGATGCTGATCGTCTCGGTGATCGTCGCCGTCATCGCGATCCAGCGTGTGGATCCCGCCACCATCGCGGGGCTGACGCCGGCGGGCTGGCACACGCCCTTCTTCGGCTGGTCGCTCGACCTCGACTGGAGCGGAGGCCTCGCGCCGCTCAATCACAAGATCGCGAGCGACGGTTTCACGCTGTTCGGCGCCTTCATGATGATGATGCTGTTCAAGGGCGTGCTGATCAGCGCGGCGGGACCTGCGCCCAACTACGACATGCAGAAGATTCTCTCGACGCGCTCGCCGCGCGAGGCCGCGCTCATGAGCGGCTTCGTGTCCGTCGTGTTGATGCCGATCCGCTACCTGCTGGTCGCGGGCTTTGCGATCCTCGCGATCGCGTACTTCAACGAGCTCGGGATCGCCACGGCCGATGCCGCTGACTACGACCGGATCCTGCCCGCGGCGATGCGCCAGTTCGCGCCGCCCGGCGTTCTCGGCCTGATCGTCGCGGGATTACTGGCCGCGTTCGTGTCGACGTTCGCCGCGACGCTCAATGCCGCACCCGCTTACCTGGTGAACGACGTCTATCGCCGTCACATCAATCCGCAGGCGAGCCGCAGACGGCTCATCTATCTCAGTTATGCGGTATCGATCGCGTTCGTGTACCTGAGCGCGGCGATCGGCCTGTACATCCCGAGCATCAATTCGCTCCTGATCTGGATCGTGTCGGGGCTCTGGGGCGGGTACACCGCGGCGAATGTTCTCAAGTGGTACTGGTGGCGCTTCAACGGCTACGGATTCTTCTGCGGCATGCTGCTCGGGATGATCGGTGCGCTGGCGCTGCCGCGCCTGCTGGGTCCGCTCTTCCCCCAGATCGCACCGGACGTGTTCCCGCTCTACAGCTTCCCGGTCCTGCTGCTGCTTTCGACCGCGGGTTGCCTGATCGGCACGTACGCGACGCCGGCCGATGACATGCGACTGCTCGTCAACTTCTACCGCCGCGTGCGGCCCTGGGGTTTCTGGGGCCCGGTGCGCGAAGCGGTGCTCAAGGAAGACCCGGGCTTTGCGGTCAACCGCAATTTCCGGCGCGACATGTTCAACGTGGTCCTTGGGACCTGCCTGCAGACCGTGCTCGTCGCCTTGCCGATCTACCTCGTGCTGCGACGCTTCGATGCGATGGCGGTGTGCCTGGCGGCGATCGCGATCGGCGGCGCGATCCTCAAGAAGACCTGGTACGACCGGCTGGCGAACGACTGATGGCCACGCGACCCGACAACGGCGTGCTGCTCACCGGAGCCTACGGTCACTTCGACTCGCGCGAGCGCGAGTACGTGATCCGCGAGCCGCTGACGCCCTTGCCGTGGATCAATTACCTCGGCAACAAGGCGCTCTATTCCATCCTCTCGAACACCGGCGGCGGCTACAGCTTCTATCGCGACGCGAAACTGCGCCGGCTCACGCGCTACCGCTATGACAGCGTGCCGCTCGACAGCGTCGGCAAGTATCTCTACATCGCGGACGACGTGTACACGTGGAACCCGGGGTTCCGGCCCACGCGCACCCCGCTCGATCACTACGAGTGTCGCCATGGACTTGGCTATTCGCGATTCCGCTCAGGCAAGAACGGCCTGCATGCCGATCTCGAGGTGTTCGTCGCCGACGACGAGGACGTCGAATTGCAGGTACTGCAGCTGCGCAACGACACGTCCGCGACCAAGACCGTCACCGTGTTCTCGTTCGTCGAGTGGTGCCAGTGGAATGCCGAGGACGACAGCGGCAACCTGCAGCGCAACCTCTCGCTCGGCGAATGCCTGGTGGATGGCTCGATGATCTGCCACATCACGGGCTATCGCGAAAGACGCAACCACTACAGCTTCCACGCGGTCAACCGGCCGATCGCCGGGTTCGATACCGACCGCAGCGCGTTCCTCGGCAACTATGGCGATCTCAAGGATCCGGCGGTGGTGCGCGCGCGGCGCTCGGGCAATTCGCGGGTCAACGGCTGGTGGCCGATCGCTTCACTCGCGGTGCCGCTCACGCTGCGACCGGGTCAGTCCGAGGAGCTGATCTTCGCCACCGGCTTTGCCGAGAACGCGGCCACCAACAAGTGGAGCCCCGACGGATCGCCGAACATCGGCGCTGCACGGCAGGTGCGCGCCAATCTGCACGACAAGGCGTTTGTCGTGCGTGCACGTGAGAGTCTGAAGCGCCGCTGGGATTCCATCCTCGGCAGACTCCAGGTCGAAACACCCGACTCGCAATTCGATGAGCTCGTCAATACCTGGAACCCGTACCAGTGCATGGTGAACTTCAACCTGGCACGCAGCGCCTCGCTCTTCGAAACCGGGCGCGGCCGCGGCATCGGGTTCCGCGACTCCAACCAGGACTGCCTCGGGGTCGTGCACATCGCGCCCGACGAGGTGCGCCAGCGGCTGATCCATCTTGCCGCCACCCAGAAGAGCGACGGCAGCGCCTACCACCAGTACCAGCCGCTCACGCGCACCGGCAACAGCGAGATCGGCGGCGGCTTCAACGATGATCCGCTGTGGCTGGTCCTGAGCGTCGCTGCGTATGTGCGCGAGACCGGCGATTTCGCCTTCCTCGAGGCGAGCGTTCCCTTCGAGGATGCGCCCGGCGGCGGCGCGACGCTGCGCGATCACCTCGAAGCGTCGTTGCAGTACACGCTCACGCGACTCGGCACACACGCACTGCCGTTGATCGGTCGCGCCGACTGGAACGATTGCCTGAACCTCAACGCGCATTCGCTGGATCCGGACGAGTCCTTCCAGACCGGGCCGATGCGTTCCAGCGGACGCGCGGAATCCGTCATGATCGGCGCGCTGTTCGTGCTGGCTGCGCGCGATTTCGCAGCACTCGCCGCGGCGGCGAACGATCAGGCAACAGCGGCGAGATACCTCGGCGCGGCCGACGAAATGGTGGCCGCGATCGAGGCACACGGCTGGGACGGCAACTGGTTCCTGCGTGCCTACGACCATGCGGGCGAGCGGGTCGGAAGCCACCACAATCGCGAGGGCCAGCTGTTCCTCGAGCCCCAGGCTCTCTGTGCCATGGCGGGCATCGGCGCAGAAGCGGGACTCATCGACAAGGCCCTGCAGAGCGTCGCCGAACGGCTCGCCTGCAAGTTTGGCGTGCAGCTCCTCGATCCGCCGTACCGCGAGTACCACAGCGAGCTCGGTGAGATCTCGACCTACCTGCCGGGCTACAAGGAGAACGGCGCGATCTTCACCCACACCAATCCGTGGCTGATCATCGCGGAGGCGATGCGCGGCCGGAGCGACCGCGCCATGCAGTACCTGAGCTCCATCGCGCCCACCTACCAGACCGATCCCGACACGCGCCGCACGGAACCCTACGTCTACGCGCAAATGGTCGCAGGCTTGCCGGCGGCAAAGCCCGGCGAGGCCAAGAACTCGTGGTTGACCGGCTCGGCGTCCTGGTCGTACGTCGCCGTCACTCAGCACATCCTCGGCATCCGCGCCGGCCTGAAGGGTCTCGTCATCGATCCCTGCGTGCCGCGTGAGTGGCCGTCATTCGCGGTGCGGCGCGAATTTCGCGGCGCCACCTACCAGATCGAATTCGCGAATCCGCGTGGCACCGGCCGCGGCGTACGAAGACTGCTGGTGAACGACCAGCCGGTGGCCGGCAACGTGATTCCTCTGGCGCGTGCGGGGTCCACCGTGCGCGTGCGTGTCGAGCTGGGCTGAAGCCGGCAGCGCGTCCTGCCCGCGTATCGAGTCATGGCGAAGGCGCTGCACCTGCGAGATCGACACTGGAACCTCGTGATCCTCCCATCACACGGCGGGTCGCTCCAGGCGTGTGAATACGATGGCGCTGCGGTGCTCAGGCCGGGCGCGCAGATCGAGCGCATCGGCGCCCCGGCGATCTCGTGCTGCTACTTTCCGATGATCCCGTTCTCCAATCGCATCGAGAACAGCCGCTTCCGGTTCGGGGACGCCACGGTGACTGTTGCCGAGAACCTGCCCGGCACGCGTCACGCGATTCACGGTCACGGCTGGCAGGCGAGCTGGGACGTCGACGAGGAGAGCGAGCGGCGCTGCGCTCTCGTCTATCGCCGCGAAGCGACGAGCGACTGGCCGTGGCGCTACGAGGGGCGGCAGGCGTTCGAGATCTTCGGCAATACGCTGCGGATCACGCTCGCCGTTCGCAATCTCGCTCCCCATGCCATGCCGTGCGGCCTGGGCTTTCATCCGTTCCTGCCTGCGTTCGACGGCGCGCGCCTGCTGTTCGAAGCGCGATCTGTGTGGGACGGGAACGTGCGTGACTTCCCGCGCGAGCGCGTACCGGTACCGCCTCATCTCAGCTTCGCGACTGGCGTGCCGATCTCCGAGCGCGTCGGAACGGATCATTGCTTCGACGGTTGGGAGCGACGCGCGGTCGTGAGTTTCGAGGATTCCGGCCACTCAATCGTCGTGGAAGGCTGCGCGGCGACGCCTTACGTGGTGATCTACATCCCGGGAAGCGACTACTTCTGCGTCGAGCCCGTGACGCACGCGGTCAATGCGATGAACCTGGCGGACCCTGCCGCGGCCGGCCTATGGACCCTCGAGCCGATGGCCGCGCGGGAGATCACCGCCTCGATCCACGTCGAGCCCGCGCGCTAGCGCTGCAGGCGGCCCGTCCGCCGTCACACGACGCGATTCGCCGCGGCCACTTCTGCGTACCAGCGCCCGGAGTCCTTGACCGTGCGGCGCTGGCCCTGCGCGAAGTCGACGTGCACCAGCCCGAATCGCTGCGAGTAGCCCTGCGCCCATTCGAAGTTGTCGAGCAGGCTCCAGCAGTGATAGCCGCGGATCTTCATCCCGTCGTGCATCGCGCGCGCGAGCGCCTGCAAGTGGCTGCGCAGGTAATCGATGCGCGCCACATCGCGCACGCGTCCTTGCGCATCGGGCGCGGTGTTGAAGGAAGCCCCGTTCTCGGTGATCTCGATCGGCAGGCTTCCCGTCTCACGCGCCATGGTCTTGAGAATGTCGTAGAACCCCTGCGGATAGATGGTCCAGCCGATATCCATCTTCGGGTGTTCGCCATGCATCGTCGCCCACTGGCTTGCGGTGTTGAGACCGGGGATGCCGTTGCCTTGCGGCGCTGCCTTGACCAGCACCGGCGTGTAGTAGTTCAGCCCGACGAAGTCGAACGGCGCGCGCACGATCTTCTCATCGCCCGCGCGAATGCCGAGTAGCTCATCCTGCCGGCCGGCAGCCAGCACGCCTTCCGGGTAACGTCCATGCAACGCGGGATACAGGAACCACAGGTTCTGAAATCGATGCCAGCGCTCGGCGGCGGCAGCGTCCTCGGGCGAGGACGTCAGCGGATACATCGGCGCGACATCGAGCGCACTGCCGACCTGCGCTGCGGTGTTGACAGCCTTGAGCGCGCGCGCCGCTTCGCCCTGCGCCAGGTTGATCACGTGAGTCGAGCGCAGGAACTCGAGCGGCTCCTTGCGACCCGGCGCATGCACGCCATACCAGTAGCCGACGGCGGAAAACGTCTTGGGTTCGTTGAAGACGCACCAGTGCGTGACGCGGTCACCGAGCGCGCGGGCGACGAGTTCGGCGTATTCCGCGAAGCGCGCCGCGGTGTCTCGCGCCGGCCAGCCGCCCGCCTCCTCGAGGGCCTGCGGCAAGTCCCAGTGGTAGAGCGTCACGAGTGGCCGAATGCCGGCGCCGAGCGTTGTATCCACGAGCCGCTGGTAATAGTCGAGGCCCTTCGCGTTGGCGGGACCGCGCCCGTTCGGCTGTATCCGCGGCCACGCGATCGAGAACCGGTAGCTCTTGAGGTTGAGATGCTTGAGAAGCGCGATGTCCTCGGAATAGCGGTGGAAGCTATCGCACGCGACATCGCCGTTGTCGTTGTGGAGCACCCGGCCGGGCGTGTGCGCGAAGCGATCCCAGATGGACTCGCCCTTGCCGTCCTGCTGCCACGCCCCCTCCACCTGGTACGCGGCCGTGGCCGCACCCCAGATGAAGCCCGGTGGGAATTGCTCAGCGGAGACGGGACTCTCCGGCGCCGATGCGCGTACGTGCCCGCGTGCGGCAATCCAGCCGCCGGCCACGCCCACGACAGCGCGCAGAAAATCGCGTCGACTCATTGTGACTTGGCTCGCACCCCATCCAAGCAAACGCACTGCGCGGTTGCTCGTGCCGCATGGAGAGAGCGTGCCATCGCGCGCGTTGCAGTGCCAGCGGAGATTGCGTGCTGATCTAGTACGGTCGACCGTCTTCGTGGGCAACGATGCGACCCTTCAAGGCCCGCAGATCGAGGCCCGGGTAGAACACTTCGTCGTCGTTCGGACGTCGCGTACCGACCTCGAGCAGGATCACGTCCCGCTGTGTGCGGTTCTGCAGGTGGTGGCCGTCGGCGACGCCAGCCTTGAAGGCCGCGCAATCGCCCGCGCGCAAGGTTTCCTCGCCGGCATCGGAGACGAGAACCGCTTCACCTTCAATGATGAAGAGGAACTCATCTTCTTCCGTATGCCAATGGCGCTGGCTCGACCAGCAGCCAGGTGGCAGGCGGGTGATGTTGACGCCGAACTGGGTGAGCCCTCCGGCGTCGCCCACACGGCGGCGCTGGCGCTTGGCGCAAGGCTCGGCGTAGGGCGCTGGATAGATGGAGCCGATCTGAGTCGGCGCCGACTCCAATTTGATCTTCGGCATGCGGGGGACTCCTGGAGCTTCGTGGACGGAAACGCGACGCCCAATGATGCCTGCATGCCTCGATGGCGCGATAGCGTCTTGCGACGGCTACTGGACGAGGATGACGACCTGGCCCCCGGCGCGCCCTTCCTCCGGGCATTCGATCGCCACCGGCACTTCGCTCGGCGGGCCACGCTGCTCGATGACCGGCGCGAGCTTGCCCTCGGCGAGCAGGTTGCCGATGAGACTGAAGACGCTCAGCGTGACGAGTCCGACGACGACTGCCAGGATCTTGATGGTCCGAATCATTGCGGCTCCTCGGCCGGTTGCCAGCTCCACTGCGCAGCGGACCTGGGAATGCCCTGCTCGCCCTCGAGCCGCGCCACGATGACCGCACAGACCGCATCCGCGAACACGTTCACGGCGGTGCGGCACATGTCGAGCAGGCGATCGAAGACGAGCAGCACGCCGATCGCCTCCGCGGGCAGGCCGACCGCCGCAAGGATCACCGCAATCGCCACAAGCGATGACGCCGGAATCCCCGCGAGGCCCATCGAGGTGATGAGGGCCAGCAGCGCGATCGTGAACTGCTGGCCGAAGCTCAGGTCCAGGCCGTAGGCCTGCGCGATGAACATCGCGCTGGCGCATTCGTAGAGTGCGGTGCCCGCGTGATTGAGCGACGCGCCGAGGGGCATGACGAATCCACAGACGCGATTCGACACGCCGACGCGCCGCTCGGTGCAGTCGATGCTCGTGGCGAGCGTCGCCGACGAGGACGCCGTCGAGAACGCGGTGAGGAGCGCCGGCGCCATCGCGGGGAACAGCGGCCACGGATTCACGCGTGCGACCAGCTTCACCAGCGCGGGCAGCAACAGCAGCGCATAGATCAGCAGTCCCGCGAGCACGGTTGCGCTGAAGAGCAGCAGGGGTCCCGCGGCATCGAAACCGGTCTTGGCCACGGTGCGCGCCGCGAGACCAAAGACGCCGATCGGCGCGAGCAGCATGACGAATTCGGTCATGCGCATCATCACCTGGAATGCACCCTGCCAGAAGGCGCGCAGCGGATTGCCGTACCCGGGTTCGATGCGCGACAGGAAGAATCCGAACAGGATGCTGAAGACCACGAGGCCGAGCACCTGGTTGCTCACGGCCGCCTCGATGATGTTGGGCGGCACCATGCCGAGGAATGTGTCTGCCAGGCTCCCCGCTCCACGCGCGATTTTTCCGGAGACCTCGTCCTTGCTGACTTCGAGCGCCAGCAGGTCGTGTGCGGGCTGGCCGTCCACCAACCCCGGGCGGACGAGGTTGGACAGCGTAAGCGCGACGATCACCGCGATCAGCGTCGTCACCACGTAGTAGAGCAGCGTCTTGCCGCCGAGCCGGCCTAGATCGCGCGGCGAGCCGATGCTCGCGACGCCGCTGATCACCGAAGCGACGATCAGCGGCACCACCAGCATCTTCAGCGCGTTGACGAACAATGTGCCAAGAAAGTCGAACGCCGCGACCAGCGGAATGCCGAACAGCATGGCATCGGGCCCGGTGAGAAAGCCCGTCAGCGCACCGGCGCCGATGGCGGCCAGGATCAGCCAGTGCAGTGGAAACCTCCGTGATATCCTCATCCCGGAACCTCGCGTGTGAACCCGGTGAGCGTGCATGAAGAAGCGGTAGTCATGAACGACGCTGCCCGACTACCAGCTATAACAAGAGTGCATGGGAGTTAGCGTCCGCAGGGCGGAGCCGACATGGAACTGCACCAGATCGAGTATTTCCTCGCGCTCGTCGAGAGCCGCAGCTTCACCAAGGCTTCCGTGGTGCTCGCGGTGGCACAACCGGCGCTCAGTCGCCAGATTCGCCAGCTCGAAGCCGAGCTCGGCGTGCGTCTCTTCTACAGACACGGTCGCGGCGTTCGGCTGACCGAGGAAGGCGCGCAATTCCAGGCGTCCGTCGAACCGCTCCTGCGCGAGTTGCGTCAGGCAGTGCAGGACCTGCGTGCCAGCGCCAAGGTTCCGGCTGGTGAGATCAGCCTCGGCATGCCGCCATCGCTCAGTGCGACCATCGGCGCATCCCTGGTGCAGACTTTCCGCAGCAAGTATCCGCAGGTGCGGCTGCATATCGTCGATGGCTTTTCCGGTTTCGTGAACGAATGGCTCGTCACGGGACGAGTCGACATGGCGGTGATCAATGACGCGGGGCGCCCCGCGATTCGCGCGGACACCTTCCTGTCGGTCGACCTGTTCCTGTTCGGTGCGGCGCGGCTGGTGGATTCACTCGCGGGAACCGGCGATACGATGCCGCTCGCGCGCCTGCGCGGTATCCCTCTCGTCGTGCCCGGCCGCAATCATGGTCTGCGCCGCGAGATCGATCTGGCGGCGCAGAAGCTCGGGCTCGACCTCGCAATCGTGGTCGAGATCGATTCGCTGGTGGCACTCAAGGAGCTGGTGCGCCAGGGGCTCGGGCTCACGATCCTGCCGTACGGCTCGATCTATCCCGATGCGCGTGATGCGAACTTCGCCCTGCGCCGCATTGTCGAGCCCGATCTGACGCTCACGTTCTCGCTGGCCTACTCCCTGCAACGACCCACGACGCTCGCCATGCGCGAGCTCGCCCGCACGATCAGGAATGAAGCACAGCGGGCGATCGAAGCGCAGCGCCTGTTCGGGCGCTGCGACGCCCTCGCGGCGTAGTGATCGCGTCGAGATGGTGGCCACGAAGCGCTGTGGCCGCTCCTGGAGCCGCGGAGACAGCTACTTGGCCGGTGTACCCGGTCGCTTCTCGGGCGTGAACAGCAGGTCGGCGTAGTCGTAGCTGAAATCCGCGAGCGGCGAGACCGGCTTCAGCGTCACGCGTTCGACGCGGCCCTCCGCACTCAGGCCGAAGGTCACATAGGCTGGCTCAATGGTCTTGTCGTCGAACCGTGTGACGAATGTGTCGTATTGCCAATGTTCGAGACGGCCGCCCATCCGCGGCGTCGACTTGAAGTCGATGGTGAGCGAACCATCAGCAACGGCAATCTCGACGTTGCCGTACCAGGCATCCGTATAGACGCCGGCGTAATGCGCCAGCGGGAGCGAGGGCCCGACTCTGGCGGGCTTGGCCTCGGGCGCCTCGAGCGCCTTCATTGCCTTCGCCAGTTGACCCTGCTTGTAGGCCGAGAACTTTTCCGGCCACTGGTTGGCCGGGAAGCCCAGGTAGTGATCGAGCAGCTCGTACATGAGTCCGAGCAGGATCTCGCCGTCCTCGCTGTTGATCTCGATGGCGAAGCCCACGCTCTTGTCGGGGATCAGCGCGACGACACTCTTGAATCCGAGCACTGCGCCGCCGTGTGACACGATCTTCGCGCCGCGGTAGTCATGGACGTCCCAGCCCAGCGCGTAGGTCTGGAACATCGGATCGGCGAGCTTGAGCTCCTCGCTCCGACGCGTAACCGGTATCAGCACCTGTGGCTTCCACATCTCGGCGTGCGCCGCCTCGCTGAACAAAGCGCCACCACCGGGCAGCTTGCCATGCGCGAGTTGCAGCGCCAGCCACTTGCTCATGTCATTCGCGCTGATGGCGAGACCTCCCGCAGGCGAGGCAGCGCGCCCGAGTTCGTCGTGCTCGTCGAGCAGTCCCAGCGGACCAGCGCCGCGGATGCGGCGGGTCGTCCGGGCGTGGGGAAATGCGCGATTGGCCGTGGCGAAGCGGCGATCGTTGTCGCTGGTCGAGTTCGTCATGCCTGCGGGAAGCAGTACATGTTCGCGCATGTAGTCCTCCCACGTCTGACTCGTGACTGCCTCGATGAGCTGGCCTGCCACCATGTAGAGAACGTTGTCGTACGCGTATCCGCTGCGGAAGCTGGTCGCGGGCTTGATATAGCGCAGGCGCCTCACGGCCTCGGCGCGGGAAATACTGCCGCGCGGCACCACCATGAGATCGCCCGCACCAAGTCCCAGCCCGCTGCGATGGACGAGCAGATCGCGAATCGTCATCTCGCGTGTGACCCAGGGGTCGTACATCTGGAAGCCCGGAAGACGATCGATCACCTTGTCGTCCCAGCCGATCTTGCCGGCATCGACCAGGGTGGCGAGCGCTGCAACGGTGAAGGCCTTGCCGGTCGAACCCGTGGGGAAGATCGTGTCGGCATCGACACGCGTGTCGGAACCGAGCCGGGTGACGCCATAGCCGCGCGCGAGCGTCGTTGCGCCGTTCTCGACGATTGCAATGGCCATGCCTGGCACACCAATGCTGGTGCGCAGGCTTTCGACGCGCGCGTCGAAGTCCGCCGGCGGAGCAGCTGACAAAGGTGCGGCGAGGATGAAGAGAACCAGCAGAACGGATGATTTCATGCAAGCTGTTCCAGGAAGTGAGATGGATTGTCCGTGGTCATGGCGTCGATCTACTTTGCATGCCTACTCGATGACGATCCAGGTCGGCGCGTGATCGCTCGCACCCTGTTGTCCGCGCACCCACTTGTCGACGCCCGCCGCTCGCAGCCGTGGCTTGAGCGCGCCGTTCAGCAGCAGGTGATCGATGCGCAGGCCCGCATCGCGTGCATAGTGATTGCGAAAGAAATCCCAGAAGGTGTAGATGCGCTCCTCCGGATGGAGCGAGCGGATAGCGTCCGTCCAGCCCTGCGCCATCAGGCGCTCGAACGCCGCGCGCGTCTCGGGTTGCAGGAGCGCATCGTTCTTGAAGGACTTCGGGTTGTAGACGTCGAAGTCGGTCGGGATCACGTTGAAATCGCCGGCGAGCACGCTGGGCTCCTCAGCAGCGGCATAGCTTTGCGCACGCTGGATGAGCCGCTCGAGCCAGGCGAGCTTGTAGTCGAACTTCGGCCCGGGTTGCGGATTGCCGTTGGGCAGGTAGAGACAGGCGATGAGGACGCCATCGACGCGCGCCTCGAGATAGCGGCTGTGCAGGTCGTTGGGGTCGCCGGGCAATCCGCGGCCCGCTTCGACGGGCGCCGTGCCCTTCGCCAGGATCGCGACGCCGTTGAAAGACGTTTGTCCGTGCCACACCGATTCGTAGCCCGCGGCCTGCAATGCCATCGCGGGGAAGCGCTCGTTCGGCGCCTTGAGCTCCTGCAGGCAGGCGACGTCCGGAGACTCCTTCTCCAGCCACTCGAGCAGCCGCGGCAGCCGGCTGCCGATGCCGTTGACGTTGTAGGTCGCGATCTTCACGGCGTCGGGCGCATGAATCAATGTGAGCGCAGCGCGCGGCGCAGCCGCGTGCCGAACAGCAACACGCTCACGCCGCCAGCTGCAGCAATGGCTGCATGCAGCGTCCAGAATGCCGCGGGGCTCATCGCTCCGTAGAGACCACCGATCCAGCCGACGAGGATGTTCGATACGAACAGGCTCACGTACGCGAATCCCATGAGGGTTGCGTTCACAGCCACAGGCGCAGCGCGGGAAACCAACGCGAGCAGTGTCGGCCAGTAATAGAGAAAGGCGATTCCCAGCCCGACCGAGGACAGAAAGGGCCAGATTGCGCCGACCTGCTTGTCGCCAGCGCCCAGGATCGCGCCAACCAGGATCAGGTTGCTCGCAGCCGCCAACCAGGCGCCCGTCTTGATCTTCGCAAGATCGTCGGGCTCGCCACCACGCGCCGCCTGGCGATGCCAGATCCACAACAGGAGCGGCACGCCGATGATGCTGAACAAGGCGTCGATCGACTGATACCAGGGCACAGGGATATGAAACCCGCCGACACTGCTGGCGACATGCTCGTCGATCCACACCGGCCTCACGTTGTACGCCTGGTAGTACGACACCGACTGGAAGACGGTAATCAGCATGACGGCCAGGAGTGCGCAGATGATTCGCCAGTCGCTGCGCGTGAGTTTGGTCGCAGCGTGGCGAGTCCGCTCCACCCGTGCAGGCAGAAAGCGATAGCCATGCAGATACGTCGCCAGGCCCACCAGCATCAAGGCGGCGCCCAGTGCGAAGCCATAGTGCCAGCCGTAGATCTGCGCCAGCAGTCCGCACGCCAGTGGCCCGATGACAGCTCCGATGTTGATGCCGGTACTGAAGATCACGAAGCCATGAGCACGGCGTGCCTCGGCGTCGGCCGGGTACAGGCCACCGACCTGCGACGCGATGTTGCCCTTGAGGAGGCCCGAGCCGATGACCAGCAGGAGCAGCGCCACGAGGAACGTTGCATCCAACACCATTGCGATCTGGCCTGCTGCCATCAACAGCGCGCCCATGACGACCGCCGTGCGTTGTCCGATCCAGCGGTCGGCAATCGCGCCGCCGATGAACGGCGTGAAGTACACGAAGCCGCTATAGAGACCAAAGATCTGCGAGGCAAAGGCCTGTTGCGAGAGTGGCCCGGTGACAGACTCCAGCACGGTTCGAAACCCGGCGAGACCCGCGACATGTTCGGCGTGCCCCGGCGTAAAAAGCTGATCCACCATGTACAGCACGAGCAGCGAGGTCATCCCGTAATACGAGAAGCGCTCCCAGACTTCCGTGCAGGCCAGGTAGTACAGCCCCTTCGGGTGTTCGAGAGCTCCGTGACGCTCGTCGGCTACTGCGATTGTCATGATGGTCCGCGCGTTCACTTTGTTGTTTTCGTTCGTCCGCGCGCAACTCTAGTACGGACATGCGATGGATAACAACGCAAGCTCAGGGTGGAACGTGCGAAAGCGGCGTTGCGACGCTCTCGAGCGGCAGGCGCGCAGCGCTCACGCCCCAGATCGCCTGCACGACGGCCGCGAGCATCATCAGGCCGCCACCGAGAAAATATCCCCACATGATCGAGGTGCGGTCGCCGGATTCGATCAGGACGCCGAAAAGCGCCGGTCCGATCAGGCCTCCGAGTGCCGTACCGAGAGCGTAGAAGACCGCGATGCTCAACGCGCGCATTTCGAGCGGGAATGTCTCGCCCACGGTCAGGTAGGCGGAGCTCGCCGCCGCCGAAGCAAAGAAGAACACGATCATCCACGCCACGGTCTGGCCTGCAGCAGTGAGCGCATCGAGCTGAAACAGAAATCCCGTGACGGCGAGCAATGCACCGGCGAGACCATAGGTGCCGGCGATCATGCGGCGCCGGCCGAGCGAATCGAAAAAGCGTCCGAGGAGCAGCGGACCCAGGAAGTTGCCGGCAGCGAACGGGAAGATGTACCAGCCGACGCCGGTTTCCGGGATGCCGTAGAACTTCGTCAGGATCAGCGCGTAGGTGAAGAAAATCGCGTTGTAGCAGAAGGCCTGGCTCGTCATGAGCGTCAGGCCGACGAGCGTGCGCCGCCGGTAGATGCGAACCAGGTTCGCGGCCACTTCGAGCAGCGGTGTCGAGTGGCGTCCGCGCAGCCGGATCGTCGGCAGTTCGCTCGCCGGCGCGAGCTTGATTCCGTGCTGGCGTGCGGCATCGGCTTCGATCCGTTCGATGATGCGTTCGGCGTCCCTCGGCCGGCCGTGAGTCATCAGCCAGCGTGGGCTTTCGGGAATGAAGCGGCGCACATAGATGATGACGATGCCGATTGAGCCGCCGATGACGAAAGCAAGGCGCCAGCCGACATCGATCGCAAAGATCGCGGGATCGAGCACCACGATCGAGCCGAGTGCCCCGAGCACGCCGCCCACCCAGAAGCTGCCGTTGATGATGAGGTCGGTCGCGCCGCGGTAGCGGGCCGGGATCAACTCCTGGATCGCGGAATTGATGGCCGAGTATTCGCCGCCGATGCCGGCGCCGGTGACGAAGCGGAAGAACGCGAACGACCAGAAGTCCCACGAGAAGCCGCTCAGGATGGTCGCGACCAGATAGACGGCGACCGTCACCGTGAACAGGCGCTTGCGACCGAGGCGGTCCGTGAGCCAACCGAAGAACAAGGCGCCGCACACGGCGCCAGCGATATAGGCGGCGCCGGTGAGACCGACTTGCGAGTCCGTGAGCGCAAGCGCGTCCGGATGCTTGATTACCGCGGCGAGCGAGCCGACCAGCGTCACCTCGAGGCCGTCGAGGACCCAGGTGATACCGAGCGCCGATACGACGAGCCAGTGGAACCGGCCCCAGGGCAGCCGATCGAGCCGTGCGGGCACGTTGGTGACGAATACGTCTTCCGTGACGGCGTCCACTCGCGGTTAGGTCGCGGCGCGAACCATTCGTTCCGAATCGGCTAAGCTACCGCGCTTGCGAAACCAGGGGAGACGGGATTGATCACTCGCCGTACATTTCTGGCCCAGTCAGCACTGGGCGCGTCGACGCTGATCCAGCTAGCCCCGGCGTTGGCCTTGACGAAAGCCGCGACGAACGGCGCTGCTCCTGCCGCGGTCGATCCGGCGCTTCTCGCCCGTGCGCGCTCGCTCCTCGAGCAGGCGCCCCTGATCGATACTCACAACGACCTGCCGACGATGTTCCTCGAGTTGAGCGCGGGAGACCTCACCCGCTTCGATCTCACGGTGCGCCAACCGACGTTGTGCGCCGACGTTCCGGCGCTTCGCGAAGGAGGCGTCGGCGCCCAGTATTGGTCTGTCTTCGTGGAGTCGGCGACGCAGAAGACCCACGTGTCCCTGCACGAGGCGTTGCGCGAGTTCGACGTCGCGTTGCGTTTCATCCGCGGTACCGTGGGGTTCGAACAGGCGCGCAGCGCCGACGACATCGAGCGCATTCGCGCTGCCGGCAAGATCGCCTGCCTCATGGGTGTGGAAGGCGGACACATGATCGAGAACTCGCCCGCGGCGCTGCGGGTCTTCCACGAGCTCGGCGCGCGCTACATGACGCTCACCCATTGGGACAACATCGACTGGGCCGATGCCGCAACCGATCGCCCCGAGCACTACGGCCTGACCACTCTCGGCAAACAACTCGTGCGCGAGATGAACCGGCTCGGCATGTTCGTGGACCTGTCGCACGTGAGCGCAGACACCATGCGCGATGCGCTGCACACGACGCGTGCGCCGGTGATTTTCTCTCACTCCGATGCCTATGCCATCAATCCGCACCCGCGCAACGTGCCCGACGATGTGCTGCGACTGGTTCGCGACAACGGCGGCGTCGTGCATGTCAACTTCATTCGTCCGTACGTGTCACCGGAGGGCCAGGCGTGGGAAGACAAGCGCGCGGCTGCCTTGCGGGATTTGCGCGGACGGCTCGCGGACCAGGCTGTCATCGACAAGGCGATTGCCGATTGGGAAAAGACGGCCGGGCCCGCACGCGCCGATATTGCCGATGTCGCCGATCACATCGACCACATCCGCAAGGTTGCCGGCATCGATCACATCGGCATCGGCGCCGACTTCTACCACGCCGAGGAGAGCGACATGACGACCGGCCTCGGCAACGTCACGCGCTATCCGTACCTGTTCGCCGAGCTGTTACGCCGCCGCTATTCCGATGAGGACGTGCTGAAGATCGCGGGCCGCAATCACCTGCGCGCGATGCGCCAGATGGAACGGGTCGCGGCGGACCTCGAGCACGCCGAGGCGCCGCTGATCACCGAGGACAAGGTCAAGTAGCGCCAGTGGTGGCCCGGTCGAAATCCCTGATGATCGGGTTGCCTTCCGGGAAGATGCCGCGCTCCATGATCCACCGCTGCGTATCTTCGTAGATCGCGCGCGTGTAAGGCTCGAAAACGATGCGCTCGCCCGGCCCGAAGAGACGCGTATCCATCGATGCGTGATAGCGCTGCGGGAACTCTTTCTTGTAGTGATGAGTGTAGCGGTGCGGGTGCAGGTCGATGTCCGCTTGCGCGCGCCGGAGCGCGGCATAGTACTTGCGCACGTCCTCTGGGCCTACGCGCTCGCTGACCATCGCCGCCATCATGAAACTCGTATCCAGCACCTTGCGGAAACCCAGCTGCTCGAGAAAGTAGTAGGGACCTGAGAACACGTTGACGGCGGGCACTCGTCCTTCGATGAGCTGCTCCATGCGGCTGAAGAGCAGGCCCTCGGCGAACGAGAGCGAGATCTGGCCCGGCTCGAGGAACTGATCGAGCGCCTCGATCGTCGAGTAATGGCTGCCCGACTGGTAGCCGACGGAGATCGGCACGCCGGCGAGATCCTCGGGACGCTCGATCCCTGACTCCCGGGCCACGAAGATCGCGCACGGCGCCACCGAATAAGCGTCCACGTAAATCCGGCCGTGACCTGCCGCGGCGGCAATGTTCACGGTCCAGTGGCATGCGCTGCTCACGTCGCAAGTGCGGCCACGCTCAAAGGTCTGGTACGCGCCGACGCGATCGCCGAGGTCGTGGTCCTTGGCCTCTTGTGAGCGCAGCGCGGCCTGGAACTCGTAATCGAGCCCTTCGGCGCGGAAGTAGCCCTTCTCCTCCGCCACCCATTCGTGCAGCCGCATGTGCGGCGAGATGATGAACTTCGCCATCGGGAACTCCGTGTCACTCGCTGCCTGCGATCTTCAGTCTCCGGTCGGAATAATTCCAGCGTTCTCCACCATCAGGATCACGACGCGCTCGGGCGCGCGCGTGCGGTGCAGAATTCCCTTGGGCACCGTGAAGCCTTGCCATGGCTTGAGCTCGACGACCCGATCCTCGAGGTCGATGAACAGGCTCCCCTCCAGCACGAAGAAGAACTCGTCGTCCGCGTCGTGCTTGTGCCAGTGATACTCGCCCTGCAGCACCCCCAGGCGAATCACCGAATCGTTCACCTGGCATAGCGTCTGGTTGTACCAGCGGTCCCGGCAAGCAGCCACGAGCGCGGGCACGTCCACTCGCTCGAGCTGTGCATAGTGCAGGTTCAGGTGCGTCGCGTAGGGATATTGAGTCGCCTCGGTGTCCATGGTTCGCCCTCAAGCCTGAACGAGCGTCGCCCGCCTGATCGCTCAGGCGGACCGACAGTCTACAGAGAGGCCTGAGTCGCCTGCGAGGCCTCGTTGCTGGCGAGCGAGGTGTCGCGGAGCGCGGTCACGCTCATCGCACCCAAATTTGCAAAGGTGACGCTGGCGGGCGAGAGGCGGGCTGCGCTGACCACGAGATGACCGATGAGCGCCTGCTCGCGCGGCGCGCTGACCACGAGATCGCCGATGAGCACGCGCTCATGGGTTGCGCTGACCACCATCTGGCCGATCAGCTGATCCGTGCGATCGGACGTCACAGGTTCGCCGCCGAAGGCGAGCGGCGCAGCAGCGATAAGAGAGAGCGTCGCGATCTGAAGGGTGCGGCGGCCCAGGGAGATCAGGGTTGAGTGCGTCATGGTTGCGACCTCGTGCTGCGTTGAGAGCGTCCAGATTCGTCGTCGCTCTCTACTAAGCACGGCGCGTGCCAGCCTCCAGCACTGCGCTAACTGGCTGTTTTTCCGGCGGTCGCGCGATCAAGGTGTCCGCTGCGAATGTCCGCGGACGTCCCGTGTCCGGGATCCGTACCAGCGCCAACATCCCGGGAACGGGATCGGACGTCGGGGTTCGCGGCGCGGCCGCAAACAAGAAAGGGCCGACCGCTCAGCCGGCCGGCCCTCGTCGCTCGTTACGCGATCAGGCTCTACGGAACCGTGAGGTCCTGCCGATCGAGTATCAGGCTCTCCTTGTCGGAGTCGTTGATCGTGAAGCCGATGATCCGCGCGGGCGACACGATCCAGGTTCGATGCTGGTTCGTGATGCCGCCGGCGGTGACCGTGCTGTCGGCCGTTCCATTGGCGTTCAACGTATAGGAGCCGGTCAGAGACACATCCGGTTCCGTCTCACCGTCTTCGGCGGTGTCTTCGGTGCCTGATATTCCGCCAGTGTCCGTGAGGGCAACCGCACCGGTGACGTTGTTGGCAGTTTCATCGCCGAATGCCAGCAACGAATAGTTGCCGGCGACGTCTGCGCCGGTGAAGCTCGCCGCGGACTGCTTGTAGAGCTCACCGACTCCGAACCGATCGTTGCCGTACACGAGCGTGAATGCGCGATTGCCATCGATGAAGAAGGTGCGCAGTCCATAGCTGCCGGGAATGCAGAACATGTCCGAGCGGCCCGCCGCGCTGACGGTGGTGTCGCAGCTGCTCGCGACACCCAGCGCCTGTCCGTGAGCATCGCCGGTCTCATCGGACACAGCCGGGGAGCTGGCCGCGCCCGTCGAGGCGATCCGTCCGCCCTTGACGAACACGCCGACGAAGTCCGCACCCATTGCGGTGTAGACATAGTTGCCGGCGGCAACATTGCCGGCGCCGCCGATCGCGCCCTGCTTCTCGGCAACACCGCCGGAGGCGGGCTTCGCGCCTGCATCGCCGTTGATGATCGGCGCGACCGGATCGGCCGGAATGATGGCGAGCCGCGTTGCATTGATCACCCAGTACGCGAACAGCATGGTTCCGGTTTCCGTGCTGTCGATCGTGAGCGTGCCCCGCCCCTTTGCATCAGCCGCTCCCAACGCCACAGACGCCGTGAACACTTGCGTGGTGCCGTACCCATTCGGAAAGCCGGTGGGGACGGGCTCGGTGAAGTCGAGCGCCGACGTGCTCGCACCGAAGTCCAGCAGACCCACGTAGCCGCGCCGGCCGGTCAGGCCGGTTCCCTCGAGACGGAAGACGTACTTGCCGGTCGGAGTCGACGTGGAAGTCTGCCGCTCGAGGGTACCGAAGAGATCACCCGAGCTGGTCGGCTCGAAATAGATGATGCGAGCGAGGTCGGCAGTCACCACGACGAACGCGAAGTGCACCGCGCCGACTCCGGTTACATTCAAGGCGACCTTGCCGCGTCCGTCGGCGGCGATCGTGTAGGTGCCGCCGCTGATGGTGGTCTGGGCGGTCGCTTCGGGAATATTGAGATCCACGGTTCCGCCGGTGACCTGGCCGGTCCCATTGAAGTCCAGCGTGCCGGTGACGAAACCGTTGCGCTCCTGGTCCATGGTGGTGAGGACATAGCGTCCGTTGAGCAAGCCCAGCGGATTGCTTGCCGGAGCCGCGACGACGGTAACCAAGGCGGTATCCGACTTCGTCGGGTCCGCAGCGGATGTCGCGGTTACGGTTACGGTTGCCGGATTGGGCACGGCCGCTGGAGCGGTGTAGTTGCCGCTTGCGCTGACGGTGCCGCACGTGGCTCCCGCGCACCCGGCCCCCGTGAGCGCCCACGTAACCGCCGTGTTGGCGGCATTCGCAACGGTGGCCGTGAACTGCTGTGTGTGTCCCACCTGCACGTTAGCGGTCGGCGGCTGCACGTCTACGCTCACCGCTGCGGGGCTCGTGATCGTGACGGTGACTGAGGAGGTCGCCGCTGCGTCCGCAGCGGAAATCGCCTTCACCGTGACGGTTGCCGGGTTCGGCACCGCTGCGGGCGCCGTGAAGAGTCCCGCGTTGCTAATCGTTCCCGTCGCCGCCGCGCCGCCGGTCACGTTGTTGACCTGCCACGTCACGCTGGTGTTGGAGCTGTTCGCCACCGTGGCCGTGAACTGCAGGGTGGCGCCAGTCTGCACGGACGGATTGGCGGGCACGACGCTGACCGTGATCGCAGCTCCGCCGTCGTCGCCCTCATCGTCGGAGTTGTCCCACGGGCACCCGGCGAGCAACGACGACAGAACGACCGTAATAACTAGGATTAGCCCGGAGCGTAAGCCCCGCCGCGAAAGGACCTGGCCTGGCATGTACTTGTCTCCCCAAGAAGAAATGAGTGCAGCGGCTTTCTGTCAACTGCGGAAAATGCAGATTGCCGCGATGCGCTCGACGATGAGACAAGGAGCCCGGCATCGACAATTGGCGAAACGTGACAGATAGTGACATTCGCCGTTAGCATCGACGGCACAACAACAACAACTCACGACCCGGCCGCTTTTGGAAAACCGCCGCCTCGACTCCTGGAAGGAGATCGCGACATATCTCTCCAGGGACGTCAGGACCGTCATCCGGTGGGAAAAGGACCGGGGCCTGCCCATTCATCGCGTTCCGGGAGGCCGGAAGAATGCGGTGTTCGCCTTTACCGCGACGCTGGACTCCTGGCTGATGGCCGATGTGGTGCCGCCCGAGTCGCGATTGCTCGCGGTGCTGCCATTCGATAACGAATCCGGCGATGCGGGACTCGACTACCTGTGCGACGGGCTGACGGAAAGCCTGATCAACCGGCTGGCGCAATCGCCACAGCTTCGCGTCCTGGCCCGGAGCACCGTCTATCGATACCGCGGCAACGGCATGGACGTGCGCGAAGCCGGACGCTCGCTCGGCGTTCCGATCGTGGTCGCAGGCGTGGTGCGCCAGGAGCGCGAGGGCATCGCGGTCAGTGCCGAACTGGTCAACACACGCACCGGACTTCAGCTCTGGGGCTCGCGTTATGTCGAACCAGCTCCGGAAATCTGGGCGCTCGAGCCACGCATCGTCGGGAACATTGCCGACGAGTTGCACTTGCAGCTGACGTCTTCGGAACGTGAGCGCCTGACACGCGAGGCCACGCGCAACCCGGATGCGATCCGGCTGTACTGGCGCGGCCGGCAGTGTCTGCAACGTGTGACTGCGGAAGCCTTCCAGGAAGCGATCCAGTGTTACGAGCGGGCGATCGCGCTGGATCCCCGGTATGCACGCGCACACGCTGCATTGGCAGAGGTCTACGGGTTCCTGTCACTTGGCTATTCGGCGGAACGGCCCGCGCTCGAGCTCGCGCAACTCGCCGAGAAATCGGCGCGCGCCGCATTGGCGTGCGATCCCGGGCTTGGCGAGGCGCATTGCGCGCTGGGAATTTCCCTCGCCCGTCACTACGACCTGCGCCAGGTCGAAACCCACATCCGCCGCGCCATCGAGCTGCAGCCGAGCAACGCGATGGCGCGCGCCATGTACGCGTACGCCCGCCTGTGCCGGGGAAAACTTGACGAGGCGATCGTCGAGGCCGACTCCGCGGTTGAAGTCGATCCCGCAGCATTGATGATCCAGGTCGACTGCGCGGCGATTCTCGCCTACGCCGGAGACCTCAGTCGGGCGCGCGAGCTCATGGACCGCATGCGCCAATCCTTCGTTCCGCAAGGCTCATCGACGCCGGGATGGATGTACGTGGACGGGCTCATCCACCAGCTCGAAGGCGATCATGCTGCGGCGATCGAGGCCATCGAGCGCTCGACGCGCTCGGACATCATGCACACCGTGCCGTTGGGGATCCTGGGCTATTGCTACGCCAGGGTGGGCAACCACGCGAAGGCTCACGAAACGCTGGAACGCCTTGCGCAACTGGCGCCTGAGCGTCATGCAGTGCACTTCAGCCGCGCCGTCATCTTTGCGGGTCTCGAGCAGAACGAGCTGGCGCTCGAGGCGCTGGAGCGCGGCTACGCGGAAAAGAACCCATGGCTGTTCTTGCTGAAGATCGCTCCCTGGTTCCAGGCCATCGCATCGGAGCCCCGCTACCTGGGCCTCATCCGGCGCCTCGACCTGTAAGCGTCAGAGGCGCAGGCGAGGTGCGCGTCAGAAATGAAACTCGAGCTGCACGCCGGCCGTGCGCGGACGCACGCGCAGTTGCCATTCGGGCACGAGATTCACTGTGGGCGTGGCGCCGCGCTCGTTGGTGAAATTGTCGACGAACAGGCTCGCCCGCCAACCGCCCGGCGCATCCAATGACAGCTGTGCACGCGCGATCAGCAGCGGGTCGCCGTGGATCACCGTCGTGCCGGTATTGGCCCCGCGAAAATCCTGCTCGGAACTATAAGTGGCCGAGACCGCGAACAGCGCGCTGTAGCCGCGGCTACCGAGCCGTAAGCGATAATCGGTGGACGCAGAGCCGCTCCACTCGGGCGAATAGTTGAGCCGGTCGCCCGCCGCGAACAACTGACCGGCCGGAACATCGACAGCGTGATCGAGCGTCAGGTCGTTCCAGCTCATCATCAGGGCCAGGTCCCAGTCGTCTGCTGGACGCAGCGTGACGCCGAGATCCACGCCGGGCCCGCTTGCCGACTCGCCGTTCACGTTGGCGACAAACGGGATGCCGTTGATGAGCACACTGAGCGCCTGCTGCACATCGTCCCACCGGGTGTAGTACAGCGCGGCGTCGAACGACATCCTGTCGGACAACTGGCCCCGCGTACCAATCTCGAAGTTGCGCAACTTGTCTGGTTGCACCGGCGGAAATCCGGGCACCGCCTGTACGACGGCGGCATTCTGTGCAAAACCGCTGCGGAAGCCTTCGCCGTATGAGCCGTAGACCGTCAGCTCTTCATTGGGAAACCAGCTGAGTACGATGCGCGGCGTCGTCGAACTGAAGGAATCGGTAGCGTGATAGAGCGGCACGCCGGCCTGGCTCTGAACATTCTCCTTGTTCAGAACGTGATCGTGGAAATAGCGCAACCCTGCGGCCCATTCGAATCGGTCATCGGCAAAACTCCGGCCGACATCGGCGAACGCAGCAAAGGATTCGGAACCGTATGAATAGTCGTTCGGCGCCGGCAGGATGATGGAAGTCTGCAGCAGCCCGTCGCTGGCATCGCGATAAGCGAGACCAGCGGTCCATCGCCAGGCATCTTCGGGCCGCGAGGTGAGCACGAGTTCCTCTGCGAACACCTGTGAATCAAGATTCGTAAAGAAAGGAATGCTGGGCAGACCGACTGCCGTGAGGTCCCAGGTGCTGCGGTTCGCATAGTCCAGGTAGCTCGTCTTGCTCGATAGAGAGAACCGCGATCCCTGCCACTCGACGCCCAATCCATAGACATCGAAATCCGCCGAGATCGGCTGGGAAATCGTCGCCGAAATCTGCTCGTCATCGTCCGAGGCCGATGGAGCGCCGTAGTCAGTCCGCGAGCTCCACGCCGACACGCCGATCGAGAATGCATCGCTCGGCTGTGCATTGAGCTTGAGGCGATAGGTTCGCAGCTGCGCATCGTTGACGTCCTGCCCCACCGGGCCATCGACCCAGCCACTGAGCGAGGAATAGCCGATGACCGCGCGCGCACCCAGCCGGTCCTTGATGAGCGGAACGTTGAGTGCGGCGTCGCCACGAAAGTTATCACCGCCGCCGTGCGTGCTCGATCCAGTGACGCGGCTGCTCAGCTCCAGCGCGCTCAGGCTGGCATCGCGCGTCAGAATCCGCACCACGCCGTTCTGAGCATTGGCGCCGTACAGCGTGCCCTGCGGACCCCGCAGGACTTCGATGCGCTCGAGGTCGTATACAGCCGCGTCTGGCGCAACGGCCGACGTAACGAAACCGAATGGTGCGGAATCGAGATAGTAGGCAATCGGGCTCGAACCGCTGAGCAACGGCGCGCTCGCTCCGACGCCGCGGATCGTGACCAGTGTAGTCCCTCCCTGGTAGCCGACCGATGCCGCGACTCCCGGCACTGTGTTGAGCGTCTCCGTGAGCCCTTGAAGGATGGAATGATCGACATCCGAGCCGTCAAGCACCGAGATCGAGATGGGCACGTCCAGCAAGCGCTGCTCGCGCTTCTGCGCCGTCACGACGATTTCCTCGAGCGTGCCCTCTTGCATCACACGGGGGGAATTCGCAGACGGCACTGCCTGAGCAGCCGCTGGATATGGGGTGCTCACCAAGGCAAGCACCATGCCCAAACCGATCCGCTTCACCAGGCCAACTTGCCGCGCGTTCGAAACTTGTTCTTGCAGGGGTGCCCCGATGATCAATACTCCGCAGTCGCCGGCTGAGAGATGGCTATTCTTGTTTTGAGCCCCCGGCACCTTCTTGTTATTGAGTGGGACGGGAGTTTTTTGCAGCCGCGGCGAGCATAACACGGGTCCAGCCGGATGACGCCGTCACTTACCGTCGATGTGCTCGGATTCCCGGCCCTGCAAGACGTGCTCGATGCGCCGATCGGGGATGAGCCATACGAGCGCGACGGCGACATACAGCGCCATTGACACCGCGGATGACCAGTGCGCAACGAGAATCGCCGCGACATAGCCGAGCGGCGACAGTCTGCCTTTCAAGTCCCCGCCGACAGCTTTCTTCAGTATGGAGGCCGAGCCCTGCGACAGGATGATCAGGTGCTGCAGTATCCAATAGGCGATCGCTGCCATCAGCAGCACCGCGCCATACAGCGCAGTCGGGCCGCCGGCGTAATGGTTCTCATCCATCCACGCGGTCGTAAAGGGAATCAGCGACAACCAGAAGAGCAGATGAAGATTGGCCCAGAGGATGCCGCCGCTGACCCGGTGACAGGCCTGGAGCATGTGGTGGTGATTGTTCCAGTAGATTCCGATGTAGAGAAAACTCAGCGCATAGCTCAGGAATGCCGGCAACAGCGGCCGAAGCGCATCGAGCGAGGCCTCGTGAGGCGCTCTGAGCTCGAGCACCATGATCGTGATGATGATGGCGATCACGCCATCGCTGAACGCTTCGAGCCTTGATTTGCCCATCGACGCGATCGGCGCGCGTCAACTCGCCGAGCGGCGCAGCGCACGCTTGATGAGCAGCGCCAGCACGATCACGCCCAGGCACGCGAGACTCGCCCACATCTCGGGTTGCTTGCTCGGCATGATGGCCATCGCCACCATCACCGCGAGCATCGCGAGCGCCGCGCCCCCGGCCATCACGGGCGCACCTCCAGAGGTGCGCAGCTCCGGCTTCGAGTACGGAAACCTGAAGTGCGCCGCGGCCACGAACATGTAGGTGAACATCATCAGCGCGCCCGAGGAATTCAGCAGGAAGTTGAACAGCTTCTCCGGCGCGATCCAGTTGAGCAGCATGACGAGGAACCCGAAGGCGCTCCCGAGCAGGATGGCCCGCGCCGGCACATGGCGCTGGTTGACGGCCGTGAGCCAGCGCGGCGCGTCGCCTTTGTCCGCCATCGCGAACAGCACGCGCGCCGTGACGTAGACGCCGGAGTTGAGGCACGACAGCACCGCAGTCAGCACGATGATGTTCATGATGACCGAGGCGCCGCCGATGCCGACGTGATCGAGCGCGATTGCGAATGACGAATCACCCGACTTGAATTCGGTCCACGGCACGATGCAGAGAATCAGCAGGATGGACAGCACATAGAAAAGAAGAATGCGCAGCACGACATTCGCCGCCAGCCGCGACATGGTCTTGTTGGATTCGGCGGATTCCGCGGCGGCAACCGTGACGATCTCGGCGCCGACCATGGAAAAGATCACGGTGGTGACGCCCGTGAGAATGGCGGCCCAGCCGAACGGCGCGAAACCCTGGTGCGCGGCGAGATTGCTGAAGCCCGGGCTCGACGGGTTACCGACCCCGAGCAACCACGCGGCCGAGACCACGATGAATACGACGATCGCCGCCACCTTGATCGAGGCAAACCAGAATTCGAACTCGCCGTAGGAACGCGCCGAGGCGAGGTTGATCGCGGTCAGGACGGCCATGAGCGCGAGCCCGATCTGCCACACCGCGAACATCGGCAGCCACAGGTGCACGATCTTGGCTCCCGCGATGGCCTCGACCGCGACCACGACGACCCAGAACCACCAGTACAACCAGCCGGTGACGAAACCCGCGCCGTTCCCCAGCCCCGCGCGCACATATTCGGTGAAGGATCCGAGCCCCGGTTGATCGATGGCCATGCGCGCCAGGACCCGGATCACCGCGAACACCACGATGCCGGCCGACACGTAGCTCAGCACCACCGCCGGTCCGATCGTGGCGATCGCGGCGCTGCTGCCGACGAACACACCGGCGCCGATGATTCCGCCGATGGAAATCATCACCAGGTGACGGGCGAGGAGCGACTTGGAGAGACGGGAGCTGGCGGAACTGGTTACGGCGGCGTCGGTGGCGTTCAATTGAGCTCACTTCTGATCGCGTGGCCCGGCAAAAATACGCCGGGACGGGATTCGCCACAATCCCGTAGAATCCCGCCACCGCGGCGGTGCCCGTTTGCCGGCCACTGCGCAGGAGAACAACGATGCACCTGACCGGCATCCTCGGCCTTGTTGTCATGCTTGGGCTGGCGTGGGTCTTCTCCACCAATCGCCGGGCGATTCGCCTGAAAACCGTCGCGTGGGGACTGGGCCTGCAGTTCGTCTTCGCGTTCCTGGTGCTCAAGTTCGAGTTCGGCCGGCGCGTCTTCGAAGTCGCCGGCGACGGCGTGAAGTGGCTGCTGAACTTTTCCTACGAGGGATCGCGGTTCGTCTTCGGTCCGCTGGGTGAAAGGCCGACGCCGGTCGCCGTGCACGACCTCGCCGCGGAGAAGGCCACCGGCGCGCTGACTTTCGTGCTCCCGGATCACGTCTTCTTCCTCGCGTTCACCGTGCTGCCGACGATCATCTTCATCGCCGCGTTCTTCGCCATCCTGTACCACATCGGCGTGATGCAGTTCATCATCAAGTGGGCGGCGCGCGCGATGACTGCGCTGATGGGCGCGAGCGGCGCCGAATCATTGAACGTCGCGGCCAGCATCTTCATGGGCCAGACCGAAGCGCCGCTCACGATCCGTCCGTACCTGCCAGGGCTCACGCGTTCTGAGCTGATGACCGTGATGACCAGCGGCATGGCCCACGTGTCCGGCGCCATCATGGGTGCGTACATCGCGTTCGGCATCGAGCCCAAGCACATCCTGACCGCAGTGATCATGACCGCTCCGGGCACCTTGCTGATCGCCAAGATGCTCGTGCCCGAGACCGAAACGCCGGAGACCGCCGGCCGTGTCGAGCTGCATCGCAGTGAAGAGGAGAAGAACCAGAACTTCCTGAGCGCGATCGCCCGCGGTACCACCGATGGCCTGGGCCTCGCCGTCAATGTGGGCGCGATGCTGATCACCTTCGTGGCGCTGGTGTTTCTCGCCAACGGAATCCTCGGCGGCATTCACAACGGGCTCGCGAGCATCGGCTTCGCGTACTTCCCCTCGAGCCTGCAACAGATCTTCGGCTACCTGTTCGCGCCCATCGCCTGGGTGATCGGCGTGCCGTGGCAGGACTGCCTGCAAGTGGGAAACCTGCTCGGCACGCGCATGACGCTGAATGAGCTGGTGGCGTTCTCGCAGCTCGGCCCGCTCAAGGACGTGATCACCGACCGTTCATTTCTCATCGCCACTTTCGCCTTGTGCGGCTTCGCCAATTTCAGCTCCATCGGGATACAGATCGGCGGCATCTCCTCGCTCGCTCCCAACAAGCGCGATGAGCTCGCGCGCCTCGGCATTCGCGCCATGCTGGCCGGCACCATGGCCAACCTGATGTCCGCTTCGATCGTCAGCCTGCTGATCTGAAGCGAAGCGGAGTCGAGCCGGCGCTGCACCGACCTTTACGATCGGGTCGCGCGTCTGCGCCGGTCATCCGGTGTCGATTTCACGAGATGTCGTTCGTCGTGTAGTCGAAGCAACGACATCCCAGGAGATTAGCCATGCGATTCATCAGCATTTTCACCCATGAGCCCTCGAACCGGCCCCCGACCGAGGCCGAGATGGCGAACATGGGCAAGCTCATCGAGGCAGCCATGAAGGAAGGCTGGCTCCTCGCGACCGAGGGCGTGCAGTTCGGCGCGACCGGCCTGCGGGTGCACAAGCCCACCGGCGGCAAGGCGACGGTTACGGACGGGCCGTTCGCCGAGGACAAGGAAGTCATCGGCGGCTATGCCCTGCTCAAGGCCGACTCGCGGGAGCACGTAATCGAGCTTACGCGGCGGTTCCTGGATGTGGCCGGCCAGGGAACCTGCGAGATCTACCAGCTGTTCGAGATGCCAGGCCGCTGACGCGCCGGCTTCGCCGGCAGGAGCGTAAGATATCCCGCCCTGCCCCGGTCTATTCCCCTGTCGACGACGCGTCGGGACCAACGGCTGGTCGAAACGGAGATCACACGAATGGCGAACACGGAAACGGCGATTCTGGCGGGCGGGTGCTTCTGGGGCATGCAGGATCTGATTCGCAGGCTCCCGGGCGTGACTCGAACACGCGTAGGTTACAGCGGTGGCGACGTACCTCACGCGACGTACCGCAATCACGGCACGCACGCGGAGGCGATCGAGGTGGTATTCGATCCGGGCAAGCTCTCGTACCGGGAGTTGCTCGAGTTCTTCTTCCAGATCCATGACCCGACGACGAAGAATCGCCAGGGGAACGACGTCGGCACATCGTATCGGTCGGGCATCTACTACCTCACCGACGAGCAGCGCCACGTCGCCGAGGACACGATCGCCGACGTGAATGCCTCCGGTTTGTGGCCTGGAACAGCCGTGACGGAAGTGCGCGAGGCGGGACCGTTCTGGGAGGCCGAGCCGGAGCACCAGGATTATCTGCTGCGTTATCCCGAAGGCTACACGTGCCATTACCCGCGTCCGAACTGGCGACTGCCGCGCCGCGCGAGCGCGCGCACCGCGTGACCGACATGAACACACGACTCAATGAATCGTCGGACGTCCTGCGCTGGAAGCAGGTGGTCGAGCTCGGAAAGCGCGGCAACGTCGCGCCGCCGCGGCGCGTCGAGAAGACGGATGCCCAGTGGCGTGCCGCGCTGACCGACGAGCAGTACTACGTCACGCGCACCAAGGGGACCGAGCGGCCCTTCAGCTCGGAGATGTGCTCGCTGTTCGAGCCCGGCCGGTACAACTGCATCTGCTGCGACACGCCGCTGTTCGACTCGACCAGGAAGTTCGAGAGCGGCACGGGCTGGCCGAGCTTCACGGCGCCGCTCACACCGGACGTCGTCGCCTATCATCTCGACACGAGCTACGGCATGGAGCGCGTCGAGACGACGTGCAACGTGTGCGATGCGCACCTCGGGCACGTGTTTCCGGATGGGCCGCCGCCAAGCGGCCTGCGCTTCTGCATCAACGCCGTCTCGCTGCGCAAGGCGAAATCGTCCGGCTAGGCACGTGCGCTCAGCGCGCCGCGCTCAGCTTGTCGAGCACATCCTGCGCGCCCTGACGAATCTCGCCGCGACGCGGTTCCGTATCGGACCAGGACGACGCGGGTACCGTACGAGCATCGAGCAACGCCAAGGTCTTTGCGGCGTGCTGTCGTGCCAGATCCTTCTGCCCGTCAGCCAGGTAGGCCTCAGCCAGCGACTCGTGTGCGTCGGCTGAGTCCGGATAAGCGAGCAGGACGAGCTGCAGAACTTCGACCGCCAGCCTGGTCTCGCCGGCGCGCATATGATCCTGGCCGATGATGCTGACGGTAATCTCCGGAAACAGTTGCGCCATGGGATCGTTCTTCCGCAGCTCCGTCAGTCGCTGCGTGACCTCGGCGACTCCGCCGGGCATCTGCAGCTGACTGATGACTTGAGCCGAGGCCAGCGTATCCACCGGCGCGTGCCCCGGTGTCTTGACGAGCGTCGTCACAAGCCAATCGTGGATGATGCCGGGCAGCTCCGGATGGCTTCCGAGCAGGTCGGTGCCGTGGCCGCCGGTGGCGGGGACTCGGCCGATGTCGAACGGCTCGTACCAGATCCACGGCGCCTCTTCCGACGTTGAGTAGTGCACGAGCCTCTTCATGGGACTCGAGGCATTGATGTAGAGCAATTCCATCGCCTCGACGGTGGGCGGGTATTCATCGTCGTCGGCCACGACGAAGAGCTCCGGTAGTTGCGATGCGTGTTTCAGGAACTCGATGCCATCCTTCAGGGTTTCACCCGAGAGCAACACCAGCGATTTCACCTCAGCAGCATGCCGGCGCGCCGCCTCGACGGCACTGAGTACTCCGAGTGCACCGGCTCCGCCGACTCCGATGACCTCGCGCGTGACGCCCGGCTGCGATACCAGGTATTGATAGGCGATGTCGTTGTCGTCGGCGCGGCTGTGCTTCGGCCTTTTTTCCTTGTTCCAGCTGTCATCCGTGCCCCCACTATCGCCGTAGGCGCGATTGTCAACGGTAAGGGTGTTGATCCCTGCCGCTGCGAGCCGCACGGCAACGTCGTTCCACTCCTTGCGTGTCCGGTTGCTCTGATGGAACAGCAACACGCCGGGGCCCGGCTTTGCGGCGGCAAAGTAACTCGCCTTGAGGAGCGTACCGTCGGGCGTCTTGAGATCAACCGCTCGCGCCACCGACAGCAGCTCCGCCCGGGGCGCGCTCTCGAGCGTTCTCGCCAGGCGGAATCCCATGATCATGTCCCGGTAGTCGGCAGGATTTCGCTCGCGCGTCGCCGGGCGAAGGAGCCACGACGGGTAGAACCAGGAGCTGCCGCGATCGACGCGCAGGCAGCCGTTGCCCGTTTCGTTTGCGCTCCCATCCGTCGGCACGTAGCGATAGCTGTCCGTATAACAGTCTTCTGTCCATTGCCAGACGTTGCCCGCCATGTCGTACAGACCGAATGCGTTCGCGGGTTTCGATCCCACGGGGTGAGTGCGCTCGCCGGAGTTGGCCTTGTACCAGGCATGGCTGGCCGCATCCGCCTCATCGTCGCCCCACCAGAACCGCGTCGTCGTCCCCGCACGCGCGGCATATTCCCATTCCGCTTCGCTGGGCAGTCGATAGGGTCCTTCCGATGTCGACGCAGATCGAAGCACCTTGCCATTGAGCCAGGCCACATAGGCTCGCGCATCCTGCCAGCTGACGCACACGACCGGATCACGTTCGGTCTGTTTGAACCCTGGCTTCTGCCAGCTCACGCCACTTTGCTTCAGCCATTTCCCGCCATCACGACCGCAGCCCTCGCCCGCGGGGTAACTCGTCTCCCGAACGAACGCCGCGTACTCGCCTCGCGTGACGTCGTTCTTGCCGAGGGCGAAGGATCGCAACCAGGCCTCGTGCTGCGGCGCCTCGTCGGCAAGAGCGTCCGCTGTAGCGCCGTGATTCACCGCCCAGGATTTCTCCGCGGCCGATGAACCCATGGTGAGAGTGCCCGCCGGGATCACCACCATCTCGGGGCAATCCTTGCAGTCGCGGAACACAGTGCCCGGCGCACGCTCGGAGGCCGCATTCGCGACGCCACAGCTCAGGACGACCAGCAGCAAGATACGCATTTGACGGTTACCCGACAGGTTCTGACAGAGGATGGTCGATGTGCTCATGCATGGCACGGGCCCGAGTCAACGCTGGGCAATCGGCTACGTGTGCAAGCCGACGTAATTCTCCGCGAGTGCCGTGGCCGCGGCGCGGGAATCGACCAGGTATTCGAGCTCGGCGAGCTGGATCTTGCGGTTGAAATCGCCCTGGTCGTCGAAGCGGTGCAGGAGCGAGGTCATCCACCACGAGAACCGTTCCGCCTTCCACACCCGGGCGAGCGCACGTGCGGAGTAGGCCTCGAGCGCGGCTTCCGAGCGCTCCCGATAGAACTCCACGAGCGCCTCCGACAGATAGCCCACATCGCTCGCGGCAAGGTTGAGACCCTTTGCTCCCGTCGGCGGCACGATGTGTGCGGCATCGCCGGCGAGGAACAATCGCCCGAAGCGCAATGGTTCGGCCACGAAGCTGCGCAGCGGCGCCACACTCTTCTCTATAGAGGGGCCCGTGACCACGCCCGCCGCCGTCTTCTCATCCAGCCGGCGCTTGAGCTCGCCCCAGAACCGCTCGTCCGACCAGGCCGCCGGATCTTCATCCGCTGCACACTGCACGTAATAGCGGCTGCGCGTGCGCGAACGCATCGAGCACAGCGCAAAGCCGCGCTCGTGATTCGCATAGACCAGCTCGTCGTGACACGGCGGCACGTCGGCGAGAATGCCCAGCCAGCCGAAGGGGTACACGCGTTCGTAGGTCCGGAGTGACGACGCCGGGATGCTGGTGCGGCTCACGCCGTGAAACCCGTCGCACCCCGCGATGAATTCGCACTCGAGCGTTTCTCGCCGCCCTTCCCGCGTGAACTCGACCTTGGGGTTCTTCGCGTCGAGGTTGTGAAGGGAGACGTCATCGGCCTCGTACAGAGTCGTCGCGCCCGACGCGCGCCGCGCCTCCATGAGATCGCGCGTCACTTCCGTCTGCCCGTACACGACGACGGTCCTGCCGCCCGTCAGCGCGCGGATGTCGATGCGGTGACGCCGTCCCTCGAAGCTCAGGTCGATGCCGCCGTGGACCAGCCCTTCCTCGTGAAGCCGCTTGCCGCAGCCGACCGCCTCGAGCAGCTCGACCGTGATGTTCTCTAGCACGCCGGCACGGATGCGACTGAGCACGTATTCGGCGCTGCGCCGCTCCAGCACCACGGTGTCGATGCCTCGCCCGTGCAGCAGCTGACCCAGCAGCAATCCCGCCGGGCCCGCACCGATGATGGCAACCTGCGTCCTCATCATTGCTTCTCTGCCAACGACTCCACGAACTTTCGCGCCTCGACCGCCACCTGCTGCGGTGGCATGCGTGCGAGCGCCGCGAGGTCGCCATGATCGAGCTGCTTCGCCATAAGGTAGCCGAGGTAATAACCGCTGCGCGACGGCAGGCCGGGCGGGTTCTCACCGCCCATGAACCAGCGGCCGTAGCCGTCGTGACCGTCGAGATCGGCGAGCAGCAGCCGCGCTGCCTCGGCGAGTTTCGGCTGCAACTGCGCCTCCATATCGCGCGGGAACCAGAAGATTTCCGGTGCAGTCAGCGTCGGATTGAGCTTCCAGCTGACATAGCTCGCGAGCCCTTCGTTCCAGAGCGCCCACCAGACCGGCTGCGTCTCGTCGGGCGGCACCTTGTCGGCGCCGACCTGCTGTGTCTGGTAGATGTGGAACAGCTCATGGTGAAAGAACGCAGGCAACTCACGCGCCGAGTGCAGCGCCGAGATCATGTCGACGCCGAAGCGCATCTGCGGCTTGCCCGGCGTATCGGCGGACTGGTTCCCGTCGAACATGTAGAGCGAAATGCCGAAGGTGATCGGCGTGTCGCAGCGGTAGTCCGGGAATGATTTGCGGAACGTCGCCTCGATCCGAGCGTAGTCAGCAGTGATAGTCCGGCCGGTCGACAGCACGTCGTCGAGGCTGAGCGGCCGCGACCCCTGGAATTTCGGCGCACGCTGCGGATCGAAGAAGCGCTCGGCGCGCTCGGTGAGTTTCTGCCGCGAGCCGAACATCTCCTCGCTGTAGAAGTCGCGATGCGCCGCGGCGAAGCGCTCGACGAAAGCCTCGGCGCGCGCCGGTGGCGCAAGCTCGCCGCTTGCTGTCACGAAGTTGGAGAACTCCGGCATCAGGTCGTGGTACGGACAGGCTTCCGCGATCGCAGGCGGGGCGATCGCGAGCGCGAGCAACGGAACAAGGGTCGACAGTTTCATGGGCGCCAGAGGGTCCGCCCCAGCTTGCAGAAACTGCCCGGCAGCCGCAACCCGCGTGCCTCCATCAGCACGAAGGGTTGTCTCGCGTCACTGACGCGGTTGCGCTTACGGGCCGGGCTTCAGTCGCGCCATTCTCCTGGATGCCAGGTAGTTGGCGATGACGGCACCGATCACCGCGCCGATGGCCCCAGCAGCGAGTACGCCGCCAAGGCCGACGCTGATAATGGCCTTCGACTTTTCAATGATGATGATCGGATCTTCCGCTACCGCCGTCCCGATCTTGGCCGTGTACTTGAAATCGGCGCCCTTGAAGTCCTGACAGATCGTGTACTTGCCTTTGTCGCCGACCGGTACGCTCACAGGTAATGGGACCGGAATCTTGTTGTTGTTCTCCTTGCAGAGCACAGGTCCATTGGCGGGATCGCTGGTGATGCTGATCTGCAGGCTGCTCTGCGTGTCATCGTTGTGAAAGATGATGGCGTCGGTGTCCTTGGGTTTGCCAAATCTCGACCGCGTCTGCTGCCCGCCTGCAATAGGGACGGTATCAACGTGCACATGAAGGTTGGTGTTAGCCATGACGCTGCTCCCCATCGCTGGAGAACGGCCAGCCGCTCGTCATGGTTCGCGTGGTGTGAAGTCTTGTCATTGGTCGTACCCCCGCTTGTTAGAGTTGTTTTCGGATGTCCGCCAGTTCCGGCGCCGCCTCCATCAGGTTCTGCGCGTATCCGAGTTCTCGTGCTCGCTTCGCGTGAACCAGGGCGGCGGACGCATCGCCGAGGCCGAGCTCGGCGAGCGCGACATAGTATTGCACGTAGACATCGCCCTCTTCTTCTGCGAGCGCGATTGCAATGGAACGGCGCGCACGATCTTTCTCGCCGAGACGCGTGGCATAGTACGCCGCCTGCGCCTGGTTGACCGCATGTTTCGGGTTCACCGCGAGTTCGCCGTCGACCAGCGCGAGCGCACGCCGGTACGTCTGCATGGCCTCATCAGGCCGCGAGCCGAAGAGCTGCGCGTCAGCGAGATTTCCCCACAGGCGGTGATCGGCCGGCGCGAATTCGATCGCCTTGCGGAACATTTCCGCCGCTTCGTCGTAACGCCCCAGGTAGTAATGCACGATGCCCGTGTTTGCGTAGCTGGCGCGACGCGGCTGCAGGGCCAATGAGTGCGCGAACGCATCGGCTGCTTTCTCGAAATTGCCCATCAGCAGGTATGCACCGCCGAGGTTACTGAAGGCGCTCGGATTGTCCGGAGTGAGAATCGTGGCCGACTCGTATTCGGGCACGGCCTCGGCGGCGCGTCCCTGGGAGAACAGAAAGTTGCCGTACTGCAGATGAGCAGCGGCGTAACTCGCTTGTGTCGCGATGGCACGCTGAAAAGTACTCTCGGCATCAGCCGTCTTCCCGCCCGCGGCCAGCGCGTCGGCGAGGCCAATGAGCGCATCGGGTGAATTCGGCGCCAGGGCGAGCGCACGCCGATAAGAAGCCTCGGCCTCGACGGCATCACCCTTCGCGAGGGCGAGCGTGCCGACCGCCATATGCACTTCCTGCGCATCGCTATCGAGCGCCGTCGCGTTTGTACACGCTTCCTCGGCGGCCGCCACGTACGCTGGAATCTTCTCGAGAACGTAGCGTTCCACTCGTGTCTCGCACAGGCCTGCCTGCGCGCGCGCGAACGTAGGCTGCTCGGCGAGTGCCTTCTCGAACAGTTCTTCAGCGGTCTCGAGCGTCTTGACACTCGTCGGTCCCCGCAGATATGCGAGGCCCTGCAGGCTCAGGTCATACGCGAGAGCATTCCCGGTGCGCGGCTGGCGCACGCGCTGCGCCTCGCGCTCGCCGAGAACGATCTTGAGCGCGGTGATGACCTGGGCAGCAAGCTCGTCCTCGATGGCCAGGGGATCCTGGCTCTCCGACTGGTAGGCGTTCGACCAGCTGTTCGAGCCGGTCGCTGCCTCGACGAGTTGCGCCGTGACCCTGAAGCGATCCGCCTGCCGCTTGACGCTGCCTTCCAGCACGTAGCCGACCCCGAGCTTCTCGGCGATCTGGCTCACGTCCAGGCCCTTGTCCTTGAATGCGAACGCCGATGTGCGCGCGGCAACCCGCAACTCGGGAATCTTGGTCAGACGATTGGACAGCTCTTCGGCGAGGCCGTCACCCAGGTAGTCATTGCGTGGATCGCCGCTCATGTTCACGAACGGCAGGACGGCGATCGAGAATGTCGGCGCCGCATCGCGTGAGCCGAGCATCGACCCAATGCGCAGCCCGATGCGCCCCGAGAGATTGCCCCAGAGCAGTCCGAAGGCGGCGGCGACCACCAAGGCGGCAACAGCCAGTGCCGCACGGCGCACGCGAGGCGAGGCCACGTGGGCGAGGATCGCGGACAGTCTCGCGCTCGCGCCCGAAGCGTCCGCCACCTGTACTTCGAACGTCCGGACGGGCTCCTTGACGTTCTTGACCTGGCGCTTACCGGCATCGATGAAACGCGCCGGCAGCTTGTTCTTCACTTGATCGTAAACGGTGCCGGAGATCAGCACGCCGCCGGGCTTTGCCAGGGATTGCAGCCGTGCGGCGACGTTGACGGCATCGCCGAAGGCGCTGCCCTGCTCCTCGATGATGTCGCCGAGGTTGACGCCGATGCGCAGATGCATGCGACGTGCGGGTGGCAGCGTGGAACCTTCCGCTTCCGTGCGTTGCTGGATGGCCAACGCGCAGCGCACCGCGTTCACCGCGCTGGGAAATTCCGCCATGAGACTGTCGCCGACGCTGCCGAATTCGCGGCCACCGTATTCGACGACCAGCCGATCGAAAGTCGCGCGACGTTGTTTCAGCTCGGCCAGGGCGGATTCTTCGTCCGCGCCCATGAGCTTGCTGTATCCGACGACGTCGGCGGCAAGAATCGCGGCGATCTTGCGGTCGTGATCGAGCATCGCCCCCCAACTCCACTCGACTCGACCGGTTCAGTGTAGCGCAGGGGGGCACATCTCACGCGATCGACGGGGCGTGGACCCCCAGCTCGCGAACGTTGACTTGCGCGGCGAACGTCCTCAAGAGTGCAGGCACGAGCACTTCTGGGGCAATCATGAAATTTTCGTCATCGATCCGGCTGGGAGCCGTCTTCACTGTCATCGCGCACCTGGCCGGTTGCGCCGCGGAACCCGTTCCGGTGGGAGTCAAGTTCCTGGGGCAGGTGGCCTATGTTGATGTCGCTGCCAACGCGGCCAAACTCGATGGGCCCTGGACGCCGCAGCCCGACGATGCGCTCGACGGTCAGGTACCGACGATCGTGTTCAGCGCAACAACCAGGGAGCTCGTGACCTCTTGCGGCCTCGGTGCTGATGCAACTTCACGGCTCGCGCTGGTTCGCATTTTTTATGATGCGACCGGCGCCAACTGGAGTGGTGACCACCTTCACTCCGAGTGGACCCTCGTCGACATTGCAGCTCCGGTTGAAAAAGGAAACGTGGTCGAGGTGGAGATGCGCCAAGGCTCATCGGAGAGTTCGCGCTGCGTCGCGGTCTCGACCGTCCGCGCAAAGTCCATGGATGCGGGCGGGTGCATCTACGCCCGTGTGGAGAAACGCGCTGACGGCGTGTTTTTCTATCGGTCGTTGTACTGCTCGGGTCTCGCCCAGGAAGGCTGGAAAGAACTGACTGATCCCTTTGCGTGGGACGGTTTGAACGGACGTTGGTGGACGTCGCACGGCAACGGTATCGGGTGGTTCAAGCCGCCGCCCGATCAGACCCAGTAGTTTTCGCGCCTGCGGGCGATGGCCAGTGGACGGAGCCCTGTGGGCTTGCTGGGGTTCCGAGCGCAAGCGCATGCTAGGAGCAAGGGGAGCGCGCCATAACAAGACGCAAAGCGCGCGCGGGAGGCCGCATGAGCGGGCTTAGAATTCCAGGGCCGACGTGCCTGTACCTTTCTTTGGCGCCGCCAAGGAATGATCCCGGGACGTTACATCCAAGTGCAACGCCGCGTCCTGGGACCGTCGGCTCGGTCGGCGGAAGCACGCTAACCGCGAGCCCCCATGCTGATGCACACCAGGTGGCGAGCGATCTCAACAGGTCTGAGGGGCCGACGAGCGGACACGTCGTCACGAGCAGAGTCCACAAGCATATTCACAGTGCGAGCCGACTCGACCACCTGCTGCGCAAATTTGCCAAGCAGGCCGCAAGGTACAACCGGCAAGTCGACAGGACGATCGAGCGTCACAGCAAGCTCGACCTGAAGAACATCGAAGGCAGGGTCGCTCAAATCTTTTTTGCAACGGACTCGAGTACGTTGAGTCGAGACGACAAGCAAACGCTGCTGGACGTCTACAACACCTACACGAAGGTCATGCAGCTCGCGCGGGTCAATATGCGGTTTGTCGGCTATGCCGATTACCGCGGAACCGAAAAACACAATCAGAAGCTGTCGCAACAACGGGCAGAAGCGGTCGCAGCGTACTTCGAACCGATGCGCTCCAGCAGCAATTACACGTACAAGATCGATGCAAAGGGTGAATCGGAACAACCTCAGACCGGCACCACCGGTCGTGAGCTCGTCAACTTCCGGCGAGTCGATGTCTATGCGTATCCGACGCTCGAGAAGCCGCCCCCGAAACCGGAGCCCAGCGGCGGCGGACTTGCCACATCCAAGCGCTGGAAATGGCGCTTCAAGACGAATGCCGTATGGCCGGCGAAGACGGTCCCGGAGCTCAAGGTGATCGGGTTTGGTCCTGCGCTGGCCTTCATCGAGATCTGCGACTTCGATAACAAGATCGCGATGACGTTCACGTACAGCGGCTACGGGCCCAGCATCGGCGGAGGGGCTTCCTGGGGCGGAGAGTGGGATCAATTTGAAACGACCGCACCGTTGAACATCCTCGATTTCATCGGACCGGTGTTCCACATGGGCGGCGCAGTCCAGTTGGGAACTGGGCCGGCGGTCGACATGCTGGTCCTGGGTGGCCCGGCGATGAGAGATGCAGACGCCGTGACGCTGTGGGCCCTCGAGTCATCGAGCACCGGATACACAGGTGAGCTGTTCCACCACCACCACATCAAGCCGAAACCGTTTCCCGCACTCGGTGCGGATTTCGGATTCCTAGCACGGCTGTCGGCACCAGAGCGCGTTGAGGAAGACTACGCGGAAGAGTGGGAGGCGGAGTCGCACGTCAGAAAGCGAGTGGGTCACCTCCGTGATTCCGCAAGGCGCCTGGGCGCGAGGGTTCGTCACCTGATCTCGCTATTCCGCTGATCCGAGCCAGGTCTAAAGGTGGCCGCCGGCCGCCTCCCGTGGACGGGTCCCCGCAAGTAGGTTGAGTGCCGCATTTCTTTACAGATGCGATCACGGCCAGGCGCTTCGGAACCTCCAACCCTTTGACGCTGCGAGAATTCACTGTCGCGGCACGCGACTTGCATTTTCCACCCCTGCGGCGTGGTTGGAGAATAACTATGAAGTCAAAGCTCCGTGCTCTGACTGTGCTCGCGTTTCTGATCAGCCCCATCAGCGCGTTCGCAGTACCGATACCCAGCTTGATCGGCGAGTGGCGCGGCGACGTCGTCGACACTTCCGCGTCGAATGGAGTGCTCAACACCGGGTTGGCCGACATTTTCTTCCTGACTCAAAACGCCGACGGTACCGGCATCGGCGGCACGCTGAGCGTGGTCTGCCTCAGCAATACTGACTGCGGCACGAACGGGATAGTCAGTTTTTCCGGCGGAACGCTGATCGATAACATCCTGAGCGTCGCGTTCGGCGACCCATCAAACTTCTCCGAGTTCAGTGGCCCTCTCTCCGAGGACGCGAATACCATCAGCGGCCATTACTTTGCCCAGGACCAAAGCGGCACCGTCACTGGCGACTTCAACCTCTCGAGGGTCGTCAGCGTTCCTGAGCCGGGGTCGGTAGGCCTTGTGTTACTCGGGTTCGCGGGAATTGCGTTGTCACGACGGAAACGCGGCAACTGACTGACTGGACGCACTGTCCGCTGACGCCGTCACGCCGTGACCGGACTGGGCCGGTTCATCCCGACGTCAGCTGAATCGTGCGACGGCTGCGGTTGTTTGTGTGATGAGGGCCTCAACCAGTTGGCTCGCCTTACGGTGACGCAACAAGGGTGCAGACTGACCTGACCACATCGCCACCAGGTCGCTTCGGCCCGCCTTCGACGCCGCGCTCTTGAGATGCGCAGTCAACCACCTCTGAACCGGATAGGGCGCGAGCGCACTCTCGTGGCGCGCCATGTCGTCCATGAACTGATTGCGCAGGCCGCGCGCCAGGCGGCCCGTGAATGACTTGGTAAGAGCAGTCTGAGTCGGTTCACTGTTGAGCAGTCTCTCTCGATACAGTGAATCCGCGGCCGACTCATCGCACGCCAGGAAGGCTGTGCCGATCTGCACACCTTGCGCGCCGAGCATCAAAGCCGCCGCGATACCGCGCCCATCGGCAATTCCGCCGGCGGCAATCACCGGAACGCGGACCGCATCGACGACCTGCGGCACCAGCGCGAGCGTGCCCGTCAGGCATTCCTCCGCGGGCTTCAGAAAGGACGCGCGATGACCTCCCGCTTCAAATCCCGTCGCCACGATCATGTCCACACCCGATGTCTCGAGCAGCTTCGCTTCGGACGGGGTCGTCGCCGTACCCAGCGTGGCGATCCCAGCGCTCCGACATCGTTCGATCACGTCGTGCGAAGGCACGCCGAACACAAAGCTGAAGACTGCCGGCCGTACCTCGAGAACCGCTTCGAGCTGCTCCGCGTAGCGGGGCGCAAAACGTTCGGGGCGGCTTGGGAGCGGGACGCGAAGTTCCTCGAAATACGGACGCAGCAGCTCCCGGTACGTGACGAACTGCCGGTCGGTCATCTGTGGATCGTCGGCGTCGCCGAGCGGAATCCAGAGATTCAGCGCAAACGGTCGCTGTGTGCGCGAACGAATCTGCGCACCGACATCACGAATGGCGTCAGCGGCCAGGTGATGCACGCCAAAGGAGCCGAGCGCGCCGGCCTCGGCCACCGCAACGACGAGATCCACGGTGGACATCCCGTTGCCGAATGGTCCCTGGATGATCGGGGCCGCCAGTCCAAGACGCCGTGAAAACTCCGTATTTCTCCACATCTTCGTCTCCTGCGGCTGCACGTTGTGATTCTCTTCAGGACGCGCGCCGCAGGCAATTTCAATTCACGGCTCCGCCACGCTGGCAGTCACTACGAGCTCGATCGACGCATTGAGTGGCAACTGAGGCGATGCGAAAGCGGCGCGCGCATGAGCGCCCTTTTCCGCGAGCGCTTGCCGGAAGAGTTCCGAGGCGAAATCCAGCACACGTGGTTGATCGGTCCAGCCGGGCGCGCTGCTCACGTGTCCGTCCACTCGCACCAATGACACAAGCCGGTCAAAACCCGACAGCGCCGCCTTGATCTGCGCGAGCACGTTGAGGGCGGCCAAGCGCGCGGCTTCGCCGCCTTCGGCTTCGCTCAACTCGGCGCCCACTCTGCCCCGGTACCTGAGCTCGCCGTTGCTGAGTGGCAGCTGGCCGGAAATGAACAAGAATCCAGAGGCGAGCAGCGCTGGGCGGTAGCTGCCCGCGGGCCGGGGCGGCACCGGCAGCTGCAGTCCGAGTCTTGCCAGACGATCTTCGACGCTCACGTCGCACTCTTCCGGCCGGCGCGTCAGCGTCGGCCGGCCACGAAGCCGCCATCCACGTTCAGAACGTGGCCCGTGATGAAACCGGACTCCGCCAGGTAGCGAACGGCGGCGGAAATTTCCCGCACGTCGCCCATGCGCCCCAGCATTGCGGCGGCTGCGAGCGGCTCAGGTGGGGCTCCATCGAGGAGCGGCGTGCGAGTGAAACCCGGTGCGACGGCATTGACCCGAATGCCCTGCGGAGCGAGCTCCGCCGCGAGCGCGATCGTCAGCGCACGAACGCCGCCCTTGGAGATCAGCGGCGCCGAGGCCTGCACCCAGCTCATGGCGTGATCGACGAGGACCGTGCCGACATTGACGATGCTGCCGCCGCGGCCGAGCTCGACCATGCCGCGCACCGCGGCCTGCGTGGTCAGGTATGTACCCTTCAGATTGACCGACCAGTAGTGTTCGAGATCCGTCTCGGTGACGTCGAGGAACGGCTTGAAGGCGAATTCCCCGGCATTGTTGACGAGCACGTCGACGCTGCCGAAACGTTCCCGGGCGACGCGCACCATTGCCTCGCCGGTGGAAGGATCGGATGTGCTGCCTGCGATCGTCGCGACGGCCGCGGCATTCTCGAGGCGCTTCGCGGCGTCCTTCAACCGCGCTTCGTTGCGGCCGTTGAGCACCACGTTCCATCCGCCGCCGAGAAAACCTCGCGCCACTTCGAAGCCGATGCCGCTCGAAGAGCCAGTGATCAATGCCGTCTTGCTGCTTGCGCTCACCGCAGAATTCCTTCCAGGCTGGTTCGTAGATGGCAGGCAGCATGCGGCACACCGCGGGCGGTGCCCAATCGCATTTCTTTTCGTGTGTTATCGACGCCGTCGATATCAGGCGAGCGCCGATTGATGCGCGGCTACGCGGTCCGCAGTCCCTGCGCGGTTGCGGCGAGGAGCTCGCGCACCCAGCGATGCGCCGGGTCCTTGTGCAATCGCTGGTGCCACAGCAGGAACACGCCGAATCCGGGGACGGCCACCGGCGGCGCGAACGAGCGCAGACCCGCCATCCGGCCGCGGAGCATGCGCTCGGGCACGACAGCGATGAGATCGTCCGCCTTCAGGATTTCCGGCAGGATCAGGAACCCCGGCGCCGACAGTACGACGCGTCGCTTGCGGCCGATCTGCGCGAGCGCGCGATCGGTCGGCCCCACGAACCCACCTTCCGCAGGCGAGACCATGACGTGAGGATAGCGGCAGAACTGCTCGAGCGAGACCGCGGTCCTTGATTTCAGTGGGTGTTCGCTGCGCACCACACACACGTAGCGTTCCTCGTACAGCAGCCGCGACGGCAGGTCCGACGACGGGATCTCCGGAGTCGTGGTGACGCACAGATCGAGATCGCCGCTCGCGAGCTTCGCAGCCACGTCGGCAAGTTGCGCGGACCGCACCGCCAGGCGGGCATTCGGAGCTTCACGGCGGAGCCGCTCGATGAAGGGCACGATCAGGGCCGACTGGATATAGTCGTTGGCGGTGAGTGACGCCGTGAACTCCGCGGTCGCAGGCTCGAAACGCTCGTTCGCGACCAGGGCGTGCGCTTCAGCCAGCCATTGTTTGAGCGTCGGCGCGAGCGCCACGGCGCGCGGCGTCGGCAGGATTCCGCGCTGGCTGCGCACGAACAGCGGGTCGCTGAAGATCTTGCGCAGGCGCGCGAGCATGGCGCTGACCGTGGGCTGCGTGAGCGCGAGTCGCTTGGCCGCGCGCGTCACGCTCTGCTCTTCGAGCAAGGCGTCGAGCGCTACCAGCAGGTTGAGGTCGATGCGTCTGATATCTCTCATGTCGATATCAGAGTCTAGCGCGGACGCCGTGCTGCGCCGAATCTGTCCTGCCTACCTGCGACGCTCACGTGGAAACAAGATGGAAACACGCCCGGCGAAGTCGTTCGCGGCTCATTGCCTAATCAGAATTCAGGCGGCCTGTTGCCGGCGATGACGATGGGTTCGGCGAGCGCTCGCCGATATTCCTCCTCGCCGATCGCATCCACCGACCGTAGCTTCGCCAGCAGTTCGGCGATCAGCGAGCGTAACCCAGGCCCCGGCGCGCCGTGCGCGAATGAACTCTGGTACTTGATTGGCCCGGGGATGATCGCGACCAGGAAGGCCATCTCGGCCGGCGTCAGCGCTAGCGGTTCGCGACCGAAATATCTGCGGGCCGCGGGCCGCAGGCCATGTAGGTTCGGTCCCCATTCGATGATGTTCAGATAAATCTCGAGGATGCGATCCTTGCCGAGCGCCGACTCGAGCAGGAAGGTAATCGCCAGTTCCTGAAGCTTGCGTCCGAGCTGCTTGTCACGAGACAGGAACAGGTTTTTGGCCAACTGTTGGGTGATTGTCGACGCGCCGCGTGCGGCGCCGCCGCGCGACCAGTTGGTGAGCAGGGCGGCGGGTAGCTCGCGCAGGTCGATGCCGCGATGTCCGTAGAAGCCGGCGTCTTCGGCAAGCAGCAGAGTGCGCACGAACAGCGGCGGAACGTCGCGCAGGGCGATGAAGTCGGGGGATGCGGGCGACACATCGATGGGGCGATGCGGTCCGGGGCCGTCATCGGCGCTGTAGATGAATTCACCGCGCAGGCGCCTGATCGCGGGCGGCATCTCGCGTGGCGGCCTGAAGTCGATCTTCTGGCTCACCGAGAGCGAGGCAGGATTCGCGGGGCGTCCGTATACCCGCAACTCGATCGTGGCCGAGCCAAGGTCAGTGCCGCCGCCGGGCGTCATTTCCAGGTTTTCGGGCACCGCGAGTCCGGATGTGCCCAGCAGCTGCGCGAAGTCAAGCCGCCGCACGCCGAGCGCGAGATCGACAACGGGATCGGTGTCGAGATCTCGCAGCGCGACCGAGCCGGACACGTCCGCACCGGCCACCGTCACGTGCGCCTCGGGGATCTCGATCGCGCCCCCGGCCCGCCGCCAGACGCCATCGAATCGTATAGTCACGTCCGTCGGATAGCCGAGCTGCGGTTCGTCGGCGGCGTTGTCCGCCAGTGCCGCCAAGCGCGTGCCGCGCGCGCGCATGTCCACGTGGAAGCGGAGCGCATCAGTAGTGGCCCGAACATCCACCTGGCCGTCCGCGATACCACCATCGAGCAGCGGGTGGCCCTCGCGCCGCACGTTGAGCAGATGGCCGACGTCGAGTTCACGTGCCTGGACGTTCCACGCGCTGCCCGCCGGATCCGCCAACTTGCGGACTGACAGGCCGGCCTGTGGCTCCACCAGCGTGAGCCGGAAGTCCTCCCCGAATATACCCGCCATGTCCCAGGCGGTGGTCGGCGAGCTGATCCTGACTCCTGCTGGGCCCGTGAGAGCGGCGGCGCGAACTGCGAGTCGCATGCGGCCGAACCACGTGGCCGCGATCATGTCGGCATGAAATCGGACTCCGTGACCGAGATCGAGATCAAGTGCCTCCAGTCGCAGCAACGGCCAGACGCCGACGTGTACCAAGCCGACTCGGGCAACCACGCCATGGCGCACGGCCGCGGACTCGATCCGCGCACGCACCGCCTCCTCGAGCTTGGGTCTCAGCAACAGCGCGGCCACGCTTACGAACAATGTAGCGGCAATCGCTCCGAGCCACGACGCGCGCCCGCGGGTTCTAAACGTCAACATTGATGCAAGGATGCCACGGACGGATTGCGCGCCGGCTGGCGGGCGTTGGGTCGCAGACGATCTCGATCAGGAAACGACTACCTGGGCGGTCGTGCCGCCCGCCGGTTCGCAGGCACACCTCTGCGGTGCCTCGTCACGGGCTTCGGGGTTTCGGCTGCCTCAAACAATTGCCGAAACCCATGTGCCAACAGTTCGACGGCCTTCCCCAGGGCGCCGAGCTGCCCAACCCGGACTAACGCGACGGATCGGCGCAGGTCAAATGACGGGGGACGCAGGACTTTCACGGGATTGAAGGCACGATTCCTGGCAATGAAGCGAGCGGGTAGTAGTCCGACACCGTAACCGGACTGAACGAACGCCAGCTGCATATGCATGTTGTGGATTTCAGCCCCGATCATCGGGGTGAAGCCGGCACGCTCCATCCGATCGATGAGGCTCGCCCGAAGAAAGCACCCGGGTGGATTGAGCACCCAGGGTGTTCGGCCCAAACTTTTCCAATCAGCGTCAACGTTGCCTGTCGCGCCTTGAACGATCTCCATGCGGTCGGTAGCGATGATATTCGTCAGGAGAGGGGCAGGCGCGGTTCTCCCTTCCGGTAACAGCACGGCAGCAACGTCGAGTTCACCCGCGAGCAGCCGGTTGATCAGTTCGGACGTCAGTTCGCTCGACAGCCGCAGTCGGACCTTGGGGTATTTCTCGCTCAGCGCCTGAATAGGTTCGACTAGTGTCCCCTCGGCCAGGGCATGCGAGAGCCCGATGCGCAAGAGGCCGTCAGGTTCGGCGTCGCTCGACGTAAGAGACTTCAGCGCCTCGGTCCGCTGCAGCAGATCTCGCGCTTGTTCGAGCACCCTCGATCCAAGGGCGTTCAGACGCGGAGGCTTTACCGAGCGGTCGAGCAACTCGGCACCCAATGCAGCTTCCAGCCGCTGCACTTGCCGCGTAATCGCAGAGGGCGTCCGGAATAGACGATCGGCTGCACCGGCGATGGACCCGGCGTGGGCGAACTCCACCAGGGCGCGTAAATCTTCGAGCATGGAAGTCTCCTGAAACCTGCTCCCGACGAGCCACCGTAAACATGCGTCAACGGAATTATAATCGTGAGAATAATGAAGTTGTGGAATTACTCATCGGGCACCAGACTACTACGGAACTCATGTTGTGGCGGAAAGCGGGGAGTGAAATGCGCATTGGCTCGGTTTCGCATTCTTTGCTGATGTTGATCGTCGGCGGCACGGCCTCTCTGATCGTGGGTACGGGATCTGCGCAGGCCACGCCGTGCCCGCAGACCGAGCAGGTGGAATTCGAGAAGATGACCTGGGTGGAAGTAAAGTGCGCGATTGCGGCGGGGAAGACGACGGCGCTCATCTACACCGGCGGTGTCGAGCAACGAGGCCCGCAGAATGCGAACGGCGGCCATAACGTCATAGCACATGCGACGGCCGAGGCGATCGCGAGAAAACTCGGCAATGCGATCTTCCTGCCCGTGCTGCCCTACACGCCGAACGACGCAGAATCGATTCCTGGCACCATCGGGATCACGAACGAGCTGCTCGCAGCCATGCTCGAGCGCATTGCGCAGCAAGCGGCCCTCAACGGCTTTCGCAACATTTTTATCATGGGCGACCACGGCGGCGGCCAGCCGCAAGTCTACGAGGAAGTCGCCAAGAAGCTCGACGGCGCGCTGAGCGGAGGCGCTCGCGTGTTCTACTGTGACCAGGTCTACAGGCCAGCCAACGATGCGTTCGATCAGTACCTGGAGCAGCACGGCTATCCGATCGGCCTCCACGGTTACATCTTCGACACTTCGGAGTTGCTGTATCTCGACCGGGACAACACATGGGTGCGCAGAGACCTGGTCTCCTCTGCAGTCGGAGATTCTGTCGTCGATGGTAAGGCGCAGTTCGGGCCGCACAGTCCACAAAACGGAATCCTGGGTGACGCACGCCGCTCAACGAAGAAGCTGGGGAAGCGCGCCTTCGACATGAAGGTCGATTACGCGGTCAGGCAGATTCGCAGCCTCCTGCCGAGCGAATGATTCAACCCCATCGGCAGGCTATCCCCGGTCCCCGAGCGCACTGAGCGGAATATGACCCCAAAGCAGTCCATTGACTGGAAGAGTGAATGGTTTCCGATCGATGATGTCACTTACTTGAACTTCGCCGCTCACGCGGCAATCCCCCGTGTGGCGCTCAACGCCGTGCAGCTATCCGTTGCTGCAAAGATGCGCCCGCACATCGTTGATGACGTGTCCTTCTTCTCCGTTGCCGCGAGTTTGCGCCAGACGTTGGCGACCCTGATTGGAGCGAGCGCAGATGAGATCGCCCTGACGAGCGGAGCGGGAGCGGGTCTTGCGGCTATAGCCCATGCACTCAAGTGGTCTGTTGGTGATGAGGTGATCTTCGCGCGCGGCGAGTTTCCGGTGCAGTACGCAACGTGGAAGCCGATGGAGGCGCGCGAAGGCATCAAGGTGCGGCTCGCAGTCCCGCAAGGTCAGTTCATACAGTCGGATGATCTGGTCGCGGCACTGACGCCGAGCACCCGAGTGGTTTCGGTGAGTCACGTGCGCTTCGACGACGGCTCGATGCTCGACGTCTCCTCGCTTGCCGCGGCATGCAAGAGGAACGGGACCTTGTTGGTTCTGGACGTGAGCCAATCCTGCGGCGCCATACCCATGAACGTGCGCAGCCTGGGCGCTGACTTCATCGTCTGCGCGGGCTACAAGTATTTGCTCAGTCCCTGGGGGACGGGCTTCCTGTGGACCAAGAAGGAAAACTCGGACTGGCTTCGGCCAGGACCCTACAACTGGCTATCCCAGGGCGTGGAGAGCTTTGCGTGCCTAAACTTTGTGGATCCGGATCCCGCGCCGACGCTGAGCCGTTGGGACTCGGCCGAGGCAGCATCAATCTACAACTTCAACCTCAACGTCATGGAAGCGTCTGCGAAGTTTGTGCTGGATGCGAGTCCGGCGCTGATCCGTGATCACAACCAGGCCCTGATTGACTATTTGTTCGAACGACTCCCGGAGGGCTGTCGGCTGGCAAGTCCGCGGCAAGC
>DATFRO010000047.1:0-50393 GCA_035263105.1 Steroidobacteraceae bacterium | reverse complement strand
ACGACGCGAACTTCGCGACCACTGCGGGCATAGGAGGCCACCTGCATCGGCGCCTGCGCGCGCACTTCCACGTGCGCGGTGTCGACGAGGCGCGCCACTTCGCCACCGGCGGCGACGAACTCGCCCGGCTGGTGCAGGCGCTCCACCACCTGGCCGGCGAACGGCGCAGTCACCCGGGAGCGATCGAGATCGTGCAAGGTCTGGTCGCGTGTCACGCGCGCCTGGTTGATTTCCTCGGCCGTCATGTCGCGCTGCGCGGTGGCTTCTTCCAGCTGCGCCTGCGAGGCGATCTTCTGATCGAGGAGGCGCTGGAAGCGCGCCACCTGCGAGTCCTGGTACTTGCGATTCGCCTCGAGGCGCGCAATCGTCGCGTCGTTCTCGCGCAGGCGCAGCTTCAGGTTCGCGTCATCGATGCGCGCGATCACCCCGCCACGCTCGATCTGCGTGCCCGGTTCAGCGACCCAGGTGAGGCGGCCGGGCGTCTCCGCGGCGATGCGTGCATCGTTGCGGCTCACGACGGTTCCCGTCGCTGTCATCGTCGTCGTGATCGACTGCTTGCTGGCCTTGCCGACCTTGACCGGCGCGGCCGGCGTCGTCTCTTCCTCCGCGGCGCTGGCGAGCGTCGTCAACCAAGACGCGACCAGCAGGGCGGCGGCGATCGTCACTCTCGATCTCATGCGTGCGTTCCTCGCATTCATGCGACGCGCTCCAGTCTCGGCGGAACCGGCTTGCGCGCCGGCTGCATTTCGCTGTCCGGCTCCTCCCGTTCACCGAGCCGCAGCAACGCCGGAAGCAGCAGCAGGGTGAACACCGTGCTCACCGTCATGCCGCCGACGATCACCGCGCCGAGGCCGCGATACAGCGTGCTGCCCGGGCCCGGCACCACCGCGAGCGGCAGCATGCCGACGAGCGAGGTGGCGGTGTTGCAGAAGATCGGGCGGATGCGCAGCTGGATCGCCTGCACCACCGCCTCGCGCCGGTCGAGGCCTTCTCGCTCGCTGGTGCGGGTCTGGTCGACGAGCAGGATCGCGTTGTTGATCACGAGGCCCATCATGATCACGAAGCCGATCATCGTGAGCAGGTCGAGCGGCTGAAAGCTGATGAGATTGAGCGCACGCAACGCCAGCACGCCGCCGACCGTCGCGAGCGGGATGGTGAGCACCACCAGCAGGCTGTCCTTCACCGAGCGGAACATCGCCGCCATGATGAGGAACAGCACCAGCACCGCGAACGCGAAGTTCTGCCCCATGTTGGTGATGGCGTTGCTGAGATTGTCGGCGCTGCCGCCGTAACGGATGCTGCCATCGGCCGGCATCATCTTCTTGATGACGGGCTCGACGTCGCGCTTGAGGATCTCGATCGATTCCTCGAGCGACATCTTGCGCGGCGGGGAGATGCCGAGCGAGACCGTGCGCTTGCCGTCGACGCGCCTGAGGCCGCCGGGCCCGACCTTGGTCTCGACCGACATCAGGTCGCCGAGCGGCATCACGCCGCCGGTCGGCGTGGCGAGCGGCACGCTCGCGAGCTCCTCGGGGTTCTTCCAGCCCTCGGCACGCAGGATCACGTCCATGCGCTTGTTGCCGTCGAAGTAATCGCCGATCCACAGGCCATCGCCCATTGAGCGGATCACGTTGCCCGCGGTCGAGCGATTCCAGCCGGCCTCGGTGAGACGCCGATCGTCCGGCGTCACGCGCAACTCCGGCTCCGCGGCTTCCAGGCCCTGCCAGGGCTGGACCTGCGCACCGGGCATGCGTTTCTCGATCTCTTCCATCGCCGCGCGCGCGATCGGGAAGAGCGCCGAGACATCTGCCGACTGGAGCATCAGGTCGATGTTGCGCCCGTCACCGAAGCCACCGAAGAGATTTCCCTCGGCGACGAACGACTGCATATCGGGAAAGCCGACCAGGATCTCTTCCTTGAGCAGGCGCTCCAGCTCCGGAAGTTGCGACTGATCCTTGACGCGGGCACCGATCGTGCCGCCGCCACCCGGCCACACGAGCACGTAATAGTTGAGGAGCGCCGGTTCCTTCGTGCCTTCCATGTACGGACGCATGCGCTGCGCGATCGGCTGCACGATCTCGCGATCGATGGTGTCGACGCTCGCGCCGGGTGGAAACTGCAGGAACCCGTCGATCGCGGCGCGCTTCACCGGCGGCAGATAGTCGAGCCGCGGCAGGAGCACCCAGCTGAGGAGAATTGGCGCGCTGATCAGGCCGATGATGAGGACGCGACGTCGCATCCGGCCATCCGTGAGTGCGACGATGCGCCGCGCGAACTGGTCTGATTTCTCCTTGGTTTCCGCGCGCAGCGGCGGCGGCTTCACCCAGCGCGCGACGACCACCGGCACCACCGTCACAGCAACGAACATCGAGATGACATTGGCGATCGAAATCGTCAGCGCCAGGTCGGCGAACAGCTGGCCTTCCGCATCCTTGAGCCACAGCACCGGCAGGAAGATCGCGACCGTGGTGATGGTCGAGGCGAGCAGGGCAGGCCACACTTCCTGCGTGCCACGGCTCGCAGCCACGTTGGGAAGTTCCCCACGCTCCTGCAGGCGCAAGGTGTTCTCCAGCACGATGATGCCGGCATCGAGCACCATGCCGACGCCGAACGCGAGGCCCGCGAGCGAGATCACGTTGAGCGTGCGGCCGGTGAGCTGCAGCGTGATGAAGGTCGACAGCAGGCAGATCGGCACCGTGAGCCCGACGAGGATCACCGCGCGCGTGTGCCTGAGGAACAGCCACAACACGCCGAGCGCGAGCAGCACGCCGGCGAACAGGTTGCTCGAGACCAGGCTGATCGCCTGGTTGATGAAGAGCGAGGGATCAAAGGACTGCTGGATGGTGAGTCCCATTTCCTTCATGGGCCCGTCGCGCAGCTCTGCGATCTGCTCCTTCACCGCGCCGAGCGTATCGAGCACGTTGGCGCCGCTTTCCTTGATGATCTGCAATCCCATCGCGGGGTTGCCGTTCTGCATCGCGAGGTTCTCGCGATCAGCGCGGCGCACTTCCACCGTCGCAATGTCGTGCAGCCGCACCGGGCTCCCGTTGCGCCACGCGATGATCTGTTCGCCGAGATCGTGCGGCGAGTAACGGCCCGCAAACCGCAACGCGTAGTCGCGGCGTCCCACTTCGACGTAGCCGCCCGAGGTGTCGTTGGCCGAACCCGCGACGGCGGCCACTGCCGGGATCTCGACCCCAAGCTCGGCGGCACGATACGGATCGAAGCGCACCTGCAGCTCTTCGGCCGCGCTCGCATTGATGTTGACGACGGCCACACCGGGCACCGATTCGATGCGCGGCTTGACCACGTCCTCGATGAACTTCTGGTAGTTCTCGATCGGCCCGGGCGTGCCGGGCAGCAGCTGCACGAAGAACCAGCTGAGTGTCTGGTTGGCGCCACCGCCGCCGTCCTCGCCCAGCGTGATCACCGGCGCAGTGGCATCGCGCGGCATGTTCTGCAGCTGATTCATGCGGCTGATGACGTCGACCATCGCATCGCGCATGTCGGTGCCGACGTTGAAGCGCAGGTTGATGGAGCTGCCGCCCGCGTTGGCGAAGGCGTTGATCTCCTTCACGCCCGGCAGTCCTTGCAGCGCCGCTTCCTGCGGCTCGATGAGCTCCGACTCGACTTCCGCCGGGGCGGCCGCGCGCCATCCGGTGTTGATCGTGATCTGCGGCTCTTCGATGTCGGGGAACAACTGGATCGGGAGTTTCAGCGCGCTGTAGATGCCGAAGGCGATCACCATCGCGACGGTGATGATCACTGCTGCCGGATTGCGGAGCGAACCATCGGTGAGCTGCACGTTCACGCCCTCCCTGTGGCGCGCGACCTTCACGGAGCAGCGCGCTCGCCCCAATCTACGCGCGCACAGCAAGGCTGTCGTGCGCCCGGAATTTGGATGTGCGAATCGAGCGGGTGGTTTGAATCGGCGAGTCGTTCGTCCCCGGGTCGGCCGAAGGCTAGGACCAGAAGCCGAACACGCAGCCGATTCGGCCGCCAGGCGTGAACTCGAAGAAATTGGTGCCGCGGGACGCGATTTCGTCGCCGTGGCGAGCGATCCAGTCGATCAGTACCGCGCCCTGCGATTGCCGGGCAGGCGAAGCGCGCTCGAGGCGCGTTCCCGGCATGTGCATGTGGATCGCCGCGATGTGGTCGGCGAGATCGCTTGCGCCGCTGATCGCCGCGAAGTTGTCGCGGAACTCGATGCGCCGGTCGGCCACGCCATCGAGGAGGTTGCGGCGCTTCGTGGCCATGGGGGCTCGAGTGACGCATCGCCCAGCCAAAACCAGCTGCTCACTCATACGGTTCTTGCCTCATCCGGGTAACTGTATATAATCACAGTACCTGTCTGAAACGCAGGTTCCCTTGCAACCCGATCCAGCTCCGACAACAGGTTCATTCCGCTCTGACGACGCCTCATGGTCGCTTCGCTCGATACTTTGCTCTCTGCATCGCCCGCGCTTTGGCGCGCGAGCGGTGCGGCGCGGGCGGCGGACGCCTGTGTGCCGAGCGAGTTCGCGCTGCTCGATGAACGACTGCCGGGCGGGGGCTGGCCGCAAACCGGCCTGGTCGAGGTCCTGCACGCACACAGCGGCATCGGCGAGCTGAGTCTTTTCATCCCGGCGCTGCAGCGCCTGGTCGCGAGCGAATCCGCGCCGCTGGCGCGCAGCATCGCGTGGCTCAATCCGCCGCATCTGCCGTATGCGCCCGCGTTCGCCGAGCGCGGCATCGATCCGCAACGCTTGCTGATCAGCCGGGCGCTGACGCCGACCCAGACGCTGTGGGCGACCGAGCAGGCGTTGCGATCCGGTGCCTGTCTCGCAGTGTTCGCGTGGATCGGCGGCGCGAGCCTGCATTCGTTGCGTCGTCTCAAGCTCGCTGCGCATGCGGGCGGCGCTCTCGGTGTGCTGTTCCGTCCACTGCCCCAGCGCGCGCAACCTTCACCCGCGAATCTGCGCCTCGCCTTGTGGGCCGATGAAGCACGCCTCGCTGTCGAACTCGTGAAGGTGCAGGGAGGCAAAGCCGGTGTCGTGATGCTGAACCGATGGTCGCGGTCCTGATACCGGATCCAGCTGCATGTCTGTGTTGCGCACGTTGCCGCTATTTCCCGTCGCCGCTGAGACGGAACGCGGGCGTGACACGGAACACACACGCAAGAAAACACCACGTCCCGCGGTTGCGCCGCGCGAGCCGCCACGCGCGGAACCGCTGCAGCGCGCGACGGCGCGGCGTTTGTGGCTGGCCGTACATCTGCCACAGCTTGCCTTCGAGGCCTTGCAGGACAGCGAGCCGGGTGCAGTAGCGGTCATCGATCCCTTGAGCCGCCAGCAGGTGGTGCTCGCCTGCAGTGACAAGGCTCGTGCCGCCGGCGTGCGCGCGGGACAGTCATTGAATGCCGCGATCGCGCTCGAGCCGGACCTCGAGGCGCGGCCGCGTGCAGAAGAACGCGAGCACACGCGCCTCGTGCACCTCGCGGCGTGGTGCCAGCAGCAGTTCACGCCGCTCGTCAGTCTCGCGCCGCCGGATGAGCTGCTGCTGGAAGTGACAGGCAGTCTGAAACTCTTTGGCGGCGCGCAGGCCTTGCTGGAACGCATCGCCGTGGGCTTGCGCGCACAAGGAGTGACGGCGCGGCTGGCGCTCGCTCCCACACCCACCGCTTCACTGTGGCTCGCACGCTCACTGGGCTCGTCGCGCCGACCGGATGCGACAACTTCCGCTGCAACGGTGATCGAGAAACCCGGCGAGTTGGCACGGCACCTGGCGAACGTGGGCATCGGCTGGTTGCGCTGGCCGCAGGAGGTGAGCGCGCTGCTGCTCAGCATGGGTTTGCGCACCGTCGGAGATCTCGTGCGCCTGCCGCGCGCCGGGTTCGCGCGTCGCGTCGGGACTCGCTGGCTCGAAGAACTGGATCGTGCGCTCGCGCGCCGTATGGAGCCCCGACGCGCGTTTCGCAGCCCCGAGCGCTTCGATGCACGACTCCTGCCCGAGCATGAAATCGAAGCGGCCGGGAAGCTCGAGGCCGCCTGCGCGCCACTACTCGAGCGGTTGCAGCGTTTCCTGCTCGAACGCCAGGCGGCGATCGCCGTCCTCGCCTGCGATTTCAAGCACCGTGCACATCCCACAACCCGGCTGCGTCTCGGTCTCGCCCTGCCGAGTGGCGATGTCGCGCATCTGCAAGGCTTGTTGGCGGAACGCCTGAGGGCGCTCGCGTTGCCCGCGCCGGTCATCGCCATACGGCTGCTATCCGGCACGCTGCTGCCGGCGCTGCCCACCAACGGCTGGCTGATGAAACCAGGCCAGTCGGAAATTTCGACAGCGGCGCTGCCCCGCCTGCTCGAACGACTGCGCGCGCGGCTCGGCAACGAACAGGTGTTCGGCGTGTGTGCGGTCGAGGATCACCGGCCCGAGCTCGCCTGGAAAATCCGTCGCGGAGCCGAAACGCCAGCGAAAACCCGCGCTTCACTGCAACGGGCCGTCGAACGCCCATTGTGGCTGCTCGCGCAGCCGCACCGGATCAGGCAACAGGGAAAACGACTGCGCGGGCCCGAACGGATCGAGACCGGCTGGTGGGACGGGAACGAGGTGACGCGCGATTACTTCGACGTGCGCGCCGCGGATGGCGCGCGACTCTGGGTATATCGCGAGCGGCGCGCGCCGCACGACTGGTACGTGCATGGAATCTTTGGATGAAAGAAGGCCTTTCCTATTCCGAGCTCCATTGCATCAGCAACTTCACCTTCCTCACCGGTGCCTCGCATCCTCACGAGCTCGTCGAACGCGCGGTAGAGCTCGGCTATCACGCACTGGCGCTCACCGATGAGTGCTCCGTCGCCGGAGTGGTGCGTGCACACGAAGCGGTGCAGGAGACTTCACTCAAGCTCATCATCGGCAGCGAATTCCGGCTGGTTGATGGACCCCAGTTCATCCTGCTCGTCACCGATCGCGTAGCGTACGGGCGGCTTTGTCGCCTGATCACGCGCGCCCGCCGCGCGGCGGACAAGGGCACATACCGTCTGGCCCGCGAACAGATCGACGCCGCGAATCTCGAAGGCTGCCTCGCGCTCTGGCTTCCAGGCGATCCGCCCGATCCCGCGCACGGCGCATGGCTCAAGGCAATCTGCCCGGAACGGGCCTGGCTCGCGGTCGAGTTGCTGCGCGAGGGTGACGACCGCGGCCGGCTCGCCACGCTGACGCGCCTTGGCGCCGAGTTGCAGCTGCCGCTCGTGGCGAGCGGAGGCGCGCAGATGCATGTACGCGAGCGTCGCGCACTGCAGGACCTGCTGACTGCGATCCGTCTCAACACGCCGATCACGGAAGTGGGTCATGCGCTGCAACCGAGTGGCGAGCGGCACCTCCGCCCCTTGACCGAGCTCGAGCGCCTTTATCCGCATTCCTTGCTGGAAGAAACGCTGCGCATCGCCGAACGCTGCCGGTTCTCGCTCAAGGAGCTGCGTTACGAATATCCGGAGGAACTCGTGCCCGCGGGCGAGAGCGCGCCGGGATGGTTGCGCCGGCTCACGGAGGAGGGCGCGCGTTGGCGCTGGCCGGAGGGCATTCCGGAACACGTGCGCGATCTCGTCGAGCACGAGCTCGCGCTCATCGCGGAACTGCGTTACGAAGCCTATTTCCTCACCGTGCACGACCTGGTGCGGTTCGCGAGGAGTCGCGGCATTCTCTGCCAGGGCCGCGGCTCGGCCGCCAATTCGACCGTCTGTTATTGCCTCGGCGTCACCTCCGTCGATCCCGCGCGCCAGGATGTGCTGTTCGAGCGCTTCATCTCGCGCGAGCGCAACGAGCCGCCCGACATCGATATCGACTTCGAGCACGAACGGCGCGAAGAAGTCATCCAGTACATCTACCAAAAATACGGTCGGCATCGGGCCGCCATCGCCGCCACGCTCATCACCTACCAGCCGCGCAGTGCGCTGCGCGATGTCGGCAAGGCGATGGGCCTCGACCTGCTGCAGGTCGAACGGCTGGCGCACGCGATGCATTGGTGGGACGGCCGCAAGGTCGCGGATGAGCGCGTGCGCGGCGCGGGCTTCGATCCGCGCAACCCGCTCCTGGCGCGGCTTCTGGAACGCGTGCATGAGCTGATCGGATTCCCACGCCATCTGTCGCAGCACGTCGGCGGCTTCGTGATCGCGCGCGGGCCGCTGGAGGAGCTGGTGCCGATCGAGAACGCGACCATGGCCGATCGCACCGTCATCCAGTGGGACAAGGACGATCTGGATGCGCTTGGGCTCCTCAAGGTCGACGTGCTCGCACTCGGGATGCTCTCGGCCTTGCGCAAGTCACTCGAGCTGCTGCGCGACTTCCGCGGCCGCGAGTACACGCTCGCCTCGATCCCGGCGGAGGATCCCGTCGTCTACGCGATGATCCAGCGCGCCGACACGGTCGGCGTGTTCCAGATCGAATCGCGCGCGCAGATGTCGATGCTGCCGCGCTTGAAGCCAAAGAATTTCTACGACCTGGTGATCGAAGTCGCGATCGTGCGTCCCGGGCCGATCCAGGGCGACATGGTGCATCCGTACCTCAGGCGCCGCAGCGGCGAGGAGCCCGAGAGCTATCCGAGCCCGGAAGTCGAAAAGGTTCTCAAGCGCACGCTCGGCGTGCCGATCTTCCAGGAGCAGGTGATGCAGCTCGCGATGGTCGCGGCGGGATTCACGCCGGGCGAGGCCGACGACCTGCGCCGCTCGATGGCTGCGTGGAAGCGCCGCGGTGGACTCGAGCGCTTCGAAGAGCGGCTCATGAGCGGCATGCGCGAGCGCGGGTATAACCAGGAATTCGCGGCGCGCATCTTCCAACAGATCAAAGGCTTTGCCGACTACGGTTTTCCTGAGTCTCACAGCACCAGCTTCGCTTTGCTGGCGTACGCCTCAGCCTGGGTCAAGTGCCACGAGCCCGCGATCTTCACCTGTGCGCTGCTCAACAGCTTGCCGATGGGTTTCTACGCACCCGCACAGCTGGTGCGCGATGCACGTGCGCACGGCGTCGAAGTGCGGTCCGTGGATGTGCTCGCGAGCGAGCGCGATTGCACGCTCGAGCGACGCCAGGATGGCGAGCCCGCTTTGCGCCTCGGCTTGCGGCTGGCGAAAGGACTTTCGGAGACCGGCGCCGAACGGCTGGTCGCGGCGCGGCGCGTGCGTCCCTTCGCAAGCGTGCAGGATCTCGCGGAGCGTGCGCAGCTCGACCGGCGCGACCTCAGCGCACTTGCCGACGCCGGTGCCTGCGCGCGTCTTGCCGGCAACCGGCATCGCGCCGTGTGGGAAGTAGCCGGCGTGGAGTCGTCGCTCCCGGTGTTCCCGGAGATCAAGATCGCCGAGGGCATCCCCATGCTGGCGGCGCCGACGGAAGGGCAGAACGTGCTCGCGGACTATCGTTCGCTCAGCCTGACGCTCGGACGTCATCCGCTCGCTCTCCTGCGCGAGCGGCTGCGTGCGCGACATCTCCTGACTGCGAGCGATCTCAGCGCCGTTCCGCACGGCGCCCGCGTGAGCACCGCGGGCCTGGTGATCACGCGCCAGCGGCCCTCGAGCGCGAGCGGCGTCATCTTCATCACCCTCGAAGATGAAACCGGCCAGGTGAACCTGATCGTCTGGCCGGGCATCGCCGAGGCTCAGCGACGGCACTTTCTCGAGGCGCGGCTGCTCGAAGTCCATGGCGAGCTGCAACGCCAGGGCGAAGTGACGCACGTGATCGCAGCGCGTTTCATGGACCTGAGCCGCTGGCTCGGTACACTGGCGGCGAAGTCACGCGACTTTCGCTGATCCTTTGAGATCGAGGAACAGGACATGAGCACTGAAACGGCCGTCGTAGTAGGGGTCGGACCGGGCCTGGGCACGGCGCTGGTCAACGGATTCGCACGGGAGGGCTACACGGTGTTCGCCGCTGCACGCAAGCCCGCTGCCGACACACCCGCGCCTGGCGGCGGGAAGGTCGTTCACGTTACGTGTGACGCCACGGATCCCGCACAGGTCGAGGAACTCTTTGCGAGAGCTGCGCGCGGCGGCACGCTGCGCGTCGCCGTCTTCAACGCCGGCACGTTTCAACGCGGCACGGTGGTCGAGACCGATCCGGCGGAGTTCGAACGCTGCTGGAAGGTCGGCTGCTTCGGCGGCTTCCTCGTGGGACGCGCCGCCGCAAAGCGCATGCTCGAGCATGGCGCCGGCACGATCCTGTTCACGGGCGCGACCGCATCGCTCCGGGGCGGCGCTGGCTTCGTGAATCTCGCCTCGCCCAAGTTCGCACTGCGCGCCGTGGCGCAGAGCCTCGCGCGCGAGCTCGGCCCGAAGGGCATTCACGTGGCGCACGTGATCATCGACGGCCAGATTCATTCGGACCGCTATGCGCACCTTGCGGGCGAACGCGGTCCCGACTCGCTCCTCGAGCCCGGCGCAATCGCAGAGGCCTACCTCGCGCTGCATCGCCAGCCACGAAATGCCTGGACGCAGGAACTCGATTTGCGGCCGTGGGTCGAGAGGTTCTGAGAATTTCCCCGGGAGGCTTCAATGTCGAGAGTCCTGGCCTGCTTGCTGGTGTTCGCTTCCATATCCACGATCGGGGCGCGTGCCGCCACGCCGTCCGCGACTCCTGCCGCGGCTGCCCCGAAGATCGAAGTCATCGAGTTCTTCTCTTATGGCTGTCCGCACTGCTATGACTTCGAACCGCTGGTGAAGAGCTGGCTGCGCCAGCAACCCAAGGACGTCGTCTTCAGGCGCGTGCCGATCAGCCTGGGACATCCGCAGTGGGTCGCGCTGTCGAAGGCGTACTACGCGTTCGAGGCGACGCGCCATCTCGACAAGCTCGACGATGCCATTTTCAAGGCGATCCACAACGGCGCCTCGCTGTGGGACGCCGACAGCATCGCCCGCTGGGCCGGGACTCAAGGCGTCGATGCGAGCGAGATCACCAATGCCATGAACTCTTTCAGCATCAATACCAAGACCGCGCAGGCCGAGAGCCTGGCGGTGCAATACAGCATCGAGGCGACGCCGACACTCATGGTGGCCGGCAAGGTCGTTCCGGAGGGGAGCCTCGAAGGCATGCTGAAAACCGCGGATGAGATGATCGGCCGGGCGCGCGCTGCGATGGTGGCGCGCAAGTAATCGCAACAGGACTCAGGATTCGCTGTCCCGCGCCGCGTCTGTCGCCGTGCCCTGCGGCTCGATGCATTCCTTGCCTTCGTTGCGCGGGTTGTTCACGTACGTGCTCACCGCGTAGTGCCGGAACTCGAGCAGCGCGCCGCTGGTGAGCGTGCGTTGCGCGCTCAGGTCATCGTTCGCCGGATCGAGCCACGCCGCGTATTGATCCTCGCGTAGCACCACCGGCATGCGGTCGTGCAGCTGCGCGAGGCTCGTGGTCGGCGCGCGCGTCAGGATCGAGAACGTGAGCAGCGGCTCGGCATCGCGCTCCGGCCGCCAGCGCGACCAGAGGCCCGCGAAGCACAGCGGCTGCAATCCTTCGAGATGTATGAAATACGGGCGGCGGACCGTGCTGAGCTCGCCGGTCGTGGTGTCGACGCGCGATTCGCTGCGCCACTCATACCAGCCGAGCGCCGGCACCAGGCAGCGCGCGCCGCGAAACGCCGCCTGCCACATCGGCAAGTGCGGCGCATCTTCCGAGCGCGCGTTGATCGTGAGCTTCGGAGGCTTCGCCTGCTTCCACCATCCCGGGATGAACCCCCACTTCATCGCGTGTGCTTCAGGACCCTCGGGGCCTGCCGTGACGACCGACAGCTGCATGCTGGGCGCCGCGTTGTAGATGAGGTCGAAGGGATCGTGCCAGCGCACCTGGACCGCGCGTTCCAGGGCGGCCATCACTCGCGAGACGAAGCGCGCACACATGCGGCGAGTATAGAAGATGTGCCTGAACCCGGGCCGGTTCATCCCCGCCGCAGAGCGCTTCGGCCATCACCATGACCCTTGGTCCCAGGCAGCTTGCTCCGGCCACATCGAGTTCATAGCGTCCGACGCAATGGCCGAAAAGTGCCAGTCGATTACACCAAGACTCGACAGCCAAGGGGGATGAAATGAAACGCACAAGGATCGGAGCGCTGCTCGCGCTCGCGGGTAGCATCTGCGCGTTCGCGGCGCCGGCGCAGGTCACGGACGGGGCGGCGCGACTGCAGGAGTTTCGTGCGCAGCGCGATGCCGTGAAACACGGCGGGGCATCCAAGCTGAGCGGCACACTGGTTCGCTTGCAGCAGGCGGCACGACCGAGTTCGAACGCCAGGGAGCGCAGCCTCGCGGTCGCGCGCAGCGCGCGCAATCCACTGCTCAAGGTCGTGGACGGCTACGTGGTGATCGATGCCGTGGCGAAGCCCGGCCAGGCACAGGCGCTGCGCACCGAGCTCACGAGCCGTGGTCTGCAGAACGGGAGCGTGTTCGGCAACACGGTCTCGGGCCGGCTGCCGGTCGCTGCGCTGTCGGATCTCGCCGCAGTGGGCTCATTGCATTTCGCGCGTCCCTCGGTGCGGGCTCATGATGCCGGGCTCGTCACGTCACAGGGCGATCGCTCCCTCAACAGCGACCGCGCGCGGCAGCGCTTCGACGTCGACGGCACCGGGATCACGGTGGGCGCGATGTCCGACAGCTTCAACTGCACCACCGAGCCGCTATTCCCGGGCCAGATGCACACCACGGCGGAACAGGACGTCGCGAACGGCGACCTGCCGGCGGGCGTCGTCCTGCTCAAGGAGGACCCGAGCTGCCCTGACGGACACGATGAAGGACGCGCGATGCTGCAGATCATCCACGACGTGGCGCCGGGCGCGCGCCTTGCGTTCCACACCGCGGATGACGGTGCGGCGGACTTTGCCAACGGCATCGTGCAACTCGCGCTGCAGGCGGGCGCGGACGTGATCGTCGATGACATCAGCTATCTCGATGAGCCGATGTTCCAGGACGGCAACGTGGCGCAGGCGGTCGACTATGTGCGCTCGAAGGGCATCGCCTACTACTCGTCGGCCGGCAATCGCGCGCGCCAGTCGTATGTATCGCGATTCCGGCCTTCCGGGATTCCCGGAGCCTCCGGCGAGCAGCACGACTTCGATCCCGGACCCGGCGTCGACACCTTGCAGAGCATCACGCTCAGCACCGGCGCGATCGAGGTGTTGAGTTACCAATGGGATCAGCCCTTCGCGTCCGTGAGCGGCGCGCCGGGCGCGACCACGGATCTCGACATCATCTTCTACGATCTCGACGGCAACCTGATCCCGTTCTGCGACGACAACCTCGAGCCGGCGGTCTGCCAGCTGCCGGGCATCGACGCCAACACCGGCGCGGACCCGGTCGAGCTCGCGTTGATCTCGAACCAGACCGGCGGCGACGTGCAGGTCGCGATCTCGCTCGAGTTGTTCAGTGGTCCACCGCCCGCGGTGATGAAGTACGTGTACTTCGATTTCGGCGACGGCGAGATGAGCGTGAATGATTTCGACACGCAGAGCCCGACGACCTTCGGGCACTCGAATGCCGCCGGTGCCGAAGCGGTCGGCGCCGCGCCCTGGTTCAACACCGAGGAATGGGGGCCGGCCTTCCACCCGGAATGCGTGCCCGCGTGCCTCGAGCTCTTCTCATCCGCAGGCGGGACGCCCATCTACTTCGACATCAACGGCAAGCGCCTGAAGAAACCGATCGTGCGCATCAAGCCGGGGGTCGTGGGTCCGGATGGCGGCAACAGCAGTTTCTTCTTCTCGCTCTATCCGTTCGAGGTGCCGGGCAGCACCGAGCCGGACGAGTTCCCGAACTTCTTCGGCACCTCGGCGTCCGCGCCGCACGTCGCCGCGGTCGCCGCACTCATGCTCGACAAGCGTAACGACGGCCTGGCCGCGGGGAACAACTGGAAGATCTGCGTGGACGTCAACCGCCACAAGCAGCAGACGCTGATCGTGCCGCCGGTCACCGCCGCGCAACGCGTCGCCGCCGGTGCGCGCTTCCGTGACTGTGATGCCATCACACCGGAAGAAATCAACGACATCCTGCGTGACACCGCCGAAGACATGACCCTCGCGGCCGGACGGCTCACCGAGCCCTTCGTCGTGGGCCGCAGGGGATTCGATCCCGATACGGGCTATGGCTTCGTCAACGCCGTGAAGGCGATCAAGGAAGCCAAAAAGCACTGACCGTATCCAACGAGCAGGTCGCGCAAGGATGGGTGCATTCCACGCCTGAGCGTTGGTCCCCGGAGGGGCTGCAGTGATGCAGCCCCTCTGTTTTTTCAACTCGTGTAACGTAGGCGCCTTTCGACCCCAGGGGCGACTACCACTCGTGTCCACCACGACCCGCGCCGTTGGCGTGAGCACGATCCTGCTGACGTCCGCGGCGATGATCGCGTTCGCTGCCAACTCGCTCCTGTGCCGCATGGCGCTCGGCGCGCATCTCATCGACGCGGCAACGTTCACCGCGGTGAGACTCGGGTGTGGCGCGGTGTTTCTCGCCGTGCTCGTCGTCTTCACCAGGCCCGGGCCGTTTCGGCTGCCCGCCGATGCAATTGCCGTGGGCGCGCTGTTCGGCTACGCGATCGCGTTCTCGTTCGCTTACCTCGGACTCTCGGCGGGAACCGGGGCGCTGATCCTGTTCGGCGCGGTGCAGATCACGATGATCGGCGCGGGGCTCCTGCAGCATGAGCAATTGCCGCCGCTCGGGTGGAGCGGGCTGCTGCTCGCATGCGCGGGACTCGTGGCGCTGCTCGCTCCGGGAGTGACCGCACCGCCGCTGGTGAGCGCGCTGCTGATGGCGCTCGCGGGCGTTGCCTGGGGCATCTATTCGCTGCGCGGCCGCAAGGCACCCGATCCGCTCAAGGCGACTGCGGCCAACTTTGTCTGGACCGTGCCGCTGGCGTTGCTGTCCGTCGCGATCTTTGCGCGTCCGCCGCAGGCTTCCACGCGGGGCCTGGTCCTCGCGGCGACTTCCGGCGCCATCGCCTCGGGACTGGGTTATGTGATCTGGTATTCCGCACTCGTTCGCCTGCGCGCCATTGCCGCGGCCTCCGTACAGCTTTCCGTGCCCGTGATCGCCGCCGTGGGCGGGGTACTCTTCCTGGGCGAACGAGCCAGCCTGCGCCTCGTGCTTGCGTCGCTCGCGGTGCTCGGCGGTATCGCCCTGGTTCTGCGCGCCCGCCAGATCAGGCGCGACTGAATCTGTCGCCACTCAGCGACAGATTGAGGGTCGCCCTGAGAGGCTTCAGGCGCCTCTGACCCGCTCACGGGCCGCCCATCTTCCGGACCGACAGAAACTGCCAACCGCGTACGAGTTCGCGGCCGGAGCGACTCGCTACAGTCCGCCGGCACATTCCTGCATTGAGTCAAACTCGAGGCTGGTCCGGCATGGGGCTTTCGGAAACGATCGTGGCCGCGATGATTGGCGCTGCGGCGACCATCATGACCGCGACCTTTCAGTTGCTGATGGCCATGCGCGGCCGTGCCAAGGCTGAGTCGCGACCGAAGCGTGGCAGCGCGATGCGCTCCATCGTCACGCTCGCGGTCATCGTGCTGGCTTCCGCCGTGGGCGGATTCGCCTATTCGGAGCTGCGCGCCGAGCGCGTGCGCGAGGACACCGTCCAGCTGCGCATGGAGCTGGCCGATCAGTTGAAAGAACTATCCACCTCCACCGAGCGGCTGGAGCACTTTCGCAGCGAAGTCGAGCCTCCGGCCGGAGCGGCGGCGCCCGTCGCGCTCGCAGGTGCCGGCACCGCGGAAGCGATTCTTCGCCTGCATCCCTGTCGCGCAGAGCCGATCAGCGTCGGCGTCGACCCGCCCAAGTGCGATGAGGCCACGGCGGAGCGGGTTGCGCTGTGTACGGCGATCCCGGTTCCGGCCAAGATTTCCGGCGTCGAGCTGTTTGCGAAAGCGGACGACGACCTGCAGTCCTGGGGGGATCAGAGCAAGGTGCAGGTCAACCAGGACGCGGGCGGCACCCGTTTTGCGGATGCACCGTACGACCAGATGCAAGGCAGCGATCACCGCTCCCTCTGCATCAACCTGGCGCACTGGAGCAGCGATCACGGACACGTCGCGCGACTGCTCGTGCACTACACGACGGCAGCGCCCGTCGGCGTTCAGACCGCGGTAGCGCGCTCACAGTAAGTCGCGCAGCCGGGTAGAATCCCGCGAATCCTTTCGCGGAGAAATCCCGACATGAAGATTCAGGCAGCCCTGGCGACAGGGCTCGTGGCCGCGCTCATCGCGCATGCGGCGGGCGCCAATCCCCTCGAGGACGTGCTCCGCAAGTCGAAGGCGGCCGCGGGCGGCTCCGCCGTCGATGCGGTTCACTCCGTGGACAGTCGCTGGAAGGTGAGCACCGGCGGTCTCACGGGCGTTGCCAGCTCGCTCGAAGACAGCATGACCGGGCGCTTCGTCGACCGGTACGAGCTCGGACCGGTCAAGGGTGCGAACGGCTTCGACGGTGACAAGGCCTGGGAGCAGGACGCCTCGGGGCAACTGCGCGTCGAGGACACCGACGAGGGGCGGCAGGTGGCCGCCAATGAAGCCTACCGGCGCACCTATTCTTATTGGACCGAGCGCCGTCCCGGCCAGGTCGAATACCTGCGTGAGGACACGGACGAGGGCCGCAAGGTCCATGTGCTGCGCGTGACACCGACCGGTGGGCGTCCCTTCGAGATGTGGATCGACGCGAACACCTACCTCACGACGCGCACGATCGAGAAGGGCGGCACGCGCATCACCACGACATACTTCAGCGACTACCGTGACGAAGGCGGCATGAAGGTCGCGCATGCGGTGCGCGTGAACACGGGCGACGAGAAATACGATACGCACCTCGAGCTCGTCGGCGAGACGTTCAACGCCGTCGCCGCGACCGTGTTCGCCATGCCCGCGCCGCCGCCGCGCGATTTCGGTTTTGCGAGCGGGGCCTCGACCAGCGTGCCGTTCGTGCTCGCCAACAATCACATCTACGTCGATGTGCGTCTGAACGGGCGCGGACCCTATCGACTGCTGTGCGACACCGGCGGCGCCAACATCGTCACGCCGGAGCTCGCGAGCGAGCTGGGATTGAAACCCGAGGGCCAGCTCGAAGGCGCGGGCGTCGGCGAGAAGTCCGAGGACATCGGCCTGGTCAAGGTTGCGAAGACGGAGCTCGGCTCCGCGTTTCTCAACGACCAGGTGTTCTTCGTGTTCCCGATGCAATCCTTTGCGGAAGTGGAAGGCGTCCCTGCAGTCGGCCTGGTGGGTTACGAGGTGTTCCGCCGTTTCGTGGTGCGCATCGACTACGAGGGGAACCGGCTGACGCTGCTCGAGCCGGGCAACTTCAAGTACACGGGCGCGGGCACCGCGGTGCCATTCAAATTCAACGAGCACATTCCGCAGGTCGACGGCGAAATCGATGGCATCGCCGGAAAATTCGACATCGACACCGGCAGTCGCGCCTCGCTCGACCTGATGGGGCCGTTCGTCGAGAAGAACGCGCTCAAGGCCAAATACCAGCCGCGCATCGAGGGGGTCACGGGATGGGGCGTGGGCGGCGCTGCGCGTTCGGCAGTGACCCGTGCCACCGTGCTCAAGCTCGGCGGGGTTTCGATCGACAAGCCGGTGACCGAGCTGACGCTCCAGACCAAGGGCGCGTTCACGGATCAGTACGTGGCCGGCAATGTCGGCGCGGGCGTGCTCAAGCGCTTCAACCTGGTCTTCGACTACGGCAACCAGGTGATCTATTTCGAGCCCAATGCCAACAACGCGAAGCCGGACGTGTTCGATCGCAGCGGACTGTGGATCAACGCGAAAGAGGGCGGGTACGAGATTCTCGATGTCATCGCCGGAAGCCCGGCGGCGGCAGCCGGTCTCAAGGTGGGCGATCGCATCCGCCGGGTCGATGGCAAGCCCGCCAGCGCGCTGCCGCTTCCGGAGCTGCGGACACGCTTCAAGACCGACGCGCCCGGCACTAAGATCCGTATCGAATACGAGCGCGGCGGCGAGCCGCACGACACAACCCTGGTATTGAAGGAAATGGTGTAGCCATGACCGAGCTACGAGTCATCTCAGAGCACGCATGCTTCGGGGGAACCCAGCGGTTCTATGCGCATGCTTCCGTCGAATGTCGCACGGAGATGCGCTTTTCCGTGTACTTGCCGCCGCAGGCGAAGAAGGCTGCGGTGCCGGCGCTCTACTACCTCGCCGGGCTCACCTGCACCGAGGAGACGTTCATGATCAAGGCGGGCGCGCAGCGCCTCGCCGCCGAGTTCGGGCTGATGCTGATCGCGCCCGACACCAGCCCGCGCCAGCCGCGCATCCCGGGGGATGACGCGAGCTGGGACTTCGGCCTCGGTGCCGGGTTCTACGTCGATGCCACGCAGGCGCCGTGGTCACAGAACTACCGCATGTACAGCTACGTCACCAAGGAGCTGCGGGGGATCGTGCAGGACACGCTCCCGGTGCGTCGCGACGCGCAGGGCATCTTCGGTCATTCGATGGGCGGCCACGGTGCGCTGGTGTGCACGCTGCGCAATCCGGGCTTGTATCGCTCCGTCTCGGCCTTCGCGCCCATCGCCGCGCCGATGCGCTGTCCCTGGGGCAAGAAGGCGTTCGGCGGTTATCTCGGTGCCAACGAGAAGGACTGGGAGGAATACGATGCGAGTGTGCTGGTGGCGCGCCGCAAGCTGTCGCTACCGATCCTGATCGACCAGGGCACCGCGGACAAATTCCTGGTCGAGCAACTCTATCCGCAGGTGTTCGCCGAAAGCTGTCGGGCCTCCGACACCGCGCTCACGCTGCGCATGCAGGAGGGTTACGACCACGGCTACTACTTCATCTCCACCTTCATGGAAGACCACCTGCGCCATCACGCCGCGCAGCTCGGCGCCGCTGGAGCCTGAGCGCCGTCATGCGTGCCGCGGTTTTCTACGGGCGCGAGGATCTGCGCCTCGAGGATGTGCCGGAACCGAGCGCGGGCGCCGGCGAAGTCAAGCTGCGCGTGCAATTCAACGGCATCTGCGGCAGCGACCTGCACGAGTACTACGACGGACCGATCACGACCCGCGTCCGCGATCCGCATCCGCTCACTGGAGTGAAGAACCCGGTCATTCTCGGTCACGAATTGAGTGGCTTCGTCGTCGAAGTCGGCGACGGCGTCGAGGACCTGGAACGCGGCGACCTGGTGGCAGTCGAGCCGGTGGAGACTTGTGGTCACTGTCTCTTCTGCCGCGCAGGCCAGTACAACCATTGCGGCTTGCTCGCGTTTCACGGCTACAACCGGCGCGGCGGCGGACTCTCGCAATACACCGTCGTGCGTCGCTCGATGGCGCACAAGTTGCCGAAGAGCATCACGCCGGCGCAGGGTGCGCTCATCGAGCCCATGGCGATCGCGTGGAGCACCGTGAATCGCTGCCGGATCGAGGCCGGGCAGACCGTGGCGGTGCACGGTGCCGGGCCCATCGGCATCGGCGTGCTGCTGACACTGCGTCGTCGCGGTGTGCGCGTGATCATGGTGGATCCTTCGCCGGCGCGGCGCGCGGTCGTGCAAGCGCTCGGCGCCGAGCACGTGCTCGATCCGCGCAGCTCGGATGTCGTGAGTGCGCTGCGCGACCTGACCGGTGGCCGCGGCGTCGATGCCTCTGTGGATGCCGCGGGCGTACCAGCGGCGTTCCAGGCCGCGCTGCGAGGAACGGCCGTGGACGGCAACGTGGTCGTGGTCGCGATTCACACGCAGCCGCTCGAGATTCATCCGATGGAAATCCTCATGTCGGAAGCGCGCATTACCGGCGTTGCACTCTCGTGCGGCGCGTTCCCGAGCGTGATTGCAGAAATGGCCGCCGGCGCCTATCCCGCCGAGGGCTGGGTCGAGACGATTCCTTTCCCGCAACTGATCCGCGACGGCTTCGAGCGCTTGCATCGCCAGGAGGGCGTGAAGCTGCTGGTCGACGTCGCGGGCACCACCTGACAGGAACAACAACACCGTGAACACCATCACCCGCCGTAACTTCGTGGCCGGGGCCGCCGGAACGAGTGCCGCACTGTGGCTCGCGCAGCGCAGTTTCGCCGCCTCGAATCTCGCGCCGATCTACAGCGAAGTGGAGCGCCGCCACCAGGAAGCCGTGACGCGACTGCAGGAGTGGATTCGCCACTACGGCATCGCCGCCGAGAACAACAACGTCGACCAGAGCTGCGGGTTCACGATGGAGCTGCTGCGCGATGCGGGCTTTCAGCGCGTCGAACGCGTGGCGACCGACCGGCATCCCGGCATCTTCGCGACACTCGATGCCGGTGCGAAGCGCACGCTCGGCATCTACTTCATGTACGACGTCAAGCAGGTTGAAGGCCAGGAGTGGTCGGTGCCGCCGTGGGAAGCGCGCCTGGTCGAGATGCCCGATCTCGGCACGGTCGTCATGGGTCGCGGCGCGGTGAATCAGAAGGGTCCGGAGTCCTCGTTCCTCGCGGCGCTGCACGCGATCCGCGGCGCGAAGCGCAAGCTCCCGGTGAACCTGGTGCTGGTCGCCGAAGGCGAGGAGGAGATCGGCTCGCCGCACATCCGGCAACTCGTGCTCGCACCGCAAGTGCAGGCGGCACTCGCGAAGTGCGACGGCATCATGATGCCCGACGCGGCGCAGGATCGTGACGGCAGCATCACGATCTCGCTCGGCGCGAAAGGCGTCGTCGAAGCGGAGCTGGTCGCGAGCGGCGAGAAGTGGGGGCGCGGCCCGCTCAAGGATATTCACTCATCGAACCGTGCGCGCGTCGACAGCCCGGCCTGGCACCTGGTGCAGGCGCTCAACACGCTCATCGATGAGAAGGGTGACCCGGCGATCGATGGGCTGATGACGATGGTGAAGCCGGTCTCCGACACCGACCGGAAGATCCTCGACGAGGCCGCACAGCGGATCAACGAAGGCACGACCAAGAAATCGCTTGGCGTGGAGCACTGGGCGCGCGATGCGAGCTGGCGCCAGGCGCTCGAAGACATCAGCAGCCGGCCGACGGTGAACATCGAAGGCCTGGTCGGTGGCTACACGGGACCCGGCGGCATGACGATCCTGCCGCACCGCGCGGCGGCGAAGCTCGATATGCGACTGGTGCCGGACATGACGTTCGATGACACCGTCGCGAAGCTCAAGGCACACCTCAAGAGTCGCGGCTACGGCGATATCGAGGTGAATGCGACGGGCGGTTACGACCCGACCTCGACGTCCGCCGATTCAAAGCTGGTCCTCGCGCAGAAGACCGTGTACCACAACGCCGGGATCGATCCGATCATGTGGCCGCGGCGCGGCGGCTCATGGCCGGGGTACGTGTTCACCGGCGCGCCGCTCCGGCTCGCGGCGATTCACCATGGCATGGGTCACGGCGCGCGCGCGCATGCGCCCGATGAGTACTACCTCATCGACTCGAAGAATCCGAAGCTCTCGGGGATGGATGGCGCGGTGCGCTCGTTCGTCGATCTGCTGTTCGCGCTCGCGTAGCGCGCGCGGCGCGTGCGGCCTCCGTCAGGCCGCGCGAAAGCAGACGTGAAAAGCGGTGCCGCGGCCCGGCGCGCTGTCGACCGAGATCGTCGCGCCGTGCGAGTCGGCAATGGCGCGCACGACCGGCAGACCGAGGCCGGTGCCCGTTTCCGACGACTTGGTGGTAAAGAAAGGCTGGAAGATCCGCTGCAGGGTGTCGTCGTCCATGCCGCAACCGCTGTCGCGCACCGACAGGCGTACGTAGGTTCCCGGCGCGATCTCGGATGAGCTGTCCATGTCCTGCGCTTCGACCCGGTCTTCGCTCACGCTGATCGTGATCGTGCCTGGCGCCGGGGAGATTGCCTGCCACGCGTTGATGCACAGGTTCATCAGGATCTGCTGGATCTCACGCGCGTCGGCGAAGATCGGCGGCACCGGTTCGAGGCGCGTCTGCAGCTTGATGTTGCGCGGTAGTGCCGCGCTCAGCAGGTCGAGCGTATCGCGCACCGCCGCCCCGAGATCCAGTTGTTCGCGCGGCCGCGTGCCGTTCTGACCGAACCCGAGGATCTTCTGCGCCAGGTCGCCGGCCCGCGCGGTTGCGCGCGCAATCTGGCCGAGGTGATTGTGCACGCGATGCTCGCCAGGGAGCGCGAGCTGGGCGAGCTCCACGGCGCCCATGATGGGCGCGAGCGCATTCTTGATCTCGTGCGTGAGCTGGCAGACGACGGTCCCGATCGCCTCGAGACGCTGCGCGTGCAAGGTCTGGTCGTCCGTCGGCTCGCTGGTGTCGAGCTCGCGGAACGACCAGATGCGGCTCTCGCGCGGTCCGCCGTCGTCGTTGAGCGGCGCAGTGCGGCACTCGACCTGCTGGCCGTTGGTGAGCTTCCAGGTCCACTTCGCCGCCGCGACCGAGTCGAGGCCGAACGCCGTGATCATGTCCTGCACCGTCTGGGGTTCGTCGACCAGCCGCAACACCGCATTCCACACATCGGCTTCAACGGTGAGCCGCGCCTGCGGCTCGACACTCCAGAGACTGCGGAAGCGATCGTTGGCATGCGCAACGGTGCCCGCGTGCGAAATGATGACGATCGCATCGCCGTTCTCGTTGCCGTACCACTCCAGCAGCAGATGGTCGAGGCACGGATCGTTGGCGAGCACGCGGGCGGTGGCCGCCTCGGCGCGTTGTGCGTTGGAGTGCGCGCTGGCGCGCATGCCGCTCGCGAGCGCAGGCAGGCCGCGAGGGCGACTGCGCGTCGCTGCGGCACGTACGGAGGAGAGCGGTCGGGTTGTCGCGCGCATATCAGGCCATCCGTGACACCGGGTAACCGGAAAATCGCGCGCGACAGTAACCGCGCCGCGGCCGAATGCGAATCGGTGGTTTTCTGTAGTAGAGGAGGGAAGACTACGTAGGCGCGCCGCAGAAGCCCTCAGGCATCGACGATGCGATTGCGAACCGCGTAACGCACCAGGTCCGCGAGCGACTCAAACCCCATCTTGTTCATGATGTTATTGCGATGAGTTTCCGCCGTCTTGAGGGTGATCCCAAGGCGTTGCGCCACTTCCTTGTTGGTCTTGCCTTCAGCGAGCAGCTGCACGATTTCGCGCTCTCGCGGCGACAAGGTCATGCCGACGCCTGCAGCGCTCGAGCCCGTGCCGAGATAGCCCTTCAGGATCATGTGCGCCACGTTTGACGTGAAGTAGGGCTTGCCTTCGAGCAATGACTCGATGGCGGCGACGAGCTCGTGACCCGCGTCGGATTTGAGCAGGTAGCCGAGCGCACCGGCATCGAGCACCTCGCGCACCACCTGCTCGGAGTCGTGCGCCGTCAACATCAGCACGCGCGTGCCAGGCAGCCCGGCGATGATCTGGCGCGTGGCTTCGAGGCCATTCTGCTCCGGCATCGCCAGGTCGAGCACGACTACGTCAGGCTTGTGCTCGAGTGCGAGCTCGACCGCGGCACGGCCGTTGCCTGCTTCGGCCACGACGCTCCAGCCTTCGACCTCTTGTACGACCGCGCACAAGCCGCGGCGCACCAGCTCGTGATCATCGGCGATGAGAATGTTCGCTTTCTTCACGCGGGCGCGGTCGACAGCAGCGGCACGGACGCGATGATCGAGGTGCCCGTGGCATCGGACTCGATGGTGAGGTTGCCGCCGAGCTGGCGCAGGCGCTCGCGCATGCCCGCGAGACCCACGCCGGTCGCCTGCGTCGACAACGGAATACCGGGTGCGGCGAGCCCGCGGCCGAAGTCCCGCACCTCCACGCACACGTGGTCCGGCTCCGTCGCGAGGCGCACGCGGGCTCGCTTGCTCCCTGAATGCTTCTGGATATTCGAGAGCGCTTCCTGCACCACGCGGAACAGCGACAGCTCCTGGTCCGCCGGCAAGCGCACGCTGGTGGCCGGCAGCTCGAGCTGCACCGGGATGCCGCTGCGCGCGGTGAAGCCGTCCATCAGCCAGCGCAGGGCCGTGGGCAGGCCGAGCTCGTCGAGGAGCGGTGGGTGCAGAAGATAGGAAGCCGTGCGAATTTCCTGCGAGCACTGCCGTGCGAGTTGCGCACATTCGCTCAGCAGCTGGGTGACCTTCGGATCGAGCGAGCCCGCCGCGGCGACGGCGCGATCGAGTGTGACCTCCAGCGCCGCGAGCACCTGTCCGGTGGAGTCGTGCAACTCGCGGCCGATGCGCCGGCGCTCCTCGTCCTGCAATTGCATCAGCTTGCCGGCGAGAATGCGGATGTCCACGGCGGCGCGGGCGCTCTCCGCGTTCGCGAAAGCGTGCCCAACCTGGTCGGCGAGGCCGCCGGCGAACGCGATCTCGTCGGGTTCCCAGTGACGTCCGCGCGCATGTTGTTCCAGGCACATCACGCCGATCAGCTCGCCGGACAGGCGCACCGGAGAATCGAGCAGCGCCCCGACATCGAACGGCAGCAGGTAGTCCTCGCGTAGCGAGCGCGTGCGCGGGTCGGTGTACGTGTCGGAAACCGGGACGGCACGGTCGGTGCTGAGCGCCGCGAAGTACTCCGGATAGAGCGCTGCCGCGAGATCCGTGTCGTGCCGGTGCTTTCCGGAGGCCACGTCAAACCGGTCGAGACAGCGCAACGTGGTGCGGTCCTCGTCGAACAGCCACACGCTCGCGCTGTCGATGCTGAGCGTGCGCGCGGCGCTCTCGGTGATGAGGCGCAGGCCCGCGACGAAGTCGCCCGAGGCGAGGAGTGGGTCGGTCGCCAGCCGCAAGAGTGCTGCGGATTGTTGCTGGAGACGGGCGGCGAGCACGCGCTCGTGTTCGGCGCTCTGACGCCGCGCCGTCACATCCTGCAGCATCGTCTGCACCGCCGGGCGTCCGCTGAAGTCGACGCGCACGCCGGTCACCTCGACCCAGACGAGAGAACCGTCCTGGCGCACGACCTGGACCTCGATCGGCGGCGCGGTTTCGCCGCGCTGGAGAATGCCGCGCGTGCGCTCTTCCAGCAGGAAAACGTTGTCCGGATGCGCGAAGGAGAGGATCGGTCGATCGATGACTTCTTCAATCGACTTCGCGCCGACCAGCCGCACCGCGGCCGGATTCGCGAACAGGCAGTGCACGCCGTCATGTACGAGGATGGCCTGCGGCAGCGCGTTGACCAGCGCACGATAACGCTGCTCGCTTTCGCGCAGTGCTGCATCTACGCCCAGGTCGCCTGACGAGGTTGATCGTGGTGCATCCATACGATCCAGATCCCGGCAGATCTCGCGACATTCTTGGTCCGGCGGGGCACAAAGTCCATGGAGAGCCGTCGCGGACGGCCATTGGGTGACAAACCTGTCGCCGGCGCCGGGATCACGCTCAGTACCGCAGGACCTGAAGCGTCGCACCCGCAAACACTGGTACGGCGCCGTCGAGCAGGTGTCACCCAATGTCCATCCGCTCCGGCCTGCATCGATAGAGTGAGTTATGCGGCGGACGCCTGAAGAGTTAGCGGGCGCGCTAACGCGGGAAGAGACTAGATAAGGCGCGAATGCGGCAAGAAGCTCACTAACTCGAGCTAGCCAGCGCGGTGCGCGTTCAAGTCACTGGCTAAGGCAGGACGGTTGGGGCGTTGGCTGGGTGTGCCTGATGACCTCGGTGTCCCGTTCGGATTTGATTACATTGATGGCAAGACGAGGGACAGCGCGATCGATGCGAATACGGTGCTACGGCGTTTCATTCGTGTCGGGACGCCGAGGTCATCCGGCACACCCAGCCGACGACACAACCGGACTGCTCTTACTCCCTGGGCCAGCAGCGCCGCAATCGACTGCTCTACTTGGTGAGCTCTTCCGCCGTCACGAATCGCGGCGCGATATCCACCGGCAGATCCCCAAGTCGATCGAGCAGGCGCTTCACTTCGGGCCGGATCACCACCATGCGCTCGAGCAGCGCCTTCGCGCGCGCGTAGTCGCCGGTTGCCTGGATCGTCATGATGTCGTGCGTGAGCCCGGCGACAGCCTTGCGTGCCTTGGCGAAATCGAGCCGGAAGGTTCCGTCCGGCTGCACCACGACCGCGCCCTGGTCGAGAAGCGTGTTCACCTGCAGCGCCATGCCTTTCGCGTGCGAGTCGGAGAACCCGAAACGCAGTGTACGGAACGTCGAGGCGAGGAACGTGGTGTAGAACTGGCGCTCCTGCGCTTTCGGCACGACACCCTTGTCGGCGAGGTACTGCAGCGCCCAGAGACCCGAGATGTCCGCCTTCGCTTCTTCGAGCGTCCCGTTGAGCTCCTTGAGCTCCTGGCGAACGGTGGTCTCGCGGCCTGCGACACGAATCGTCTGCGGTCCGAGCCCGTGCATCAACTCGTGCATCAGGATGTGCGTGAAGAACGCATCGAATCCGACCAGCGGCTGATCTTCTTTCGCGAGCACGCGCTGCGAGATCGGCATCAGCACCTCGTCGAACTTCGCATGCTGGAAGTTCTTCAGCATCACGCGCTTCGAGCCCTTGAGCGCGACGACGCGCTCGTCGTTCGGCAGGTTGTAGGCCGCGGTTTGCACGCCGTGATTGCCGTCGCCGGAGGCGAACACGACATCCGTGACGCGAATCGGCGAGAAGCCGCCGAGTTTCGGGTTGCGATACTTCGCATCGATCGGCAGGTGGCTCTCGAGCTCCTGCAACTCGCGGCTGAAGCGTCCGAGCTTCGCCGTCTCCTGCGCATCCGTCACGAGAATGAAGGCCTCGAACGCCGCTTTGAAGTTGAACCACTTATCTTCATAGACCTCGTACGGCCCGATGGTGGGCTCGATCGAGGCGTCGAGCTCCATCCACGCGATGTCGCTGTCGTAGTAGTCGTTGCTGATGAACGCCTGGGCGCGCTTCTCGAGAAATGATTTTAGCGTCGGCTGCGTGGTGGCAGCCGCGGCCTCGCGCAGCAGACGCGCCGCTTCGCCGAGCTCGGGCTGGTATTCGACACTGTAGGGAACGGCGGTGAACCCGCCGGTGGGGAGGCGTCGGATCACCGTGAAGAACCCGCGCGCTGCTTCCTGTTCCTTCGCGGGCAACGCATCCATCCACGCCTGGATCTGCTCGCGCGTCGCATCGGCGGGATAGAAGGTGCCGCCGGGAGGCTTGGGACCAACACCCTCCAGGAAGGGACGATCGTTGTCGAGCGACGACCATGGTCCCTTGTTGATGAGGAAGTAGCGCAGCCGCGACGCACCGAGTGGCGAGGCGTCACTCAGCAGCAACAGCAGCGCGCTCGAGCCGAGCGGCGAGACCTGGCGCATGAACAGCGGATCGAGCAGGCGCGCGGCCTCGACCAGCTTGCGCAACGCCAGCCGCTCGTTCTCCGGCAGCCGCGAAACATCGACGCGCACGTCCACTGGGACGAACCGCGCGGCCATCGCGTCGAGCTCCGCGCGCGTCGGTGCGGGCGGCTGCGAATCAGCGGCGCTCACGATGCGGGCCAGCGAGATGCACAAGAAGAAAAGGAGTGCGCGCATTGAAAAATCTCCTCACGGATGCAGTCGAAGCGAGCCAATGAATTTCGGCAATTAATGCCACAGAGAAAGTCTACCAATGCCCTTTTGTGCGCGGGTGCTGTCGCTAGCATGCACCAAAGGCAGAAAAAACCGTCGGGTGATGCACGTCGCGGTGTCACCCGCGCGCCTTTGTAACTGCAAGCGCGATCCTTGAGGAGGTACTCAATGATCTACCGTAACAACCAGGTCGCACGTGCCGTGCGGTATGCGCTGTTCGCCAGCGCAGCCACGGCGGCGAGCACCAGTCTACCTGCGTACGCGCAGGATCAGCAGGAAGCCGCACCGGCGTCAGAGATCGGAACTGTCGTCGTCACGGGTTCCCGCATTCCACAACCCAACCTGACCAGCGTCAGCCCGGTGACCTCGGTCGGCAGCCAGGAGTTGAAGCTCGAAGGCGTGACCCGCGTGGAAGATCTCATCAACAATCTTCCGCAAGCGGTCGCCGACTTCGGCGGCAACCTGTCGAACGGTGCCACCGGTGCAGCGACGGTGAGTTTGCGAGGCCTCGGTGCGCAGCGCACCCTGGTTCTCGTCAACGGCCGCCGCCTGATGCCGGGCGACCCGACGCAGAACGGCAACGCCTCGCCGGACTTGAACCAGATCCCGGGTTCACTGATCGAGCGCGTTGAAGTGCTGACGGGTGGCGCCTCGGCCGTGTACGGCGCGGACGCCGTCGCGGGCGTGGTCAACTTCATCATGAACGACCACTTCGAGGGCGTACGCCTCGACGGCCAGTACTCTCTCTATCAGCACAACAACGGCAATGCGGTCGGTGACATCGTCCAGGCGCGCGGTTTCGACACGCCGGACAGCAATGTCACGGACGGCTACACGCGTGACTTCACCTTCACGCTGGGCATGAACACCGGTGACGGCCGCGGCAACGCGACCGTGTACGCCGGCTATCGCGAGCTCGATGCGTTGTTGCAGTCGCAGCGCGACTTCAGCGCCTGCGCGCTGACCTCGGGCCGGGCTCCGGGCAACAACACCGACAATTTCGTGTGTGGCGGCTCCTCGACCGCGGCGCCGGGACGTTTCTTCCCGGTCGACCAGGATCCGGCAGCTTCCGGTGCCACGATCGGTGGTGGTTTCACGATCGATGCCAACAACAACTTCATTCCCTGGAATGGCGCGCGCGATCAGTACAACTTCGCGCCGACGAACTACTACCAGCGTCCTGACAAGCGTTACACCGCGGGCCTGTTCGCTCACTACGATCTGAACGAGCATGCCACGGCGTACACCGAGTTCAGCTTCATGGACGACAAGACCGTTGCACAGATCGCGCCCAGCGGCGTGTTCCTGGGCAGCGGCACGGGCACACCGCCGTTCTTCGGCAACTACGTCGTCAACTGCAACAACCCGTTCATGTCGGCCTCGCAGATTACTGCGTTGTGCACCAACGTCGGGTTGACCGCGGCGGACGATGCGCTCGTCGGTATCGGCCGCAGAAACGTGGAAGGCGGCGGCCGCCAGGCGGACTTCGACCACACGTCCTATCGCGGCGTGCTCGGGATGCGCGGCAACTTCGCCGAAGCATGGAGCTACGACGCATACGGCCTGTATGGCACGACGGTCTACGCGCAGAACTACCTGAACGAGTTCTCGCTGTCGCGTCTCACCAAGGCGTTGACCGTGGTAAACGATCCGGCCACCGGCCAGCCCGTTTGCCGTGTGAACGTCGATGCGGACATCACCAATGACGATCCGAACTGCGTGCCTTACAACCTGTGGCAACAGGGTGGCGTCACGCAGCAGGCGCTCAACTACGTGATGGTCCCGGGCTTCCAGGAAGGATCGACCAAGGAAGAAGTGGTCAGCGGTTCCGTGACCGGCGATCTCGGTCACTACGGCATCAAGATGCCGACGGCCAGCGATGGTCTCGGCGTCGCGTTCGGTGCCGAATACCGGCGTGAGGAGTCGGAGCTCAGGACCGACCAGGCGTTCCAGACACAGGATCTGCTGGGTCAGGGTGCGCCGACGCTCAACACCACGGGCGCGTACGACGTGAAGGAACTCTTCACCGAGATCCGCCTGCCGTTGGTGCAGGACAAGACCGGTGCGCAGGACCTGTCGTTCGAAGCCGGCTACCGGTATTCGGATTACAGCCTCGGGTTCAACACCGACACGTACAAGCTCGGTCTGAACTATGCGCCGATCCAGGACATCCGTGTCCGCGGCAGCTACCAGCGAGCGGTGCGTGCGCCGAACATCCAGGAGTTGTTCCTGCAGACGCGCGTGCAACTCGACGGCCAGAGCGATCCGTGCGCGGGTGCCATCGACCCGGCAACCGGATTGGTGGCCTCGGGCGCAACGCAGGCCCAGTGCGCCAACTCCGGCGTGAGCGCGGCCCAGTACGGCAACATCCTGGAAAACCCGGCGTCGCAGTACAACGGACTGGTCGGAGGCAATCCGAACCTCGATCCGGAAACGGCCGATACCTACTCGTTCGGCCTGGTGTTCACGCCGACCTTCCTGCCGCACTTCACCATGTCGTTGGACTACTACGACATCAAGGTCGAGAACCTGATCGGCAGCGTCGGAGCGGACCTGATCCTCAACAACTGCATCTCCTCGGGTGATCCGACCCAGTGCGGGCTCGTGCACCGGTCGCCGGGATCCGGCTCGCTGTGGCTCGGCAACCAGGGCTTCATCGACGATCCGATCATCAACACGGGTTCGACGCAGACCAAGGGCATCGACACCGAGATCAACTACTCGCTCGACATGGGCGGGAATGCCGGGCGACTGGCGTTCCAGTTGATCGGCACGTGGGTCGATTCCTTTGCGGTGGCACCGCTCACCGGCTCGCCGACGTATGACTGCGTCGGCCTGTACGGACTGACGTGCCTCGCCCCGACGCCGGAATGGCGGCACAAGTTGCGAGCGACATGGGCCAGCCCATGGAACTTCGACCTGTCGCTGAGCTGGCGTTATATCGACTCGGTCAAACTCGACAGCACCAGCTCGGATCCACAGCTGAGCGGCTTCGTGTTCCCGACCGATGCCAAGTTCGACGCGATGAACTACCTGGATCTCGCGGCTTCCTACACGTTCAAGGGCAACATCACCGCGCGGCTGGGTATCAACAACCTGACGGACGAAGACCCGCCGATCACCGGCCAGTCGAGCTGCCCGTCGACACTCTGCAACGGGAATACCTTCCCGCAGGTGTACGACACGCTCGGCCGCTACGGCTTCGTCAGCGTGACCATGGACTTCTGACCTTCGATCACGACCACCAGGTCGATTCGCGGCGGGCTTTCAGCCCGCCGCTTTTTTTTGCGCATGTGCTTTTGTGAAGCGGCTGCGCACGCCCGGCACCGGGCGCGCAAAAGTCGCCCGGTCCAGTCTCTTGAGGTAGTGTTGTCAGCCCCCTGCGCTCGGCAGGCTCCGCAGAACGAGAACATAAGTGGCGCTCCGCATACCGCTCCTCGACTGGTTGCCCGGCTATCGCAAGGACTGGTGGCGCGCCGATCTCGTGGCGGGTCTCACGACTTCGGCGGTCGTGATCCCCAAGGCCATGGCGTACGCGACAGTCGCAGGGCTGCCGATCCAGGTCGGCCTCTACACGGCGTTCCTGCCGATGATCGTGTATGCGCTGCTCGGCACTTCGCGGCCGCTGAGCGTCAGTACCACGACCACCATCGCAATCCTGACAGCCGCGGAACTTGGCCAGGTCGTTCCGGGTGGCGAGACGGCAGCGCTGTTGCAGGCGACCGCGCTGCTGACGCTCATCGTGGGAGCGATTCTCATCGCAGCCTCGGTGCTGCGCCTCGGCTTCGTCGCCAACTTCATTTCCGAACCGGTGCTGGTGGGCTTCAAGGCCGGCATCGGCCTCGTGATCATCATCGACCAGGTGCCGAAACTCTTCGGCATCCACTTCGCCAAGGGGCCGTTCCTGCAGAACGTGCTCGCGATCTTCCAGAACCTCTCGCATGCCAACATGGCCACGCTCCTGGTGGGTGTCCTCACCATCGCGGGCCTCGGGGCCATCGAGAAGCTGCGGCCACGCTGGCCAGCGCCGCTCATCATCATCGCCGCGGCCATCGGCGGCGTCGCGCTGTTCGCGTGGCAGAAATTCGGCGTCGAGCTGGTCGGCGCAATCCCCGCAGGGCTGCCGCCGGTGACGGTTCCCGACCTCGGGCTCGCGAGTCAGCTCTGGCCCGGCGCGCTCGGCATCGCGCTCATGAGCTTCACCGAAACCGCTGCCGTGGGACGTGCCTTCGTGAAGCCCGACGAACCGTTGCCACGTGCGAATGCGGAACTGCTCGCCACGGGCGCTGCAAATGCCGTCGGCGCGCTCTTCGGCGCCATGCCGGGCGGCGGCGGTATGTCGCAGACGGCGGTGAATCGCATGACGGGCGCGCGCACCCAGGTGTCCGGCGTGGTGACCGCGATCATGACGTTGTTGACGATGCTGCTGCTCTCGCCCCTCATCGGCCTCCTGCCACAGGCCGTGCTGGCGGGCGTCGTGATCGTGTACTCGGTCGGGCTCATCAAGCCCGCGGACTTTCTCGACATCCTCAGGATCCGCCGCACGGAGTTCATCTGGGCAGTCGCGGCGTTCGTCGGCGTGATGCTCTTCGGCACGCTCAAGGGCATCCTGGTCGCGATCATCGTCTCGGTCGTGGCCCTCGCTCACCAGGCGGCGAATCCGCGCATGTACGTGCTGGGGCGCAAGCCTGGAACGAACGTCTTCAGGCCGCTCTCGCCGGAGCATCCGGATGACGAGACATTCCCCGGCCTGCTGCTCCTGCGACTTGGCGGACGCATCTTCTTCCTCAATGCCGAGCGCACCGCCGAACGCATTCGCGCGCTCAACGCAGAGGCCAGGGCGCGCGTGGTGGTGCTCGACCTGAGCGGCGTCTTCGACCTGGAATACTCCGCACTGAAGGCTTTCATCGAAGCGGAGAAACGGCAGCGGGAAGCGGGCGTCACGTTGTGCCTGACGGAGCTCAACCCCGAGGTCTACGCGATGGTGAAGCGCTCGGCGCTCGGCGCAACCCTCGGCGATGAGCGCCTGCTGCACAATCTGGAGATTGCCATCCGTAGATATACGAGCACTGGGCGCTAGCGCCGCGCGCTAGGATTCGCGGGACACGGAGAACACCATGGCCAAGCCAACGAAGGACACCGGCATCATCCAGGTGCTGCTGGAGCGGCTGAACAACGAGCGCCTGCCACGCGCGCTGGATCTCAAGAAGAAGGTCGACGGCGGCGAGCGGCTGGCGGACCACGACCTGGAGTTCCTCAACAAGGTGTTCGAAGACACCGGGAACGCACAGAGGTTGGCCGCGCAACACCCGGAATTTCAGCCCCTGCTGGCGAAGCTGACGAGCTTGTACAGCGAGATCACGCGCAAGGGGCTCGAGAACGAACAGAAGAAGAGCTGAGGGCACACGGGTGACGAAGAAGAAGGACGAGGGGCAGGACAAGTCGGGCGCCGGCAAGGCCGAGAAGCTCAAGCGCTCCGCTTACGAAGAGGAGCTCGAGCGCCTGCATGGCGAGCTGGTCAAGCTCCAGCAATGGGTCGTGCACGAGGGCCTGAAGATCTGCATCGTGTTCGAGGGACGCGACGGCGCCGGCAAGGGCGGCACGATCAAGGCGATCACCGATCGCGTGAGCCCGCGCGTCTTCAGGGTGGTCGCGTTGCCCGCGCCCACCGAACGCGAAAAGAGCCAGATGTACATCCAGCGCTATCTGTCACACCTGCCGGCCGCGGGCGAGATCGTGATCTTCGACCGCAGCTGGTACAACCGCGCCGGCGTCGAGCGCGTGATGGGGTTCGCGGACGAGAAGCAGGTGCGCCGCTTCCTGCGCATGGTGCCGCTGGTCGAGAAGGCGATCGTCGACTCGGGCGTGCTGCTGATCAAGTACTGGCTCGAGGTCAGTCCCGAGGAGCAGACGCGGCGCCTCGAGGCGCGCATCGAGGACGGCCGCAAGATCTGGAAGCTCTCGCCGATGGACCTCAAGTCGTACAGCCGCTGGTACGACTATTCGCGAGCGCGCGATGACATGTTCGCCGCGACCGACACCGAATACGCGCCCTGGTATGTCGCGCGCACCGACGACAAGCGGCGAGGGCGGCTCAACATCATCACCCACCTGCTGGGCCGCATTCCCTACAAGAAACTGCCGCGCGAAAAAGTGAGGCTGCCGAAACGGCAGAAGCGTGGCGGTTACCGCGAGCCGGATCGGCCGCTGCGCTTCATCAAGGAAGCCTACTGAACCTCTAGCGCGGGTTGGTGCTCGGCGTGGGCACGGGCTGCACGGGTTCCGGATGCGCGGTGAGCACGCGCGCGAACTTCGGCCCCAGCCAGCGCTCGATGTCGTCGATCAGCGTGAATGCCGCCGGCACGATCACCAGCGTCAGCGCCGTCGAGGTGATGAGACCGCCCATCACCGCCACCGCCATCGGCGCGCGGAAGGAGGAGTCGCCGTGAATGCCGAGCGCGACCGGGAACATGCCCGCCACCATCGCGACGGTGGTCATGACGATCGGCCGCGCACGCTTGTGACCCGCCTCGAGCAGCGCGGTCACCCGGTCCTTGCCGGCGCGCATCTCCTCGATCGCGAAATCGACCAGCAGGATCGAGTTCTTGGCCACGATGCCCATCAGCATCAGGAACCCGATCACCACGGGGAGCGATAACGGGAATCCGACGAGCAGCAGCGCGAGCGCTGCGCCGCCGATCGACAAGGGCAGGGCCGAGAGAATCGTGATGGGCTGGAACACGCGCGCGAACAGCAGCACCAGCACCGCGAACACCATCAGCACGCCGGTGAACATCGCGATCGCGAAATTGGCGAACAGCTCGCGCATCACTTCGGCGTCGCCGACTTCGACCAGGCGCACGCCCTCGGGCAGCTTCTTGAGTGTCGGTAGCGCGTAGATCTTCTTCATGCCTTCGCCGAGCTCGACGCCCTGCAGGTCGGCTTCCAGCGCAATGCGCCGGCTCTGGTTGTAGCGGCGCACGCGCACCGGGCCTTCGCCGAAACTGATGTCGGCCACCGCTTTCAACGGCACCGGGGAACCGGACGCCGTCGGAACCGGCAGGTTCTCCAGCGTGCCGAGATCGCGGCGCGCGCTTTCGACCAGGCTGACGCGAATCGGGATCTGGCGGTCGGAGAGCGAGAATTTCGGTCCGAACTGCGGCAGCTCGCCGAGCGTCGCGATGCGGATCGTCTGGCTGATGCTGGTGACGCTGACGCCGAGCTCCGCGGCGAGATCGAGGCGCGGACGGATGATGATCTCGGGCCGCGGCAGGTCGCCGTTGATCCTCGGCTCGCGCAGCTCCTTCAGCGTGCGCATCTCGTCCACCACCTGGCGCGCCGTCTTGTCGACCAGGGCCGGGTCATCGCCCGTCAGGTAGATCGTGATGTCGCGGCCGTAACCGCCGCCCCCGCCATTCTTCTGGAAATTGATGCGTGCGTCCGGGATGCGACGCAGCTCCTTGATCAGGCGGTTCTCCCAGTCCTTCTGGGTGACGCTGCGCTCCGAGCGCGGCACGAGCGAGATGAAGAGGTCTGCAATGCGCACCTCGCCGGTTTCGTCGGTCCCGATGCTCTCGACGACATCTTTGACTTCCGGCTGCTTCTTGAGGATGTCGTAGGCTGCGCCGGAAACCGCGGCGGTGTCCGCAATCTGGACTCCCGGCGGCAGCTCGATGCGCAGCTGTGAGCTGGCCAGGTCGGCTTCCGGAATGAAGGACGTTGGCACCATGGCGAGCGCGAAGATCGACAGGATGAAGAACACCGTCCCGCCGGCCAGCGTCAGCCAGCGATGGTTCACGCACCACTGCAGCTTGTGCAGGTACCACGTCATGACCGGGCCGTCACCGTGGATCACGACGTCGGGCTTGAGCGTGAAGGCCGCGACCACTGGGGTGATGAGTCGCGCGACCAGCAACGAAAAGAATACGGCGGCGGCCACGGTCAGGCCGAACTGGATGAAGTACTGACCGGTGATACCCGGCATGAAGCTCACCGGGAGGAACACCGCGATGATGGTCGCGGACGTCGCCACCACCGCGAGGCCGATCTCATCGGCAGCATCGAGCGCGGCCTTGTAGCCGCTCTTGCCCATGCGCATGTGGCGCACGATGTTCTCGATTTCCACGATGGCATCGTCGACCAGCACCCCCGCGACCAGCGACAGCGCGAGCAGGCTCACCTGGTTGAGCGTGAACCCCATCCATTGCATGAACGCGAAGGTCGGAATCGCCGACAACGGGATCGCGAGCGCGGAGATCGCGGTGGCGCGCCAGTTGCGCAGGAAGAACCACACCACCACGACCGCGAGGATCGATCCCTCGATCAATGCCTCGATCGCGGAAGAGAACATCTTCTTGGTGTAGTCGACGGTCGTGAACACGACCTTCATGTGGACCTGCGGGAACTCCTTGCCGATCTTGTCGATTTCCTTGGTCACGGCGTTCATCACCGAGACGTCGGAGGAACCCTTGGAACGCAGCACGCCGAAGGTCGTGGCATTGCGGCCGTTGAGCCGCGAGATGGTGCGGATCTCCGCCACGCCGTCGCGCACGTCGGCGATATCGCTCAGGCGTGCGACGCGCCCGCCCGGCAGGTAGATGTGTCTTTCACCGAGCTGCAGCGCGGTCTGCGCCCCACCCAGCACCCGGATCGACTGCTCGCCTCCGCCGACCTGCAGCCGGCCGCCGGGCGCATCCACGTTGATTTGCCGCAGCTGCTGATTCACGTCGACCGCAGTGACGCCGAGCGCCTGCATGCGTGCCGGATCGAGCTCGACGCGGATCTCGCGATTGACGCCGCCGCCGCGCTGCACCTGTGCGACGCCATTGACCGCGAGCAGGCGCTTGGTGATCGTGTTGTCGACGAACCAGCTGAGCTCCTCCTCGGTCATGTCGGTGGTGCTGACGGCGTAGTAGACGAAGGCGCCGCCTTCGACGTCGATACGCTGCACCAGAGGTTCTTCGATACCTTCCGGCAAGTCGGTGCGTACCTTCGACACCGCATCGCGCACGTCAGTCACGGCGCGATCCACCGGCGTGCCGATCTGGAACTCGACGTACACGAACGCCGCGCCCTCGAGCGCAGCCGATGTGATGTTCTTGACGTTGCCGACGCTCGCGACCGAGCCCTCGATCTTCTGGATGATCTGGGTCTCGATCTCGGTCGGTGCCGCGCCTGGCTGGTTGACGGTGATCTCGACCAGCGGGAAGGAAATGTCCGGGCTCAGGTTGATGGGCAGGCGGATGAAGGCGATCGTGCCCACGAAAAAGAGCACGACGAACAGCACCACCGGCGGAACCGGGTGCTTGATGGCCCATGCAGAAATATTCTTGATCATTTGCTTGCCTGCTGCTCCGGCGTCGCGGCGAGCTCGACCTGCTCGCCCTCGCGCAGGAAACCGCCCGCCATGGCGACCACCTGCTCATTGCCTTTGAGACCGTCGCCGATGACGACGCCGGCGAGCGTCGTATCCGCGACCTGCACCGCGCGGCGCTCGACCTTCTTGTCGTCGTTGATGACGTAGACGTAGCTGCCCTTGAGATCGGAGAGCACCGCGGTCTGCGGCAGCACCGGCCGCGTCGCATTGCCTACCGTGACCTGTCCGCGCGCGAAGGCGCCCGGCCGCAGCGCTGAGTTCTCCTCGAGCGCGATCCGCACCTCGCCGAGGCGCGTCTTGGGATCGATGACGGCACCGAGCAGGCGCACCTTGCCTTTGAACGGCGCGGTGTACCCGGTCAGGTAGACCTGCGCCGGCTGATCGAGCGCGACCCGCGCGAAATCCTGCTCCGCGAGCGAGCCGCGCATTTCGATTTCGCCACCGCGCGCCAGGCGGAACAGCGGGTCACCACCCGGGCTCGCGGTCTGACCGAGCTCGGCGGTGCGCGTCAGGATGACGCCGTCGGCCGGCGCACGAATCTCGGTACGGTCGAGGCGGGCCTGCATCTCCGCGTACTGTGCGGCGGCCACGTTCACGCGCGCCTCATCGGTGACGGACGCGGCGCGACGCCGCTCGATCTCTTCAGCCGACAACGCGCCGGCCGCTTCGACGCCTTTCGCACGGCCGTACTCAGCCTGCGACAACGCAGCCTGCGCGCGTGCTTCCTCGAGCGAGGCGGCGAGCCGCTTCAGCTGCGGCGCCAGGACCGACTGGTCGAGCTTGGCCAGCAGCTGGCCGCGTTTTACGCGATCGCCGGCCTCCACGTAGATGGCCACGATGCGTCCCGCTTCACCTTCCGCCCCGATCGGCACGTCGTAGCGCGCGAAGATCGTGCCGCTGAACGTGACATTCGAGGTCACCGGCGTCACGCGCGGCGTGATGACCGTCACCAGCGGAATCGACTGCTGCATCAGCGGGGCGACCTTGGGCTCGGAGGAGCCATGGCGCATCCAGTTGAGAGCGACCGCGAGCACGATGAGCACGACCACGCCCGCCAACCACCACCGGGCAGGTATCGCCCGGATCCGGCCGAGCCGCGCCGCGAGACTGCGGTCCTGGTAAGAGCCGCTTTCCGGGACGTGGTCTCGGTTCATCGGTGTGACCTTGCGGAGTTCGAAATCCTGTTCAGGCTGAGCGTTCACACGGGTTCCCTGGTTGGCGTTGCCGGAGCGCAACGTCGGTCTGACGAGAGCCGCGCAGTTTACCCCGCTACGGCGAAAATTGCCCTCTCGGCGCCACGTTGGGTCGAGCGGCTATGGATTGTTGACGATCGGAAAATCGCCCGCGGAGCGCCTGGAAGAACAGACGTCCGAAGACGGCGTGTCGGAGCAACAACGTATGAACTACCATGTGTTTCCCGTGGTCCATGTGCAACAGGCGGACTCCGCGCAAGAGCGGCGGAGAGGGGGCAACGAAGCGTGATCGGTGCGTCGAGCGGACCCTGCTCACGGCGCGATCTCTTGCGGCTGGGCGTACTCGCCGGCGCATCGTTTGCGCTGCCGCGCTCGTTCGCGACCACCGAACCTGCGAAGGCCGCGGACGCGTTGATCACGCGGCCGATTCCCTCGACGGGCGAGCGTCTCCCGGTGGTCGGCCTCGGCACCAACAACTACAGCGTCACCTCGGGCGAGGAGATCGCCGCGCGCCGTGAAGTCCTGCGCCGCATGCCGGAGCTCGGCGGCTCGGTCGTCGATACCGCACCCGCTTATGGACAATCGGAAGCCGTGCTGGGCGAGCTCATCTCCGGGCTCGGCAATCGCGAGCGACTGTTCTTGGCGACCAAGGTCACTGCGCCTGAAGGCGATACCGGAAAGGCGAAGAGCTCGTTCGAGGAGTCGCTGCGCCGGCTGCGGACCGAACGCGTCGACCTGCTGCAGGTCCACAGCCTGGTGGGTGCCGATGCGTTGATGCCGATGCTTCAGGACTGGAAGGCCGCGAAGAAGATCCGTTACTTCGGCATTACCACGTCCAATCCGAGTTCGCATCCCGAGATGCTCGAGCTCATGCGTCGCCATGCGCTCGATTTCATCCAGGTCGACTACTCGCTCGACAACCGTGCGACTGCCGGCGACATCCTGCCGCTCGCCCAGGAAAAGCGCATCGCGGTCCTGGTCAATCTTCCCTTGGGCGGGCGCCGGGGCAAGAACCTGCTGAGCCGCGTCGCCGGGCGTCCGCTGCCGGAGTGGGCGGCGCACATCGGCGCCACGAGCTGGGCGCAGGTGTTCCTGAAATATGTGATCTCGCATCCGGCAGTCACGTGCGTCATTCCGGGCACGACCAAGGTCGATCACCTCGAAGACAACCAGCGCGCCGCGCGCGGTGCGCTTGCGGACGCGGACCTGCGCAAGCGCATCGAACAGTACTGGGACGCCCTGGCATGAACGCGCATCGGCTCGGCACCGGCCGTCTGCCAGCGCTCGTGCTGCTGGGCATGGCAGCGCTCCTGACCGGCACCGTAGGCGCCGTGACCATCGTTTCGAATCGCGCCACGCAGCCACCGCCGCCGCCGAAGCCACTGGATGTGGGTGTGGCCGCGCACTTCGCCGAGCTCGCGCTCGCCTGCCTGCACCGCGAGTACCCGAACAAGATCGCGCACGTGATGAACAGCGACGCCGACGCGCGTCCGCCGCGCGAGCTCACGCCGGCGTTCTACGGCTGCTACGACTGGCACTCGGCCGTGCACGGTCATTGGCTGCTGGTGCGGCTGATCCGCATGTATCCGGGCGCACCCTTCGAAGCCAACGCGCGTGCCGCGCTCGCTCAGAGCCTGACGCCGGCCAACATCGCGGGCGAAGTCGCGTACCTGCAGGGTGATGGACGCGATGCGTTCGAGCGTCCCTACGGTCTCGCGTGGCTGCTGCGGCTCGCCGCCGAATTGCGCGAATGGAACGATGAGCAGGGCCGCACCTGGCTCGCCGCGCTCACGCCGCTCGAGAACGCCGCGGCCGCGCAATTGAAGGGCTGGTTGCCGCAGCTCACCTATCCGATCCGCAGCGGCGAGCACAACCAGACCGCGCTCTCGTTCGGCCTGGTGTGGGACTGGGCGACTGTCGCCGGCGACGAAGAGATGCGCAGCCTCCTCACGACGAAGGCGAACCAGTTCTACCTGCCGGACAAGCGCTGTCCGCTCGCCTTCGAACCCTCCGGTACCGATTTCCTGTCGCCCTGTCTTGCCGAGGCGGACTTCATGCGCCGCGTGCTCGACCAGAAGGCATTTTCACACTGGCTGTCCGCCTTCCTCCCCGGTCTCGTGGGCTCAGATCCGGCTCGCTGGCTGATGCCCGCGGTGGTCACGGACCGCAACGATCCCAAGCTCGCGCACCTCGATGGGCTCAACCTGAGTCGCGCCTGGATGCTGGAAGGGATCGCGAGCGCGCTGGCGGAAGGCGACCGGCGACGAGGTGTCCTCCTCACCGTGGCGGCGTTGCATCGTGAGGCCGGGCTGCCCGCAGTGGTCGGTGCTCCGTACGTCGGCAGTCACTGGCTCGGGACGTACGCCGTCTATCTCACGAGCCGCGCCGGTATCAACGCGGGCAGAGGGTCCGCGCAATCACCGGCACCCGCCGCGGCGCGCGCCGGCACCTGACGACACCGCGCTCGCTCAGCGCGGCTTCGCGAACACCTGGGTCCAGAAGATGCCGTCCTCGGTGGCCGGGTTGACGGCGTAGGCGATGCCCATGCGCGTGAACTGCGGGTTCATGATGTTGGCGCAGTGTGCCGGGCTGGCAATCCAGCCACGCACGACTTCCTCGATTTCGGGTGAGCCCGCAGCGACGTTCTCGCCGACCGTGAGCCACGCGTAACCAAGGCGCGTGACGCGCTTGGCCACGTTGCTCCCGTCGCTCCCCTGGTGAGTCATGCGACCGCGCTCGGCCATGTCCGAGGAGTGGTTGAGCGCCGCGGTGCTCAGGGTGCCGTCGAGGCTGAGCGGCTTCGCCGGCGCAAAACTCGCGTCACCGCACTTCCTCGCGGCGGCGCGCGCCTGGTTGACGAGCTTCAGAGCCCGCTCACGGATCGCGGGCGCGTCCGCGGTCACGGGCAGATTGAATGGCGTCGCCAGGATGATCCACGTGTCCTTGCCGTGCTCGGCGCTGCCGGCGCGCTGAAAATCCGGGTTCAGTACTTCGGCACAGAAACGCTGCTCGATCAGGCGCGCGAGCGCTGAGGAGTCCGCGGCGCCGGTGACGGCGATGGAAGCCGAGAGCCGCGCATGAAAGTGCGTCGCTTCGATGGCATCGGCGAGGCGCGCGCCGCGCAACATCTGTTGCGCCACCTGGTCGAGCGCCGGATCGTGCGCCAGCTTGAATTTCACCCCGGCCTTCGCGTCACAGCCCTGGAGGCGCACCGCGTTCACGGTGTCGAGCGGCGAACCTGCGGCGAGTGCGCCCGATGCGGCCCACAGCAGCGCGACGACGAGCAACGCGATGCGCATCGGCGGCTCGATTCCTAGCGCAACGTCGGCAAGTTGAAATCGGCGGCTGCCGCGCCGTCCGGCCAGCGCGCGGTCACGGTCTTCAGCCGCGTGTAGAAGCGCACACCGTCCGGGCCGTGCACGTGCAGCGGGCCGAAGAGCGAGCGCTTCCAGCCGCCGAAACTGTGGTACGCCATCGGCACCGGGATCGGAATGTTGACGCCGATCATGCCCGCCTGCGCGAAGTGGCTGAAGCGGCGCGCGGTTGCGCCGTCGCGGGTAAAGATCGCCGCCCCGTTCCCATATTCGTGCGCGCTCACCAGCTCGAGCGCCTGCTCGAAGGTCGCGACGCGCACCACGATCAGCACCGGGCCGAAGATTTCCTCTTTGTAGATGCGCATCCCGGCCGTCACGTGATCAAAGAGGCTCGCTCCGAGGAAGAAGCCGCGCGCCGGCACCTGGAGTTTGCGTCCGTCGACGATGAGACGCGCGCCTTCCTGCACGCCGATGTCGATGTAGTTGCGCACGCGTTCGCAGTGCTCGCGTGTCACGAGCGGTCCCATGTGGACACCCGGATCGGTTCCGGGGCCGACCGCGAGTGCAGCGAGCTGCGTTTGCAACTCAGCGACCAACCGATCGGCGGCATCGCCCACCGCGATCGCCGCGGAGATCGCCATGCAACGTTCACCCGCCGACCCGTACGCCGCACCCATGAGTGCATGCGCCGCCTGTTGCGTGTCGGCGTCGGGCATCACGACCAGGTGATTCTTCGCGCCGCCGAGCGCCTGCACCCGCTTGCCGTGTGCCGAGGCGGTTCGATACACGTGCTCGGCTACCGGCGTCGAGCCGACGAAACTGACGGCCGCGACCTCGCGGTGCGTGAGCAGCGCATCGACCGCCACGCGATCACCCTGCACGACGTTGAGGATTCCGGGTGGCGCGCCGGCCTCGAGCAGCAGCTCTGCGAGCCGGAGCGGCGCGCTCGGAGCTTTTTCCGAGGGCTTGAGCACGAACGCGTTGCCGCAGGCAATGGAGATGGGGAACATCCAGAGCGGCACCATCGCCGGGAAGTTGAACGGTGTGATGCCGGCGCACACGCCGACCGGCTGGCGCAACGACCAAGAGTCGATCCCGAGACCAGCCGAGTCGGAGAACTCGCCCTTCAGCAGATGCGCAATCCCACAGGCAAATTCCACCACCTCGCTGCCGCGCGCGAGCTCGCCTCGCGCATCGGACAGCACCTTGCCGTGCTCGCTCGTGATGAGTCGCGACAGCTCATCCGCGTGCGTTTCCAGGAGTGCTTTGTACCGGAAGAGGACACGCGCCCGCTGCAGCGGCGGCGTTTCCATCCACCCAGGCAGCGCTCGTTGCGCCGCACGAACCGCGGTGTCGACTTCGCTCTCGGACGCAAAGGCCACGCGCGCGCTGATCGAGCCTATCGACGGGTCGTGCACCGGACCGTCGCGACCCGATGACCCGGAGGCGAGGGCGCCGTCGATGAAGTGATCGACCTGGAGAGCCATGCGCGCTCACCATAGGCCAGCTTCCGTTGCCTGCGCAACGGAAGCGGGGCGGGCGAGCAAGCAAGGTCCGGGGCAGCTCTGTGCGCAGCTTCCCTAGTTGTTGGCGCCGGTGCCGGATTGCACGATCGGTTCGCCGCGCGCTTCGAGCCACGCCGAACGCGCGATCGGACGGACCCACCAGGCATCGAAGAGCTGCTTGCGCAGCGGGTCGTCGAGCGTATACGCGGAGGCGAAGCTGCTGGTATCGAGCGCCTTGCGCGTGGCCTCGAGGTCGAGTCCTTTCGCGACCGAGCCTGCGACCTGCGTGCGGATCGCGGTCAGCGTGCCGATGAGCTGATCGAGATAGGCACGATCGTGCAGCACTTCGCCGTGGCCCGGGATCAGCGTGTCGAACGGTAAGGCGCCGACCGCCTGCAGGGCGGCGATCCACTCGCGCGGGAAACTGCCGATGCCGTACGGAATCGGGTTGACGACGATGTCGCCGCTCACCAGCACCTTGTCCTGCGGCAGCCACACCGCGGCATCGCCGTCGGTGTTCGCCTTGCCGAAGTAGCGCACTTCGATGTCGCGCGTCGCCCGATGCAGGATCAGCCGATCCTCGAACGTGAGATCGGCGGGCGTGACCTGGATGCTCTCGAGCTGTGCGTGCACGACCTTGAGATCTTCGAGCAGTGTCGCGGCGCCCGCGGAGAGTGGTTTCTTTGCCGCCTGCGCTTCGAGCTCGTGCTGGTAATCCGCGATCTGCTTCGGGTAGGTCTTCACGTACGTCATCGCCTCGCCGGTCATGTTCCGGTAGGTGTTCTCGTGGCTGATGATGCGAATCGCCGGGAACGTGGCGCGGTAGACCTGGTTGCCGAAGTTGTGATCGCCGTGCCAGTGGGTCGTGATCAGCGTCGAGACCGGCTTGTCGGTCACCGAGCGGATCAGCCGGATCGCGTTGCTCGCCGCCAGCGGCGCGCCGCCGCCATCGACCACCACGACGTCCTGCTCATTCACGATCACGGTCGCGTTGCACTCGACCGGCTGACGCAGCGGGTCAGGACGGCGCAGCAGGTAGATGCCGGGCTTCACCGGCACGATCTCGAGGTCATAGACCCCGCCGGCCAGGACCGGGAGCGCGAGCAGCGCGAGCAGGAAGAACACTGTGCCGGTCTTCATCGGGGACCTCGGGAATGCAAGGTTGCGGCGAATATGCGACACGCCGTCGGTGCAGGCGAGCGCGATGCGGTATTCGCGCTCGAAGTGCCGCCGGCCGAAATCCGTCCGCGCCAGGGCAACGCAACGGCCCGCCGAGCCGAATGCAGCGGTCCTTGGTTCGAACATGGGACGAACACCCGCGCGTTCGTCTCTCTGAGAAGCCCGTTCGTCGCGTTTTGTGGCCCGTTCGTCGCAGCCGCGGGCTGTCCGGACCGAGAACCGTAACGCCCGGCGCATAATGCGGTGCACTCGGCCGTCAGCGGCTACACTCTCGTCAGAATGATGCGGACGAGTGAGTCAGTCGCACTCCTGGGCCAGCCGGACGCTGATGCGTCTCGCGCGCGCGACACGGGGATATCACCGCCAACGAGTGACCCGCCGGCGATCAGCGCAGCCCCGCCCAGCGTGAGCGTGCGCAGTTCCCGGCACGTCACGCTCTTCAGCGCGCTCTTCTGGACCGCGATGTTCGCGATGCACACGCTCCAGAGCACGCTGGTCGAGCAATACACCGAGCTCGCCTCGATCCTGTGGCGCGCGTGCTTCAGCGCGCTGGGCTTCGTGCTGTGCCTGCCGGTCGGCTGGATCCTGCGCCGCACGCTCGGCTGGAGTCTCCGTTACCAGGCGGCCGCTGTCGCGTTGCTGTGTGTGCCCCTCGCAATCCTCTACGCGACGCTCGGCCACTTCGTGTGGTTCGAAGTGCTCAAGCACGACCTGCCGTACAGCGCGCTCACCAGCATCGTCATGCAGTCGCTGTACAACCTGGTGTTGTTCCTGCTGTGGGCCGGGCTCTGCGCCTCGATTCTCTACGCCGCACGCCTGCGCGAGCGCGAACGGAGCCTGCTGGAAGCGCGGGCGCTCGCCCACCAGGCCGAATTACAGATGCTGCGCTACCAGATCAACCCGCACTTCCTCTTCAACACGCTGAATGCCGTGTCGGCACTGGTGGTGACGGGCCAGGCGGACGCGGCGGACCAGGTCATCGCCAAGCTGGCGCGCTTCTTCCGCAACGCGCTCAGTCGTGAAGCCAGCGCGAAGGTGAGTCTCGCCGAGGAAATCCGCGTGCAGTCGGAGTACCTCGACATCGAGCTCACGCGGTTCGGCGACCGATTGCGTTTCACGACCTCGATCGCTGATGGCCTGGACCGGGCGCTGGTGCCGCATCTGATCCTGCAGCCGCTGATCGAGAACGCCGTCAAGCATGGCGTCGCACGCATGTCGCAGGCGGTCGGCATCGAAGTGCGCGCAACGCAGCGCGCGGGCACCTTGCTGATCACGGTCGCGAACGATGCGCCGCCGAAGCCCGTGCTGCGCGCCGTGTCCGGATCTCGTGTGGGTCTGGCCAACGTCGGCCGGCGGCTCACGAGCTTTTACGGCGAGAACGGCACGCTCGCGGTCATCGAAGGCAGCGGCAGCTTTACCGTGGAACTCAGCCTGCCCCTGGAGTTGGCTGCATGAGCATGCGTGTCATTGCCGTTGACGACGAACCGCTGGCCTTGCAGCGCCTCGAGTGGTGCCTGCGCAATCTCGCGGACGTGGAGCTCGTCGGCAAGGCGCGCGACGGGCGGCGCGGGCTCGAGCTGATCCGCTCGAGCACGCCCGACGTGGTGCTGCTCGACATCGAAATGCCCGAGCTCAATGGCTTCGAGGTCATCGAAGCGCTGGGCGAAGGCGAGCTGCCGCAGATCGTGTTCGTCACGGCGTTCGATCATTTCGCGGTCCAGGCGTTCGCTGCGGGCGGAGTCGACTACCTGCTCAAGCCGGTGGAACAGGAACGCCTGCAGGCGGCGCTCGAGCGCGCGCGCGTGCGCATCGAGCTGCGCGAGGCGCGTGCGCACGTGGCGGAGCTGAGGACGCTGGTGAACGCGTTGCGCCAGGGACGGAAGGCTCAGGTCGAGAAGCGCTACGAAAGCGAGCTCTGGGTCCGGGAAGGCGAGGTACGCGTGCGCATCCCGGTCAGCCAGGTGGAGCGCATCGAGGCCGATGGCGACTACGTGCGGCTGCACGTCGGCTCGCGCGTGCGCCTGTTGCGTGCCAAGCTCGGTGAGCTCGAGCAACAACTCGATCCGCGGCTGTTCGTGCGCATCCACCGCTCCGAGATCGTGCGTCACGACCTGGTGGCGGCGATCCGCCGGCAGGATTCGGGGCGCGCGTTTGCAGTCCTGCCCGGCGGACGTGAAATTCCCATCAGCAAGCGCTACCTGTCGCACGTGGTGCGGGCGTTGCGCCTCGGCAAACAGCCTCCCGAAGCCGAGCGCGCCTAGCCGCAGACGGGCAATTTGCGCCCTCCATTCGGCGCGCTTTCCGGTCGATTCACAGTGCCGGTCGGCGACCCACGGCGCGCCGGCGCCGCTTCAACGCATTTTCATTTTCTATGCACAAATTCGCGCTTAGCGTTACCTGCGTGTGCGATCGGCGCAACGCCGGGAGACAACGTGAGCCTGACCATCCGCCGATTCCATTTCGCCGGGGCGCTGAACGGCAGCGTTCCGCCCAGGTCTGCGACGCGCGAGACCGAGGTTCACTGGATCGTCGCCGGACGCAGCCGCTACGAAGTCGATGCGCGCGTACCGTCGATTCACGCGGCCTGGCACGGACGCTATTCGCTCAGCGTCGACCAGCGTTCCATCGCGCTCGATGATGACGTCTTCCTGGTGCTCAACTCCGGGCACACCTTGAACGGCGGATTCCGGCGCGCGGCCGCTGGGCGCGCCCTCGCCATCTACTTCAGCCCGGAGCTTCTCACGCACGCTTTCGAGACCATCGGGCGCAACGCCGATGCCATCCTCGGACGGGGCGCGGAAGGCGAGGGGGAGCGGCCGCTGTTCTTCGAGCACATTCGCACCCGGCATCGCGGCATCGCCTCGGTGATGCGCTTCATCGCGCATCACCTCGAGCACGGGATCGATGAGGCGCCGTGGTACGAGGAGCACGTCGTGCTGCTCCTCGAGCGCATGCTGCGCAACGAAGTCGACACCAGCCGGCAGGTCACCACGCTCACGCGCGCCCGCGAACGCACGCGTCGCGAGATGTTCCAGCGCGTGGCACGCGTGACCGACCTGATCCACTCCGCCTATGAGCAGCCGCTGACGCTCCCGGAGCTCGCGACCGCCGCACGCTGGTCGATGTTCCACATGCTGCGCGAGTTCAAGTCCGTGCACGGCCTGAGCCCGCACGAATATTTGCAGCGGCGTCGGACGGAAGCTGCAGTCCGCTTGCTGCAGACGAGCGACCTGGCGGTGGCGGAGATCGCGGAGCGCGTGGGCTTCGATGATCGCAGCACCCTCATTCGGCGCTTGCGCCGCTACCACGGTCTCGGCCCGCGCGAGCTGCGCACGCTGGCGAGGATGGAAGGCGAGGCCCACACGGGGTGGAGCCTGCGCCCGGAGCCGCTGCTCGTGGCGCCTAGTGGCGTAGCGGCTTCCTGAGGAAGTCGTTCCTGTCCGCCGAGCGGATCCTGACCTGCGGCTGAGCATCGCCACGCGCCAGCGTCAACGGCACATCCGTGCCTACGGGTCCCAGTTGCCAGATGGTGCGGAACAGTTCCGCGAGCCCCGACACGGGCTGGCCGGCGACCTGCAGCACGAGATCACCGAGCTTGACGCCTGCCTGCGCCGCCGGACCCTGTTCGGCGAGCCCGCTGACGACGAGATGCCCCTGCATTTCCATCGTGTACATGCCGAGCCACGGGCGCGGCGCACGCGCCGGCCTGCCGGTCGCCGACATTTCTTCGAGCACCGGCTCGAGCAGGTCGACGGGAACGAACATGTTGGCGTCGATCTTGTCCTCCGCCGATCCCTGCTCCTGGACGAGGAGTGAGCCGATGCCGATCAGTCTCCCGTTGTCATCGAGCAGCGCGGCGCCCGACCAGTGCGGGTGAGCAGGCACCGTGAACAGTGCCTCGTCGAGCACGTACTCCCAGTAACCCGCGAACTCACGCTTGGCGATCACCTGGGCTTCGAGCGCGTGAGCGATGCCGCCGTGGCTGACGGCGAACACCCGCGAGCCCGCCTTGACCGTTGCCACGGAACCGCGCCGGAGCGGTGTGGCTTCGATGCGGCCGAGGGGTAACACCAGCCCGAAGCCGGTTGCGGCGTCATAGGCGAGCGCATGTCCGGGCACGACCGTGCCGTCGCCGCTCGTGATCCAGATATTTTCCGCCTCGGTGACCAGGTAGCCGATCGTCAGCAACAGTCCGTCCTGGCGGATCAGCACCGCATTGCCCACGCGCTCGGTGCCGAGGATCGAGGCGGTGAAGGCGTCTTCAGGGATCTCTGCGCGCAACAGCACGACCGAGCGCAACGCGGCCGCGAGATCGAATGGCAGTTCCTCGGCCTGGGGCCGAAGCTGCTCCGGAAATGCCCAGTCGCTTACTTGAGACATGCGCGCTCCGGAGCCAATGGTGCTTGATTCGCGGGCCAAACAACACTGGAATCGATGCGAGCCGCTGCCGGGCGGTGACGGAACTTGCGATGCGCTGGCCCGCGCCGGATTGCAGTAGGATGTGCGCCACTTTTTACAGGGGATCCGTTCATGACCCGCAAATTCCTGTCGCTCGCGCTCAGTCTGACCGGCGGCGCGATCACTTCGTTCGTCCTGGCCTCGGTCGCGCTTGCCGCGGATCCGTCGGACACGGCGGCCACCGGGACCCGTTCTGCCGCCTCCATTGGCGATTTCGGCATCGACCTGTCGGCCCGCAAGCTGAGCGTCAAGCCGGGCGATGATTTCTTCAGCTTCGCCAATGGGCAGTGGTACGACACGTTCACCATTCCCGAGGATCGCACCAGCTACGGCAGTTTCGTGATCCTCGATGAAGTCACGCGCAAGCGCGTGCGCGAGATCATCGAGGCCGCTGCGGCCACCAAGGCCGCGCCGGGGTCGCCGGAACAGAAGATCGGCGACTACTACGCCACCTTCATGGACACGGACGCGATCGAAGCTGCGGGCCTGAAGCCGGTGCAGCCGGATCTCGACCGCATCCACAACGCGCGCAGCCTCAAGGACATCGCCGCGCTCTTCGGCTCGCAGGGGTTCGATTCGACCTTCGCGCTGCAATTCATACCGGATCTCAAGAACCCCACGAAGTACGGCGTCTACATCAATCAGAGCGGTCTCGGCATGCCCGATCGCGACTACTACATCAAGGACGATCCGCGCCTGAAGGAATTTCGCGCCAAGTACGTGGAGTATCTCGAGCAGATGCTGACGCTGGTGAACGACGCCGATGCGAAGCAACACGCGCAGGCGGTCATGGTGTTCGAGACAGCAGTCGCGCAGGCCCAGTGGCCGATCGAGAAGCAGCGCGAAGTGGAGCTGAACTACAACCCGCGCACCAAGCAGGAACTGCTGGAACAGGTGCCGGGCTTCGAGTGGCAGGCCTTTCTCGAGCCGGGACGGCTCGGACAGCGCGAGAACTTCGTGCTGAGCGAGATCGATGCGATCAAGGACATTGCCAAGCTGGTCGGCACTACGGACCTCGAGACGCTCAAGGCGTATCTCACCGTTCACTATCTGACGGACCACGCGCGCTACATGCCGGTGCGCTTCGATGACGCGGTATTCGCGTTCTACGGCCAGACGCTGCGTGGACAGCCGAAGAAGCGCGAGCGCTGGAAGCGCGGCGTCGACCAGGTGAACGACTCGCTCGGCGAGCAGGTCGCGCAAGTCTACGTGCAGAAATATTTCACGCCCGAGTCGAAGGCGAAGATGCAGGCGCTGGTGAACAACCTGCTGGCGGCGCTCAAAGTGCGCATCGAGGCGCTCGACTGGATGACGCCGGACACCAAGAAGCGCGCGCAGGACAAGCTCGCGACCTTCATCACCAAGATCGGCTATCCCGACAAGTGGAAGGACTACTCGGCGCTCGAGGTGAAGCGCGGCGACCTGATCGGCAACGTGCAGCGCGCGCAGCTCTGGGCCTGGAACTACCAGGTGGATCGGCTCGACAAGCCCGTCGATCGCATGGAATGGGGCATGCTGCCGCAGGACGTGAATGCGTACTACAACCCGCTCAACAACGAGATCGTGTTCCCTGCGGCGATCCTGCAACCGCCGTTCTTCGATCCGAACGCCGATGCCGCGGTGAATTACGGCGCCATCGGCGCCGGCATCGGTCACGAGATCGGGCACGGCTTCGACGACCAGGGACGCAAGTTCGGCCCGGATGGTTCGCTCACCGACTGGTGGAGCGAGCAGGACGACGCCGCGTTCACGCAGCGCTCCAGGAAGCTGATTGCGCAGTATTCGGGCTTCGAGGCGCTGCCGGGTCTCAACGTCAAGGGTGAGAACACGATCGGCGAGAACATCGGCGACCTGGGCGGTCTCAACATCGCCTACGAGGCGTACCAGATCTCACTGCGCGGCCAGAAGGACAAAGTCATCGACGGTCTCACCGGCGACCAGCGCTTCTTCCTCGGCTGGGCGCAGGTGTGGCGCGAGAAATATCGCGACGACGC
>DATFRO010000046.1:0-12941 GCA_035263105.1 Steroidobacteraceae bacterium | reverse complement strand
AGGCGGTCAAGAGCTATGAGGAGGCGCTGCAGCGTCGGCCCGATTGGCCGCAGGCAAAAGGCAATCTCGCGCTCGTGCAGGCCTTGATTCCACCACCAAGCAAGGACGAGCAGCAGGAGGAGGCCCCCAATCTCAAGCCCGACGAAATCCAGTTCGACGACAAGGGCAAGAAGGGCAAACGCGGCCAGATGCAGGTGAGCGCGGCGCAGACCGCGGACATGTGGATGCGTAACATCCAGACAACGCCAGCGCAACTTCTGCGGCGCAAGTTCGAGCTCGAAGCCGAGGCGCAGCGCCAATGAGATACGCGCGCGCCGCGCTGCTCGTGCTGCTCTTCAGCGCCAGTCTCGCCTTCGCCGCGAGCCCGGTGGTGCGCGTGCAGGTCGATCACCATGGACCGATTCTCGTGGGCGAATCGGTACGGCTCGAAGTGCTGGTGTTCGTACCCAACTTCTTCATGTCGTCACTGGCATTTCCAACCCTGGATATCCCGGGCGCCGTCGTCACGCTCGAGGACAGCGCCGAGAACCTCAACGAGACGATCGAAGGCGTCACGTACGCGGGTATCAAGCGGACCTACATCATCGTTCCTCAGCAGGAAGGAACCTTCACTCTGCCGCCGGCGAAGATCACGTTCCGCTACGCCGCGGTTCCCGGCCAGTCGGCGCCGGGTTCTGTCACGCTGCCACCCAAATCATTCAGCGCGACTCTTCCCGCTGGCGCCAGAACCCAGGGCGGTGCCGTCCCCGTGGCCCGTGTGACCGTGAGGCAGACCGTGGAAGGGAACGCTGCAGGATTGCAGGTCGGCGATGCGATCACGCGCAAGCTCGAGATCTACGCCGATCGCACGCAGGCCATGATGATTCCGCCGCCCGAATTCACGGCACCCGACGGGGTCCGCGTGTACCGCAAGGATCCGCTGCTCTCGGATGTCACCGGCGACAAGGGTGAATTCCTGGGCGGCCGGCGCATCGATGCGGCGACCTATCGCTTCGACAAGGCGGGCAGCTATGTGCTGCCGGCAATCGAGATCCGCTGGTTCAATGCCGTTGCCAATCGGCAGGAAGTTGCTCGCGCGCCGCAGATCGAGGTGACCGTTGCGTCAACTCCGCAGCAGTCACCGGTGATTGCGCCCGACGCTCCTCCCCAGGCAGCCGCCGTTGCAGCTCACGAGCGAATCGACTGGAAGCGCTGGCTGATTTGGGGCGGAACCGGCCTCGTAGTGCCGGGGCTCGTGCTGTGGCTTAGGCGTCAGTACGCAAGCACGATTCGTAGCTGGCTCCTCGCCCGACGCGTAGCTCGGTTCGAGTCGGAGCCCGCGTACTTCGCGCGCTTCCTGGAGGCGTGTCGTTCCAATGAAGCGGGCAAGGCCTATGCGTCTCTTGGGGAGTGGGTGCGCCGCGCCGGGACGCCCTCGCTGAGCGCGTGGACGATGCGAGCGGGTGAGATCGTCGCCGGCGACGTCCGTGACCTCGAGCGCCGGCTCTATGCCGGAGGCGCAGGCGCCGCGCGTTGGCGCGGGGCGACACTGGCCGCGGCCGTGGGACAGGCCAGGCAACGCGCACTTGCCGCAACTCGCGTGGTCACGTTGCGCGGCAGACTGCCGCAACTGAATCCTGTGGACTGACGGAGTCGATGCTGCACCAAGGTACAGTTTATCGGCGTGGGCGAACGTGCAACCGTCCGCTCTGGGACCTGGTCAGGGGCGTGCATATGCGAGCATCGTTCAAGCGGGCGGTATCTATCACCGGCTTTCTCGCAGCGCTGCTGGCGACCAGGCTTGCAGTGGCAGCGGCGTCGGCAACTGCGCCGCCACCGCCTGTCGATCCGCTTCCGTCCTGGAACGACGGAGCCGCCAAGCAGGCCATCACCGCCTTCGTCACGAGGGTCACGACGCAAGGTACGGGTGATTTCGTGCCCGTCGCGGAACGGATCGCGACATTCGACAACGACGGCACGCTCTGGTCGGAACAGCCGATCTACTTTCAGTTCGCATTCGCGCTCGATCGCGTCAAGGTCCTCGCTCCCCAGCATCCGGAATGGAAAACGACACAGCCCTTCAAGGCGGTGCTGGAAGGCGACATGAAAGCGCTGGCGGGCTCCGGCGAGAAGGGGCTGGTCGAGTTGCTGCTGGCCACGCACACCGGCATGAGCACCGACGAGTTCACCGGGATCGTGAACGACTGGATCGCAACGGCGCGGCATCCGCGTTTCAAGCGGCCGTACACGGACCTCGTGTTCCAGCCGATGCTGGAGTTGCTGGCGTACCTGCGCAGCAACGGCTTCAAGACCTACATCGTCTCGGGCGGCACGGTCGAGTTCATGCGCCCGTGGGCCGAGAAGGTCTACGGGATTCCGCCCGAGCAGGTGATCGGCACGCGGTTTGTCACGAAGTTCGAGCTCGGCAAGGACGGAGTCCCGGCGCTGATGCGTCAGCCGAAGGTCGACTTTGTCGATGACGGGCCGGGCAAACCGGTCAATATCCAGGGCATCATCGGACGCAGGCCGATCCTTGCGTTCGGCAATTCCGACGGCGATCAGCAGATGCTCGAATGGACCGCCGCGGGACTGGGGCCGCGCTTCGCGGGACTCGTCTGGCACACCGATGGGCAACGCGAATGGGCCTACGACCGCCAGTCGCACATCGGGCGTCTCGACAAGGCGCTCGACGAGGCACGAGCCAAGTCCTGGACGGTCGTCGACATGAAGAAGGACTGGAAGCGCGTCTACGGTTTTGAGCAGTAGTCGGCAAGCGCCGGCCGCGATACTGTCGCGCGCATGATCAAGAGAGTCCTGCTCTGCGTTCTCTGTGCGCTGCTCGGCGCGATACTCGCCGGACTCGCCGGTTTCATCGCACTCGGCGTGAGCGGCAAGCCCGATCTCAAGCCCTGGCACACGGCAGCGTTGCGCGAGGAGTTCACGCGCGCAGACAGCGAGAAAGTTACGACCCTCGAGGCCTATCGCCAGCTCGAGGATCGGCTGTTCGAGGAACTGAAGCGCGAGGTGTACCAGCACACGGATGCAGCGAATCAGGGCGCGCTCAATCGCTACACGGCCGGCAGCCGCGCCGACCCGATGTCATATCCGGAGAACTTCAATCGCACGTTTGAACTCGCCAGCGATGCGCCGCGCGCCGGCGTGCTCCTGATTCACGGGCTCACGGACTCGCCGTACGTATTTCGTGCACTGGCCCAGAAGCTGCACGACAGAGGCTGCTGGGTGGTCGCGCTGCGCCTGCCCGCGCACGGGACGGCGGCGGCGGCACTGACCACCGTAGACTGGCGGGACTGGGCGGCCGCGGTGCGAATGGCAGCGACGGATCTCAAGCGACGGCTCCCCTCGCAGACACCGTTCTACATGATGGGGTTTTCGACCGGCGCGGCGCTCTCGGTCGAGTACTCGCTGGCGCGGCTCGAAGGGGAGAAGACGCCGGCGCCCGACGGACTGGTCCTGCTGTCACCGGCCATTGGCGTCGACCCGCTCGCGTTCCTGGCCGTGTGGCAGGAGCGCATGTCGATGCTGCCCGGCCTCGGCAAGATGGCCTGGCTCGACCTCATCCCGGAATACGACCCGTACAAGTACAACTCCTTCCCGGTGCGCGCCGGACGAGAGATCTATGAGTTGACGCAGATGATCGACGAGCGCCTCACGCGGCTGTCGGCAAAAGGGCCGGTAACGGGATTTCCCCGCACCCTGGTGTTCCAGTCGGTGGCGGATGCAACGGTTTCGCCGCGCGCAGTCGTGCAGCACTTTCTCGGTCGTCTTGCCGCGGAGGGACACGAGCTCGTGGTTTACGATCGTAATCGCCGCGCGGAGGCGGACTCCTTCCTCAGTCCCGGCGTGCGCGATGTGGCGGACCAGTTGTTGACGGGGGAAGAGCGGCCTTTCGGCGTCACGCTCCTGACCAACGAGAGTGATACCAGCTCCGCGCTGGTCGCGCGGCGCAGAGCTTCGCATGGCGCGACCGAGCCGGACGTGGCACTGGGACTCGCGTGGCCGCCCGGCATGTTCTCGCTGTCGCACCTGGCGCTGCCGGTCGCGCCTGATGATCCGATCTACGGTGCGACCCGCCCTGCGGGATCAGGCAGCGTTTATCTCGGCCGCGTGGAAGTACTCGGGGAGCAGGGACTGCTCGCAATTCCGGCAAGCACCGTGCTGCGCCTGCGCTTCAATCCGTTCTTTGCGTACGAGGAAACCCGGATCGAGCAGTTCCTGTCGCTGTCGGCCGCGCAGTGACGACTCGCGCTGGGTGCCCTGAGACTCACTTCACTCTGAATTTCACTGCGCTGCCGGTTCGGCCTTCACCTTGTCGAGCCGCGACCTCAGGATACGCGCCCAGTGGCTCACCATGGAGCGCGCCTCGGCGGAGTTCTCCACGCTGCTCGACAAGCGCAGAAAGCCGTCGCTGCGTGCTTCCTGCTGGTCCGCGAAGCGGGCGAGGATCTGGCCCGTCTCCGAGTCGCGAAGTTCGCCGATGAGCGTGGCGCTGCCGGCGCTCACGGTGAAGGTGTACGTGCGGCCGGGCTCCATGGTGTCTGGTGCATTCGCATAGACCTCGACCAGGGCGGGCGTCACACGCAGCACATCCGGTCCTGGCTCGGTGACCACCGGGTAGCCGTTCTTCTTTTCCAGCTCTTCCTTGAACGTCTTGTTGAAGAGGTTGCCGAGACCCGTGCGGATCTTCTCGCGCTCCTCCTGTGACAGCTTCATACGTGAGCCGGCCTTCTCCGGGTCCCACTCCTTGCTGAAGGCGACCTGGACGGGGTCGACCATCACACGCTTGTACGGAGCGAGGGTCGCGCCCGGTCGTACGTACGCCATGTCGACACCCTTGACCTTGACCAGCTTCAATCCGTCTTCAGTCGTTTCCGGCGGCTTGCCGGCGGCGAACGCCGTTGAACTGCTCAGCAGGCAAAGACTCACCAGCAGCTGTGCTGCCACGAGATCCATTCGTCCGAGTGCCAGTTTCACGAGTATCTCCCCGAAGAGTTCCGCGGAATGCGCGGGAGGTTAGCGAGTCCGCAAGGTATCAGGCAACAGGGATTGCATGCAGGCCGTTCCGTAAAGTCCACAGTGGGACGAGTGAGCTCAACAGCCTACATTCACGCCGAGGCTCAACAAATGCGGCGTGCCTTTCTGCGACTCGTGCGTTCGCTCCCGGTGCTGCTCGTTACGGCGGTACTTTCGTCCCTGGTCTTCGCGCAGCAGCCGGCATCCACCGCCGCCGCCACCGCGTCCACCACGGCCGCGGCTCCCGAGAAGCCGCTCTTCAAGCCGGAGGAGCTGGAGCAGATCGTCGCACCGATCGCACTCTACCCGGACTCACTGCTGGCGCAGATCTTCATGGCATCGACCTATCCGCTCGCCATCGTCGAGGCGGCGCGCTGGCAGAAGCAGCATCCGGACGTCAAGGGGGACGCCGTCGCGAAGGCGGTCGAGAGCGAGGACTGGGACCCGAGCGTGAAGGCGCTCGTCGCCTTTCCGCAGGTCCTCACGATGATGGATGAGAAGGTCGACTGGACGCAGAAACTCGGCGACGCTTTTCTCGCGCAGCAGAAGGATGTCATGGACGCGGTGCAACGCCTGAGAGCCAAAGCGCAGAAGGAAGGCAACCTCAAGAGTTCCAAGGAGCAAACGGTCAAGACAGAGGCCGCGCCGGCCGGCTCGGCCAATCCGCAGATCATCATCATCGAGTCGGCCGATCCCGAAGTGGTTTACGTCCCGACCTACAACCCGACGGTGGTCTATGGCGCGTGGCCGTACCCCTACTACCCGCCGTACTACTACTACCCGCCGGGTTATTACGCCGGTGCGGCCTTTTTCTCTTTCAGCATGGGGGTGATCGTCGGCGGCGCCCTCTGGGGCAATTGCAACTGGGGTAGCAGCGACATCGATATCGACATCAACCGGGAAAACAACTTCAACCGCAACGAGATCAACAACCGCCCCGGCAACACCGATCGCGCTGGCAACCGTGCGGGCGACAACAGTCGCGCCGGCAATAAGGCGGGCAACAAGGCCGGCAACAGCAAGTGGCAGCACAACGCCGCGAACCGCAAAGGCGTTGAGTATCGCGACGCCAACAGCCGGCAGAAATACGGCGGCGCCAGCAGCCGCGAGGCCGTTCAGTCGCGCGAGGCGTTCCGCGGGCGCGCAGAGCAGGGGCGTCAGCAGATCAGTCGCGAAGGCGCCGGGAATCTGCGCGACACGCAGGGTAATCGCGTCAACAGCGGCGCCCGCGATGCGGCGGGCAATCGCGACCTCGGCGGTCAGAATCGCGATCTCGGCGGCCAGTCGCGTGACCGCGCCGGACAGAGTCGCGACATGGGCGGTCAGTCGCGTGATTTCGGCAGTCAGAACCGCGGATCGTCGAGCCGCTCGCGCGGCTCGGACACTTTCGGCGGCGTGGGGAATGGTGCGGGCACTCGCGCCAGCAGCAGCCGGGGTGCGGCGAGCCGCGGTGGCGGCGGCATGTCGCGCGGTGGTGGAGGACGTCGCCGCTAGGGCGACGAAATGCACATGCATCCGTCAGTTCGCTCCGCCGTTCTCCTGGTGCTGCTGATCCTCGCGGCATGCACTCCACCGGCGCCGAAGCAGAAGGATTTCGCGTCGGTCGACGAGGCCGTGCAGGCGCTGCTGGATGCGGCCAAGACCGGCGACACCAAGGCGCTGCTCGAGATGCTGGGTCAGGATGCGAAGCCCCTCATCGAATCCGGAGACGCCGTGCAGGACCAGAATGCCCGGGCGCTGTTCGTCAGTGAATACGAGTCACTGCATTCGATTTCCAGCAATCCCGATGATGGCCTGATGACTTTGCAGGTCGGCAAGGACGACTGGCCGTTCCCGTTCCCGCTGGTGCAGGAAAGCGGGCGCTGGCACTACGACAGCGGCGTGGGCATCGACGAGGTCATCAATCGGCGCGTCGGCCGCAATGAACTGGAGACCGTGCAGTCGTGCCTCGCCTATGTGGATGCGCAACGCGAGTACTACCTGCTGAACCCGGAGAAAGATCCGCTCCTGCACTACGCGCGTCGCCTGCTCAGCACCCCGGACCACAAGGACGGGCTGTACTGGTCGGTCGCGGAGGGCGAGGAGCCGAGTCCGCTGGGCGAGGAGTTCGCCAAGGCGCGCAGCGAAGGGTACTTCAAGGACGCAAACCCCAGGTCCGAGCCGTTCCACGGTTATCTGTATCGGTCACTCGAAGCCCAGGGATCGCATGCCGATGGCGGCAAATACGAATACGTGGCGCACGACCGGATGATCGGGGGCTTCGCATTGGTGGCTTATCCGGCCGAATATGGCACCAGCGGAGTGATGACCTTCATCGTGAGCCACAAGGGCGTCGTGTATTCGAAGGACCTCGGGGCGGACACCGCCAGGATCGCTGGTGAAATGGCGGTCTTCGATCCGGACGCGACCTGGAAGCGCGAAGACGCCGACTAGCGCGATTCTCCTGCCAAAGGGCAATACCACTCGTGCCGGAGCGCGACTACCATCGACGCATGAGATCCCGGCACTGCCTGGCGCTGCTGCTCGTGGCTGTGTTGCAGGGGGCGACTCCTTCCGCCCTGGCGCAAGCGCGGCAGCCGTGGCGAGTGATCGTGATGTACTCCTATGGACGGGACTTCGCGCCGCTCGATGCCGTCGGAACCGAGTTTCGCACCCAGCTCGCAAAGCGGGCGGCACACCCGGTGGACTTCTACGAGGTGTCACTCGACTCCGCGCGGCAAAAGCAGGACAGCGACGCCGAAACGGATGCCCTGATCCAGTACCTCGCGGACAAGTTCTCGGATCGCAAGCCCGATCTCATCGTCACCCTCGGTGGCCCAGCGGCGCAGTTTTTCCTCAACAACCGGTCGAAACTGTTCACGTCCGTGCCGCTGCTCGCGGGCGGTGTCGAAATGCGCATGCTGGAGGACACGCAGCTCGGGACGCGGGATGCCGTTGTCGGCGTGCGCTTCGATCATCCGGCAGTGCTCGCGACGATCCTCGCCCTGCGACCCGAGACACGAAAGGTCCTTGTCGTGCTCGGAGCGTCGGGTCACGAACGGCGCTGGGCCGACATCGTGCGCCATGATCTGGCTTCCTATGAGGACCGCGTGGCATTGAGCTACACGAATGATCTGTCGCTCGAGCAGATGCGCAAAGTGGTGGCGGCACTGCCCGACGATGCCGCAATCCTCTACCACCGGGTGTCGATGGACGCGGCCGGCGTGCCTCATGAGCAGAACACGGCCCTCGATTCCCTGCACGAAGTGGCGCGTGTGCCGATCTTTGGCGTGTTCGAGAACCAGCTGGGTCACGGGATCGTGGGTGGGCCCTTGATGTCCCTCAACCAGGTGGGTCGCGCGGTGGCGGAGAGCGCGCTGCGCATCCTGGGTGGCGAACCGCCAAACCGGTTGGCGCCGGTGGAACTCGCCTCGTTCAGCACAGCATTCGACTGGCGGGAGCTGCAGCGCTGGAAGATCTCCGAAGAGCTGCTGCCGACAGGCAGCACCGTCTATTACCGGCCGCCGTCGCCGTGGGTGATGCACCGCGACGCCATCGTGGCAGGTACCGCCCTCATCCTCGTGCAGATGATCTTCATCGCGGTCCTGATCGTGCAGCGGGCGCGCCTCGAAAGAGCGGAGAAAGCGACGCGCGAGCTGAGCCAGCAACTGTTGTCGGCGCACGAGGACGAGAGGCGGCGCCTGGCGCGCGACCTGCACGATGATTTCAGCCACCGCGTCGCGATGCTCTCGATGGACGCTGCGCGGCTCGAGCGCGCCGACATCGCCGAAGAAGCGCCGCGCGTGGTGCACAACATGCGCCAGGGGCTCAGTCGCCTGAGCGAAGACCTGCACGAGCTCTCGCATCGCCTGCATCCTTCGATTCTCGAAGACCTCGGCCTGGTGGATGCGCTGCGCACGGAGTGCGATCAGCTGTCGCGCGCCGCCGGCCTCAAGGTGGTCGTCGATGTCGACCACGTGCCGGAGCGGCTCCCTGAGGATGTCGCCCTGTGCGCCTTTCGTGTGGCGCAGGAAGCGTTACGCAACGTGACGCGTCATGCGCGGGCGAGTGCCGTCAACATCTCGCTCGCGACCGCGGACGGCGCGTTGCGGCTCGCCGTGCGCGACAACGGCATCGGGTTCGACCCGGATGAGCCCCAGCGCGCAGCAAGCCTGGGCCACGCCAGCATGCGCGAACGCGTGCGCCTGCTCGGCGGCGTGCTCGAGATTCGCAGCGTCCCGGGCTTCGGGACCACGATCCAGACCTCCATTCCAATCGCGGCCGCACCTGCATGAAACCACGCATCCTCCTCGCCGATGATCACCGCATCGTGGCGGAAGGACTGAAGAACCTGCTGGCCGCCGACTTCGAGATCGTCGGCATCGTCGAGGATGGACGGCAGCTCCTCGATGGCGCGAACCGCCTCAACCCGGACGTGATCGTGGCCGACATCTCCATGCCGGGCTTGAACGGAATCGAGGCGCTGAAGCTCCTCAGGGCCAGCAATCCGAAAGTCCGGCTCATCTTCCTGACCATGCACGGTGAGCCCGCCTATGCACGCCGGGCGCTCGAAGCCGGCGCAGCCGGGTTCGTGCTCAAGCACTGCGCGCCGGAAGAACTGGTTGTTGCGTTGCGCGCCGCGCTCGCGGGTCAGTGCTTCGTCACGCCGGCGCTCGCAGCGAAGTTGCTGCCCGGCAATTCCGGAGGCGTCGAGGCCGACCCGGTGCTCAGCCTGACGACGCGACAGCGCGAAGTCCTGCGCCTGGCGGCGGAAGGGAAGGTGGCCAAGCAGATCGCGGCGGAGCTGGGCATCTCGATCCGCACCGTGGAGTTTCACAAGTATCACCTGATGGAGACGCTTGGCTTACGAACCGGGGCTGACCTCGTTCATTTTGCGATCCGGCACGGCATCGTCGATCTCTAGAACACGCCTTGGTCCGTCCGGCGCAGGTCTTGCCCAAACGGGCAATTGCTGCCCCCCCATCTGCGGTCTATACGTAATCCGCCACGAAACTCTCCGAGTAGTCCCCTACGCACCGGCTACTTAAGCTTTTTCGGTTGCTGGCCAGGGATCCTGATCCGCACTTCTGACGGAGGCGCCATGTTGCAACGTACCGGGGCCGGCCCCCTTACCCGGCGAGTCCTGATTGTCGATAGCGCACTGGCCGAGACGGTCAGCGCAGCGGCGCGCAGCGTACGGGCGCTCGCGACCGAGCTGCAGGCACGAAACATCGAGGTGGTCGAGGCACTGTCGTGCGAGGACGGCCTCGCGAATGTGGTCTCGGACTCCGGGATCCACTGCATCCTGCTCAACTGGAGCCAGGGCAAGGACGATGCGAGTTCCCATCAGCAGGCCACGGAACTGCTGCGCGCCGTGCGGGCGCGCAACGCCAAAGTGCCGATCTTCCTGCTCGCCAGCCGCAAGCTCGCAGGGTCGGTCAGTGTCGAAGTGGCGACGCTGGCGGATGAGTTCATCTGGATCTTCGATGACACCGCGTCCTTCATCGCTGGACGCGTCGAGGCGGCGATCGCCCGCTATATCGAAAACCTCCTGCCGCCGTATGCGGCAGCGCTCGCCCGCTACAACCGCGAGCGCGAGTACTCCTGGGCCGCACCGGGCCACCAGGGGGGCGTTGCGTTCCTGAAGTCACCGGTCGGGCGCGCGTTCTTCGATTTCTACGGCGAGAACCTGTTTCGCACCGACATGGGCATCGAGCGCGGCGCGCTGGGGTCCGTGCTCGGTCACAGCGGGCCGGTGGGCGAGAGTGAGCGCAACATCGCCCGCATCTTCGGTGCCGACCGTTCCTACTCGGTGCTGAACGGCACCTCCGCGTCGAACCGCACGATCATGTCGGCCTGCGTGGGCGACAACGAGATCGCGCTCTGCGATCGCAACTGTCACAAATCCATCGAGCAGGGTCTCGCCATCACGGGTGGCATTCCTGTGTTCCTCAGCCCGACGCGCAACCGCTACGGCATCATCGGGCCGATTCCGCCGCAGCGGCTCGAGCCCGAGGCGATCAACAAGGTCATCGCCGACAACCCGCTCGCGAAGGCGGCGGGTGCGAAGCGGCCGGTCTATTCGGTGCTCACCAACTGCACTTACGACGGCATGTGCTACAACGCCGCGGAAGTGCAGACGCGCCTGGCGAGAAGCGTCGATCGCATCCAGTTCGACGAGGCGTGGTACGGCTACGCGCGCTTCAACCCGATGTACCACGATCGCTTTGCCATGCGCGGCGAGCCGTCGAGCCATCCGAAAGACGGCCCAACCGTGTTCGCGACCCACTCGACCCACAAGCTCCTCGCGGCCCTGTCACAAACGTCGTACATCCATATTCGCGACGGCCGCGGCGCCATCGATCACGGGCGCTTCAACGAGGCTTACTGTGCGCAGGCCAGCACCTCGCCGCTCTATGCGCTGGTGGCATCGAACGACGTCGCCGCGGCCATGATGGACGGCCCCGGCGGCTACACGCTGACGCAGGAGACGATCGACGAGGCCGTGGCGTGCCGGCTCGCCGTCGCGCGGGCGCGGCAGGAGTTCCTCAAGAAGAAGGATTGGTTCTTCGCGCCGTGGAATGCCGAGGAAGTGCGCGATGCGAGCGGCAAGAAAGTCCCGTTCCACGAAGCATCGGAACTGCAGCTGACCACGGACCCCGCTTGCTGGGTGCTGCATCCGGGCGAGAGCTGGCACGGCTTCGAAGGGCTGCCGGACGGCTGGTGCATGCTCGATCCGATCAAGTTCGGCATCGTCTGCCCGGGCATGAAGAGCGACGGCGAGCTCGACGGCCGGGGCATCCCCGCCGATATCGTCACGGCCTACCTCGGCCGGCACGGCATCGTGCCGTCGCGCACGACCGATCACATGGTGCTGTTCCTGTTCTCGATCGGCGTCACCAAGGGCAAGTGGGGAACGCTCCTCAACACGCTCCTCGACTTCAAGGCCGACTACGACCGCAACGCGCCACTCAGCGAAGTGTTGCCGAACATCGCTGCCGCCTCGCCGAGCCGCTACGCCGGCAAGGGACTCAAGGATCTGGGCGACGAGATGTGGGAGCACTTGCGCAAGAGCAAGCAAGGCCATTGGCAAGCGCAGGCGTACGCGACGCTGCCGAAGCCCGAGATGACCCCGCGCCGCGCGTTCCAGCGACTGATGGCGGGCGATGCGGAGAAAGTGCCGCTGAAAGAGCTCGCCAATCGCGTGGTCGCGGTCGGCGTCATTCCCTATCCGCCGGGCATTCCGATCGTCATGCCGGGCGAGAGCATCGGCGCGGCGGACGGTCCGTGGCTCACCTACCTGCGCATCCTGCAGGACTACGGCCACAAGTTTCCGGGATTCGCGAAGGAGGTCGAGGGCACCGAGGAGAAAGAAGACGGCTACCACATCTACTGCGTGAAGGGAGCGAACAAGTAGCCCGGTAAGCGGAGCCGCTCACGTCAAGAGTTCGACAACTACAGGGTCCGATAGCAAGCCCAACACGGAACTGAGGGAGAAGGCAATGGCAGAACAAAAGAAGATGAACCTGATCCAGCTCACGTTCATCGTCGCGGTCAACATGATGGGCTCCGGCATCATCATGTTGCCGACCAACATGGCGCAGGTGGGCGCGATCTCGCTGCTGTCGTGGATCGTCACGGCAGTCGGATCGATGGCCATCGCCTACGGGTTCGCGCAAGCAGGCATCTTCAATCAGCGCAGCGGCGGCATGGCCGCGTACGCGGAGGACGCCTACGGCAAACCCGGATACTTCCAGGTGTTCCTGCTCTACTTCCTGTCGCTGGCGATCGGCAACGTCGCGATCGCGATCTCGGCCGTCGGCTATCTCGCCGCGTTCGTCCCGGGACTGAAGGCGACACCGATCTCGACCTGCATGAGCGTGATCGCACTGCTCTGGCTCACCACCTTTGCCAACTTCGGCGGCCCGAGCGTGACCGGCAAGATCGGCTCG
>DATFRO010000045.1:0-10238 GCA_035263105.1 Steroidobacteraceae bacterium | reverse complement strand
CAGCCAATTTCGATCACGCGATGGCCGAGCTCGAGCTCCAGCCCCGTGGTTTCGGTATCAAGCACGATCTGACGCATCCCACCCCACCATTTCATCGATCGCCTCGTTGGCGAGTCTATCCACGCGCTCGTTGCCCGCAATGCCTGCGTGCCCGCGCACCCAATGCCATTCGATCTCGTGGCGCTGCGCCAGGGCATCGAGCTCCTGCCACAGGTCCTGGTTCTTGACCGGTTTGCGCGCCGCGGTCTTCCAGCCGCGCTGCTTCCAGTCCGGCAACCACTCGGTCACGCCGCGCTTCACGTACTCGGAATCAGTATGCACGCGCACGCGGCATTTGCGGCGGAGAGCCTCGAGCCCGCGGATCGCCGCGGTCAGCTCCATGCGGTTGTTGGTGGTCTGCTCCGCCGCGCCCTTGAGCACTCTTTCGTGATCGCCGTAGCTCAGCACCGCCGCCCAGCCGCCCGGGCCGGGATTGCCGCGACACGCACCGTCCGTCCAGATCTCGACGTCGCTCACGAGTGCATGCGCGGCGTCGGTTCGACGAGGCCGCCCACCATCGAGCGTCGCTCGCGTCGCTTCACGCGAATCGGCGTGAGCGTGTAAGTGCGCTTGCGTGCCTTGAGCAGGTACGCGCCCGCCGGCAACAACCAGCTGGTCGACAATTTGTCGCTCGCACGGCGCGGCGTGAGCGGCAGGCACCGCAGGTAGCGACGCACTGCCGTGATCTCGAAGCCGAGCAGCCCGCACCAATCGCGCAGCCGGCTCTCAGGAATCACGCGCGCGAGCCCCGGTGGGAACCCATCGCTCGCCAGTTGATTGCGTACCGCCCACGGGCCCATCGCGCTGAAGCCGAGCACCAGGAGCTGGCCCTCGGCGACCAGCACGCGCGCCACTTCGCGCAGCACCGCGTGCGGATCGTTGTCGGTCTCGAGCGTGTGCGGCAACAAGACTGCGTCCACCGAGTCCGCCGCCATCGGGAGCGATTCGGTCTTACAGAATACCTGCGGGTGTCCAGCGAGTGCGGAACAGATCACAGTCTGGCGCTGCGTTCGCGCCGCGGGGAAGTACGCCTGCGGATCGCCCCATGTTCCGATCTGCACAAGCTGAATCCCGAAGACATCATCGAGCGCCTCGTTCAGCACGTGGCGCTCGTGCTCGACGAGGAGCGAGCCGAGCGGCGTCGTGAGCCAGCGGCGCAGGCGATCGGCACGTTCAGCCATCGTGGACTGGTTCACACAAAATCAACTTTGCAAAGGGAAAAAACGATAGCAATTCTGAGCCCTTAAAGTTAAATTCGCGAGCACTCCAGATCACACAGCAAAGACGGATTGGAGCCATGCTCGAGGCCACGCCGGTCAAGGCGTTTTCGGACAACTATATCTGGCTCATCCATGGCGCACGCCAGCGTATGCGCGTTGCCGCCGTCGATCCGGGCGATGCGAAACCAGTGATCGCGGCACTCGAGCGCGGGCACTTGCAGCTCAGCGCGATCCTCGTCACCCATCATCATCCCGATCACGTCGGTGGCGTCCCCGAGCTCGTGGCTCGCTTCAACGTCCCGGTCTATGGTCCGGCGGGCGAGACGATACCCGAATGTACGGTGAGCGTCGCGGGTGGCCGACAGGTGCACCTCGACGACCTCGAACTGCGGTTTGAAGTTTTTGACATCCCCGGTCACACGCGCGGCCATGTCGCTTACTGCGGACACGGCGCGCTGTTTTGTGGGGACACGCTCTTCAGTGCCGGCTGCGGACGCCTGTTTGAGGGCACGCCGGAGCAGATGCAACGCTCACTGCGCACGCTGCGCGAACTGCCCGCAGAAACGCGCGTCTATTGTGGACATGAGTACACGGTCAACAACCTGCGATTTGCACTCGCGGTAGAGCCCGAGAACGGTGCGACCCGCGAGTACCTGGAGACGGCGAAGGACCTGCGTTCCAAGGGCCGCCCGACCTTGCCGTCGAACATGGCGTTGGAGATCGCCGTGAACCCGTTCCTGCGCTGGGACGAGCCGACCGTACAGAAGTCGGCCGAGCGCAAAGCGGGTCGCTCCCTCGACAACCCGGTCGAGGTCTTCGCGACGATCCGGCAATGGAAAGACGGGTTCAGTTGAGGGCCAAGAATTGATAGAGCAACACTTGCGTCGCGTCTTTCTGGCGACACTGACTGTATCCGCGCTGCTCCTCGCCGCCTGCTCGAGCCCGGTTCGCGAGCCTGCGCCGGAGGCGACGGTCGTTGCGACCGCTCCCCCGCCGGCCGAGCCGCCGCCGGTGGATCCGAGATTCGCTCCTCCCCCGGCGCCCGAGCCTGAGGCGGCAGCGCCCGAGCCCGAATCGCAGCCCGTCGAGTATGCCGATCTCTTCGACCGCATCCGCGCGGGCTTTGCTCTGCCCGATGAGCAGGACGTCGCCATCGAAGTGCAGATGGCCTGGTACATCAACCACCCGGATTACATGGAGCGCACGTTCGTCCGCGGCGAGCGCTACCTCTATCACATCGTCAATGAGCTCGAGGCACGGCAGATGCCGCTCGAGCTCGCGTTGCTGCCCGTTGTAGAAAGTGCCTACGAGCCGTTCGGATATTCCCGCGCTCGAGCGGCCGGGCTGTGGCAATTCATTCCCGCGACCGGCGCGCGCTTCGGACTGAAGCAGAACTGGTGGTACGACGGGCGTCGCGACCTGGTCGAGTCGACACGTGCGGCGCTCGACTACTTGCAATTCCTGCACACCGAGTTCAACGGCGACTGGCTGCTCGCGATTGCCGCGTACAACTCGGGTGAGATCACGGTGCATAGGGCCGTAGCTGAGAACCTGCGCCGTAACAAGCCGACCGATTTCTGGCACCTCAAGCTCCCCAAGGAGACGCGTGCGTACGTGCCGAAGCTCCTCGCCATGCGACGGATCGTCGCGGCGCCTGAGGCGGTCGGGCTCGAATTCTCCTCGATTCCCAATGAGCCCTACTTTGCGCGCGTCGAGACCGGCGGCCAGATCGATCTGAAACTCGCCGCGGAACTCGCGGGCGTCGACAACGAGGAGCTCGCCTACCTCAACCCGGCCTTCCAGCGCTGGGCGACCGATCCGGCGGGCCCCTACTTCCTGCTCCTGCCCGTCGATACCAGTGAGCAGTTCCGCGGCGCGCTCGACCTGCTATCACGCGAGGAGCGCGTGCCTTACACGAGCTACGAAGTGCAGGCCGGCGAGAACCTGACCACGTTTGCCAAGCGTTGCGGGACCACGCCCTCGGTCGTGAAAGAGATCAACGACCTTGGCGGCACGAAGCTCAAGAAAGGACAGGATCTGCTGGTACCGGCGAACGCGGGCGAGCTGCACCCGAAGTTGGCGCTGGCCGCGGCACGTGTCGATGGGCGCGCGCCGCCGATGCGCGGCAACTTCCACATCGTGCGTCGCGGTGAGTCGCTGTGGAGCATCTCGCGCAGCACCGGCATCAACGTCAATACGCTCGCGAGCTTGAACGGCATGGCCCCGGACGACGTGCTGTCGGCCGGCAAGAAACTGCGCCTGCACGGTGCCAGCGTTGCCGCCACGCGCTACACGGACCAGGTTGCGACGGCAATGGGCGATGCGATGACCTACACCGTGCGCCGCGGCGACACGCTCTACGACATCGCACGCCGCTTCAGCGTCTCGGTCTCACAGCTCCTCAACTGGAACGGCCTCAGCAAGAACGATTCGCTGATGCCCGGCCAGCGGCTCGTGATGTACCCGACGGCGCGCGCCAAGATCTGAATCGCTGAGCCGCCGGTTCTTCGCTCGTAACGGACGTACGAGCCGGACCAATCGCGGCTACAATTCCGCATCCTCACTGTCAGGAGCCCGCTCATGGGATTCCTCGCCGGCAAGCGCGCGCTCATCGTCGGGCTCGCGACCGAACGCTCCATCGCACACGGCATCGCACAGGCCATGCGCCGCGAAGGCGCCGACCTCGCCTTCACGTACCTGGAACGACTCAAGGATCGCGTCGTCGACCTCGCGGGCGAGCTCGGCTCGAAGATCACGATGCCGATGAACGTCGAGACGGACGAGGAAATCACCCGCGCGTTCGGCGATCTCAGGAAGCACTGGGACGGCGTCGACATCATCGTGCACTCGGTCGCCTTCGCGCCCCGCGAGGCGCTGGCAGGCGGCTTCGTCGACAGCACTTCGCGCGATTCTTTCCGCGTGGCGCACGAGATCTCGAGCTATAGCCTCACGGCGCTGGCTCGCGAAGGACGGGCGCTGATGGCCGGTCGCAACGGCGCCCTGCTCACCTTGAGCTATCTCGGCGCGGTGCGTTCGATACCGGCGTACAACGTGATGGGTCTGGCAAAGGCAAGCCTCGAGGCGAACGTGCGCTTCCTGGCCGCCGACCTTGGACCGTCCGGAATCCGCGTGAACGGCATCTCCGCGGGTCCCATCAAGACACTCTCGGCCGCCGGCATCGCCGGCTTTCGCAAGATGCTGGCCCACGTCGCGCACACCGCGCCGCTCCGGCGCAATGTGACGCTCGAGGACGTGGGGAATGCCGCGGCGTTCCTGTGCTCGGATCTCGCGGCCGGCATCACCGGCGAGATCCTGTACGTCGACGCCGGTTACAGCACGGTCGGCATGAGCTTCGGCGAGGAAACGGCCGGCGAGTAATGGCGCTGCGCTGGCTCGCGGCGTCTTGAACCCGATGGGGCAGTCGTTCGCGAGCCCGTTCGGATTTGACTGCTACGTCGAAGTCCATTCCGACGCGCGTTTCGGGATGCCGGACTCGCCTTCCAGGCGCGCGACGATCAGCGCGCAGCACGCGTCGGCGAACACGTTCACCGCGGTCCGACACATGTCGAGAATGCGGTCGAACACGAGCAAGACGCCGACCGCCTCGGCGGGGAGCCCCACCGCCGTCAGGATCACCGTGATCGCCACCAGAGATGCGGCCGGAATACCGGCGATGCCCATCGAGGTGATGAGCGCGAGCACCACGATCGTGAACTGGTGGCCGAAGCTCAGGTGCAGGCCGTACGCCTGCGCGATGAACATCGCCGCCGCACATTCATAGAGCGCGCTGCCGGCGTGATTGAGTGATGCGCCCAACGGCATCACGAAGCCGGTGACGCGGTTGGACACCCCGACACGCCGTTCCACGCAATCGATGCTCATCGCGAGCGTCGCCGAGGATGACGCCGTGGAAAACGCCGTCAGCAACGCAGGCGCCATCGCCGGGAACATGGGCCAGGGATTCGTGCGGCCTGTCAGGCGCACCAGCAATGGCAGCAGTGCCACGAAGTAAATCAGCAATCCCGCGAGCACCGTGGCACTGAAGAGCAGTAACGGCCCCGCGGCGCCAAAACCGGTCTTGGCCACCGTGCGCGCAGCGAGACCGAACACACCGAGCGGCGCGAAACGCATGACGAACTCGGTCATGCGCATCATCACCTGGAACATGCCGTCCCAGAAGCCGCGCACGGGCTTCGCCTGCTCCGCCGGTATGCGCGTGAGAAAGAAACCGAACAGGATGCTGAAGAACACGAGGCCCAGCAGCTTGTTGCCGATAGCCGCCTCGATCACGTTCGGTGGAACGATCCCGAGGAAGGTATCGACGAGCTTGCCGCCGCCGTGTTCGACCGCGCCGGCGACCTGATTCGCGCTGGTTTCCAACGCGAGCAGTTCGCGAGCGGGCATCCCGTTGATGATTCCCGGGCGCACGATGTTGAGCACGGTGAGCGCCACCAGCACCGCGATGAGCGTGGTGACGATGTAGAACAGCAGCGTCTTGCCGCCGAGCCGCCCGAGGTCACGCGCCGAGCCGATGCCGGCGACTCCGCTGATCACCGAGGAGACGATCAGCGGTACCACCAGCATCTTCAGTGCATTGACGAACAGCGTGCCGAGGAAATCGAAGACCGACACCACCGGCACGCTGAAGATCGCAGCATCGGGGCCGACGAGGTAGCCGACGAGCGCGCCGACCGCGATCGCGATCAGGATCTGCCACTGCAACGGCAGGCGCAGCCACGCCGTGCGCTCACTCATGGATCACCGCGACGCGTGCTGTCGGCGTGCAGGACGGCGATGGCATGACCACCGCTACTCGAAGACCTTGCTGTTCTTGGTGACGTTCGCGCTGGCACGCAGCGCGCGGGTGTAGCTCATCACCTCGCCGGTGCCGATGCGGATGTTGAGCTCGCGCTCGCGGTTCTGCTGGTCCTCGGCCGGCTCCGGGCTCGTGTCCTGGCGTGTCCCCGAGAAGGCCAGGAGCGCCGCATCGCCGTTGCCCATCGGCACCGCCTGGTAGCGAGCTCCCGACTCCGGCCGCGGCGCGGCGAACAGCGCAGTGCGCAGTTCCGTCGGCATGGCGGATTCCGTGCGACCGACATATTTCGGCCCGTCGACTTCGAACTTGTGCTCCGCCGCCGCCTGACTCCATGTCGTGCCTCCCGAGCGAAGTTTCTCCGCCAGCTCCGTCGCGGTCTTATGCGCGGCGGTGCTGGCCAGCTGCCCGCGCAACGTGTCGACGATCTGCGCGCGCACCTCTGCCAGCGGCTTCTGTTGCGGCTCATGCCGCGTGGTCACGTGCAACACCACGACGTCGCCTGGTGCGAGCTCCACCGGACGGCTGTTCTGCCCGTTGAGCACGTCGTTGTTCTCGAACACGGCGCTGATCAGCTCGTCGCGCTTGCCGAAGGGCGCGCCGCCGTTGTCGCGCGTGAATTCGGCAATCTCGTGCACCGGGAGCGAGACTTCCTTGGCGACCGCGTCGAGGTCATCGAGATGTTCGAAGGCCTTGTCGGCCAGCTGCTCCTGGCGCTCGCCGAACTGCTTCTCGGCTTCCTGGCGCCGGTATTCGGCCTCCACCTCAGCGCGCGCCTCCTGCAGCGTCTTCTGCTTGCCTGGCTTGACCTCGTCGAGCTTGATGATGTGGTAGCCGAACTGCGTGCGCACCGGACCGCGGACCTCGCCGGGCTTCATGCTGAAGAGCGCGTCAGCGAACGGCCCGACGAAATAGCTGCGTTCCGCCCAGCCCAGGTCGCCGCCCTGCGCGGCGGAACCGGCGTCCTGCGAATATTCCTTGGCCAGCTTCGCGAAGTCGCCGCCCGCGTTGACCTTGGCGAGGGCCTCCTCGGCCTTCTTGCGTGCCGCCGCATCGTCGGCATCGCTCGCCACCTGGATCAGAATGTGTCGGCCGCGACGCTTCTCGGCTTCGACATATCGTTCCTTGACGCTGTCGTAATAGGCAGCAAGCGCGTCGTCCGTGACCTTCACCTGCGCCGCGATATCGTCAACCTTGAGCTCCAGGTACTTCAGCGCCACCGTGTCCGGCGTCATGAAGCTCGCCTTGTTCTTGTCGTAGTACGCGCTGATCGCGGCATCGTCCGGCTCTGATTGGGCGAGGAATGATGCGGCCGGAATCAGCATCCAGCTCGCTTCGCGCTGCTCCCGCTGCAGCGCGCGGGCGCGCGCCAGCTCCGCGGGCGTCACGAAGGAAGACAAGACCAGGCCATTCTGCAATTGCGAGATCTGCAGCGTGCGGCGCTGCTCGGCTTCGAATTGGGCAGGCGAAAACCCCTGGGTTTCCAACAGGCGTTTGGCCGCTTCAGCGGAGAACTTGCCGTCGACCTGGAACTGCGGAACCTCCTCGTAGGCCTTCATCACCTGGGCATCGCTCACCCGGTACCCGAGGTTGGTCGAGTGCTGGGTGAGGATCTCGTTGCGGATGAAGGCCTCGAGCACGTTCTCCTGGACCATGGCGCGCATCTCGGGCGGCACGTCCTTGCGCAACTGTTGCTGGTATTGCGCCATCTGGTTCTGGTAGGCGCGCCGCACTTCCTCGGAGGAGACCTTGGGCGAGGGCTTCCACCACGGCCAGTCGCCGGTGCTGACCTTCGCCGCGTAACTGACGCTGCCGAAGCCGACGTTGATGCCCCAGAAGATGAACGCCAGGAAGATGGGGGCGATCACGATGGCGGCGATCCAGCCGGTGATCTTGTCGTGGATCTTCTGCAGCATGGTTAGCTCTTGACCGGTCTACGGGAAAACAAGGGCGCGAATCCTACCAGAGGGCCAAAGCACCGGCACGGTTCGACACCCTTCGGTGGAGGCAGGCGGATGACTCAGGAGAGTTGGCGGAGCGGACGGGACTCGAACCCGCGACCCCCGGCGTGACAGGCCGGTATTCTAACCAACTGAACTACCGCTCCGATTTGGTGGGTGCTGAGGGGATCGAACCCCCGACCTTCGCCTTGTAAGGGCGACGCTCTCCCAGCTGAGCTAAGCACCCGGATCTGGGAGGGCGCGTAGTGTACGGGCTGACGCCGGGGCGTTCAACGAATCGGCGGTTTCGCGTGCTCGGACGGGGACGTGCGCCCGAGTCCTCGGGGGCGATCAGCAGATCGCCCCCGAAGCAGTTGGCTTGAGGTCAGTGGGCCCGCTTGGCGGAGCGGCGCGCGCGCTTGTCCGTGGACGCCACCAGACGTGGCTTTTCGGCCTCCGCGGGCTCGGTCTCGCCAGCGGTGACGGGCTGCGGCATGTTGCGCATCGCGACCTGCAGCACCTCGTCGATCCATTTCACCGGCTTGATCTGCAGCTTCTCCTTGATGTTCGCGGGAATCTCCGCCAGGTCCTTGGTGTTTTCGTCCGGGATCAGCACGGTCGTGATGCCGCCGCGATGCGCCGCGAGCAGTTTCTCTTTCAGGCCGCCGATCGGTAGCACTTCGCCACGCAGAGTGATCTCGCCCGTCATGGCCACGTCCGAGCGCACCGGGATGCGCGTCAGTGCGGACACCAGCGCCGTACACATGCCGATGCCCGCGCTCGGGCCGTCCTTCGGCGTCGCGCCTTCCGGCACGTGAATGTGCACGTCGTTCTTCTGGTAGAAGTCCTGGTCGAGTCCCAGCACCTGCGCGCGGCTGCGCACCACCGTCATCGCGGCCTGGATCGACTCCTGCATGACTTCGCCGAGCTGGCCCGTGTGAATCAGCTTGCCCTTGCCGGCGACGACCGCGGCTTCGATCGTGAGCAACTCACCGCCCACTTCGGTCCATGCGAGGCCCGTGACCTGGCCGATGTGATCGGCCTCCTCCGCCTTGCCGTAGCGGAAGCGACGCACGCCGAGGTACTTGTCGAGGCTGCGTGGCGTGACGTTGATCGCCTTGTCGGAGGGCTTGAGCAGGAGCTGCTTCACCGCCTTGCGGCAGATCTTCGAGATCTCGCGCTCGAGATTGCGTACGCCCGCTTCGCGCGTGTAGTAGCGGATCATGTCGAGGATCGAGCCATCGGAGACCTTGAGCTCCGTGGGTTTCAGCCCGTTGTTCTTGACCTGCTTCGGCAGCAGGTATTTGCGCGCGATGTTGAGCTTCTCATCCTCGGTGTAGCCGGGGATGCGGATCACTTCCATGCGATCGAGGAGCGGCGGCGGAATGTTCAAGCTGTTCGCCGTGCACACGAACATCACCTGCGACAGGTCGAAATCGACCTCGAGATAATGGTCGTTGAACGATGAATTCTGCTCGGGATCGAGCACTTCGAGCAGCGCCGACGACGGATCGCCGCGGAAGTCCATCGCCATCTTGTCGACTTCATCCAGCAGGAAGAGCGGGTTGTGAACCGCGGCCTTCGCCATGTTCTGGACGATCTTGCCCGGCATCGAGCCAATGTAGGTGCGTCGGTGACCGCGGATCTCGGCCTCGTCACGCACGCCGCCCAATGACATGCGCACGAACTTGCGATTGGTCGCGCGCGCAATGCTCTGGCCGAGCGAAGTCTTGCCGACGCCCGGGGGACCCACGAGGCAGAGGATCGGGCCCTTCAGTGTGTTGACGCGCTGCTGGACCGCCAGGTACTCGACGATGCGTTCCTTGACCTTCTCCAGCCCATAGTGATCTTCATCCAGCACCTTCTCGGCGCGGGCGATGTCCTTGTGGACTTTCGTGCGCCGCTTCCACGGCACCTTCACCAGCCAGTCGACGTAGTTGCGCACCACCGTGGCTTCCGCCGACATCGGTGACATGAGCTTCAGCTTGTTGAGCTCGGTGGTGGCCTTCTCGCGCGCCTCCTTGCTCATTCCGGCCTTGGCGATCTTCTGCTCGATCTCGGCGATCTCGTTGGTGCCGTCCTCCATCTCGCCGAGCTCTTTCTGAATCGCCTTCATCTGCTCGTTGAGGTAGTACTCGCGCTGGCTCTTCTCCATCTGCGCCTTGACGCGGCCGCGGATCCGCTTCTCGATCTGCAGCACGTCCATCTCGCCTTCGATGGCCACCA